>NZ_JBNPUE010000026.1:0-84481 GCF_051168015.1 Bradyrhizobium sp. HKCCYLRH3061
CAAGACGGAAAATTCGGAGTTTTCTTTGCCGCTCATCAGATCGCAGCGATCGATTTGCGTGACCCCAAAAGTGTCAACCATGTCCCCGAACAGGTGTAAGCTATGTCTCCGGGCTAAACGCTGCGCTCGCAATGACGCGGTGAGACTATCGAGCTCAGCAGGCGCCCTACTCACGGATAGAGAATTCAGCTCTCATCAGATCGAACGTGACTCGTGGACCCTCACCCCCGCGACCCCTCCCCGCAAGGGGGAGGGGAGCGCACCGATAGCGTCGCTTGCAGCTCCAATCCAATTTGCAGCATTCATTGCACGGACAACAAAAAAGGGGTGGGGGCTTCCTCGACACGAGTCTCCGCTCGGCCTGAAGTGGCAGGTCAGGCCGTGGTCTCATGATCGATCGGATGAGCGTCGAAGCGTCAGGGTCGACGTTGCAACCTTGAAGCCCCCACCCGTCCTGGCCGTGAGGCCAGCTCGGATGAGCCGCGGTGCGCGGCTCCGATGTCAGGAAGGATGCGGCCGTGTTCGGTGAGGGCAGCCCTGCTCGGACACACTCGGCAGGATTGATCGCGTCGCGTGCATCACGATGTCAGTCATGCTGGACGATCCCCATTGTTCGACGGCTGGCAGCCGCGAGCCCCTCAGGTTTCCGCAACCTAAGGGTGCGACCCTTAACATAAACACAATGAGAGGGCCGGCATTCCCGTCAAATTCCGCACGACACGCGAAAAAGGTCCGCAGCGACTCGTGCTCGCATGCGCGGCCGCAACGCACGTTCGATCACAGAACATCGCGTGCAACCTGCAACGCGATCAGCTCGACGTCCGCGCCCAGATGTCTTCGACCGGCACCGGGGGCGTCACACGGAAGATGTCGTCGATGAGACGGCCAAGCTCGCCGGCGCTCTCGATGATCCGCTCCTCGATCACCTCGCCATCGCGCGCCTGCCGCTGATAGCGGCGGCTGACCAGCTTGTGCCGCACACGAGGCTCGACACGCTCCATCATCAGCGTATGCGTGGCCGGCACGTTCGGGCTGGTCGAGGTGTACCAGTTGCCGAGCACGTAGTCGGCATGGATCTGCGGCGCGAGATCGAAGGCGTACATCATGCGCCAGCCCGCCGGCTGCTTTGCGCTGACCGTGTAGAGTCCGTCCCACGTGCCGATGCGAAACGTCCCCATCGGCGTCTGCTGCTCGGGCCCGATCTCGAGACGGATGGGCGCATCCATCATGCAGATGCCGAAGCCGACATCGACGAGATGCGGATGGCCGTCGACCTCGACGAGCAGCATCATGTGCTGGCGCGGCCCGAGCGGATCTGATGGCGCCGAGCGCCAGCGCACGCGCCCCGTCAGGCCGTTGACCTTGAATCCGATCGCTTCCAGCGCGGCCTGGAACAGCACGTTCTGCTCGAAGCAGTAGCCGCCGCGGCGGCCGAGCACGAGCTTCTGCTGCACGGACGGCAGGTCGACATGGACGAGACGGCCCATCAACGGATCGAGCGCCTCGAATGGCAGCGCGTCGACATGCGCGGCCTGCAGCGCTGCGAGCGTCGCCAGGTCGGGCGCGAGCGGCCCGCGATAGTCGATGCGGGCAAGATAGGAATCCAGCTGAAACTCATCCGCCATCGCAACGCCTTCCCGTCAACCCTCGATGCGCGCCCAGATCACATCGACGGACACCGGAGGTGTCAGCCCGAACACCTCCTCGATGACGCTGCGCAGCGTCTCGGGCGTTTCGATGATCTGCTCGCTCCTCACCTCGCCATCGCGCGCCTCGATGACCAGGCGGCGATTGACCAGCTTGTAGCGCGCCTCGCGGGTCAACCGCTCCAGGATCAGCATCGAGGTGAACGGCGTCAACGGGCTGGTCGAGGTAAACCAGTTGCCGAGCACGTAGTCGGCATGAATCTGCGGCGCGAGGTCGAAGACGTACATCGTGCGCCAGCCGGCCGGCTGCCTCGCCGCGAGCCAATACAGCCCGTCGGAGAGCGTCAGACGGAACGTCCCCATCGCGGTCGGCTGCTCGATGTCGGCAACCATCTGCAGCGGCGTATCGAGCAGGCAGGAGCCGAAACCGACATCGGCGAGATAAGGCCCCTCCGGCAGGTCCACCTTCAGCATCATGTGCGTGCGCGGCGTCAGCGGCGCATCGGCATCGAGCCGCCAGCGCACCCGTGCCGAGAGCGGCGTCACCGCAAAGCCGATCGCCTCGAGCGCGGCCTTGAACAGCGCGTTCTGCTCGAAGCAATAGCCGCCGCGGCGGCCGTCGACGATCTTAGCCTGCACCGAGGCGAGATCGATGTTCACGGGCCGGCCGAGCAGCGGATCGATGCCTTCGAAGGCGATGGCATCGACATGCGCCGCCTGCAATCCGGCCAGCGTGTCGAAGGTGGGGGCCAGCGGCCCGCGATAGCCGATCCGGGCGAGATATTTATCGAGGTTGAAACGGTCGGTCATGGTGGAAAGATCACGCCACCCCTGCGCGCAACAGATCGTGCATGTGCAGGATGCCGACCGGCTTGGCGCCGTCGGTCACGATCAGGGTCGTGATCTTGGCGGAGTTCAGGATTTCCAGCGCCTCGGAGGCCAGCGCCTCGCGGCGCACGGTGCGCGGGTTCGCGGTCATGATCTCGTCGACCGAGACGGACAGCAGGTCGGCACGCATCTTCCGGCGGAGGTCGCCGTCGGTGATGATGCCGGCGACATGGCCACGGCCATCGACGATGATGACGCAGCCCAGACCCTTGGCCGACATCTCGGCAAGCGCATCGGCCATGCCGGTGCCGAGCGGCTTCAGCGGCACCGCGTCGCCCGAGCGCATCAGATCGGAGATATGTTTGAGCATGGCGCCGAGCTTGCCGCCCGGATGGAAATTGGCGAATTCGAGCGCGGTGAAGCCGCGGCCTTCGAGCAGCGCGATCGCGAGCGCATCGCCGATCGCGGCCTGCATCAGGGTCGAGGTGGTCGGCGCCAGATTGTGCGGACAGGCCTCGCGCGCCTTCGGCAGCTCCAGCACGATGCGCGCCGCCTCTCCCAGCGACGATTGCGCATTGGAGGTGACCGCGATCAGCGGGATGGCGAAGCGCTTGGTATAGTTGACCAGCGTCTTCATCTCCGGCTGCTCGCCGGACCACGACAGCGCGATGACGACGTCGTCCGAGGTGATCATGCCGAGATCGCCATGGCCGGCCTCGGCGGAATGGACGAAGAAGGCGGGCGTGCCGGTCGAGGCGAGGGTTGCGGCCATCTTGCGGGCGACGTGGCCGGACTTGCCGAGGCCGGTGAGGATCGCCCGGCCCTTGGCTTGGCGGATCAGCTCGACGGCAGCGGCGAAGGCTGCTCCCAAGGGCCCGGATAGCGCCGCGGAGATCGCGGCAATGCCGTTGCTGCCGGCGTCGAGCGTGCGCAGCGCCGACTGGATATCTGCGTTGGCGGGAGCGGTGTCGGGCAACGGCTTCGATCTCGGCATGCGGACTTCCAGGGCTGAACAGTCAGGCGCCGCTCTTTAGCATGGGTAAGGCAGCAAGGCGCCATCAACAGCCCATTAACCATATTTGTTTTTACTCCCTTAACGACGCGGTTTGCCGGCGGCGCGGGCGTCCCGACGACGCAATTGATTTTGTTGGAGTATTTTCATCGTGGGGTGGAGGCCTGACAGCGGCCGCGCGAGGCGCGCGCGAAGGCGCGCGGTGTGGCGCGGCGCGTCCGCCGCATGCCTGCTGCTCGCCGCGCTCGGCCCCGAGGCGGCCCGCTCCCAGACCATCGACGTGTTCCGGCCGGTGCGCGACGGCTTCCTGGCTCCGCAGGACTCCCCGTTGCGGCGGACCGTGGTCAGCGGCCTGACCGATGCCGTCCCGACGCCAGGGCTGCCCGCGACGCCTACGCCGGCCAGCTCGGCCGCACGACGAAATCTGGTCCCCCTGCCCGGTGTGCCCGCGGCCAGCGGCGCATCCGATGTCGGCTATGATTCGCTGAATCGCACCCGCAAGAAGCCGAAATACTATCCCGCCCAGGCGCGGCCCAAGCCGGCGCCGGGCCCCGGCACACCGCCGTCCGGCGAGCTGACCGGCCAGTTGCGCCCGACCCTGCCGCCCTCGGCCTCCGCCAACCGGCAACCGCTGCCGCCCGCGATGGCGGGCACCGTCCCCGGCCAGCCGCCGCGCAAGCGCCTCAGAATCGACGATGACCCGTTCGGCGCGGTCGGCGACTACGCCGGGCCGTTCCTGATCAAGGGCGCGGTGGAGCTCTCCGCCGGCTATGACAGCAACCCGGCCCGCCTCGCCAGGCCGCGCGGCATGCCGGCCTGGGTGATCGCGCCGGAATTCCTGGCGGTGTCGAACTGGGAGCGTCACGCCCTCGTCGCCGACCTCAGGGGATCCTTCACCGGCTATGGCAGCACCCTGCCGGCCATCATGGACGGCGGCATCAATTCGGCGCCGACCACGCTCGACCGCCCCGACTTCACCGGCCATGTCGACGGCCGCCTCGATATCACGCGCGACACCTCGATCGGCGCCCAGCTCCGCCTGCGCGCGGCGACCGACAATCCCGGCAGCCCCAGCGTGCAGGCCGGATTGTCGCGCTATCCGGTCTACACCACGCTCGGCACCACCTTAGGCATCGACCAGCGCTTCAACCGGCTGCAGGTCTCGGCCGGCGCCACCGCCGATCGCACCAGCTATCAGCAGAGCAAGCTGACCGACGGCACGATGACGTCGAACGATGACCGCAACTACAACCAGTTCGGCGGCATCGGCCGGGTGTCCTACGAGGTCATGCCCGGCCTGAAGCCGTTCGCCGAGATCCAGGGCGACAGCCGCGTGCACGATGAGCGGATCGACCGTTCCGGCTATCAGCGCGATTCCTCCGGCGGCTACGCCAAGGCCGGCACCTCGTTCGAGTTCACCCGGCTGCTGACCGGCGAGGTCTCGCTCGGCTATGCCACGCGCAGCTATGTCGACCCGCGGCTGAACCGGCTGCAGGGCTTCCTGACCACGGCCTCGCTGGTGTGGTCGGCGACGCCGCTGACCACCGCGCGCTTTCTCTCCGACACGCAGCTCGCGGAGACCACGGTGGCCGGCGCCTCCGGCGTGCTGGTGCGCACCTACACGGTGCAGGTCGATCACGATTTCCGCCGCTGGCTGACCGGCATCGGCAAGTTCAGCTTCGGCACGCTCGACTATCAGGGCTACGGCCGCAGCGACCGCACCTATTCGGCCGAAGGCAACCTCGTCTACAAGATGTCGCGCAACGTCTGGGTCAAGGGCACGCTGCGCTATGACAAGCTGGACTCCAACATTGCCGGTGCCGGTTCGTCGGGCACGGTGGTGATGCTGGGCGTGCGGCTGCAGAACTGATCCCCGCTCTCTCCTCCGTCATTGCGAGGAGCGCAGCGACGAAGCAATCCAGGGTTTTGGAAACGACTCTGGATTGCTTCGCTGCGCTCGCAATGACGTGGTGAGAGCGTTGCTTCAATCAGGCGACATCACCCGGAGCTTACGCCGCCGTCACCGTCAGATGTGCGCCGTCCGCCTGCACGATGCGCACGCGGCTGCCGGCGGGCGTGTCCGGGCCGGCGACGCGCCACACCGTGTCGTCGATGCGCACGGTGCCGTTGCCGCCGACGATCGGCTTCTCCAGGGTGAACTCGCGGCCGACCAGCGCGGCCGAGCGGCGGTTGAGGAACGGATTGTCCTGCGATGGCGCCGCGTTGGCGCGCGCCAGCCGCCGCCACAGCGGCACGGCCGCGATCGCGAACAGCGCGAACAGCAGGATCTGCAGCTGCCATCCCGGCGCGACGACGAACGAGATCAGGCCGACCAGCAGCGCCGCGAGGCCTAGCCAGAACAGGAAGATGCCGGGCGCCAGCAGCTCCAGCGCCATCAGCAGGACGCCGAAGATCAGCCAGTTCCAGGTGCCGAGCGTGACGAACATGTCGCTCATGATCGCCTCCTTCGCTCTACGTCCGCGGCGGCACGGGCGGCGCCGGCGGCGTCCCCGCCGACGGCACCGAACCGCCGCGGCGCGCGGCGGCCACGGCCGAAGCCGCGCTCTCACCGAACGTCGCCTTGGCGATCTCGCCGATGCCGGCGAGCGAGGCCAGCATGCCCGTCGCCTCCAGCGGCAGCATGATCACCTTCTGGTTCGGTGAATCGGCGAGCTGGCCGAATGCCTTGATGTATTTGTCCGCGATGAAGTAGTTGAGCGCGGCGACATCGCCCTTGCCGATCGCGTCCGACACCATCTGCGTCGCCTTGGCCTCGGCTTCGGCCGCGCGCTCGCGCGCCTGGGCATCGAGAAAGGCCGATTCGCGGCGGCCCTCCGCCTGCAGGATCTGGCTCTGCTTCGCACCTTCCGCGCGCAGAATCTCCGACTGGCGCTGGCCCTCGGCCTGCAGGATGTCGGCGCGCTTGACGCGCTCGGCCTTCATCTGACGGCCCATCGCCTCGACCAGATCGGCCGGCGGCACGATGTCCTTGATCTCGATCCGGTTCACCTTGAGGCCCCACGGCGACACCGCGGCGTCGACGACCCGCAGCAGCCGCTCGTTGATCTCGTCGCGATGCGACAGCACCTGGTCGAGATCCATCGCGCCCATCACCGAGCGGATGTTGGTCATGGTCAGCGTGACGATCGCCTGGTTGAGGTTCGACACCTCGTAGCTCGCCTTGGCGGCGTCGAACACCTGGTAGAAGGCGACGCCGTCGACCGTCACGGTGGCGTTGTCCTTGGTGATGACCTCCTGCTCGGGGATGTCGATCACCTGCTCCATCATGTTGATCTTGCGCCCGATGCGATCGAAGAAGGGCACGATGATGTTGAGGCCCGGCGACAAGGTGCGGGTGTATTTGCCGAACCGCTCGACGGTCCAGTCGAACCCCTGTGGCACGGTCTTCACGCCGGAATACAGCGTGAAGATGACCAGCAGCACCAGCGCTATGGCGAAAATGTCGAAACCGCTCATGGATCCTCCAAGGGAGGAGACGGTCGTCCCCTCACCAGCCTCTGCAGCCATCACAATCTAGGGATTGCTGCATGATTTTGTCGGGGATTCGCTAGGCGCGGTTCAGGAAAGTATTTTCGAAGGTTGCGGCGGCATTAACCTTGCGCCGCCGCACGGCTCACCTAGCCGAAGGCAGAGAAGCGCCGGCGGGCCGGCTCGGAGCCAGCCCGTTACAGCCAACCCTGCAGCTCGCGCAGCACGAGCTGCCGCAGCACCTCCATGCCCGGGGCACTGTCGTTCAGGCACGGCACGGCGGAGAATTCCTCGCCGCCATTGTGCTTGAAGATCTCGCAGTTCTCGCCGGAGATCTCCTCCAGCGTCTCCAGGCAGTCGGCGGCGAAGCCGGGCATCACCACGGCGATGCGCTTGACGCCGTCCTTGGCGAGCTTCTCGATGGTCTTGTCGGTGTAGGGCTGCAGCCACTCCGAGAAGCCGAAACGCGACTGGAAGGTCAACAGCAGCTTGGTGTCGTCCATGCCGAGCCGCTTGCGCAGCAGCTCGGTGGTGGCGACGCACTGCTCGCGATAGGGGTCGCCCTTGTCGACATATTCCTTCGGCATGCCGTGGAACGACGCCACGATCAGCTCGGGCGTGTACGGCAGCGTCTTCAGATGGTCCTCGATCGAGACCGCCAGCGCCTCGATGTAGAAATCGTCGTTGTAATAGGGCGGCGTCACCCGGATGGTCGGCTGCGCCCGCAGCTCGGTCAGGACGCGGAACGCCTCGTCGCACACGGTGGCCGAGGTCGCGGCCGAATATTGCGGATACAGCGGCACGACCAGGATGCGGTCACAGCCTTTGGCCATCAGGCCATCGACACCGGCCTTGATCGACGGATTGCCGTAGCGCATCGCCCAGTCGACGAGGACGTGGCTGCGGTCGGCGATCGCAGCGGCCAGCTTCTCGCTCTGCGCGCGGGTGATCGTCTTCAGCGGCGATTCGTTCTTCTCGGTGTTCCAGATCGACTGGTAGTCCTTGGCCTTCTTGCGCGGCCGGACGTTGAGGATGATCCCGTTGAGGATGATCTTCCACAGCAGGCCCTGGTCCTCGATGACGCGACGGTCGGACAGGAACTCTTTCAGATACACCCGCACGCCAGCGGCGTCGGCCGTATCGGGCGTCCCGAGATTGACCAGCAGCACGCCGACGCGTGACGTGCTCGCGGCCGGCAACGGTTTGGCATCAAGAGCCTTGGCATCAAGAGCCTTGGCATCGACAGGCCTGGCATTGTCGAGGGAGATGGCGGCGGTCATGATGCCTGTGACTGGTGAAGGGCGTGGCTTGGCGGCTTGTTTCGACATTGTCAAGATAAGGGCCATTTCACCGATGTCATCGGGCTGGAGGAGCCATGACGATTGCAGAATGGTGCATTTTCGCCAGCGTAATGCTCTACCTTTTAACGATCGTGCCGGCGAAATGGATCAAGGTCGACGGCGCCGGGCGCTATGACAACGCCCGGCCGCGAGATCCCGCCTTCTACGCCGGCGGCATCCGCGAGCGGGCGCTGGGCGCCCACCAGAACGGCATCGAGGCGTTCCCGTTCTTTGCGGCGGCGGTACTGCTGGCCGAGTTCCGCGGCGCGCCGCAGAACCTGATCAACGAGCTGTCGGTGCTGTTCCTGATCGTGCGCATCGCCTACGTCCTGACCTACGTCGGCGACCGGCCGTCGCTGCGCTCGATCCTGTGGGCGATCGGCTTCCTCATCACGGTCGGGATCTTCTTCCTGCCTTTGCTGCGCAATTACCTGCCGGTTTGAGCGGAAGCCGCGGTCCCTGCGCGTGAGCGGTGTCACATCCCTGTCCCCGCCGAGGTGCTAACCACGAGCGCTGAAGACCTCGGTCCGTACGCTTTTCGTTTCCGCTTTGATCCGGCCTGCTACGGCCAGTTGATTGGATTTGACGGCGAAATTCCCTATAGGGCGGGGTGAATTCGACGGCTGCAGCGGCGCTATCGGGCCGCCAGAGGGATGATGATGACTTTGACCAGCTCGGCTTCCGCGCGCGCGCCGCGCGACCCGGGAAATTACCAGACCGCCCTGCAATCGACGGTGCGGGCGGCTTCGGACTGGCTGATCGCCAACCAGAAGCCGGACGGCCACTGGGTCGGCCGCGCCGAATCCAACGCCTGCATGGAGGCGCAATGGTGCCTGGCGCTGTGGTTCATGGGGCTCGAGGACCATCCGCTGCGCAAGCGCCTGGGCCAGTCGCTGCTCGACAGCCAGCGCCCGGACGGCGCCTGGCAGGTTTATTTCGGCGCGCCCAATGGCGACATCAACGCGACCGTCGAGGCCTATGCCGCGCTGCGCTCGCTCGGCTTCCGCGACGATGAGCCGCCGGTGCGCCGCGCCCGCGAATGGATCGAGGCCAAGGGCGGCTTGCGCAACATCCGCGTGTTCACGCGCTACTGGCTGGCGCTGATCGGCGAATGGCCGTGGGAGAAGACGCCGAACATCCCGCCCGAAGTGATCTGGTTTCCGCTCTGGTTTCCGTTCTCGATCTACAATTTCGCGCAATGGGCACGCGCCACCCTGATGCCGATCGCCGTGCTGTCGGCGCGGCGCCCGAGCCGGCCGCTGCCGCCCGAAAACCGGCTCGACGCGCTGTTTCCGCATGGGCGCAACGCGTTCGACTACGACCTGCCGGTCAAGGCCAACGCCGGCGGCTGGGACAAGTTCTTCCGCGGCGCCGACAAGGTGCTGCACGCCCTCCAGAACTTCGGCAACAAGCTCAATCTCGGCCTGTTTCGCCCGGCGGCGACCAGCCGCGTGCTGGAATGGATGATCCGCCATCAGGATTTCGACGGCGCCTGGGGCGGTATCCAGCCGCCCTGGATCTACGGCCTGATGGCGCTCTATGCCGAGGGCTATCCGCTCAATCACCCCGTTCTCGCCAAGGGCCTCGATGCCCTGAACGATCCCGGCTGGCGGGTCGATGTTGGCGATGCCACCTACATCCAGGCGACCAACAGCCCGGTGTGGGACACGATCCTCACTTTGCTCGCCTTCGACGATGCCGGCGTGCTCGGCGATTATCCGGAAGCCGTCGACAAGGCGGTGAACTGGGTACTGGAGCGCCAGGTGCGCGTGCCCGGCGACTGGTCGATGAAGCTGCCGCACGTCAAGCCCGGCGGCTGGGCGTTCGAATACGCCAACAACTACTATCCCGACACCGACGACACCGCGGTCGCGCTGATCGCGCTGGCGCCGCTGCGGCATGACCCCAAGTGGAAGGCGAAAGGCATCGACGAGGCCATTCAGCTCGGCGTCGACTGGCTGATCGGCATGCAGAGCCACGGCGGCGGCTGGGGCGCGTTCGACAAGGACAACAACCAGCAGATCCTGACCAAGATTCCGTTCTGCGACTACGGCGAGGCGCTCGATCCGCCGTCGGTCGACGTCACCGCGCATATCGTCGAGGCGTTCGGCAAGCTCGGCATCTCGCGCAACCATCCCGCCATGGTGCGCGCGCTGGACTACATCCGACGGGAGCAGGAGCCGAGCGGTCCATGGTTCGGCCGCTGGGGCGTCAACTACGTCTACGGCACCGGCGCCGTGCTGCCGGCGCTGGCCGCGATCGGCGAGGACATGACGCAACCCTATATCGGCCGCGCCTGCGACTGGCTCGTCGCCCATCAGCAGCCGGACGGCGGCTGGGGCGAGAGCTGCGCGTCCTACATGGACGTCAGCGCGGTCGGGCGCGGCACCACCACAGCGTCGCAGACCGCCTGGGCGCTGATGGCGCTGCTCGCCGCCAACCGTCCACAGGACAAGGACGCCATCGAGCGCGGCTGCCTGTGGCTGGTCGAACGCCAGTCCGCCGGCACCTGGGACGAGCCGGAGTTCACCGGCACCGGCTTCCCCGGCTACGGCGTCGGCCAGACCATCAAGCTCAACGATCCCTCGTTGCAGGAACGGCTGATGCAGGGCCCGGAACTGTCCCGCGCCTTCATGCTCCGCTACGGCATGTACCGCCACTACTTCCCGCTGATGGCCTTGGGACGCGCGCTGCGGCCGCAGGGGCATGGCAACACCGCATCCGCACCCTCGCTGTCGTCCCGGCCTTGAGCCGGGACCCATAACCACAGGGAGCGGTTTGAGGCAGGCGGGCAACTACGTGCTCGCGCCTCACGACCGCCGCGGAGTATGGGTCCCGGCTCAAGGCCGGGACGACACTCGTGGTGTTGCGCGATCTGGGCCACATCCACCGCTGTCATGCCCCGCGCAGGCGGGGCATCCAGTACGCCGTGGCGGATGTGGTGGGCAGACGCGTAGTCGCTGGGCGCTGTCCGCTCAGAAGCAGGTCGTGCGTTCCGCCGCCATGTAGCCGAACAGCAGGCCGACACCGAACAGCAGCACCAGCCCGGCCGCGCCGAACTCCAGTCCCCGCATGATCAGGGCGCCGCCGCCGTCGCGGCCGGCGCTGAGGCGACGGGCGATGTCCTTGGCGGCGACCGCGATGACGGCGATGGTGGCGACGGTGATCGCGGTGCCCATACCCATCACGATGGTGGCGGCGACGCCGGCCCAGAACATTCCCTGTGCCAGGGCGAACACCAGCACCAGGATCGCACCCGAGCAGGGGCGGATGCCGGCGGCGAAGATCGCCTGGAAGCCGCGCTGCCAGCCGCCGGGGCCGGCGAGCTCGCTCGGCGCGGGTCCGTGCGAATGGCCGCAACCGCAATCGTCGCCATGGACGTGATCATGATGCACGTGATCGTGATGGACATGATCATGATGGACATGATCGTGAGCGGCGTGACCATGGGCCGCGGCCGCATGCGTGTGAGCATGACCGTGGTGATGATCATGTCCATGATGGTCGTGGCCGTGATGGTGGTCATGCCCATGGTGATCTTGAGGCGCGCGATGCTGATGATCATGCGCGTGGCCGTGATCATGCCCTGACGGCACCACCGCAGCCGCCGGCCCACCAGCCAGCGCCAGCGCTGGGGTCGCCGGCTGCCACGTCCGCAGGAATGCCGCGCCCTTGACCCAGACCAGACGTGCGCCGAGCAGCGCGATCAGGCCGTAGCTTGCAATCTCCACCACCTTCTCGGCGCTGCACATGCTGGCCGCCGTCGCGTTCAGCAGCACCGCGCCGATGCCGACGATCGCCACTGCCACCAGCGCCTGCATCAGGCCCGAAGCAAATGACAGCACGATGCCGCGCTTCGCCGTCTCCTGGTTGGCAACGAGATAGGAGGCGATGACCGCCTTGCCATGGCCGGGGCCAGCCGCATGGAAAATGCCGTAGGCAAAGGAGATCGCGAGCAGCCACCACACCGCCGAGCCGTCCTCTTTGGCGGAGCGGATCGCGCCCGACATCTGCCGGTAGAACTCCGACTGCTTGGCGAGCAGCCAGCCGACGATGCCGCCGACCTGCGGCTCGCCCGCAGGCGCGCCGAATGGCGACTTGGCGAGCAGCACGTGCGAGGCGGCGTCGGCGGCAGCCAGCGCAGCGAGGATCGCAGCGCAAGTCAGGAGTGGTCGGGCGGCGTTGGGGCGAGGTGTCATGGACATTCCACTGAGATCTTGTTGGCGAAGTTCATTCCGAAATTGGCGTTCGCCCCGCCGCTCAGGAATGTCTGTTCGTTCATGGTCTGCGCGACGGTGCCGCCGTCGCTCGGTCTCACCAGGCCGAACTTGCAGCCTGCGGGAGCACTGACCAGCTTGACGGGATCCTTCTCCGCCATCTGGAAATCAATGAAATAGCTGGGATCGTAGACCTCGACCTGGAGCTGGTTGGACTTCACCGGCGCCTTCAGCGGCAAGGTGAAGTGGAGCGTCAGCTTGGTGTCCTTGTATTCGAGGTAGTAGTCGACGGGATCCTCGAGCTTCTGCTTGCGGCCGTCGGACTTGATGAACGTGAAATAGGCATATTCCTTCAGCGACTCGGCATTGGTCTGCGCCAGCGGCGCCAGCTCCTCGCGGGTGTAGACGCCCTTCTGCTTGGTCTCGAGGCCCTGCAACGCGTAGGTCGCGAACATGTCGTCGAAGGTCCAGGCGTGCCGCACGCCGGTCAGCGAACCGTCGGCCGCGTAGAGCAGCTCGCTGGTCGCGGTGACCCAGACATGCGGATGGGCGCTCGCCGCGCTCGCGCCGAGCACGAGCATCAGCGCACCGAGAACGAAACGAACCACCGCCATCCCCTTCACCTCAAGCCGCCGCGGGGACATCGAGCAGGCCACGTCGGCGGAGCAGCGCGTCGGGCTCGGGCTCGCGGCCCCGGAACGCGACATACGCCGCTTCCGGATCGAGCGAGCCGCCCGAGGAATAGACGTTGTCGTGAAGCCGCTTGGCGACGGTGGGATCGAAGATGTTGCCGGCTTCCTCGAAGGCGCCGAAGGCATCCGCATCCATCACCTCCGACCACATGTAGCTGTAATAGCCCGCCGCATAATGGTCTCCCGAGAAGATATGGCCGAATTGAGTCGGCCGGTGGCGCAGCGCGATCTCCTGCGGCATGCCGATCTTCTCCATCTCGGCCTTTTCGAACGCGCGCACATCCTTCGAAGCCGATGCCGGCTGGGTGTGGAACTCGAGGTCGATCAGCGCCGAGGAGACGAACTCGACCGTGGCAAAGCCCTGGTTGAAGCGGCGCGCCGCCAGGAAGCGGTCGAGCAGGTCCTGCGGCAGCGGCTCGCCGGTCTGGTAGTGACGCGCGAAGGTTTGCAGCACCTCGGGGCGCTCCTGCCAGTGCTCGTAGAGCTGCGACGGCAGCTCGACGAAGTCGGTGAACACGGCAGTGCCCGACAGCGACGGATAGGTCACGTTGGACAGGATACCGTGCAGGCCGTGGCCGAACTCGTGGAACAGCGTGCGCGCATCGTCCGGCGACAGCAGCGAGGGCTGGCCGTCCGCGCCCTTGGCGAAGTTGCAGACGTTGATGATCAAGGGCGCGGTGTCGCCGTCGAGCTTCTGCTGGTCGCGCAGCGAGGTCATCCAGGCGCCGGAGCGCTTCGACGAGCGCGCAAAGTAGTCGCCATAGAACAGCGCCTTGTGGCTGCCATCGGCCGCCTTGATCTCCCACACCCGGACGTCCGGATGCCAGACCGGGATGTCCTTGCGCTCGGCGAAGGTGATGCCGAACAGCCGCGTGGCGCAATCGAAGGCGGCCGCGATCATGTTGTCGAGCGAAAGATACGGCTTGATCGCCGCGTCGTCGAAGTTGGCCTTCGCCTGGCGCAGCTTCTCGGCATAGTAACGCCAGTCCCAGGCCTCGAGCTTGAAGTTGCCGCCCTCCGCCGTGATCATCGCCTGGAGCTGGTCGCGGTCGGCCAGCGCCTTGGCGCGGGCCGGCTTCCAGACCCGCTCCAGGAGGCCGCGCACCGCCTCCGGCGTCTTCGCCATGGAATCCTCGAGGCGATAGGCGGCGAAGTTGGGAAAGCCCATGATCCTGGCGGCCTGCTCGCGCAACGCCAGGATCTCGCCGATGACGGCGTTGTTGTCGTTGGAATTGCCATTGTCGCCGCGCGCGGTGAACGCCTTGAACACCTTCTCGCGGAGGTCGCGGCGGGCGGAGCTCTGCAGGAACGGCTCGACCGAGGAGCGCGACAGGGTCACGATCGCCTTGCCGGGCATGCCGCGCTCTTCCGCCGCAGCCTTGGCGGCAGCCACGAAGCTCTCGGACAGGCCGGCACGGTCGTCCTCGCCGAGCTCGAGGACCCAGTCCTGCTCGTCGCCGAGCACGTGGTGGCTGAAGGTGGTGCCGAGCTGGGCGAGCTTCTCGTTGATCTCGGCCATCCGCACCTTGTCGTCATCGGACAGGCCGGCGCCGGCACGGCGGAAGCGGGTGTAGGTGCGCTCCAGGAGCCGCTGCTCCTCACCGGTGAGCTTGAGGTCCTTGCGGTTGTCGTAGAGCAGCGCGATGCGGCCAAACAGCACGGCATTCATCATGATCGGGTTCCAGTGCCGCGCCATCCGCAGCGACACGTCCTTGTCGATCTCCAGAATCGCCGGGTTCGAATGCGCCGACACCAAGTCGTAGAACACCGCCGCGACCTTCGACAGCAGCTTGCCCGAGCGCTCCAGCGCCGTGATGGTGTTGGCGAAGTCGGGCTCGGCCGGATCGTGAGTGATCGCGGTGATTTCGGCGGAATGGTCGGCGAAGGCGCGCTCGAAGGCCGGCAGGAAGTGCTCGGGCCTGATCGCGTCGAAGGGCGGTGTCTGGTGGGGGGTCTCCCAGGCCACGAGCAGCGGGTTGGTCTGGGCGTCGATCACAGCGGTGGTGTCTGACATCGGCTGGGGTCCGTCCTCTCCCGGAAGTTCGATGCGCCCCTCATATCACGGAGCCGGCCCTTTTTGGGTCATTTCCCCTTGAAGGGCCGGGCCTTTTCGGAGAGATTGCGGCCCGCAACAGGACCCAGGACCATGAACGCAGAGACCACCTCCAAAGCCGGCCGCCAGATCGCTTGGCCGACCGTGATCACCGTCATCTCGGCGGCGATCCTGATCGGTGCCGAAGTGTTCGGTGCGGCCTTCGCCGGCGGCTGGGCGCTGGCGATTCTGTTCGGGCTCGGCGATAGCGGCGCGCACATCGTTCAGGCCGTGCTGTTCGCGATCGGCGTGTTCGTGATGATCGGCTTCATCCGCGGCGCGCAGCGCATCGAGCCTTTCACCAAGCGCGCGTGAACAGCACAAAAACACTGTCCTGCAAGCGTGAACGCGTTACGAAAGTTTAAGCTCGCTTAACGTTCGTTCAGACATCGACGCCGCTCTGTGTGTCGCGCAAGCACAGATGAGGGAAATCTTTCCCCGCGTCCAAAAATGCCTTGCGAACGAAATTCAAAACGCTTATTTCCGCTTCTGCCCAATTTCGCACGTGCCTGTGGTCGTGTGTCAGTCGGTAGGTATCCGGACAAGAGGCCGGACAGCCGCCAAGGGATGAGGAACCGAGGGGCCCTCGGATCGTTGCGGTCAAGATCATCATGATCGAGATCGTCATGCTCCAGAGCCCAGCATCTCTCTCAAGAGATGCCGCTGAAGGTCACCCCATCTTTTGCAACCGTGACTGGCAGCCGGAGGCGAACCGGCGCACCCCGCTCTCAACGGGGGACGCGACTTAAAGCAACGACGGATCGGGCTTTTTTGGTCTCTACCGGCAGTCCAAAGCCGGCGCGGGCTACTGAAAAGGCTTGTCCTTCATTGCCAGGTGTGCGGGCGGGAAATTCCCAACCAATCCACGGCAGCACAATTCGGCTACGGGTTCGAGGTTTTGTCGCCTTTCCATCGGGCGGCAACGCCAAGGCACCCGTGTCGGGATCATTTTGAACGGGTCTCGTCGCTGGGGCCGTTTGGAGGGTGCTATGACCGAACGTATCCGGGAATTCCTGCGCAACCGCCGCGAGGAAGGTCTGGACCACGAGCCCTGTCTCGTCGTCGACCTCGAGATCGTGCGCGACAACTACATGAGCTTCGCTCGGGCGTTGCCGGACAGCCGCGTGTTCTACGCGGTCAAGGCCAACCCGGCGCCGGAAGTGCTGTCGCTGCTCGCCTCGCTCGGCTCCTCCTTCGACACGGCGACCGTCGCCGAGATCGAGATGGCGCTGGCCGCCGGTGCGACGCCGGACCGCATCTCCTATGGCAACACCATCAAGAAGGAGCGGGACATCGCGCGCGCCTATGCGCTCGGCATCCGCCTCTTCGCCGTCGACTGCGCCGCCGAGGTCGAGAAGATCGCGCGCGCAGCGCCGGGCGCGAAGGTGTTCTGCCGCATCCTGTACGATTGCGCCGGCGCCGAGTGGCCGCTGTCGCGCAAGTTCGGCTGTGATCCCGAGATGGCGGTCGAAGTGCTGGACCTGGCGAAGCGCCTGGGCCTGGAGCCGTGCGGCATCTCGTTCCATGTCGGCTCGCAGCAGCGCAAGGTGAAGGCGTGGGACCGCGCGCTGGCGATGGCCTCGACGGTGTTCCGTGACTGCGCCGAGCGCGGCATCAACCTGACCATGGTCAACATGGGCGGGGGCTTCCCGACCAAGTACCTGAAGGACGTGCCGCCGGTCGTGCAGTACGGCCGCTCGATCTTCCGTGCGCTGCGCAAGCATTTCGGCAACCAGATCCCGGAGACGATCATCGAGCCGGGCCGCGGCATGGTCGGCAATGCCGGGATCATCGAGTCGGAAGTGGTGCTGATCTCGAAGAAGAGCGACGAGGACGAGCTGCGCTGGGTCTATCTCGACATCGGCAAGTTCGGCGGTCTCGCCGAGACGATGGACGAGTCGATCCGCTACGCCATCCGCACGCCGCATGAGGGCGCGGAGATGACCCCGTGCGTGCTCGCAGGCCCGACCTGCGATTCGGCTGACGTGATGTACGAGAAGCTGCCATATCCGCTGCCGGTGACGCTCTCGATCGGCGACAAGGTGCTGATCGAGGGGACCGGGGCGTATACCTCGACCTACGCGTCGGTGGCCTTCAACGGCATCCCCCCGCTGAAGACCTATCACATCTGATCTGGCTGCCCTCGCCCCTGCGCGGGTGAGATGGGCAAGAGCCTCGGGTGGGGCTGCCCCCACCCCGACCCTCCCCCGCAAGCGGGGGAGGGAGCGATCCACCGTCATCTTCAACCTGACATCACGTGTTTGCGCGCGAGCCCAAGGTCCGCCGCGCAGGCCGGGGACTGACGTGCCATGACCGCTTTTCGCATCCCTTCGACCACGCCGCTTCGGACTGCCGCTCCGTTCGTGATCCGTGCCGAGCGTGCCTCCGACGTCCCGGCGCGCGAGACGCTGCTCGATGCCTGCTTTGGCGACAATCGCCATGAGCGCACCTGCCAGCGCCTGCGCGACGGACGCGCGCCCGCCGCAGGCCTCGCCCTGTCGGCGATGCGCGGCGGCGTCCTGGTGGGAACGCTGCGGTTGTGGCACGTCAGCGCCGGCGGACGCGACGCGCTGATGCTCGGGCCGCTGGCGGTCGCCCAGGAGGCGCGCAGCCTCGGCGTTGGCGCGGCGCTGATGAATGCCGCGCTGATGATCGCGGCGTCGCGCGGCCATGGCGCGGTGATCCTGCTCGGCGACGCGCCCTACTACGCCCGCTTCGGCTTCGATGCCGCCAAGGCGGCCGGACTCGAGCTGCCGGGCGCGTTCGAGCGCGCGCGCCTGCTCGGCCTCGAGCTGGTCGAGGGCGCGCTGGACGGCGCCGCGGGCATGATCGTTGCGACCGGTTCACCTGAGCGCAAGGCCCGCCGGACGCGCCGCGAACGGCAGCTATCATGCGCGGCGTGACCGCCCGCGACCGGCTGGCGCCGGCCAAGCGGCGGACGCTGCTGCCGACGCTGGTGCTGATCCTGCTCGGCATCATGATCGTCCGCGACATCGTGGTGCGCCGCTGGAACAGCGCGCCGCCCGCCGGACCCGACGTCACCCGCCTGCGTTAGGCATTCCGGCAGGCCGCCCCTCGCCAGCCCCGCCAGGGGTTGCGCAGGTGCAGCAAAAGCTCTTTAACCCCCGAAAATCCGCCACGAGGCCCGCCATGACCCGCCGCCTGATCTCTACCGGATCACCGTTCGAGAAGACCGCCGGCTACAGCCGCGCCGTCATCGATGGCGACTTCGCCTTCGTCGCCGGCACCACCGGCTACGACTACAGCACTATGACGATGCCGGCCGATGTCACGAGCCAGTCACGCAACTGCTTCAAGACCATCGCCGCCGCCCTGCAGGAGGGCGGCTTCGAGATGGCCGACATCGTCCGTGCGACCTATTACCTCACCGACGTCAGCGACGCCGATGCGCATTTTGCGGTCTGCGGCGAGGTCCTCGGCGACATCCGCCCCGCCGCCACGATGGTCGTCGTCGCGGCGCTGCTGAAGCCGGAGATGAAGGTCGAGATCGAGGTCACCGCCAAGCGCCGCGGCACCTAAACGCGGCGAGGCATCTGAAGGCGCGCGCCGCCTGAGTCCATCCATCCCACGCACCTTTCGCGGAGAACCATTCATGAGCTCGCAGATCCACGCGAAGATCACCGGCCCCATCGTGATGATCGGCTTCGGCTCGATCGGCAAGGGCACCCTGCCCCTGATCGAACGCCATTTCGATTACGACAAGAGCCGGTTCGTCATCATCGATCCGCATGACGACGGCGCGCTGGCCAAGAAGCACGGCGTCCGCTTCATCCAGCAGGGCGTGACCCGCGACAATTACCGCGAGCTCTTGGTGCCGCTGCTCACCGAAGGCGGCGGCCAGGGCTTCTGCGTCAATCTCTCGGTCGACACCTCCTCGGTCGACATCATGACGATGTGCCGCGAGATCGGTGCGCTCTACATCGACACCGTCGTCGAGCCGTGGCTCGGCTTCTATTTCGACAAGCAGAAGGGTGTCGAGCAGCGCTCCAACTACGCGCTGCGCGAGACGCTGCTGGCTGCGCGCCGCAAGAGCCCGGGCGGCACCACCGCCGTTTCGACCTGCGGCGCCAATCCCGGCATGGTCTCCTGGTTCGTCAAGCAGGCGCTGCTGAACATCGCCAAGGACACCAAGACCGAGATCGTCGAGCCGAAGAGCCGCGAGGGCTGGGCGCAGCTGATGCAGAAGCTCGGCGTCAAGGGCGTGCACATCGCCGAGCGCGACACCCAGCGCTCCAAGAACCCGAAGCCGATGGACGTGTTCGTCAACACCTGGTCGGTCGAGGGTTTCGTGTCCGAGGGCATGCAGCCGGCCGAGCTCGGCTGGGGCACGCATGAAACGTGGATGCCGGAGAACGGCCGCCGCCACGGCGAAGGCTGCGGCGCTGCGATCTACCTGCTGCAGCCCGGCGCCAACACCCGCGTCCGCTCGTGGTGCCCGACGCCGGGCGCGCAATACGGCTTCCTGGTGACCCACAACGAGTCGATCTCGATCGCCGACTACTACACCGTGCGCGACGGCGACAAGGTCGTGTACCGCCCGACCTGCCATTACGCCTATCACCCCGCCAACGACGCGGTGCTGTCGCTGCACGAGATCTTCGGCGCCACCGGCAAGATGCAGGAGAAGTGGCACATCCTCGACGAGAACGAGATCGTCGACGGCATCGACGAGCTCGGCGTGCTGCTCTACGGCCACGGTAAGAACGCCTATTGGTACGGCTCGCAGCTCTCGATCGAAGAGACCCGCCGCATCGCGCCGTACCAGAACGCGACCGGCCTGCAGGTGTCCTCGGCGGTGCTCGCCGGCATGGTATGGGCGCTGGAGAACCCGACCGCCGGCATCGTCGAGGCCGACGAGATGGACTTCCGCCGCTGCCTGGAGATCCAGACGCCGTATCTCGGCCCGGTGAAGGGCTACTACACGGACTGGACGCCGCTGAACGACCGGCCGGGCCTGTTCCCGGAGGACATCGACACGTCAGATCCCTGGCAGTTCCGCAACATCCTGGTGCGGTAAACCCGGCCGTCGTCCCGGGCAAGCCGCGACGCGCATCGGCGCGGCGCGGCGACCCGGGATCCACGCCCCGCAGCAGCCTCGAGGCGGGCTGGAGCGGCCAGCCTGCCTCACAAGCCGACCTGTGGTTATGGGTCCCTGCGTTCGCAGGGACGACAGCGGAGTGTTGTGAGGGCGTGCGCTGCAAATGTGCGCCAGGACCGTGCTCCACGACAGATGGGCGGCCCAATTACCGGTGTCGTCCCTGCGAACGCAGGGACCCATACCGCGGATGCTCTCGAGGGCACGGAGCTGTCAGCGGCCAGCCTCATGACGGGCCGGTAGCTATGGTCCCGGCATTCGCCGGGACGACAGCGGAGTGTGCGGCGCCGCTCGGCTGACCGAACTACTTCTTGTCCATCGGCGGCGCGACCTTCTCGGCCGGGGCTGGCGGCAAGGCCGGCTTGGCGCCTTCCTTCTGGGCTTCGACGTCAGGACGCGCGGGCTCGGGGGCCGGCGTGGTCGGGCGGGTGCCGCCGGGCTTGGATTCAGCGGGAGTTGCCGACGGCTCTGGCGAAGCTGACGGCGTGGCCTGCGCCATCTGGTCGAGATGGCCGGCCTTGATCTCCGTCAGCGAGACGATCGCCACCAGCGCGCCCAGACCAAGCAGGCCGGCTGCAAGCCAAAGGTCGCGGCGCAGGGTGCGTTTGCTGTTGATCGGGGCCATGAGCAGTCCTCCGCATTGTCCGATGCAAATCACACCACCGCATGTGGCGCTCGCATCGGATCACGCGCGGGAACAACGGATTGACAGCGGCGCGGTTCCCATTCGGGCCTGCGCCGCTATGCCCCACTCCCGCCCGAAACGGCGGATCACAGCCGCAGCAGGCCCGCCTCGCCACTTTCATCGGAGAAAGCGAGCCACGTTCCCGCGGCATTCCAGCCCAGCGCCACGACCGGCGGTGTCTCGTTCCGCCGCACCAGGATCTCGGCGCCGTCCTGCATCCGCACCATCAGCACGGTGCCGTCCTCGTAGCCGCAGGCCAGGATGTCCTGCTTGGGATGGCAGGCGACCGCGGTGACCTTGGCCTTCATCGGCGCCAGCATCGCCGGCTCCTTGCCCATCGGGCCGTCCTTGCCGACGAACGGCCAGAGGATGACCATGTCGGCGCCGGAGGTGGCGAGAAAGCGCCCGCCGCTGCCCCACGACATCGACTTGACCCGCGACGGGTAGCCGGTCATGCGCATGTGCCGGGAATCGGCCAGCCGCCAGCCATGCAGCGCCGGCTCGTGCATCGCGGTGACCAGGAACTTGTTGTCCGGGCTGAACGTGACGGCGTGATGCGAGCCGGCCCAGCCGAGGAATTCCGGCTCGCCCGCCATGTTCGGAAACCACAAGGTCGCGCCGTTGTAATGCGCGATCGCGAGCCGCAGGCCCTTCGGCGCGAACGCCAGTCCGCCCGCGGTCGAGGGCACCTCGAGCGACTTCTCCTCGCCCTTCGGCGCGCGCACGAACGCGGTCTTGCCGACCGACCAGGCGATCGCACCGTCCGGATGAACCGCGACGTTGTCGATCCAGCGCCGCTTCGGATCGGTGGCGAGCACGCTGACGCTGCCGGCCTTGTCGAGCGCGGAGACCTTGCCGTCATCACCGCCGAACAGGATGCGCGATCCGTCCGACACCGCCGACAGGATGCCGCCGCCTGATACCTCGATCTTGCTGATCTCGCCCTCGGCGTCGACAACCGCGACGCTCTCCTCGGTGCCGACGAAGACCGCGCGGTCGCCGAGATAGTGCACGGCCGTGACGGCCATGCCGAGCGCGACCTGCTTCACCTTGTCGGTGACGGAGACGATGGATGCGGCCTCGCCGCCCTGGTCGAACGACGTCATCAGGTCACGATGCAGCGTTCGAAGCCTTCGCGGATGGCGTCTTCCGGCAACTCGCGGCCGATGAAGACGACGCGGCTCTGGCGCGCCTCATCCGGCTTCCACTTCCGCTGATGATCGCCTTCCAGCATCATGTGCACGCCCTGGAAGACGTAGCGGTCGTCATCGTCCTGAAACGCCAGGATGCCCTTGGAGCGCAGGATCTTGCCGCCCTCGGTCTGCACCAGGTTCTGCAGCCACGGCATGAACTTCGACGGATCGAGCGGCTTGTCGGAACGCAGCGACAGCGACTGCATCTCCTCGTCGTGATAGTGCTTCAGGCCGTGATCGTGATGGTGGTGATGATGATCATGACCGTGGTCGTGATCATGATGGTGATGATCGTGGTCGTCGCCGGCTTCGAGGAATTGCGGCTCGATCTCCAGGATACGATCGAGATCGAACGCGCCGCGCTCCAGCACATCGGAGATCGCGATCTGGCAGCGCTCGGTGCGATGCAGCTTTGCGTAGGGGTTGATGGCGCGGATGCGCGCCTCGACCTCGGCGAGCTCCGGCTTGCTGACGAGATCGGTCTTGTTGAGCACGATGACGTCGGCGAAGGCGATCTGGTTCTTGGCCTCCGGCGCATCCTTGAGCCGGTCCGACAGCCACTTCGCGTCGGCCACCGTCACCACCGCATCGAGCCGGGCGTTCTTCTGCACGTCCTCGTCGACGAAGAAGGTCTGCGCCACCGGCGCGGGGTCGGCGAGCCCGGTGGTCTCGACGATGATGGCGTCGAACTTGCCCTTGCGCCGCATCAGGCCGGAGATGATGCGCACGAGGTCGCCGCGCACCGTGCAACAGATGCAGCCATTGTTCATCTCGAACACTTCCTCATCGGCGCCGACGATGAGATCGTTGTCGATGCCGATCTCGCCGAATTCGTTGACGATGACGGCGTACTTCTTGCCGTGGTCTTCCGAGAGGATGCGGTTCAGAAGCGTGGTCTTGCCCGCCCCGAGATAGCCGGTCAGGACCGTCACTGGTGTCTTGCTCGCGTCGGACATGCTCACTCCGAAAACCTCAGATCGCATCGAAAATGGCTCAAAAGCGCTGGCCGCGAGGGCTTGAAAACCCTAACGGACCAGCGCGCTCGTCAAGGCCCTTATATTGTGCCTGACCATGGCAATGTAAGTGGGAACGGGGCCCTTTTCATCGCTCAGGGCGTCGGAATACAGCGTACCGCCGATCGTGGCGCCGGTCTCGGCGGCGATCCGGCCGACCAGCCGGTCATCGTTGAAATTCTCCAGGAAGACGGCCGGAATCCCTGTTTTTTTCACCTGGCGGATGATCTCGGCGACGTCGCGGGCCGAGGGCTCGGTCTCGGTGGAGACGCCGAGCGGGGCGATGAAGGCGACGCCATAGGCATCGGCGAAATAGCCGAAGGCGTCATGGGTCGAGATCACCTTGCGCCGCTCGGCCGGGATCTTGTCGATCTCGGCGCGGACCTCGCGGTCGAGCGCATCGAGCTCGGCGAGGTAGCGCTCCGCATTGGCCTTGAAGACCTCCGCGTCTGCGGGGTCGGCCGCCACCAGCGCGTCGCGGATATTCCGTACGTAGACCTTGGCATTGCCGACCGACTGCCAGGCATGCGGATCGGCATCCGTGCCGCGCTTGCGCGGGCTGATGCCCTGCGTGGCCGTGATGATCGGCGCCTTGCTGCCGGAGGCCTGCTGCAGCCGCGGCAGCCAGCCCTCCAGCCCGAGGCCGTTGACGATCAGCAGCCGCGCCGCGCCGACGTCCTTCGCATCATGCGGCGTCGGCGTGTAGACGTGCACGTCGCTGTCCGGCCCGACCAGCGAGGCGACACTGACCTTGTCGCCGCCGACCTGGCGGACGAAGTCGGCGAGGATCGAGAAGCTGGTGACGACGTTCAGCCGGGTCTCGGCCGATGCGGGGGCGACGAGCGACAGCAGCAGAGTGAGGACGGACAGCAAACGTTTCATGGGGATGGACTTCAGGCTTCGAGGTGACGTCCCGGAAACAGTTGCGGAAGCACGCCGCCCACGCGTCCGAACAGCACCGAGCCGAGATAGAGGAGCGACGCGACCAGGATGATCGCTGGCCCCGAGGGAATGCGGGTCTGGAACGACAGCACCAGGCCGACATAGCCGGAGACGATCGCGGAGGTGACGGCGATGCAGATCATCGGCGTGACGTCGCGCGACCAGAACCGGGCGATGCCCGCCGGCAGGATCATCAGGCCGACCGCGAGCAAGGTGCCGAGCGCCTGGAAGCCGTTGACGAGGTTGACCACGATCAGGCCGAGGAAGATCAGGTGCGCCGGCGCGCCGGCGCGGCTGACGGTGCGCAGGAACAGCGGGTCGACGCTCTCGACCACCAGCGGGCGATAGATCACGGCGAGCACGACCAGGGTGAGCGTGGCATTGAAGGCCACCATCAGCAGGGTCGGATCGTCCATCGCCAGGATGTTGCCGAACAGCACGTGCAGCAGATCGATATTGGTGCCCTTGACCGAGACGATGGTGACACCGATCGCCAGTGACGCCAGATAGAAGGTCGCGAGCGACGCGTCCTCCTTCAGCCCGGTCGAGCGCGACACCAGGCCCGACAGCAGCGCCACGGCGAAGCCTGCGATCAGCCCGCCGGTCGTCATCGCGAACAGATTGAGCCCCGACAGTAGGAAGCCGATCGCGGCTCCCGGCAGGATCGCATGCGCCATGGCGTCGCCGACCAGGCTCATGCGCCTGAGCATCAGGAAGACGCCGATCGGTCCGGAGCCGAGCGACAGCGCGATGACCGCGGCGAGCGCGCGGCGCATGAACTCGAAATCCGAGAACGGAGCGAACAGCACCTCGCGCAGCATCATGCCGCCTTGGAGGCTGGCGCGGGCACGCAGGGCGCGGCGGCGTCGTCGAACGCCTCGCACATCCGGCGCGCCTGCGCGAGATTGTCCGTTGTCAGCACCTCCGCCGTCGGCCCCCAGGCCACGGCCTCGCGCGCCAGCAGCAGGGTCTGCGGGAAATGCGCGCGCACCATGTCCATGTCGTGCAGCGCCGCCAGCACGGTGCGCCGCTCGCCATGCCAGTGCTCGATCAGTTGCAGAAGGTCGGCCGAGGTCTTGGAATCCATCGCGTTGAACGGCTCGTCGAGCACGATCACGCGGGCATCCTGCAGCAGCACGCGCGCGAACAGCATGCGCTGCATCTGGCCGCCCGACAGCGTGCCGATGCCGCGGCCCTCGAAGCCGGTGAGGCCGACGGCGGCGATGGCCCGGGCGATCTTCTCGCGCGCGGCCGCGCCGATGCCGCCGAACATGCCGGTGCTGCGCCACAGTCCGGTGCTGACGAAATCGAACACCGAGATCGGGAAAGAGCGGTCGATGTCGGCGATCTGCGGCAGATAGGCGATCTCGCGCGGCTTGAGGCCGGCGGCCGTGATGCTGCCGGCGAGCGGCTTCAACAGGCCGACGATGCCGCGGAACAAGGTCGATTTACCGGCGCCGTTGGGACCGATCACGGCCAGCAGCGCGCCCTCCGCCACGTCGCCCGAAAGATGATGCACGGCCGGGTGCCGGTCATAGCCGAGCGTGACGTCCCGGAACTGCAGCTGCACCATCGCCATCCTCACCGCATCGCCATGATGACGATGACCCAGAGCACCGCGCTGGCCGCGATCGCGGCCCCCAGCCGTGTCGTCACGGGCATCCGCAGGATCGACCAGGACGCCGGCTGCGCCGGATGCGGCGCGCCCGGACCATGACCGTGGGCGTGATTGTGGCCGTGGCCATGCCCGTGCGCGCCATGCGCATGGCTGTGATCGTGGCTCTGGAGCGCGGACTGGGTCATTTCGTTATAATGTTACATTATAACATCACCCCTGTCCACCGGCGGCGCGCTATGCAAGGCCGTCACCATTGACGCCCGCTCGTGCGGGCCTCGCCCTTCGAGACGCCCGCCTGCGGCGGGCTCCTCAGGGTGAGGAGCGAAGGTTCGCACTCTGGACTGGACTGAGCAGATCGCAGCGGCCCTCGCGCCGTCAACACGCTGTTTCCGATCAACGTGCCACGCTGGCTACGAAGCTGCCCCTCATGGTGAGGAGCGCCGAAAGGCGCGTCTCGAACCATGAGGCCCGGAATGTTTCCGGGGCCATTAGCGCCAGCGGGAGCCGAAGATGCCTCAGCTCAAGACCCGCACCAGCGCCAGGCCGCCGAACAGGCCGGCGATGGAGATGCCGACCGAGCCCAGCACATACAACGCCGCCAGCCCCGGTGCGCCGCGCTCATAGAGCAGCGCGGTATCGAGCGAGAATGCCGAGAAGGTCGTGTAGCCGCCGAGGATGCCGGTCATCAGGAACAGCCGCCAATGCTGAGAGGCGCCGCCCTTGAAGGCGAGGTAGCCGGCGATCAGCCCCATCACGGTGGAGCCAGTGATGTTGATGATGAAGGTGCCCCACGGAAAATCGGTGCCGAGCGCGCGGGCGCTCGCCATGTTGATCGCGTGCCGGAGCGAGGCGCCGCAGCCACCGCCGACGAAGACGAGAAGATAGCCCAACAATTGATTCACAGAACCTGACCTTGCACACGGCGCCGGAGAACGGATGCCCTACCCTCCGCACCTCACCAGCAAAATTCTTGCCGAAACGCGCCTTCGCTTGCAAGGACCGGTCGCGTCAATATCCTGTCACGAAAAAGGGCGGCGAGCTTAGAGCTCACCGCCCTCCTCCGTGGATCATAAGCGATCAGACAGCCTTGCCGTAGAGCTCGTCGACGTAGTCCCAGTTGATGAGATTCTCGACGAACGCCTTCAGATAGTCGGGACGGCGGTTGCGATAGTCGATGTAGTAGGAGTGCTCCCAGACGTCGCAGCCGAGGATCGGGGTCGCGCCGTGCACCAGCGGGTTCTCGCCGTTCGGGGTCTTGGAGATCTCCAGCTTGCCGTTCTTGACCGAGAGCCAGCACCAGCCCGAGCCGAACTGGCCGACGCCGGCGGCGGCGAAGTCGGCCTTGAACTTCTCGAAGCCGCCGAGATCCTCGTCGATCTTCTTCTCGAGCCGGCCGGGCAGCTTGGAGCCACCGCCATTCGGCTTCATCCAGGACCAGAAATGGATGTGGTTGAAATGCTGGCCGGCATTGTTGAAGACGGCGGGGTTCTTGCCGAACGAGCCCTTGACGATCTCCTCGAGGGACTTGCCTTCGAATTCGGTCCCCTTGATCGCATTGTTGCCGTTGGTCACATAGGCCTGATGATGCTTGTCGTGATGGTACTCGAGCGTCTCCTTGGACATGTAGGGTCCGAGGGCTTCATAGGCGTAAGGCAGGGGGGGAAGCGTAAAGGTCATGGGGGCGGTTCCGCAACTTGTGGAAGACGGGATTTAACGGGACCTTCTTATAGAAGGTTCCGACACCGTAAAACACCGTGAATTTGGAAAAAGCGAGCCGCTTTGATGAGCATCGAGATCGACGTATTGAATGATGACGCCGCCTGGCCGCTGGTCAAGCCGCTTTACGACGCGGTTTGGCCGCCGGAGGTGGTCGCCGGTTTGCCGTGGGCTGGTATCACATTTGCGCATGCCGACCTGCGGGTGCTGGTGCAGGACGACAGGGGCGAGGTGCTGTGCCATGTCGGCATCTATCGCCGACTCGTGAAGTGGAACGGCCAGAACGTCAATGTCGCCGGCATCGGCGGCGTTTTGACGCGTCCCGACATGCGCAACCGCGGCCTCGCCACGGTGGGACTGAACGCGGCGATCCAGACCCTGCGGCACGAGGACTCGATCAACTACGCCGTGCTGTTCTGCGCGGCGGATCGCATCCCCTTCTACACGGCGAGAGGCTTCATCCCGTTCGACGGCGACGTCTACGCCGAGCAGCCCGAGCAGGGCCGCATCCGCTTCGACCGGCTGTCCGCGCTGGTCCACGACGTCAAGCGCACCGCGCCGACCCGCGGCACCATCGACCTCTGCGGATTGCCGTGGTGACTCCGTTCTCCCCTCCCTTGTTTGAATCGTAAATCCGTTCTCCCTTCCGCTGTCGTCCCGGACAAGCCGTGACGCGCGCCAGCGCGTCGCGGCGCCGATCCGGGACCCATACGCCGCGGCGGTTGCGAGACGCGAAAGGCCAACGGCCAGCGTGCCTCAAACCGCTCCCTGGGGGTATGGGTCCCGGCGTTCGCCGGGACGACAGCGGAGTTTGTCGCGGCAGTCCAAACCATGTCCCGACCGGGACGACAGCGCAGCGCCCGGCGCAACTTCTGGAAAAAATAATTCACTTGCGCATTATCGGAAATCATGATTATCTCCGTGCATCCCGCCTCACCGCAGAGGGGCGTAGCGCGCGATCGTCACGACACGCGAGGTGGGGATGCGATGGCCGCGAGAGATCGCAGCATTCTCTTCGACGAGGATGCGGACGAACGATACCTCGCGGACGTGAAGTCGCAGCGTCCTGACACCCCGACGCTGGTGTCACCCGCGCAATGCGCAAGCATGGTCGCGGCATGGTGGCCAACAAGCCCGGCGCACCAGGGAGACTGCGTATAAGCGTGAAGACCGTCGCGCAGGGAATGCCGGAGTGTTCGGCTTTGCCTGTGGTACCTGCCGCCTGCATTTTTTTCGCAGGCGGGCCATGGGTGAGGCCTTCACCCGGCATTCCCTGCGCCCTCCGCACTTTCAAGAGGGCCACATGGATCGCAGCACTCGGGCATCACATGCCGCGAGGCCGCGCTGCCGTGTCCCGGCCCTGTCATCAGCTGTTTGAGTCGTAAATCCGCCAAACCCACCGCTGTCGTCCCGGACAAGCCGTGACGCGCGCCAGCGCGTCGCGGCGCCGATCCGGGACCCATACGCCGCGGCGGACGTGATGGGCACAATGCCAATGACCAGTCTGCCTCAAACCCCTCCCTGGTGGTATGGGTCCCGGCGCCGCGTGCGCAATTGCGCACCAGGCCGGGACGACAATGGAGTTTGTCGCGGCAGTCAAAGCCATTTCCAGTGCATGAGACAACCGAGCAAGGGATTGAGACGTTCCGTCGGCGATGCACCTGATCGTGATGATCCCGCTTTGGACAACCGCTGCTCTGCGATTGCAACTGCGCCGTTTGCTGTTATGGAAACGCGGCTTCAACGGGGGGTAAGATGATTTGGAAATTGCGTTTGGCTGGTCTTGCGCTGGCGACCGTCGTGATGGCGCAGCCCGCTTTGGCTGCCGATGATCCGACCGGCACCTGGCTGACCCAGGCCGGCGACGCCAGGATCAAGGTCGCCAAATGCGGCGCCGGTCTCTGCGGCACCGTCGTGTGGCTGAAGGAGCCGATGGACACCGACACCGGCAAGCCGGCCGTCGACAACAAGAATCCGAATCGCGCGCTTGCCAACCGCCCGATCATCGGCCTGCAACTGTTCGAAGGCGTTCACGCGGAGGGGCCGAACAAATGGTCCGGCAAGATCTATAACGCCGATGACGGCCAGAGCTACACCAGCCACATCTCCGTCTCCGGCCCGGACACGCTGAAGGTGGAAGGCTGCGTCGGATCGCTGTGCGGCGGCGAGACCTGGACCCGCGCGCGCTGATCAGCGCTCAGGCGACCGCGGCCTTCAACGCGGTCGCAGCCGACGCGTAGCCGCCTCGCGCGCCGTCGATGAAGTGGACGTGATCCGGCCGGATCGCGGACGGCGTGAAGCAGGTCATCATCGCGGCATCCTGGCGATGCAGCCCGTAGCGGACGATGCCGCGCGACGCCGCCGCGCCAAGCCGGCGCTCCAAGTCCTGCGCGAGCTCGTCGGTGCAGTCGAGGATCATGCGCAGCGCATCGTCATATTTGCGGAAGTCGGAATTCTCGACCACCTGCTGCTTGTAGAGATCCGGCACGAAGCCGCCGATGCTGATGTTGAACCGCATCACGGCATAGACGAACAGCGTCCGTCCGAGCACGCGGGCCCAGCGCGACAACAGCGGTCCGCGCGCGGCGCGGACTTCGTAGCCGAATCCCTGCGGCGGCCATCGCAGCGCCGGCGCGCCGGCCGGCACCGGCCGCCCGGCATCGGGGCTGCGTTCGGTCAGGGTGATGATCTCCTCGATCACCTTGCGATAGGCCTGCGCATCGGCGCCGGGGGCCGGCAGCACCAGCACCGACAGGATGAGGCCGCGTGCCGCCGGGATCTCCTCGAACCGGCACGACAGCCCGGACAGATCGGGCTGCGCACCGGACGCCGCCGGCGGAATCGCGAACTCGCCCCGCTTCATCGCGGCCTCGGCCCAGCCCAGTCCGCCGCCTGCGAACATCGCGTAGGACAGGTTGGCCGACGGACCGTAGCGCGCCACGCGGACGTCGAGGCCCTGCGCGCGGATCGCGCTCACCGGCACCAGGGCGACACGCATCGCGAGATCGAGATCCTCCCTGACCCAGGTCGCGGTCGCGGCAAGGGCCTCGCGCGCGGCCGCTTCGTCATCCGGGCTGACGGCGAAGCTCGCGCCGTCGCCCCCGAACACGAATGGGAATTCGCGCCCTTCCAAGGCATTGGTGACCGCGGCGATGACCGCCGCCCCGGCCATGTTGACCGCCTTGTAGCGCCTGTCGGCGATCGCCTTGGTCGACTCGACGATGTCAGCCGTGCCGATCAGCCAGTCATCCGGCACCGGCTGGTAGAGCTGCGGCTCCATCAGGCGCGCGAAGCCGCGAAACACCGGAATCGAGGCATAGTAGTCCGCAGCGCTGGTCTTCGACATTGAGAGGCATCCGTCCGGGGTGCGCGTCCAATGAGGAGCTACGTTCTTTCCTGTCAAGCGGGTTCAGGCAACGATATTCGGCAGCGGACGTGTCGCCTGACGGATTGCACCGCGTTATCGTTCCATCGGCATTGACGTGCTAGCCTATCGCCATCATGGCCGACGCCTCACCCGTTCCACAACTCGCCGCCCGCGCGCTCCAGATCGCGGACCGCATCAATACCGCCGGCTTCGAGGGCCAAGTGCTGTCGGCGACGCCGCTGGCGGTCCGCATCGGCGAGACGGGTATCGCCGTGGTCTTCCGCTACGGCGTCGTCGTCTTCATCGGCCTGTCGGTGGCGGAGGAGATCAACTTCCTCGACCGGCTGAGCGCGCGACTGTTCGGCCCGATCGCGCCGCACGAGGAAGAGACGGCCAAGGTCCAGGTCGCGCGCGAATCCGACGAGCCGATCCCGGTCGGCGGCCCGGTCCTGGTCAAGGAATTGTCGCTGGAGCGGCTGCTCATCGTCGCCGATGCGCTGGCCAAGAGCGTCGTGCTCGGCCGCAGCGAGCGCGAGATCGCCAACGTGTTCGACACGATCGAGCCGTTCGCGCGCGAGCTGGCGCTGCTGGGGCGAACATCGAAGAGCCGGGTGGCGATGCTCAAGCTGCTCGGCGAGGCGCTGCTGGTGCAGCACCGCGTCTCCGGCCGCGTGGCGGTCGGCGAGAAGCCGGACGTGTTGTGGGACCGGCCCGATCTGGAACGGCTCTATGCACGGCTCGAGGACGAGTATGAGCTGAAGGAGCGGGAGGACACCCTCAACCGCAAGCTCGCGGTGATCGCGGAGACGGCGACCACGCTCGCCGACATCATCGACACCAAGCGCTCGCTGCGGCTCGAGGTCATCGTCGTCATCCTGATCGCCTGCGAGATCGTGCTCGGCTTCTACGAGATCTTCGCCCGCGGCGGGCATTGACGGCAGAGCCTCGACCGGCTGCCATCGCATTCAGCGATGGTTCAGACGCGGCATGGAACTCTCGCATGGGCGCGATGAGCGATGCTGGGGGATGTCGAACCATGACGTGGGTGGGGAGCTTGCGACCGTCGCCGGCGGCAGCCAGCCACGAGGTGTGGCGAGCGCCCCGCCGCCGGCGCGGCGATGCTGGTCCGCCAATGCCGTCACACCAGCGCTCTGACGTTCCAAGTCGCATGACGGACCCCGGCAAGCTTCGCCAGCTCGGACACGACGCGGTCGAGATCGACCGTATCGACCGCGAGCGGCACCAGCGTCGCGATGATCTCGACGATGTCCTCGGAGCGATAGACAACCTCGGTCTCCCGCACCGGGTATTTGGCCGCCTCCAGCCGCTCGTCGAGCGCCTCGCGCAGCTCGGCGGCGCGCAGCCCGTCGGTGGTCAGGACGATCTCGTAGTTCGCCTCCGAGGTCTGCGCATTGAGCGGGATGCGATCGATCGCATTGACCAGCGGCCGCAGCAAGGTGTTGCCGGCCAGCACGAACACCGTCAGCGCCACCGACTGCGCGATCAGGTCGGCGCCGGCGCAGGCGCCGACCGCGGCGGACGCCCACAGCGTCGCGGCGGTGTTGAGGCCGCGGACGTTCATGCCCTCCTTCATGATCGTGCCGGCGCCGAGGAAGCCGATGCCCGACACCACATAGGCGATGATCCGCACCGCGCCGTCGGCGCCGGTCAGGCGGTTGCCGAGGTCGACGAAGGCGGCCGCGCCGACGGCGACCAGCACGTTGGTGCGCAGGCCGGCGCTGCGCTGCCGGTATTGCCGCTCGGCACCGATCAGCGTGCCCAGCACGAACGCCGTGAACAGGCTCACGAGCGTGTCGAGGAAGTCGAAGACCTGGAAGGTGTGGAGGAATCGCATGGGCTTGCTGACTGTCTACGGTATTGCGCTCCGTGGCCTGCCTGGCGGCAGCGGCACGCGTGGCATCCGGCGGCGGAACCGTCGCGAGAAGGTCGCTTTCTTAAGCCGTCCTTGATCGAAATCAAATCCCCGTCCCTCCCGTATACTTTAGGCTGATATGATCAACAGGCAGATGACGTCCGGCAAACACATGACGCCATTCTCCGACGTCCGCAGGGATCAGAGCCCGGCCGTCCGGCTGGGACATGATGCGGTGAGCGCGGTGAAGCTGTCCCAGGAGCTCACCGCCGAGATCGACGCCTGGGCGGAGGCTCACCAGATGACACGCTCCGACGCCATCGGCCAGTTGCTCACGATCGGCCTGCATGCATCGCGGCCGGCCGCAGCCGGGCAGCCCACGTCGCGGGATCCCGTCGCCATCGAGCAGAATGCGATCCGGCTGATCGATCGGATGCTCGATCCGAGCCTGTCCGCCGAGGAGCGCGAGCGGCGGATCCGCCGCCTGATCGAAGGTCCTGCGGAATTTGCCAACGAACGGATCGACCTGCCGCGGCATCCAGGCTGACGCGAACGGCTCAGGCGGCCGAGCGCGCCACCACGGCCTCGTAGATGTCGTCCTCCTGCGCCGTGTGCATGCGGACCAGCGTCTCGATCGCCTCGATCACCCGTTGCGCATCGCGGATCAGATAGCGGTCCACATGCTCGGACGGCAGATCCTCGACCAGCCGGCCGAGCAGGCGCGCCAGATGCAGGATCTCGCGATGCGCGCGGCTCATTGCCGACAGGCCATGGCTCTCCTGCAGGAGGCGAGCAAGCTTCGGATAGACCGAGCCCTCGTCGTCGCGCTCATGCGCCACGACCTTGTCCTGCACCACGCCGTTCGCCTCCATGATCAGCACCACGGCGCCGTCGGGCGGGGCTTCGTCGAGCGCATCGACGATCGCGCGCAGGCGGTCGAGGCCGCGCAGCAGCGCCTGGTGATCATGCCTGAGCCCTCGGCCGTCTTCGGCCGTGATCCGGCCGGCTTTGCTGCGGCCGGCCGGAAACAGAGCGCGGAGCGCGTTGAGGATGACGGCGACGTCGATGGCTTCCTGGAACAGGGCCGCAGGCACCGGCTGCAGCAGGCCGAAGGCCGCGGCCCCCATCGCCACGAACGACAGGCCCATGCCGACGAAGATGCTCTCCAGGGCGATGCGTCGGGCGCGCTGCGCGATCACGATCGCCTCGCCGACCCGATCGAGCCGATCGGCGAGAATGACCACGTCGGCGGCTTCCGACGAGGCGCTGGCACCACGGGCGCCGAGCGCGATGCCGACGTCGGCGGAGGCCAGCGCCGGAGCATCGTTGATGCCGTCGCCCACCATGATGGTGGGATGCAGCCGCTGCTCGCTCTTGACCGCCTCCACCTTGTCGGAGGGGACACGGTCCGCCAGCACGGCGTCGAGGTCGAGCGCCGCGCCGATCGCCTGGGCGGCCGCGGCGCGGTCCCCGGTCACCATGACCATGCGCGCGATGCCGGCCTCGCGGAGCCAGCGGATCGCGCGCGGCGTATCCGCGCGCAGTTCGTCCGCCAGCAGCAGCGCCCCGATCGGGCGCCCCTCGATCGCAACGAAGACGATCAGCGCCGACCGCCACGACGCCCGGCGGATCGCGCGCGCCGCCCAGGGCGGCGGCGTCCGGCTGCCGAGCACGAGGTCGCGCGAGCCGGCCATCACAGGGCGGCCATCGATCAGACCTTCGAGGCCCGAGCCCATGGTTTCCCTGACCTGTTCGGGCACCTTCAGCTTCAGCCCGCGCGCCTGGCCGGCCTGAACGATCGCGTGCGCCACCACGTGGTGCGAGGCCTGCTCGAGCGATGCGCAGAGCAGCAGCACCGCATCGGCGTCCTCGCCCGGCGCGGCGTCGACCGACAGCAGCCGCGCGCCGCCGACGGTCAGCGTGCCCGTCTTGTCGAACAGCACGGTGTGCGCACGCGCGAGCGCCTCGAGCTTGCCGCCACCTTTGACCAGAATGCCGCTTCGGGCCGCCTGCGCCACCCCGGCAATGAAAGCGACGGGTGCGGCGAGAATCAGCGGGCACGGCGTTGCCGCCACCAGCACGGCAAGACTCCGGATCACATCGCCCGAGGCCAAATAGGCGGCCCCGGCGATGGCGAGGCTGACGGGCAGGAAGATCAGGGCATAGCGGTCGGCCAGCCGCACGAACGGCGCCTTCGCGGTCTGGGCCGTCGTCACCAGCTTGACGATGCCGGCATAGGTGCTTTCGCCCGCAGTGGCGGTGACCGCCATTTCGAACGTGTCGCCGGCATTCACCGATCCCGACAGGATCGCCATCCCGCGCGTCTTCGTCACCGGGATCGGCTCCCCCGTGAGCGCCGACTCGTCGACGACCGCGATGGTCGCTTCGACCATGCCATCGACCGGGACGATCTCGCCGGCGCGGACCATCAGGCGATCACCGACCGCGACGCTGGCGATCGGAACGTTGTCGATCTGGTCGCCACGGCGGCGATGTGCCTCGCGCGGCGCGCGATCGACCAGCGCGCGCAGATCGTGCTCGGCGCGGGCGACGGCAATGTCTTCGAGCACGTTGCCGCCGGAATACATCAGCGCCACGACAGCGCCGGCCAGCGGCTCGCCGAGGATGATCGCCGCGCTCATCGACACCAGCGCGATCGCGTCGACGCCGATGCGGCCGGCCAGGACATCGCGGACGATCGAGACGATCAGCCCCAGGATGACCGGAACGGTCGAGGCCGTAAAAGCGATCCCGGCAAGATCGGGGCGACCGAGCACATGCGCGAGGCCGCCCGCGGCGAGGCCCGCGATTGCGATCGCGACGAGGGTCCACCGCAGAATGCGCTCGAACATGGATACCGGTTCCGGATTGCGCCGGCACTATCGCTGCTGCCGCCCGTCGGACGCTTGAGCGAAATCAACGGCGAGAGCGACCGATCGCCGCAAATGGCTCAGGCGGTATTGCCTGCATCGACCGTCAGCACGGTGCCGGTGACATTGCGCCCGCCATCGCCGAGCAGGAATTCAACCATCGCCGCCACGTCATCCGTTTCCGGCAGCCGCCGCAACGCGCTGCGGCCGGCGATGCGCCGCTGCTGCTCCTCGTCCATGCTCTGCGTCAGCTCGGTGGCGATGAAGCCCGGTGCGATCGCGTTCACGGTGATGCCGACCTTGCCGACCTCGCGCGCCAGCGAGCGCGTGAAGCCGTTGGCCGCCGCCTTGGTCGCGCCGTAGACGGACAGGCCGTTGTAGCCGGTGGAGGCGATGATCGAGGAGATGTTGATCACCCGCCCCTCGCCCGCGGCCATCATGTGGCGAACGACATATTTCGTCAGGATCATCGGTGCCAGCACGTTCAGCCGCACCAGGGCCTCGATCTCCGAATTATGCATGGTCGCGAGCAGGCCCTCGGTGCCGAGACCGGCATTGTTGACGAGACCGTAGAGCGGACCAAACTCGTCGCGCACCGACTTCACGAAGGCCGGAAGTTCGTCGACGACGCTGAGATCACAGGCGCGGAAATGAATGCCGGCGCTGCTGGCGCTGAACTCGGCGATCGCAGCGCGCAGTTCCTCGCTCTCCCGGCGGGCCACCGTGACGACGTCATAGCCAGCGCCAGCGAGCCTGCGCGCGATGGCGAGCCCGATGCCGCGGCTGCCGCCGGTGACGAGAACGTTACGCATCGGCGCGCGCCAGCTTGCCGGCCGGTGTGACGTCGAGCGCCGGCACGACACGGATCATCGCCGGCACCTTGTGGGGCGCGAGGCGCGCGCGGCACGCGGCGAGGATCTCATTGCGGACCGCCTCGGTCCGCGCCGGATCGGCATCCGCCGTCAGCACGACCTCGGCGACGACGATGCCGCCGGTGATCGGGCTGCGCCGCGACTTGGCGCGCGACATCCGCACCTCGGGATGGCCATTGATCACGGCCTCGATTTCTTCCGGATGGACCTTGAGCCCGCCGACATTGATGATGCCGTTGCGGCGCCCGACGAAGTAGTAGCGATCGCCGCGCAGCTCGACCATGTCACCGGTATCGACATAACCATCCGTATCGGTCAGGGCGGCCGCAGCGCGTCCGACATAGGCGTGCGCGGCGCGCTTGGAGCGAATGCGCAGCGAGCCGTCGGCGACCTTCATGTCGACGGCGCCGCGGCCTTCGCCAAGCAGCGTCGCCGGAAACCCCTCCAGCCCATCATTCACGGCGAAGCCGACGCCGGCCTCGGTCGAGGCGTAGGCATGACCGATCGAAGCGTGGGGGAATGCCAGCTTCAATCCATCGAGCACGGCCTGGTCGGCGATCTCGCCGGAGAGACGCACATAGCGCGGCGCGAAGCCTTCCACTGCCCCACTCATCAGCAGCTTGCGCCAATGCGACGGCGTTCCGGACATGTGCGTAACGCCGCGTGCGTTGAGACGCGCGACGTGGTCCGATAGCCCCTCGCCCGGATCCGACAATACCATGGAGCCGCCGCCGACGATGGCGCGCAGGAAGATCTGCAGGCCGCCATAGCGGCGGATGTCGTAGAACGTCGCCCACACCGGCATGGCTTCGCCAGGTACCGGACGGTCGCCGATGATCGCGCCGCACAGACCGTCCAGCGTATGCCCGACAATCTTTGGCACGCCCGATGTACCCGATGTCAGCATCAGCCATTCGGTGGCGCGCACCGTCTGCACGACCGCGGCAGAAGGCTGCGGCAGGGCGACCTCGATCACGAGATCGACGCCGCAGGCGTCGAAACGCTGGACCTCATCGGTCACGATGGCGTCGATGTCCGCATCGGCAATGATGCTGGCGAGATGCTCGCCCTTGAGATCCGGCGGACACAACAGGAGACGTCGTGCGACGCCATCGATCTCGATCAGCGCAAGGCCGGCGAGGAGCTGGCCGGAGGTCGCCAGCAGCACCGAACGTCCGTTGAGCTCTTCGGTGCGGCCGCCGAGGCTGCTTCCGCGCGAGAGCTCGGCGAGCGATATGACGTGACGCGGATCGGAGATCGTCCGTTCGGTCAGCGCGGTCCCGAGATGGTCGCGAAGGGCGAAGATCTCACGCGGGGACATTCTCATAGGCCCCGATGAAGTCGCCTATCGTGTTGGGGAACGTCACATCCTCGGACAGGGTGAACGGATCGACGCCGAGATCGTCCTCGAGACGGGCGACCAGGATGGCGAAAGCGAGCGAGTCGAAGCCGGTCTCATGCAACGTCAGCTCATCGGTCAGCGGCGGCAGCTTGACCTTCTGTTCTTCCGCAATCTGCTTGATCGCTGCAATGATTCTTAACCGTACCGACATGGGCCAATCCGCGCACTGTTCAAACGATGAGACCGACCATAGGGCCAGAAGGTGAAGGAACCCGGACTGGCCCGCGATGTTTCGGGACCGTTGGTAAATACCCATCATGGCCTATGATTAAAATCACCTACAAACGAACCTCGCCGGCGAGGATCCGCGCATGCAGATCGCGATCGAGCGGGTAATATGCACCTGTCCCGGCGTCCCGCACGTAGAGCGGCTCGTGCACGACCGACGGATCGAAGCCGTCGCGCATCAGCTCCTGCTTCTTCTGCTTGAATGTTTCAGTCGACTGCAGCGACGACGTGATGCGGAGCGCCACCGGCCGCGCGTAGGACGGCAACCTTCGGGCAAGTTCGACGGAGAGACGATCGAGATCGAAGCTGTCGCCGACGACGAGCGCGGCCATCCCGGCGCGCCCATCGGTCCCCGGCACGACAACACCATAGGTCGATGCTTCCAACACGCCGGGACATTGCAGGATCGCCTCGTTCACCTCGCTGGTCGCGACGTTCTCGCCCTTCCAGCGGAAGGTGTCGCCGAGACGATCGACGAAATAGAAGAAGCCCTGGTCGTCCTGGCGCATCAGGTCACCGGTGCGGAACCAGGCGTCGCCCTTCTCGAAGACGTCGCGCAGGATCTTCCTCTCCGTCTCGCCCGTATCGGTATAGCCTTCGAAGCGACCGCCTCCCTTGTCCGCCGTACCGATGCGGCCGATGGCCTCGCCGATCTCGCCGCGCGTGCAGACGAGGCACCGTCCGTCGGCTCCGCGCAGGGGTGCGCGCTGGTCGGCATCCAGCTTGATGATTTCGGCGGGAAAGCGATGCGCGAGCAGCGACGGCACGCGCCCGATCGATCCCACCCTGCCCTCGACATTGTAGAGCGAGAAGTTGCCTTCGGTCGCGGCATAGAATTCCAGCACCTGAGGAATGCGGAAACGCGCCTGGAACGCCTCCCAGACGTCACCGCGCATGCCGTTGCCGCAGGCGAGCCGCAGCCGATGCGCGCGGTCGAAATCGGACGGCGCGGCGGCCAGCAGATAGCGGCAGAGCTCGCCGATATATTGCAGCAGCGTGCAATCGTGACGGACGATGTCGCGCCAGAAATTGCGCGCCGAGAATTTCTCGGCGAGCACCGCGGCTCCCCCGGCGCGCAGCATGCTGCAGGGCGCGACGATGCCGCCGACGGAATGATAGACCGGCAGACAGTCATAGAGGCGATCGTCGGGACCTGCGCCGGTGAGGCCGGCAAACCATCCCCCCCAGTTCATGATGCGGCGATGGCTGATGCTCGCGGCCTTGGGCAGGCCCGTCGTGCCGGAGGTGTAGATCAGCAGCGCGCGGTCGTTGATCGTCACGGCGCGGCGCTCGATTCGGTCGAGCGCGTGCGTATCCATCGCGGCGAGCGCGAGGTCGAGATCGCCGCCGTCGGCAAACCAGACACGCGGCCCGCCCGCGATCAACGGCGCAACCTCCGTATAGGCTTCGTGGAAGTCCTTGGAGACGATCACATGGATTGGCCGGGCCACATTGATGCAATGCGCGAGCGACGGTCCGATGAGATTGGCGTTGATGAGCGCAACAACACCGCCGACGCGGCTGATCCCGAGCCAGGCGGCCAGGTAGTCGGGCCGGCTCGGCATCATCAAGGCGACCTTGTGGCCCGGCCCGATGCCGTTGGCCAGCGCCCAGCGGGCGTATCGGTTGATGCGCGCAGACAGGGCGGAATAGCTCAGCGTCTCGCGATCGGAGACCAGCGCCGGCCGTTCGGGCTGCTTCGCAGCCCAGTCGTCCACCACGTCGGCGAACAGCCGCGTGGGCTCTGCCTCGATGCGCGAGGTCAGCTCGATCGCCTTCAGCCAGATCTTCGCCGCCGACGGCTTCCGAGAGGCCGTGCTGAGTTCCACAGATCGATCCGACTGCCCGGAGTTCATGAACGCCCTCACCCCAATTCGGCGTGCTTATAGGCGGTGTGGCCTCACCAGCCGTTAATCGGGAGGGTTAACCGGCCGAGAGTGCGTGGCTGTTGATGCGAATGCGATCCTTTACGAAGTTCTCGGAAATACCGGTTAGCGTACCGCTCCCAGAACATGCCAACGCGAAGGCCGGCATGCCCAAGGACACGATGACACGACGCGCATTGCTGCGCTGCGCCGCCTGGAGCAGTGTTGCAGCCATGACTTCGACCACGGCGTTCGCCGGAGTTGATGCGCCCTATCCGGCTCAGCCCGTCACCTGGGTCATTCCGTTTGCCCCGGGCGGAGCCACCGGCCGGCTGTCGCTGCCGATCTGCGATCGGCTGACCCGCCGCCTGGGCCAGCCCTTCGTGCTCGATCACCGGCCGGGTGCGGGCGGTGCGACCGCCACCAAGAGCGTCGCGAGCGCCCCGCCGGACGGCTATACGATCCTTGCGACCTCGACCGCCAACGTCATCACCGCCTCGACCGACCGCTCGCCCGACGCCGATCTCATCCCCGTCGCCGGCATGGCGCGCATGCCGCTGCTGCTGCTGGTCAGTCGGCAGCTGCCTGTCAAGACGCTGCCCGAATTCCTGGCCTATGCCAAGGCCAACCCGGGCAAGCTCAGCGTCGGCTCCGCCGGTCCCGGCACCGTCCAGCTGCTGTCGGCCGAGCTGTTCCGGACACTCGGCGGCCTCACGTGGTCGACTGTGCACTATCGTGGCTCGGGTCCGGCCCTGACCGACCTCGCCTCCGGCCACATCCACGCGATGTTCGACAACGCCGCTTCCGCCGTCGACCTCCTGCGCAGCGGCAAGGTCCGGGCGCTGGCCGTCACGACGCGCGAGCACGCCGCCGCCTTCCCCGATCTGCCGCCGGTCGCCGACGTCCTGCCGGCGTTCGAAACCTCCGGCTTCTATGGCGTCGCCGTGCCGCACGGCACGCCGAAAGCCATCGTCGAGCTGCTCAACCGCGAGATCAACGCCGCGCTGGCCGATCCCGACATCAGCAGGCAGTTCGCCGAGGTCGGCGCCACGCCGCTCACCGGCGACGTCGGCGTCTACACCGCGACCTACCGCGCCGAGATCATGCACTGGCGCAAGCTGGTGCCGCAGGTGCGCGCGAAGAACTGACCTCCGCGCCCACGCCTGCCTGCCTCAGGCCCCCGCGACGCCCTGCAGCACCAGCCGGTTGAGACGGGCCGCGAAGGCGGCCGGATCCTCCGGCAGTTCGCCGTCGAGGATCTGCGCCTGCTCGAGCAGCAGGAACGACAGATCGTCGACCTTGGCCTTGTCGGCGGCGGCTTTTGCGACTGCCACGACCAGCGGATGGCGCAGATTGATCTCGAGGATCGGCTTGGTGCGGGCGCCGCGCGCCTGCTGCGAGAGGATGCGCTCCAGCTCACGATCGGGACCATGGCTGCCGGCCACCAGGCAGGACGCGCTGGTGGTCAGCCGGGTCGAGACCTTCACGTCGGTGACGTGCTCGCCGAGGCTCGCCTTGATCAACGCGATCGTGTTGGCCTCGTCGGCCGCCGGCTGCGCCTCGTCCTCGGCCTTCGGCTCCGTCACCGGGATCGGATCGAAGTTGATGTCGCCCTGGCTCAGCGACTTCAGCGGCTTGCCGTCATATTCGAGCCGCGCCGAGGTCCAGAACGCATCGACCGGATCGGTCAAGAGCAGCACCTCGACGCCACGTGCCTTGGCCGCCTCGAGCCGCGGATTGGACTTCAGCCGCTCGATGCTGTCACCGACCAGGAAGTAGATCTCGGTCTGGTTCTCCTTGAGGCCCTCGACATATTGCTTCAGCGAGCGCTTCTCGCCGGTCGTCGTGGTGAAGCGCGCCAGCGCCAGCAGCTTGTCACGGCGCTCGAAGTCCTCGTAGAGTCCCTCCTTGATGACGGCGCCGAAGGAGTCCCAGATCTTGTCGAAGTTCTCGGCGTCCTTCTCGGCCAGCTGCTCCAGCTCGCTGATCACCCGCGTCGTCACCGCTTTGCGGATCTGCGCCAGCTGCGGATTGTTCTGCAGCATCTCGCGCGACAGATTGAGCGGCAGATCCTCACTGTCGATCACGCCGCGGATGAAGCGCAGGTACGCCGGCATCAGGTCGGCGTCGTCGGTGATGAAGACGCGGCGGACATAGAGTTTGACCTTGCCCTTGCGCGCCGGCTCGAACAGGTCGAACGGCTTGGTCGAGGGCGCGAACAGCAGCACGGCATAGGAATAGCGGCCCTCGGCGCGGTAGTGCAGCGTCATCGCCGGCTCGTCGAACGCATGCGCGATCGACTTGTAGGCCTTGCTGTAGTCCTCCGGCGTCAGCTCGGATTTGGAGCGCTGCCACAGCGCGCTGGCGGAGTTGATCTGGCGCGGCTCGCCCTCCTCCGGCACCAGCATGATCGGGAACTGGATGTTGTCGGAATAGGCGGTGACGATGCGCTCGATCTCATAGGTTTCGAGATATTTCTTCGCGTCGTCCTTGAGGTGCAGCACGATCTCGGTGCCGCGCGCAACCCGCTTGGCATCCTCCTCGGACGCGGGCGCCACCTCGAAGCCCGCCCCGCCCGACGAGGTCCAGGTCCAGACCTCGCCGCCGCCGGCGCGGCGGCTGATCACCTGGATGCGGTCGGCGACCATGAAGGCCGAATAGAAGCCGACGCCGAACTGGCCGATCAGGCCGGTGCCGTCCTTGGCCTCGGCCAGCTTCTGCACGAACGCCTTGGTGCCGGAGCGGGCGATGGTGCCGAGATGGTCGATCAGCTCCTGGCGCTCCATGCCGATGCCGCTGTCGGCAATGGTCAGCGTATCAGCGGCCTTGTTCGGGATGATGCGGATCTGCGGCGGCTCGCCGTCGCCGATCAGATCGGGTCTGGCGATCGCCTCGTAACGCAGCTTGTCACAGGCGTCCGAGGCGTTCGAAATCAGCTCGCGCAGGAAAATGTCGGTCTCGGAGTAGACCGAATGCACCATCAGATGCAGCAGCTCGGAGACTTCGGCCTGGAAGGAATGGCTAACGGTGGCGGTGTCGGTCATCGTCGTACGTTGGCCCATGCTATCAGGGGAGGAGAGAGACCGTCGATATAGCGCGGCGGCGGCACCGATCAAGCCTTTCGGCCAGGGGGATCGTCGACCGATCGTTCGGCGGCCGCGAGCAGCTTGTCGATGACCGTGTCGAGGGTCGCGATCTCGGCGGCCGAAAGCACGCTCAGCAGATCGGCCTCGCGCGCCAGCGCATGGGGCACGATCCTGCGGTACAGCCCTCTGCCGGCAGCCGTCAACGCCACGATCCGCTCGCGGCCGTCCGCGGGATCGCGGCTCCGGCTGACGATGCCGCGGGCCTCCAGGCTCTGCATGGCGCGGCTGACATTCATCTTGTCGAGCGTCGTCAGCCGGCCGATCTCCTTGGTCGGCAGCCGCGGCTGCTCGCCGAGCGCCGCCAGGATCCGCCATTCCTGGCGCGACAGCGCGAAGCGGTCGGCATAGACCTCCGCCACCGCCAGCGACACCTGCTCGGCGAGCCGGGCCAGCCGGTAGGGAAAATAGCGCTGCAGCCGAAGCTCGGGCTCGGCGGCCCCCTCTCTATTTGTCCGGCCGCGGGTCTCGTTGGCCACCTTCGTCATCTCATCCCTGCCTTCGTCCGTTCCAGGCGCTCGTCCCGGCGACCTCGATCCGATCCACATCGGGTTGATCTGGATCAAAGCCACACAATCGTATCATTCGTTACTATCCTGCCAACAATGATCATGGGAGGACCATCGTGCAGATCGAGAAGATTCATCACGTCGCCTATCGCTGCGTCGACGCCAAGGCCACCGTCGAGTTCTACAAGAAGGTCCTCAACATGGACCTGCTCGGCGCGATCGCCGAGGACAAGGTGCCCTCGACCAAGGCGCCAGATCCCTACATGCACATCTTCCTCGATGCCGGGAACGGCAACATCCTCGCCTTCTTCGAGCTGCCGAACTCGCCGCCGATGGGGCGCGATCCGAACACGCCGGAATGGACCCAGCACATCGCCTTCCAGGTGAAGAACATGGAGGAACTCGAGGAAGCCAAGGCCCGCGCCGAGGCCGCCGGTCTCGACGTCGTCGGCATCACCGACCACACCATCTTCAAGTCGATCTATTTCCATGATCCGAGCGGCCACCGGCTGGAGATCGCAGCCTGGACCGCGACGCCGGAGCAGATCACGCGGATGAAGTCGGTCGCCCACGCCATGGTCGACGAATGGGCCACGACCAGGAAGCCGCCGCGGCACACCGCCTGGATGCACGAGAAGGAATTCGCGGGCAGCGACTGAGCGATTGCTCGTCCCGACAGTCCCGACCGCAACGCGCGAGGCGAGGCAGCCATGAGCAACTATGTCTATCCGCGATTTCCCTATGTCTGCTCGGCGGAGCAGCGCAGCGGCGAGACCCGCCGCCATCCGATCGTCGTGATCGGCGCCGGGCCGATCGGCCTCACCGCGGCGCTCGATGTCGCCGCCCGCGGCCAGCCGGTGGTCGTGCTCGACGACAACGACACCGTCAGCATCGGCTCGCGCGCGGTGTGCTACGCCAAGCGCCCGCTGGAGATCTGGGACCGGCTCGGCTGTGCCGCGCCGATGGTCGAGAAAGGCGTGAGCTGGAACATCGGCAAGGTGTTCTTCCGCGACCAGCTCTCCTATCAGTTCGACCTGCTGCCCGAGCCCGACCATCGCTGGCCGGCGATGATCAACCTGCAGCAATACTATCTGGAGGAGATCCTGGTCGACGCCTGCAGCAGGAGCCCGCTGGTCGATCTGCGCTGGAAGCATCGCCTCGTCAGCCTGAAGCAGAGCGAGGATTGCGCGCAGCTCGCGGTGGAGACGCCCGACGGCATCTTCACCATGGAGGCGCAATGGGTGATCGCCTGCGACGGCGCCAATTCCGACACCCGCCGGATGGTCGGCGCCGAGTTCACCGGCCAGTTCTTCCAGGACCGCTTCCTGATCGCCGACGTCAGGATGAAGGCGGACTTCCCCACCGAGCGCTGGTTCTGGTTCGACCCGCCGTTCCATCCGGGACAGTCGGTGCTGCTGCATCGCCAATCGGACAACATCTGGCGCATCGACTTCCAGCTCGGTTGGGACGCCAATCCGGACGAGGAGAAGAAGCCCGAGCGCGTGATCCCGCGCATCCGGGCGATGCTCGGCGAGACCGCCGAATTCGAGCTGGAATGGGTGTCGATCTATCAGTTCGCCTGCCGGAGGATCGACAATTTCCGTCGGGGACGCGTGCTGTTCGCCGGCGACGCGGCGCACCAGGTGTCGCCGTTCGGCGCCCGCGGCGCCAACACCGGCGTGCAGGACATCGACAACCTCGCCTGGAAGCTGGCAATGGTGCTGCGCGGCGAGGCGCCGGAGAGCCTGATCGACAGCTATCACGAGGAACGCGCTTACGCGGCCGACGACAACATCCTGAACTCGACACGGGCGACCGATTTCATCACCCCGAAGACGAAAGCGAGCCGCACCTTCCGCGACGCCGTGCTCGACCTCGCGCAGCATCACGCTTTTGCGCGGCCGCTGGTCAACAGCGGCCGGCTGTCGACGCCGACGCCCTATGCCACATCGTCCCTGAACACGCCCGATGGCGGGGGCGTCCCCGGCGCGATGACGCCCGGGACCAATGCCGCGGACGCGCCGGTGATGATCGCGGGCGAGCCCGGCTGGTTCCTGAACTGCCTCGGCTCGGGCTTCACGGTTGTCACCTTCGACAACGCCGTCACCGCCGAGCAGCTCAGCCTCGACGGCATCACGGCGCGGGTGCTCGTCGTCGGCCGCGACCTCGCTGATCCCAAGGGCCTGCTCGCGGCACGATACGGCGCCTCGCCCGGCACGACCTATCTGTTCCGCCCCGATCAATATGTCAGCGCCCGCTGGCCGCAGTTCGACGGGGACGCGATCACGGATGCGGTCCGGCGCGCCTGCGGCAGGCGCCCCGCGGCCCAGCAGGAGCTTGCAGCATGAGCCTCACCCTCACCCCGAACATTCGCGATCCCGACGACTTCTATGCCGAGCTGATCGGTGGCCAGCGCGACCTCAGCGAGGACGAGGCCCTGCGCATGAACGCCAGACTCGTGCTGCTGCTCGCCAACCATATCGGCGACCGCGCGATCCTGAGCGAGGCGATCCGGCTGGCGAGGTCGCCCGGCGGCTGACCGCATCAATTCTTGTTCGACTTTCGGCGCGGTTTTGATCCCGATCAAAGCCGCGCGTGCGCGTTCTCTGGCAGGAAAAGAGACCCGCAGGCGGCTCACTCGCCGGCACAGGATTGGCGTGTTCGTGCTCATATCGCCTCCCGATCCGCTCCCGGCCGGTTTCATTGTGACAACATCATAATGTCACGCCACCTTCACTGAGGCCCTCTACGTCTTCGCCTCGTTCCACACTGGCACGGGGATTCGCATGTCGCGCTACTACAAGACGCTGCAGACGCAGCGCTTCGACGACTATCGCTACTATCATCAGAGCCGGATCAATCAGACGCTGCACCTGATCAGCGCCGTGATCTTCCTCGTGTGCTATGCGCTGCTGTTCAAGGATCCGGCGATGGCCGGCCTGGTCGGCTGGCTCGCGATGCTGACGCGGCAGACCGGGCACTTCTTCTTCGAACCGAACGGCTATGACCACGTCAACGGCGTCAGCAATGACTACAAGGAGGCGGTCAAGGTCGGCTACAATCAGACCCGCAAGATCGTGCTGCTGACGGTGTGGGGCCTGGTGCCGGTGGCGCTGTTCGCGTTTCCGACGCTGTTCGGCCTGTTCGCCGAGCCGGCCGGCCGGATGGACTTCGTCCGCCACGTCGGCCTGCTCTGGCTCGCGGTCGGCATCGGCGGCGGTCTGTTTCGCGTCATCCAGCTGTTTGCGACGCAGGATGTCCCGACCGGCCTGATCTGGGCCTTCAAGGTGCTGACCGACCCGTTCCACAACATCGCGCTGTACTGGAAGTCGCCGCTGGCGCTGCTGCGTGGCGAGTTGATCGATCCGACCATCAAGGACGCCTCGCATTGGGGCGCCGCCGAGGACGAGGCCGAAGAAGCCGCGCATCTCACCTGATCGCGAGTTCCCGCCGCGGGACCGGCCCGCGGCGGGCGTCGTCGAAGTGACGGGCTTCAACATCATGGAACGACTCTCCTGCTGCGCCGTTGCGGGCTTAGTGCTGGTGGCCTTCAGGAGCTTTCCATGTGTGACTACAGCCTCCATACTGTTGCTTCCCGTGACGCCAAGACTGCCGACGTGCTGGTCTCCTGTCGCTTTCCCGGCACGGAGACCCGCGGCTTCTGCACCAAGGACGATCCGCTGACCGCGGTGTGCCTGCGTCCAGGCACCGAGCTCGCCTTCGAGGGCGACGTGCGGATCAAGGGCTTGTTCTTCCGCCGCAAGGTCGGCGCGCATCTCGCCCGCTTCCGCCAGGTCGACACCAACAGGCCGACTGAACATCACGATGCGCTCGAATTCTCCAATGGCCGGATCGTCAAGGTCACCGACCTGGCCACCGGCCAGCGCGCCCGCGTGCTGCAGATGCCGGCCGACCCGGCCGCCCGGCGGACGACCGCGCCGCTCACGATCGAGCTGCGGGCGACCCAGCTCTGAAGACGTCGACATGACCGGCGTCAGCGCCGAGGCGGCGCTGACGTCGGACATGACCGGCTGAAGCCGATGCGGGTCGTCGATGGCTGCGCGCCCGTCCCCTGATGTCATCCTGAACATGTGATCTTGCATGCGTGTTCGCGATCCCGCGGCACGCTCGGTGCCCGGGTGATGCGCTCGTCAGCCCGCTCGACGCGAGAGGGCGCGGGGAAGGCCGGGTGCTGACCGCGGCCCATGGCCCGCCTGCAACAAGAAAAGCAGGCGGCAGTCACCACAGGTCGGGCCACCAAGCGGCCTCCCCCGCGCAATGGTTTTACGGTGTCCTTCGTGCTCTCCCTGGGGATCGGCTTTCTTGCCCCCATCGCCCGCCCCGAGCCGTCACAGCACCGAAAGCGAACTTGACCTCAGCGTCGAGAGGCCAGGACCACACGACTTCGCCGTCCGTGACCGCGAGCGCGAGCGCGAGCGCGAGCGCTCGTCTGGCGCCGCCGTCACGTCCATCGCAGCCCACCTCCACGTTCGTGACGACGCGTACGTCCCTCTGCACGAGGCGGGATTGGCGGAGATAAACATGATTTCGGAAAAATGGCAAGAACAAAATTCGGATTTTCTGCGCCAGATGGGATGTTGCCCAGCTACTACCACGGCTATGATGCGCCATGACTGTATCCGACACGATACCAAGCGGTGGCTTTGCAGCGCTCGTTCCCGAACTCGACGTCACCGACCTCGACGCAAGCCGGAGGTTCTGGTGCGATGTCCTGGGCTTCCGGATCGCCTATCAGCGGCCTGAGAATCGCTTCCTGTATCTCGAGATGCAGGGCGCCCAAGTGATGCTCACGCAGTACAACGGCAATTGGCAGACCGGCGAGCTCGAACGCCCGTTCGGCCGCGGTCTCAATTTCCAGATCATCGTCGAAGACGTCAGCCCCATGCTGGACAGGCTTGCGCGCGCGAACTGGCCGCTGTTCCAACCGTGCCGCGATGCTTGGTATCAGGTCGGAGAGCAAGCACGCGGGCAGCGTCAGTTCCTGGTCCAGGATCCCGACGGCTACCTGCTGAGGTTCGCGCAGGATTTGGGGATGAGATAGCCCCCCTCTACAAGCAAGATGCTGCCCCGATCTTCTAAGATGAGCCCGACCGCTCGCGGCGACCGCGGTCTGCTCCCCTCCCCCTTGCGGGGAGGGGTTGGGGGTGGGGGTCCGCGGGCGATGAGCTTCGTTTGAGGCTGTTTGGATCAGAGTGGATTTGAGATCATCCGAGATACTTCCCGTGGGGACCCCCACCCCCGACCCCTCCCCGCAAGGGGGAGGGGAGCAGAGAGAGTCGGGGGCGTGGCCCTCAATCCGGCAGATTGGTAAACCTCGGTCGCCACACGCCCAATATGACGTTCACGGTGGCGACGCCGAGCATGACCCAGATGGCGCCCTGCTCGGTGCCGAAGTTGGGCGCAAGCGTCGCCGGGTCGATCTGGCCGGCGACGGCGCGGGCGGCCTCCTCGGCCGCCTCCTGCATCGGACCCTGCACGGCGGCAAAACCCCATTCGAAGACCAGGATGCCGGAGGCCAGCTTGGCAAGCGCCCAGCCGGCGCTATGCAGCGCGCGGTTGATCGCGATCGCGAGCAGGCCGGCGATCAGGGTCAGGCCGAGCGAGGGGAAGAACACGTAACGCACGATGGCGCCCATCGCGGCGCGCATCTCGGCGTAATGCGACAGCGACACCGACGGCTGCGGGATCAGGCCGAGCAGCACGACGAGGCAGGCCATCGCGCCCATCATGCCGATCGCGCCCATCGTGTGCAGGAACTTCATCAACCGTCGCATGGCATTCCCCGACGTCGTGAAGATGAGATCTCGTCCGGCAGGGATCGCTGCCCTGCCAGGTCAAGCCACGCTGCATGCGCGGGCTGCCGTCACCCGTCATCCATACGATCAAGACAGGCCATCGGATCACGCATCGGGACGAGCGCCTGTCTCTACCAGTGCCGCGTACCCGGCCCGCCCTTGAACGGTCCGACGACGCGGGAGGTGATCCAGCCGCCGTAGAAATCGCCCTCTTGCGCGGCAACGCGCTCGTCGCCGACGAAGCAGGCCTCGACCCGAGAGGCATAGAACGCAAGATGGCCCGCGATCGGCGCGAACGGCGCCGTCGGCTGCTCGTAGCTCCAGGCCGCCTGCTCGGACACGCGGCCGCCGACCTCCAGCGTCCAGTAGCCGGCGACGCCCTTGAACTCGCAGAACGACCCGCCGGGCGCGCGCCGCAGCCACTGCATCGCGACATCCTGCGATGGGATGTAGTAGACGGGCGGATGGCTGGTCTCGAGCACGCGATAGCCGTCCTGCGTGTCGGCGATGGTGACGCCGGCGAATGCGATGCGCAGCCGCGCCGTGCAGCGCTCCAGCCGCGGCGGCCGCGGATAGTCCCACACCGATTCCTGTCCCGGCCCCGGCACGATCCGCTGCATGTCCCTTCTCCGTGGTGGCGCCGCCGACCGCGCGCAACGCACGACCAAGCACCAGACAACGACCAAGCGGAGACGAAGGATCACCCGGGACTGATGGGGACGGCGGCCGTCGCCCCAGCCTCAGGACGGCGAGGCTGCCGGCGGAGCGGGTTCAGGCTCGCGCACCGCGGCCTTGCCGTTGCCCTGCCCAATGCGGAACAGTTGGATGTAGCTGCCGAGATAGAGCGGCGAGAGGCCGGCGACGGGCTGCTCCGGGACCGGCGGGTCGAGCAGCAGGACTGCATCGAAGTTCGAGCGCCAGCCGGCCAGATAGCGCGCGAGCGGCAACACGTCGGCGGGCGGCGTGTCCGGCTGCAGCCAGCGCCACGCGGCGGGCTCGGCCAGCGGCTGCGCGAGACGCGCGAAAGAGGGACGCACCGTGACGGGCTGCTGGTTCGGATGGGCGAACATCAGCGGCCAGAACGCCCGCCGCTCGATCACGAGCAGCGCCGCCATATGGGAATCGACATAACGGAAGCCGGGCAGGATGCGCTCGCGCCGGCTGGAGACGGGCTGCTCGTGGCCATGCGCGGCGATGACGCGCGCGCCGGGCTGCACATGCGCGATCGCCGCGCGCAGTTCGGCGAGGTCGACCCGGTGATCGATCCAGGCCGATGCGATATCCGCGGTCCGAACCAGCATCAGCCCTGCGAGGACGATGCCGACGAGCGCCGCCTTCCTGCCGGACACGACCGGATGCAGGCCGGCGAACAGCAGCAGGCCGCCCATCGCGGCAAAGCGCATGTCGATCAGCGTTCCTCCCAGCGCCGTCCAGGGCGCCGCGACGAAGGCCGTGAACAGCGCCGCCAGCGCCAGCGGAATGCCCGGCGCGATGACGAGCTGGCGCCGGACGAGAACCAGCACCGACATCACCACGACGGTCGTGATGATCGTCAGCTCGGCGCTGGTGGTCAGGAACGGCGTCATGATGCGCCACAGCTTCGGCGGTCCGTCCCAGTCGCCGAGTTGCAACCCTCCCTCGCCCAGCGGACAGAGCCCATAGAGCAGCACGGCCGGGCTGAGCGTGAGTCCGAGCGCACAGGCCGCGACCGCCAGCTCCCGCGTCAGGACCGCCGACCGGCGCAGCCGCCACAGCCGATCGGCCTCTCCGGCGCCGATCAGGACCGCGAAGAACAGCAAGCCGAAGATGTGGCAGAGGAAGGCAGCCGACGCAGTGATGGCCCCCCAGGCGATCGCCGGCAGCCAGCCGCCCCGACGGCGCAGCGCCACCCAGCCGGCGGCGCCGCCGAGGGCAAGACCGAGCGAGAGCTGGAAATTCATGAAGCCGAGCAGGAAGACGCCGTCATAGGCGACGATGCCGGCCGCCAGCGGCCATAAGGACAGCCGGCCGAACACCGCGCGGTGATAGGCGATGACCCCGAGGAGCGGCGCGAACAGGCTAAGCGCGAGCAGGATGCGGCCGCCGACATGAACGTCGGTGATGCGCAGCAGCGCGACGCCGATCACGTCCATGCCGAGATTGGGCAGGACGCGCCAGTTCGGCGCGTACATCTGCGACAGCACGGGGTCATCGGGATGCGCCAGCACGAACAGCCGCGCGAGGTGGTTGGGATAGTCGAGCACCGGCGGCACATCGACCAGCAGAAACGGCACCGCGAGCACGATGGCGAGCCCCAGCGCCAGCAGGATCCAGCGCCAGGGCAGGTCGCCGGCGCTGGAGGCGGACACTGGACGATGGGGGGCTGATCGGAGGTCTGAACGCACGAGGAGGCTGGCCGGCGCGATGGCGCCAGTCGCCGGCGAGCACGATGGCCAATGCATTGAGGTACCCCATTCCGCCCGGGATACTTCGATACCATCCGACCAAAGACTGCAAGATGTCCTGAAACAACCTTCTGGTTGTGCCTAATGCCCCGTTACTTTACGGGGATTCCGCCAAGCCGGCGGCTCAAGCGATCGCCTGGAGATAGCGCCGCACCGAGCGATCGAACGCCGCCTTGGCATCGTCGGCGATGTTCTTCTGCCACCAGGCGCCGTAGATGCGATCGAAGGCGAGCGGCGCGACCGCATCGGCGATGCGGCGCACGGCGGCGGCGCCGAGCGGGATGTAGTTCGGATAGGAATACATGAAGCTGACATGGCGGCGATCCATCGCCACCATGGCGATGTCGCCGGTCAACAGCGCGCCCTTGCCACCGGCGCCTTTGCGCCAATGCAGGATGGTTGCGCCGGCGAAATGCCCGCCGGTCCGCAGCAGCAGGATGTCGTCGGAGATGGCGAGGCGGTCGCCGGTCCACGGCACGATTGCAGGATGCGGCCGGGTGACGAAGCCACGGTCGTCGCCGTGCAGATAGACCGGCACGTTGCCAAACGCCGCGCTCCAATCGGCGACCGCGCCATAGAAGTGCGGGTGGGATACGGCGATGGCCTTCAGTCCACCGAGAGAGCGCACATGAGCAATGGCCGCATCCGTCGCCAGGGGAATGCAGTCCCACATCACGCAGCCGTCCGGCTCGCGAACGAGCAATGCGCGCTGGCCGATCGCGAAGCTGGGCTCCAACCCAAGGCCGGTCAGCCCATCATCGTCACGCCAGATGATCTGGTTCCGCTGGGCAAATTCGTCGCGAGCCAAGAAGCCTTGTCCCTTCCAGTTCACGAACTGGCGCTCCTCGTTGCAGATCTTGCAAGCCGTCGGCGGCACTGTCGTGTCGGGAAACTGCGCGCCGCATTGAAAGCAGGTCCAGAAAGGCATGGATCACCGATAGTCGGGGTTGGGAATGCCGACGATAGCATGCGGACCATCCCGGAACACCGTCGCGCGCGGCTTCGTGATTGCCTAGTGTCGCCGGACCGCACCACAGGAGTTCTCGACATGCCGACCCGGCTGCGCCGCGCCTACGTTCACCGCCTGCCGATGCGGAGCCCGGACGATGTCGGCGCGCTCGCGGCCGGAATCGCGCAGGGCGCGATCGATCCCGCAGGGATCGTCGCCATTCTCGGCAAGACCGAGGGCAATGGCTGCGTCAATGACTTCACCCGCGCCTTCGCCGTGCGCTCGCTGGAGGCGCTGCTCGGCCGATATCTCGCGGCGGACGCCGTGCGGCAGATCGCGATGGTGATGTCCGGCGGCACCGAGGGCGCGCTGTCACCGCACATGATCGTGTTCGAGGCACGCGACGGCGGCGATGCCGCGAAGCCGCGCGATGTGCCGACGTCGCTGGCGCTGGGGCGCGCACGCACGCCGGTGCTGGCGGGCGAGCATCTCGGCCGCATGCCGCAGGTCGAGCTCGTGGCCGCCGGCGTGCGTGCGGCGATGGCCGACGCCGGCATCGACGATCCCGCCGACGTTCACTACGTACAGGTGAAATGCCCGCTGCTGACGATGGAGCGGATCGAGGCGGTCGAGGCCCGGGGACAGCGCACCGCCGTGCGCGATACGTTGAAGTCGATGGGCTTTTCGCGCGGCGCCTCGGCGCTCGGGGTCGCCGTCGCGCTCGGCGAGCTCGCAGCCGGCGATCTCTCCGATGCGACGATCTGCGCCGATGTCTCGCGCTACAGCGGACGCGCGGCCACCTCGGGCGGCGTCGAGCTGCTCGACCACGAGATCATGGTGGCCGGCATGTCGGCCAAGTGGAGCGGGCCGCTCGCGATCGATCATGCCGTCATGGGCGATGCCATCGACATCGAGCCGGCGCGGCAGGCGCTCGCCCGGCTCGGCCTGAACGTGACGGGCCAGGTGCCGGCGGCCGACCGCAGCCGCATCGCCGCGGTGCTCGCCAAGGCGGAGGCGGCGCAGAGCGGCCGGCTGCGCGGCCAGCGGCATACCATGCTGGACGACAGCGACGTCTCCTCCACCCGCCATGCCCGCGCTTTCGTCGGCGGCGCGCTGGCCGGGCTGTTCGGCTTCACCGACCTGTTCGTCTCGGGCGGCGCCGAACACCAGGGCCCTGACGGCGGCGGGCCGGTCGCGGTGATCGTCGCGCGCGGCTAGATCGGCGGTATCGAGATCCGGCAGGCGCCGCTCCCGCGGTTTGCGGAGACCTCGCGGGAGTTTGGGCGCGACCGGTAATGAATAACCAACAGACCCTTACCTGCGACTGATTATCACATGCATTAGGTACGATCATCCCAGGCGGGCCACCAGCACAACCCGTTTTGGTCGAATTTCGAGGACTTGTTGAGAGGCGTTCGCAACAGGAGTGATCCTGATGGCGAATCCACGAACAAGATTTGTCCTTGAGTAGCCATTGGGGTGGTTGAGTATGGGTCGAGCCGTCTTTCCAGCAAGCTTGCGCGGGGGCACCGCGCTTCGAGGCGATCCCTCCGCTGATGTATCGGGGGTCAAGGTGTCGGCGGTCGCGGGGCTGATCGCCGTCGCCTCGTTCTCCGGCGCCGAGGCGCAGCAGGCGCCCCTGCCCTCCGTCACCGTCGAAGCGCCGGCCGCGCGCGCCAAGCCGGCGCCGTCGCGGCCGTCGGCCGACCAGGTCCGCGCCCGCAGCGCGCTGCGCCGCGCCGCCCGCCAGCCGCAGCAGCCGCCGGCTCAGACCGGACCGCAGACGCCGCCCGACGCCAACCCTTACGCGGACGCGGCCGCGCCCTACAAGGTCGACCGCGTCGCTTCCGGCAAGTTCACCGAGAAGCTGGTGAACACGCCGAAGACCATCACCGTGATGAGCAAGGAGGTGCTGGAGGACAAGCACGTCACCACGCTGAAGGAGGTCGGCCGCTCGACCGCGGGCGTCACGCTCGGCTCCGGCGAAGGCGGCAACGCGTTCGGCGACCGCTTCTTCATCCGCGGCTTCGATGCCCGCAACGACATCTTCATCGACGGCATCCGCGATCCCGCCGTGTCGGTGCGCGAGAACTTCTTCACCGAGCAGGTCGAGATCCTGCGCGGTCCCGCCTCGGCCTATGCCGGCCGCGGCACCGCGGGAGGTGCCATCAACATCATCACCAAGCAGGCCGGCGACCGCAATTTCTATAACGCGGAGTCGACCCTCGGCACCGACCAGACCAAGCGCGTGACGCTGGACGTCAACCAGACGATCTCGCCGACCTTCTCGGTGCGCACCGGCGGCCTGTTCCAGGACGCCAATGTCGCGGGACGCGACCACGTCACCGACGACCGCTGGGGCGGCTTCATCTCAACCAAGTGGACGCCGACGGACTCGCTGAAGGTCACGACCAACTACGTCCACACCGACCTCTCCGGCTATCCGGACTTCGGCGTGCCGTTCTACAAGCAGGGCAACATTCCGGCGACCTCGGCCGGCATCCCGCGCAACAATTGGTACGGCTTCCTCAACCGCGACTTCCAGGCGGCGCGGCAGGATTTCGGCACGCTGGCCGGCGAGCTCAAGCTCAGCGACAGCGTCACCTTCACGAGCAAGCTGCGCGGCGAGCATTCCGAGCTGAACTACATCGGCACCCTGCCGAATGCGAGCGTGGCGGGAACGGCGAGCCCCGATCCGACCAAATGGTTCTTCAATGCCAGCGCGCAGAGCCGCTATCAGACCGTCGACAACTGGGCCAACCAGAACGACCTCACGTTCAAATACGACACCGGCCCGGTCAAGCACACCACCGTGGTCGGCACGGAGTTCTCCAAGGAGAACATCTCGATCGACCGCTACGCCGGGCTGACCTCGGAGGCGTTCGGCTCCCAGGGCACCACCGGCGGGGGCCTGCAGAACCAGAACATGTTCAGCCCCGCCTATACCAACCTGCCGTTCACGACCGTGCCGTTCCTGACCGGTAATCCGACTCGCTACGATGTCGACAGCAAGAGCGCCTATGTGATCGACACCGCGAACTGGCGCGACACCATCATCCTCACCGGCGGCCTGCGCTATGACGGCTATGCGATGCGCTCGTCGAACAACACCGCCTCGGCGACCGTCGATTCCGACCTGATCAACTACAATCTCGGCCTCGTCTACAAGCCGCTGCCGATCGGCAGCCTCTATGCCGCCTATGCGACCTCCGCCAATCCGTTCGGCTCCGAGCTCGACGGCACCGCGACCGACTACGGCGGCATTCCGCCGAACAGCACCATCATCCTCGGGCCGGAGCGCAACAAGGGCGCCGAGATCGGCACCAAATGGGAGCTGGTCGACCGCCATCTGCTGGTGACCGGCGCGCTGTTCCAGACGGTGAAGGAGAACGCCCGCGAGACCGTCAACGGCCTTCTGACCTCGGGCGCCGCCTATCGCATCCAGGGCATCGACATCGAGGCCGAAGGCAAGCTCACCGACCGCTGGAGCATCTTCGGCGGCCTGGTGCTGATGCAGTCCAAGGTGACGCAGAGCGGCGTCGCGTCCAATACCGGACTGCAGCTCGCCAACATCGCGCACCAGTCGCTGAGCGTGCTGACCAAGTACAAGTTCGACGACGGCTGGGAGATCGGCGGCCAGGCCGTCTACCGCTCGAAAGTGTTCGGCGGCACGTTCGCGGCCAACACCGGCAACGAGCTGCCGAGCTACTGGCGGTTCGATGCCTTCGTGGAGAAGCAGATCGACAAGAACTGGAGCATGAAGGTCTATGCCCAGAACCTCACCAACCAGCTCTATTACGACACCTTCTACCGCAGCAACGTGCCGTTCACCCAGGTCGCTCCCGGCCGTGCGTTCTACCTGATCACGACGGCGAAGTTCTAAGGCCGCGCGCGTCCCGGTCGGGAAACAGATTCGCCAGATTCCCGCCGCATCTCGCGATGCGGCGGGAATCAGCTCGAACCGAAGATCGCCGAAGTGATCATCAAGCGCACGATTTACCTCGCGGGACGGGGTGAAGGCCGGCCAATTCTCCCATCAGCAATTGAATGACGGAGATCAGCTCAACCAGGAGGTTTCAAGTGTTGCCGTGACGCGACACTTTGCGAACAACTCTCATTTTCAGAAATGGATGGAAACTTTTCGCATTCCGGCCACCGGCGGAACCAGCTTTGGACCGCTTTCCCCCGCTTCTTGACTTGCATTCGCAACAGGCACGCGCCGGTTGCGGGCGTTCAAACGAACCCAAGTCAGAGTTTTGCGTAACGAACGGGGTGGTCGAGTATGGGTAAGGCAATCTTTCCAAGGAGCTTGCGAGGAGCAAGCGGGCACGAGTGGGAGCCATCTCCCGAGATTTCCGGTGTGAAAGTCTCGGCAGTCGCGAGCCTGATCGCGGTTGCCTCGTTCTCCAGTGCCGAAGCCCAGCAGGCGCCGCTGCCGTCCGTCAACGTCGAAGCCCCGGTCGCGCGTCCCAAGCCGGCCGCCTCGCGCCCGACCGCGGACCAGGTCCGCGCCCGCGACGCGATGCGCCGCGCCGCCCGCCAGCAACAACAGCAGCAGGCCGCGGCGCCGAAGAGCAATCTGCCGCCCGACCGCAACCCCTATTCCAGCCCCGCCTCCGACTACAAGGGCGAGCGGCTGCAGGCCTCCGGCAAGTTTCCGGAGAAGCTGCTCAACACGCCGAAGACGGTGACGGTGCTGAGCAAGGAGATCCTGGCCGACAAGAACTCCACCAGCCTCAAATCCGCCGTGCTCTCCACCGCCGGCGTGACGCTCGGCACCGGCGAAGGCGGCAACGCGTTCGGCGACCGCTTCTTCATCCGCGGCTTCGACGCCCGCAACGACGTCTTCATCGACGGCGTGCGCGACGCCGGCGTCTCGGTGCGCGAGAACTTCTTCACCGAGCAGGTCGAGATCCTGCGCGGCCCGAACTCGTCCTTCGCCGGCCGCGGCACCACCGGCGGCGCGATCAACATCGTGACAAAGCAGGCCACGACCGAGAACAGCTTCTACAACATGGACACCACGCTCGGCACCGACAGGACCAAGCGCGTGGTGATCGACGTCAACCAGAAAATCACGCCGACCTTCGCTGCCCGCGTCGGCGGCCTGTTCCAGGATGCAGGCGTGGCCGGCCGCGACTACGTCACCGACAACCGCAATGGCGGCTTCATCGCCACCAAGTGGACGCCGCTCGACACCGTGACGCTGTCCGCCAACTACATCCACAACGAGGTGACGGGACGTCCGGACTTCGGCGTGCCGTACTATCGGCCGAGCACCCTCACCGCCGGCGCGCCGTTCCCCGAGGTCGGCGCGCCGCGCAACGCCTGGTACGGCTTCGTCAACCGCGACTTCTCGCGCGTCGGACAGGACATCGGCACGCTCAATGCCGAGGTGAAGGTCACCCCCGACCTGACGATCTCCGACAAGTTCCGGGTATCGCGCTCGACCCTGAACTATATCGGCACGCTGCCGGAAGGCCCGACGCTCACCAATCCGCTGTCGAACTCGGTGATCCGGGCCAATCCGCAGAGCCGCTTCCAGCAGACCGACGTGCTCGCCAACCAGCTCGAGGCGACCTACAAGTTCGACACCGGCAACTTCAGGCATACCGTGCTCGCCGGCCTCGAGGTCTCGCAGGAAAAGGCGCTCATCAACAGCTACACCGGCCTGACCTCCGAGCAGCAAGGCCTCGCGTTCGCCGGCAGCGGTTCGCTGTCGGGCGTGAGCGTGTTCAACCCGCAGTTCACCAACCTGCCGTTCGGCATTCCGTCGCTGGGACAATTCCCGACGAACGTGAAGATCGACTCGGCGAGCGTCTACGCCCTGGACAGCGTCAACTACCGCGATCTCGTCATCCTCAACGGCGGCGTGCGCTATGACAAATACGACGTTCGGGTCGATGGCTTCGGGACGGTCAACGGCGTCGCCAACACGCCGGGCTCGACCGCGGCCTCCAGCGGCATGCCGAACTTCAACGTCGGCATGACATTGAAGCCGGTGCCCTACGCCAGCTTCTATGCGGCCTACGCCACCTCGTCGAATCCGGTCGGCGCGGAGTTCGACGGCCTCAGCCCGCAATATGGCGGCCTGTCGGCGGTGACCAATGGCGGCGCCAACCAGATCTTCGGGCCCGAGAAGAATACCTCGATCGAGATCGGCACCAAATGGGAGCTGCTCGACGGTCGTCTGCTGGTCACGGGAGCGCTGTTCCAGACCGAAAAGGAGAACGCCCGCGAGTCGCGCAACATCACCAGCGCCGCGCAGGCCACCGCGGACTGCCCGTATCCGGCGGGCACCATCGGCTCCGTGCCGTGTCTCTCGGCCGGCGCCGCCTACCGCATCCGCGGCATCGATCTCCAGGCCGGCGGCAAGCTGACCGACAAATGGAGCATCTTCGGCGGCATCGTGCTGATGCAGTCGGAGGTGACGAAGTCGAACATCCCGCCGGCCAACACCGCGCTGTTCACCAGCAATGTCGGCCTGCAGCTCGCCAACACCGCGCACCAGTCGTTCAGCCTGCTGACGAAGTACCAGATCAACGACACCTGGGAGATCGGCGGCCAGGCGGTGTACCGCTCGAAGATCTTCGGCGGCACCTGGCTGGCGGCGAACCAGGGCACCGAGCTGCCGAGCTACTGGCGCTTCGATGCCTTCGCGGAAGCCAAGATCGACAAGAACTGGACGGCGAAGCTGTTTGTTGCCAACATCTTCGACAAGCTCTACTACGACGCTCTCTATCAGAGTGCCACCCCGTTCGTGCTCGTCGGTCCGGGACGAAGCGCATCGATCGTCCTGTCAGGACGGTTCTGATCGCCCGCCCAAGCCGGGGTACACATCAAGTGATGAGTTCATGCTGATCTGTGTCCCCGGAATTCTGAGCAAAGACGATGTGGCGGATTTCCGCCGCATCATGGACTCCAGCGACTGGGAGGACGGCCGCTCGACGGCCGGCGCCCAGTCGGCCATGGTCAAGCGCAACGAGCAGTTGCCGCCCGACAGCGAGGTGGCGCGCAAGCTCGGCCACCGCATCATCTCGGCGATGACCGCCAATCCGCGCTTTCTCGCCGCCGCGATCCCGCAGCAGATCTTCCCGCCGCTGTTCAACCGCTACAGCGCGGAGTCGGGCCACCATTTCGGCATCCACGTCGACAACGCGGTCCGCGGCGACAAGCTCACCGGCCTGCGCATTCGCACCGACCTTTCGGTCACGCTGTTCCTCTCCGAGCCGGAGGACTACGACGGCGGCGAGCTGGTGATCGAGGATCTGTACGGCTCGCACGAGGTGAAGCTGCCCGCCGGCGACCTCGTGCTGTACCCCGCCTCGAGCCTGCACATGGTCACGCCGGTGACGCGCGGCGTCCGCGTCGCCTCGTTCTTCTGGCTGCAGAGCATGATCCGCGATCCCCTCGCGCGCAGCATGATCTTCGATCTCGATACGACGATCCAGGGATTGTCGCAGCGGATGGGGCGCGACGATCCGGAAATGGTGCGGCTGACCGGCCTTTATCACAACCTGATCCGCTACTGGGCGGAGAACTGAACTTCCGTCTCCAATCGCGCCGATCACGTTGAGTTCGATCGCCTTTGAGCCGGGTTGCACGAGGTGCAGCCCGGCTCATTCGTTTGGATGGCGACCGCTCGCTGCAGCACTGTTCTCGGCGCGCTCGCGATGGACCGCCATCCGAGCTCACATTCGGCAGCTATGCCGGAGAGATTTGTGCGTTTCGCGAACTACCGCCATTCCCTTGCGGCCGACATCGACGTTGATCACGACGAAACGAGAGTCGCGCGGCGCACGCTATCTTTCGAACCGTGCCGATCTCAGCAGCACTATGATTCGGTCCCGAGGCCTTCTGGCTTGTCGGACGGCATCACAGATGCACGCACAAGTGCTCTCACCGGCCGAACGGGCCCATCACGCCCGCACCGACTAATTAGAATTGATGGAAGACCGAACGGCGGCATTTGCGTGACAGGCAGCCGCATTGGCGACGCTGCGCAAAGCGCATCCGCCTCACAGCAGGACTTTCAGGGAGTTAAGACGCGATGCACGCCATCGCGGGCTGTTACGCAGGTCGCACGATTCGATTTTTCGTTTGGCATCGCACCCACGGCGGCAACTGCCGGCGTCGATGTTCCCGCTTTGAGTCAACGCGGCGTCTCAAAACAGCCGGGTTAGGACTGGAAACATTACGGAGCGGTTAACTACCAAGGGGTGTTCAGCAACATGTTCAGGATCGTTCTTCAAGTAGGAGCGGTGATCGCAGCGGTTTCGGCCGGCGCCATGGCGCATGCCGAGCAGCCGGCCACATCGCCGAGACCTGGCCAGGCTGCAACAGCGCCGCAGACCACAGCATCAAATCCAGCGAATGCGACCGGAGCGAAAGCCGCTCAGACTCCGACGACAGCCGCCACCGCGCAGGCGCCTGCAGTTGCGCCCGTCAACACCGCGGCCGGTGCGTCGACTCCCGCTGCGCATGCGGCTCCGGCTCAGAGCATGGCACCGAAGCCGGTGACGACGGGACAGGCATCCACGGCGCCGGCCGTTGCCCAGGCCGCGCCCGCGCCGCAGGTCGCGGCGCCTGCGCCCGCGGCTCCGACGACCAGCGGCGTCGCACCGACGGCTGCGCCGGCTCCGTCTGCTACCACGCCGCAAGCCGCGGCACCGAGCCAGCCGCCGGCGGCCGCAACGACCGACACCCAACCGTCGACGGCGGCCGAAGCCGTGACTGACGCGGCAGCGGGCGACAAGGCGAAGGACCAGGCAGAGAAGCCGGCGCAAGGCGGCGCGCAGCCGTCAGCTCACGTTCCGCATGATCTGTCGCCATGGTCGATGTTCCTGGCCGCCGACGTTCTCGTGAAGTCGGTCATGATGGGGCTTGCGCTCGCCTCGCTCGCGACCTGGACCGTCTTCATCGCCAAGACCATCGAGTTCTCCATCCTGCGCCGGAAGCTGAGCAGCGCGCTGCGCAAGGTCGATGACGTACGCTGGCTGTCGGAAGCCAAGCTCGCGCTGGGATCACGGCAGAACGTGCTGACGACCCTGATCGATGCCGCCATGCACGAAATCAGGATGTCGTCCGAGCTGCCGTCTCACGGCGTCAACGAGCGCGCTGCGTCGAGCTTCTCCGAGATCGTGCGTGCCGAGGGCCGGCGTTGCCGGACCGGCATGGGCCTGCTCGCCACGATCGGCTCGATCTCGCCCTTCGTCGGCCTGTTCGGCACGGTCTGGGGCATCATGAACAGCTTCATCGGCATCTCGAAGTCGCAGACCACCAACCTCGCCGTTGTCGCGCCCGGCATCGCCGAAGCGCTGCTCGCAACCGCCATCGGCCTCGTCGCCGCGATCCCGGCCGTGATCATCTACAATCACTTCACGCGGGTGACGAAAGGCTACATGGAGCTCGTGAACCGGTCATCCGGCGCCACCGCCCGGATGTTGTCGCGCGATCTGGATCGCGGCCAGAGCCACCACAGCAGCCATCACGGCGAGCGCTTCGAGCCGATCCACGTCCACTCAGCGCCTCCGATGGCGCTGGCAGCGGAGTAGCTCCATGGCCGTCTCTCTCTCGGAAGGCGATGGCGACGATGATCTCGGCGAGACCAGCGACATCAATGTCACGCCCTTCATCGACGTGATCCTGGTGCTGCTGATCATCTTCATGGTGGCGGCCCCCCTGTCGACGGTCGACGTGCCTGTCGATCTCCCGACATCGACGGCCACGCCGCAGAAGAAGCCGGACAAGCCGATCTATGTCAGCATCAAGCCGGATCTGACACTGTTCGTCGGCGAGGAGCAGGTGAAACGGGCGAGCCTGGTGAGCACCCTCGAACATATCCCCGAGGCAGCGAAGGACAAGTTCATCTTCCTGCGCGCCGACCGGGGCGTGGCGTATGGAGAGCTGATGGACGTGATGGAGCTGCTGCGGACCGGCGGCTATCCGAAGATCAAGCTCGTGACTGTCGAAGGCGTCTCACAGGCCGCCGCCCAGGCTGCACATTGAAACCAGTGAAACGACGGAACTGAAGAATGGTCGAACACAAGTATCAGGGAGCGTCGCGCCGCTTGTGGATCTCAGCCGCGATCGGCGCCCTCATGTTGCACGGTGGCGGCGCCGCGCTCGCGGTCGTCCATCTCAGCGGCAATGACGTGGACGGCGGCCTCGGCGCGGCCGGCGCCGAATTCGCGCTCGAGATAGCCTCGCCCCAGGTCGAGGACAACGATCTTCCGCCGGGTCCCGACAGCGACGCGGCCGAAGCTGCGCCGGAGCAGATGCAGCAGACCGCCGAAGTCAAGGAGTCCGACGCCGTCAAGGACAAGCCGACCGAAACCGAGGAGGAGGCCGATCGGGTCGTCACGCAGAACGAACCCAAGAAGCCGGAGAAGGAGGAACAGCAGCAGGCGACCCAGCAGGCCGAGGCGTCGGTCGCATCTGCCGCGCAGGAGGAATCGGCCCGCAAGGCGCTGGACGAGGCCGCGCCGCCGGCCGAGACGGCCAAGGCCCCCAATCCGGGAATGGGCAAGGACAAGCAGAAGCTGACCAACGATTGGGGCCGCAAGATCAGCGCCTATTTCGAGCTGCACAAGCGCTATCCGGAAGGCAAGAAGCACAATGGCACGGTCAAGGTGGCGCTGGTGCTGAGCCGGGCCGGCAAGGTGGTGTCCGCGTCCGTCATGCAGTCGTGCGGCGACTCGATGTTCGATGATGCCGCGCTGGCGATGATCCGCCGCTCCGACCCTGTGCCTGCACCGCCGTCCGGACTGACGGACGATCAGTTCAGCTTCAGCCTCGACGTGAACTTCAATCAGAAGAAATAGTCGCGGCCGGACTGCCGCGCAGATCCGGACCTGGCAGCGCTCACGTCGTGGGCGCTGCATTTCATTTTGGAGACTGGAGCCGGGCACTCCCGCTGCGCGTCCACCCGTTGCAGGGGAGCTATACTACACGGCGAAGCCAGAGCGGGAAACTCCGGCTTCCAGGCTTGCGGCCTTGCCCGGGGGATGACTGTTGGCTGCGTCACGACAAGAAGCGCGATCTCCAGGCACGTCCTCAGAAGACCACAGATGCCGCGCGCGGGTGCGTGCCGGGCTGCCGATCAGTACTGCACCCGGGCGCCGACCTGCACCACGGTCGCCGACAGATTGTTTTCGCGGAAGTTGGAGCGCGTCTCCTCGCGCCGGACGCTGGCCCTGAGCTGCAGCAGGCGCGAGAACTTGTAGAGCATGCCGAGCTCGACCAGATAGCGGTTGTCGACCCGCGTCGTGCCGGTGAACGCGTCCTCGCCATAGCCGGCGAGGAACGTGCCGATGAGCCAGGGCTCGAACTGATGCTCGACGCCGACGGTGACGTCGCGCTTGAGCACCCCGGAAATGCCGGGCTCGGTGATCTCCACCACCTGCGACTTGGCCCCCAGCGCGATCGCCGTCTCCTTGGCGAACTGCCATGTCAGATTGGCGTCGGCAATGAAGCCGTTGACCGGCTTGAGCATCGGATCCTGGTAGCGGCGCGTCAGGTAGCCGACGGCGACGTCGCCGGTCAGCTTGTCGGCGTAGTTGAATGTCACGCCGGCCTCGACCGCCGTCCCGGTGGAGTCGCGGCGGAAGCCTTCGGCATCGACCGCGATGTCGTGAACGCGGCGATCGACGGCGACGTCGACGAAGGGGCGGATCTCCGGCGTCAGATTGTAGGTGATGCGGCTCTGCGAGCCGTATTGGACGAAGTTGCGGTCGGCATTGCTGACGATCTGGCCATCGACGAGCGGCGCGTTCTGGAACGCGACGCGGTCGATGGCGGCCTTGGTCGAGACCTCGACCTCCTCGAACCGCTTGGTGACACCGGCGGAGCCGCCGACGGTGGAGGCCAGCGGAATCCTGGCGAACCGGCCGGCGAAGCGCGGCGTGCCGGGATCATCGGCATCGACGGCAACGTGGCCCTCGCCGTTGAGCGCAAACGTATCGGTGATGTCGTAGCGCCCATTCACCTTGGCGTCGACGGTAGGCCTGCTGAGCTGCCGGAGCTTTGCATAGTCGATGTAGCCGACGCGCACATCGGCGTTGAGCAGATGCCGCTCGAACTGAGAGCGCACGAGCAGGACCGGCGCAACGCTGACGAAGGCCGAGCCCTTGCCCTGCGGCACACGGCCGGGATTGCTGTCGAAGCCCGAGGATATTTCGAACGCAGGCTTGAGGATGAAGTTTCCCACCGTGATGCCCTTGGGCTCATAGGGGTCTTCCTCCATCATCGGCGGCTGCGGCTGATCCTGCGGCTTCTGCCCCTTGTTCACCGGCGGCAGCCGCATCTTGGGCTTGTCGGCCAGAACGGGCGGAATCGGCTGTGCATCCTGTCGCGGAATCGGCGGCAGATTGCGCGGCAGCACGCCGCGCGTCGCCGGCGGCGGACTGACGGCGAACGCCAGCGCGTCCAGGCAGCGATTGGGGACGTTCGTGACCGACAACCGGCCCGGCGTCGACAGGCAGCCACCGACCAGAAGGCCGGCTGACGGTGTGCCGAAGAAGCCATTGCGGACAGGCGCCAGGCGCGGCGCCGGCTCGCGGCGCGCGGCCTGCGGAAGCGCGCCCGCTCCGGCATCGACCGGAGATCGCGGCCGCGGCGGTGGAGCCTCGTCCACCTGGGTGGCCGCCTTGGGCTCCGGCTCGACGCCACCAGGCGAAACGATCACCTGCGGAATGACCAGCGGTCCGTTGCCGTTCGCAGGCCGCGCCGGCTGCCGGCGGCGATTGGGCACGACTACCACCGGCCCCCCGTCGGAGGCTCCGGGATCTGCATAGGCTCTCACCTGGCTGCCCGGAACGACGGTCTCAGCGGACGACGGCGCGGCTCCAAGCAGCGTCACGAGCAGCACGGTGATCGCCACCGTCTCCTCCTGGCACCGTGAGACGTCGCGACCGATGCCACGTCTGGAAGCGACCGTCTCTCGTGCTGCCCGTTCCAAAAAGCCTCGTCTCCGTCGAGTTCGGCAACCTGCGAAGCGCGGCGCCCGCGGCGTGACGCATTCCGGCATCACGGCGCCGCGGGACCGAAGGCCGGATCACTCGATGATCAGCGCGCCCTTGTTGCCCTGATGGAAATCGTCGAAGAATTCGTAGCGTCCCGGCTTCTGCGCCTTGACCTTCACGACGCCTTCCATGTTCGGCTTGATCACCGTTTCGAACTCCAGCGGCTCGCTCTCGAACTCGACCGGCGCGCCATCCAGATTCTTGACCTTGAACACGATCGGCGTGTTGGCCGGCGCCTTCATCTCCGCCGGCTGAAACTTGTTGTCCTTGACCGATATCTCGATGGTCGTCTCAGCCGCTCCTGCCGGCAGCGCGAACGCCGCGATCAACAGCACGGCGGCTCCCGCTGCCTGTCCCTTCCCAAAGAGATTCATGATTTATGTCCCTGTCCCGAATTCACCCGAATGTGCCGAACGTCTTCCGGCGCTCGCCTGCTTCGACGAGTCTCCGACACTTCATAGAACGACTATGAAGTCCCGAATGCGGCAATTTGCCGTGTCGAAATTTGACAACATCGTTGTGTGCGACAAAGCGCGCGAATTTATTAGTTGTTCGGCGTCGAGGCGCCGCGCAGACGCGTCGGCTCGAGCATCGCCGATGCGCGCCGAATGACAATGACGAACATCAGCGGTCTCCGCGGTTGGGAGCAGCACGATCACCTGAGTTCGCAGCTGTGCTGATATGAGACACGACAGGTCATGCAGCGCCGTCGCGCACGCCGCGAACCACACGAGGCTCACGATCGACCGCTTACGCTGCGTACAGCACCTGCATGATTCTCATGCACCGGCTCATCGAGACGAGTACGAGCGAGATGCACGAAGGAACGCGCTCGCACTGGTCTCATGCGGCATGGACCGCAATATGCGTGCGCGCCCATCCAGCTCGAGCCGTGTGCGGACGAGCCTCGCGCGCACCAGAAATGAAATCAGGCGCGGGCCTGCTCGCCCATATCGCCGGCGAGCGCACACGACCGATGCCCGCCGTCTCATCTGCCGACCCCCAGCCGCCTGTCGTGAACGCTGAGGGATCGCGGCATACGCGCAGGCTTCGCGGCGCCGGGCGCCGGATTCACGCGCAGGGGCGGCAGATCGGGGACGACGGATATTTGCTCCTCGTCCGCCACGGGCTCGGGCTCCGGGCTCTGGCGTGCGACGCTGCGCGCCGGCGCGGCGCGCATGATGCCCGGCACGCGCTTGCGTCCCGTGACCATCGCGCGCATCAGGTTCTCCCGCTGCAGCAAGCTCATCCACACCGTGCCGAGCACATGCACGGCGATCAGGGCGATGATGGCATTGGACGACAGCGCATGCGCCTGCTCGATCCAGCCGACGCCGAAGAACCGGACCGAGACCTGCATGACGCCGCTGATGGTCGAGACGATCAGAAGCGCGAGCATCACGACCAGCATCGCGGCCCCCGCCGGGTTCAGCCCGAGATAGCGTCCCGTCTCTCCGCGCAGCATGCCCACGATATACTGAGGCGTCGCCCGCAGCTTGAGGCTGATCCGCGCGAACAGCGAATGACGGCTGCCGATCAGCCCCCAGATCAGCCTGAAGGCGAGAAGACCGATGACGGCATAGCCCGCGAGGCGGTGCAGGCGATCGAAGGTGTTGGGCGTGACGCAGGCGACGAGCACGAAGGCCGCGAGCGACCAGTGCCAGACGCGCAGCGGAAAATCCCAGACCGCCACGGTCCCCGGACGTGAGTTCGCCGGCGTCGGAGAGGCGACGCTCCGCTGCGCCTGGCCTGCGTCACGCATGACCATCAGATCACTTCGCCTTGGTGTGCTTCAGCGCGAGGTCCTCGGGGCTGTAAAACAGCTCATAGAGCTTGCCGCCCTTGACACCGTAAACCTCGTAGCAGGTGCCCTCGATCTTGGTCTGCCGAACCTCGTAGCCCGCGGCCTTCGCCTTCGCCTCGGCTTCGGCGGTGGTCTTCCACGACGCCTTGTCGAGCCTGGTGCAATCCTTGTAGCCGTCGGCGAGCGCCGCGGAGCCCGACGCCAGACCCGCCGCCAAGACCACGCCTAACAGTTTGATGACCTTCATTATGAAATTCCTCCTCGAAGACTGCGCCATCGGCGCCAACAGCGCTCGATGCGCGGACTACAAAGGGGAGGGAGATTTCAACGAAACTTGGACGTCATCGTCCGCGGTGGATGGCCTCGACCACGCAGGCGCGGCTCGAAACGTTCCGCATCCGGCCGCAATGTCGCTGAGATGCGAACTCACATGCGGTCCAGTCAGGATCGAACCATGTCAGCAGGCTACTGATCTCTTCAGGACTCGACCCCGTGCCGGGTTCCCTGCGCGTTGCAACTGATATTGATTCGCAAGGATGTAGCAGCATCGTCGTGAGGCGCATGCGCTTTGCTCCCGCACAAGGCGTGGCCGGCGCGGCGTGCGGGACCACACTCCCGCCCGATTGCCGCTGTGACCATGGTGAGGCGAGAAAGGAACCGACAGCTACAAGGCTGCGACCTTAAGCCTCAGAAAAATTTTCTGAGCATCGCGATCGTTCGCACGACCAGATCGAGATCGGTGGTGGACGATGACGATGCGGCTGCTTGCGAACGGATCTAGCGGCCGTCAGACGCACATCCGTGCGGACAACGGCAAGGCCATCCTGATCCTGGACGCGGGCGATACTCTTGCCGACACGGACTGCCGACCAGGATGGCGAGTCGCTGCAGGAAAACGACGTCTCGGATGCCTCGGCAACGACGTCCCCGCTTGCGCCGCGATCTGCCATGGACGCGCGTCCGGACGAGCGGCCGTTGCCGGATGGCGGATCGTCCTTGCCGCCATCGCGCGACAGGCGTCGCCCTCAGCGATGGATCCTCGCGGAGCGACCGAGCTTGCGTCCCACGGTCGCGCGCAAGCCGACGCGCATCACGCGCCCGGCCGTTGGGAATCAGGGCTATCGCACTTGACGATACAAGTTTGAGGTCGACTCCTTCCACACCGTCATGGCCGGGCTCCGTCCCGGCCATCCACGTCGTTCGGCATCCTGGGAAGGACGTGGATGCCCGGGACGGAGCCCGGGCATGACGACGTGGAGGCAGCGCAGCGAAACACTCAGATCTTCATATGCGATAGCCCTGGTTGGGAATGGAGAGGTCGTCACTTCGTCCCGGAGAAGACGCGGCTGATGAAGTCGGAGCTCTCGGGGGACTTCGTCATCTCCGGCGACGGCTCGGGCTGGGCCGGCGGCTCTGCCGGCACGGATCGGATCTGCGGTCGGTTTCGGGCGGTGACGCCGCGTGTCGCGCGCGCCTCCTGCTCGCCTCCGTTCGGCTTGCTCACCGTGATCATGATCTTCTCGGAGATCACCGGCGGATCGAAGTTGAGATGCCTGGTGTCACCCAGCACGAGCTGCAGCGTGTGCTTGCCGGGCGACAATTCGATCCGCGCCTCGGTCTCCCCCGCTGCGTAATGAACGTGTTTCTTGTCACGCGGAATCTCCTCGCCGGCCTGCATCGTCTCGTCGACGTCGACCAGAAGATGATGATGGCCACTGCCGGCGAAATCGTCGCCCGCATGGGTGACGCCCATGTTGCGCAGTCCGAAGCGGGCGATGAAGGGCCCGGTCACCGTCTCCCCGTCCGCAGGAGAGATGAAATAGACGCGGGCATCCTTCGCGGCCTTCGTTCCCTTGGCCGGCGCCAATGACGGCGCGAGCACGAGCGACGCGATCAGGATGAAGTGGAGTCGCGCAGACATCGGCAGCATGCAGATCCCCTATGGTGAGAGCGCGACGCGGAAACCCAGGGTCGGATGCCGGATGCGGCCGTCATAGCGGTCGCGACTGCCGGCCCGCGCATCGGCGGCGCCGTTCTTCCATGATCCCGAGCGGATGACGCGGGCATAGCTGCCCTCCTCGAGCCAGGCCGATCCATCCGCCGGCGCGCCCCTGTAGTTCTTGTGCCAGTTGTCGGCCACCCACTGGCCGACGCCGCCGCCCATGTCGAACAGGCCGTAAGGATTGGCCTGGACGCTGCCGATCTTCGGCGGCTGATCCGTCTCGGCATCGGCCGTGCCGTTGCAGCCCTTGCAACTGGCCATCCCCGGGCGCATGCGATCGCCCCACCAATAGCGGGTGCGCTGGCCGGCGCGCGCGGCATATTCCCACTCGGCCTCGGTCGGCAGCCGGAACGACTTGCCGGTCGCCTTCGACAGCCAGGCGAGATAGGCCTGCGTGTCGTCGTAGCTCAGGTTGGTGACCGGACGATCATCCGCACCGGCCGCGATGTCGGCGCAGCTTGCCGCCGCGACACACTGCTTCCACTCGCCGATCGTCACGGGATGCTTGCCGAGCGAGAACGGTCGCACGCTGACCTGATGCGACGGCTGCTCGGACTCGTCGTCGCCGCCCATCGCAAAACTGCCGCCGGCGATCGCAACCAGCTCGGGCACGCGCAGCTTCGGCTCGGCGTCCGGCGCCGGCGGGATCGCCGCGGTGCCGGATGATCGCGCCAGCGTTGCCTCGAGTGCAGGAGCCGGCTGACGCGGCGCGATGAAGGCGCTGGACGGCGATCGCGCAACGTCCTGGGGCGCGCTGGCGGCTTCCAGCAGGATCCGGCGCGGCGGAGGCAGCGGCGCGGCGGACTGCGCCTCCTGCTGCGAGCTCGATGATCCTGACCCAGGCGGCGCCTGAATCAGCAGCCTGATCTCGCGTAACGGCAGCAGCACGCCGCCGAGGAAGACGATGCCGAGGACCCCGACGCCGAGCGCTCCGCGGATCAGCTTCTTGCGACTTCCTGGAGCCGGTGCGAGGAGGACGTTCAGCCGGCCGCCCTCACCCGTCTCCTCCTGATCATCGTCGCTGCCGTCGTCCCATCTGTCCGGACCGGACGCCGCCGGCGCAAGCGACGGGCGCACCGGAGAGACTGGCGCAGCTTCTCGTCGAGCCGCACCCTCCGGCTCTGCGGTCTCCCATTCGGCATCGAGCGACTGCTCGAGCGCGCCGCACATCATCAGCAGCAGCCCGCCTTCGCTCTTGCCGGTCCAGCGCTCCTGCACCTCGGGACACTCGACCTGATCCTCGACGCGCAGGAAGCTCGGCGGACGCATCGGGCTGAGCGAGACCTGCACCGTGCGGCCGCAGCGCCGGCAAGCCACCGCGCGGGAATCCTCCGGCAGCGCATCCTCGGCGAGCTTGGGAGCCCGCAGCCATTGCAACGCTGAACTCTCGCTCATGCTGTCCTCGCTCGTGATGCCCGCCAACCCCGTTACTGACCCCAGCTGGCGAACACGTCCTTGAACACGCGGTCGCCGTCGGATCCCTTCTCGATCGACAGCAGCGCCCGGTTGCCGCCCTCGTAGACGATCGGAATGTCGAACCACTGCTTGCCCTTGAGAAGCAGCAGGTTGCGCTTGGTGTCGACCTCGTTGGCGGACAGCGCGACCATGAAGTACTTCGGCGTCACGCGGGCGGTCTGGGTCACCAGCGCCGTCCCGCGCTCGGCCTCCTCGCCCTTCAGGCCGATGCCCCTCAGGCTGGTCAGGCCGCTCACCGACTGATCCGGCCAGTCGAACTTGAGCTCCATGATGTGGCTCGCCGGCATCTCCATGTCGGCGTTCCGCCGCAGCGAGATCGTGGCCTTGGTGCCGTTCTCGATCTCGATCTCCCCCTTGATCGCCGGCGCCGCATCGACTCGCGGCCCCTTGCTCTGCTCGATCGACCAGGTGACCTTGCCAGGATAACGCTTGCCCTTCGGATCCTGCGGATCCTCGTGATAGAGGAACGCCTGCGCCGGTGTGCTGACCGGCACGCTCATGCCGACCGTGGCATGCTCCTCGGCCGCAGCGGCGATCGCCGGCTTGGCCTCCGGCGTGATCCGCTCCGCATTGACCTTGCGGGCGCCCGGTTCGCTCGGCAGCGCGGACGCTGCCGTCGCACCGCTCAGGGCCGGCTGGATCCATTCCGACGCGCGCTCCCAGGACACCGCCGCACCGACGATCGCCAGCAGCCCGGCCGCGGCAACTGCCATCACGCGCCGGCTCGGCACATGGCGGCGTGGTGCCGCGGCGTTCTCCGTCGCCTTGAACGCCATCTCGACGAGAGAAGGGTGAATCTTGATCTCTGCCGCCGGCGTTACGGACTCCGCAACAGAGGCTGGAGCCGCGGCAGCGGCGGCAGGCTCAGGGGTGGCAGAAGCCGCTGCCGCAGCGGATGTCGCAACGACGCCTGTCTTCACGGGCTCTGCCGACGCGGCGCTCGTGGGCTTCGCGTCGATCTCTGCTGTGACCACCTTGCTTTCGCCAGGGCGCTGCGGCACCGCGAGCCGATCGGCGACAATGATCGGCGCTTCGACGACGGTGGCCGCGCGCGGTTGGGTCGGCTCGACCGTGGCCGGCTCCTCGACGGCCGGAAGCTCGGGCGGAGCCGAAGCCGGCGTCACGATGTCCGCGGCCGGCTCGCGCGGCGGACGCCGGCGCAGAACGCGAATCTCCGGCGAGGGCTTGGGCGCAGCCGCGCGGCTCTCGGCACGCTGCGCTATCGCGGGCGCGCTCGGCTTGCCCGCGGCAGACGTGACGATGTCCGTCCCCGAGCGGCGCGCCATCGAGAGATATTTCGCGACAGTGGCGATCTCCTCTTCGAGCGAGTGCGTCGTGATGACCTGCCGCGGCTGCGGCCGCTGCTTCGGCGCCGGCGCAGCCGCGCGGGCCGGCCGCGGCAGCTCGGCGGCTGGTGCATCGGCCGATCTGGACGTATCGGCGGGCAGCAGCTGAGCTGTGACCGAGGCCGCCTCGACGCCGGCAGGGCGCGCACGCAGCTCGATCATGCGATCGGGAAAGAGGATCGCGGCGAGATCGCGCAGCGAGGCACCCGGCATCAGCAGCCGCCGCAGCGCCGGCGGCAGGCTACGCAGCGCGGTCGTCTCGGTGCGTTTGACAACAGTATCGTTGCGGCCGGCTTCGACCAAGGTCCCGTCGTCGTGACGCGCGTCGCTGATCAGAACCTTACGGGCCCGCAGCATCGCCGTCAGTTCGCGCAGATCCGAGCGCGAGGCGTGGTCGACGACCAGAAGATCGAAGGTGCCGATCCGGGCCGGCAGCAACTCGGCGACACGCCAGGCCGGCATCACGTGACAAGGAATCTCCTCGAGCCAGCCGTCCAGAGACCTGCGCGCGGCAAACCGAAGCCGGCGCGCGGTCGGACCGGAGCAGGCCGACGCCATCTTCTGCATCGAGTCCCTGAACCGCTTCACCGCTTGCCTGACGGCGCCGCCCGCATTCTGCGCGATGGCCAGTGACATGCGGGCACCGATCACCGCTTCGAACAGGGCGAGCGAGCGCGTCTCAAGCCGCGCGCGCTGAGCCGCGAGGTCATGCAGCAGCTGCCGCTCCTCCAGACTTTCGATCCGCATCAGCACGGCCCAATTCCACGCCGCCACCCATTCCGCGAGCGTCGTCGCATCCTTCGCCTCGCCCGCGGCCGGCGCGGACCGCAGTCGCTGCGCCAGACTCGGCGCGCCCGCTGCAGTCGCCATCCGGCAGGCGGTCCTGACGAGTTCGTAGTCCGGGCTGGCCTCGCGGATCTTCTCCATAGTTGCGAGAATGCCTGTCCACCGCGTTTCGAGCTCCTGGGGCTCCGTCTCGGCGTCACCGACCCGCGACAGCACGTCATCCTGAACAGAGACGGCGAGTTCTCCCGCCCGGGCGAACAACTCGCCCAGGCGAGCGAGCTCGACCAGCGGTCCCGATACGCGCGTCATGACGGTCCGGATCGCCGCGCCGAACGCGGCCAGCCGCTGTGCATCGGCCAGCATCGCCCTGACGTCGCCGTCCGGCATCGACAGCTTGGAGCAGGCATCGGCCACGTTGCGGACGGCGAGCGCGGCCGTCACGACGGCGGCCTCGACGCTCCTGACGATGTGCCCGAGGTCATCGAACGCGCGCGCCGATTCCAGTTGAAGCGCGGGTGCATCGATCTGCGTTGCGATCGACGTCCAGCGCGCACGCAACGCATGCAGGTCGTGACGCCACAGCAGGAAGCGCCCGACATATTGCCAATCCGCCGGCTTCGACGGCGCGGCCCCGTCCACCGTGATGGCCTCGACGGCGGCCTTCAGCGCGCGGCGCGACGGCGAGAACCGCGCGAACGGCTTCTCGCCGGCCGCAAGCCGTTCGACCACGCGAATCGCATCCCTCCTGGTGAACGCCTCGACCGGCGCCTGCACCTGACGCCTCGTGAATTCGGCGCTTCGGGACAGCTGGAACGACGCATCACGCGCCCAGCCCACGACCTTGTCGAGAGCCACGGGCTCGTCGGCCTTGGCGGTGCCGAGCGGCGACAGACGCGCGAGCCAGGGCGCCTCCGCGATGGCGCGATGGCCGGTCACCAGCGCATCGAGATCGGCCGCCAGGCGGTTGGTTGCGTCGAGCCCGAAGGTCGCGATGGCGTCGAGCGCGAGATCCTCGTCGCGGCCTGCGTCCGACGTCAGCCCTGCCTGGTGCTGCAGCTCCGCGTGCAGACGCAGGATCGCGGCAGTGTCGGGAAGCGCCGCGAGCTCTGGCAACTCGACATCGATGTGCTTGAGATCACCGGCAAGCCGCAGCCGCGCCTCGCGTGCCTTGTCGACCGCCGTGACGAGCGGGTCGGTGGCCGCGAGCAGGCGCTTCGGCCGGTCGGTGAACCAGGCATGCGCCTCCTGTTCGCCGATCAGCGCCTTGAACAGATCGAACGGCAGCTCCGGCAAGCCGCCGGCGACTCGCAGGTTGCGCTGGACTATCTCGGCGATCTCGTCGTCGAGCGATGCGATCTGCGTGCGCTTCGAGATGATATCGCGTTCGAGCCGGCCGATCTGACCGACCTGATCGCGCAGATTCGGCGTGTCCAGGATCGATTGCAGCCGGCCGGCCAGGGCTTCGGCCTTCCTGAGCACGTCCTTGTCGGAGCCGGTCGAGCTGACGGTCAGCTCGCGAATGGCCGGCGGCAGCTTCTGATGCAGCAGGGAAAGTGCAGCCTCGTCCCTGGACACGACGAGGACGCGCGAGCCGAGCGCGAGGTGATGGCAGACGACGTTGACGAGCGCCGCGATCCGATCGTCGCGTGCGACAGACTGGACCATCAGGCCATCCGACCGCGACAGCTCGCGCACGACCTCGACATCCTCCGCGACAGCCGGCAGCGGGAAGAACAGATCACCCTGCTCGACCGCGGCAGGCTTTGGCGCAGGCGCAATGTCGATGGGGCCCCCGACGATGCCGGACAGGTGCCGGCGCGCATTGGCGTGGCCACGTCCATCCGGCTGCGAGAGCAGCGCGTTCACGGCTCCCGACAGGCAGCACTCACTCTGCGGCGCATGCTCGATCGCGGTCTTGAGACTGTCGATGTCGCGCAGGGCGAGGCTCTCCGGCCGCCGCCGCGCGGATATGACCCAGCGTCCCGCCGCGATGGCGGCCTCCATGGCCGGCGTGCCGTCCGACGACACGGGATCGCGCGACGTCCTGTTACCGGATTGCACGCCTGCGGCGCTCAGGATCTGATCGGTCCCGATCGGCGTGAACGGCGACAGCTCTGCGCGCTGCTCCAGCGCCTCGACCAGGCGATCCGGCTTGTCGCGCACGGCAAGCGCGGCGTCCGGCGCCACGGCATCGAGCGCCCTCAAATTGACGGTTGCGCCGACGAAGCGCGGCCGGACCCTGACCTCGGCATCCGGGCGCGCGATGATCTCGATCTCGACCGCGCGCTCGAACAGCGGCAACTCGAATTCCCGCCCGCCCTGCCGCCAAGACGACAGCGCGACGCCCCACATGACCTCCATGACCTGATCGGCGCCGGCCGTGGCCGCCATGTCGCGCAGCCGCTGGTGGATCGACATGGTCCGGCGGCGCATGCGCTCGGTGTCGGCCCAGGCGGTCCATGGCCCGCTGATATAGCGCTCGAGCCGCTGCACGAGGTCAGGACGCTGCTCCAGGCGCAGCCGTCCAGTCCAGGCGCCCAGCTCCGGGGCCGGCGAAAAATCCTCGGGCCGCGCGTGGCGGGCAAAGGTGAGGCGGTTCTTCTCGATCTCATCGACCGTGACCACGATGCTCTCGTGCGGCGATGGACGGCGGTCGGGGTCGGACGACGGCTCGACCCAGATCTTGAGATCGTAGTCGATGGCAGGCGGCTCCGTCGCGGCAAGCGCCTCGACGGCGAGCCAGACCGGACCGTCGACATCGAAGGTATTGATCACCACGCCCGGCAGGCCCGCCAGCTCCTCCTGGTCGAGCGCGAAGCCATGATCGTCGGCGAATGGATGATCCGGCTGACGCTCCGCCGGGGAGCCCTCGGCACGAATGATCTCGGTCAGACTGCCGAGCACGTCCTGCAACGGCTCGACGACCGATCCCATGCCGAGTGCTTCGCTCGTCGAGGACGCCCAGGCGTCGGTCGGCGACTGCGGCTCCAGGGCTGCCGCGCCGATAGCACCAAGCAGCCGCATGCCGTGATCGGCTGCACTGCTCTGCGCCTTGCGATCGCCCGCGCCGGCCTCGTTGGGCCGCACATTCACCAGCTGGCTCATCGCGCAGATCCTTCTCTGAAGTCGGCCGCAACGTCGGCGCGAGCTCGGCGAGAGGCTGACCGACAAGGATGGCCCTGCGCATGATCACGGAGCGCCGGGCGATCGGAGAGTGGGTTCAGAGTGGACAAGCTTGCCTCGCTGCAACGTCGACGGAACTCCCGACTCGTTGCGGAGGGGTATGGCGAAGTGAGGTCACATCAATGACCCGACAGGTAGATGAATGTGACGATTCTCGCTCCCGTCGGAGAATCGGGAAAAAATCCCGGGTCATTCGATGAGGAAAATCGCGCCTAAGAAGTTTGTTAGTCTTGGCTTTTTGTGTAGCGTCGCGCGCGTGGCCGACAACAAGCTTGGGTTGCGGACGAATACGCTGGAATGTGTCTAAGAATACTTCTAACGCTCAAGAAGAAATATCGAGACGCATGCCGAACGCCCGATGTCCACGCCGCAGCACGGCTGCGGTCCCTGTTCGACCACGAGCCCGCCGCGTATGCGGCTCGCTTGCAGGGGGCGGCGCCACAAGCATTGGCGCCGGCGTGCATGGCACCGCGTCGTTCCCTCCCCGAATACGAAGATTGCATCCGACCAAAACGGCGTCGCCGTGCTCCACACGATGGCCCGCCAAAGAAGCCCGGGGATGTCGCCGGATCCCATGCGATGGCTCTGCAGCCGACGCTGCTTGAAACACCCTCGAAGCTGAAGTAGCTGTTGTTGCAATGACATCGACGTCGTCCAGACGTTTCCCGATCGATGGGGCCGGGACTGCATGGTGAGGCAACGGACGAGGGCTGCGGCCGCATGCGGTGCCGTGCTGTTCACGCTGGTTTCGCTGCCGTCGCGCGCGCAGTCGCAGACTGCCGGTACGGCCGAGCGCGAACCTGCGTCGGTCAAGCTTTCCGCGACGCAACAAAAGCAGATCGGGCTCCAGACCGCCGTCCTGACGGCGGAATCCCATCCCGAGCAATTTCGCGCCTACGGCACGGTGCTGGACGTCGCCAGGCTGACCGACCTGACCAACAACTACGCCAACGCCCAGGCGCAGCTGCAGACGGCGCAAGCGAAGCTCGACGTCGCAAGGCTCGCATTCGAGCGCGCCCGCGACCTCGTGCAGTCGGCGGCGATGCCGCGCAAGGACGCCGAGGCGGCGGAAGGCACGTTCCGGACCGATAAAGCGACCCTGGCTGCCGCGGAATCGCAAGTGAAGACCTTGATGGCGACGGCGCGGCAGGAATGGGGCGCGGTCATCGGACAGGGCATCATCGAGCGCTCGCCGCAGGTAGTCCAGCTGATCGAACGCGAGCAGCTGCTGGTGCAGGTCACGCTGCCGCCCGGCGTGACTCTGGCCGCGCCGCCGCGCGGTGCGCTGGCGCAGGCGCCGACCCGCAGCGTCAACATCGATCTGCGCTATCTGTCGGCTGCGCCGCGAACGGATCCGCGCATCCAGGGCGTGAGCTACTACTTCGTCGCCGCCGGCGACAGCGGGCTGCTGCCGGGGATGAACACCATCGCCTACGTACCCTCGGGCAAGTCGTTCGACGGCGTCTTCGTCGAGGACACCGCGATCGTGCAATGGCAGGGCCGCTCGTGGGTCTATTTGCGCGCCGGTCCCGATCTCTTCAAGCGCCACCCGATCCGCACCGACCAGCCGGTGTCCGACGACGACTATGTCGTGCAGGACATTCCGTCGGGCTCCGAGATCGTCCTGCGCGGCGCGCAGGTGCTGTTGTCGGAGGAGGCCAAGAGCGAGCTGCGCGGCGGCGGCGACGATGATTGACGGCGCTCGCGGCGCCGCGACCGGCCCCCAGGCGGCGCTGATCTCGTTTGCCATCCGTTTCCGCGGCATCGTGCTGGCGCTGGCCTGCACGATTCTCGGCTATGGCATCTTGTCGCTGGGTAGCGCCAACTACGCGGTGTTTCCCGAATTCGCTCCGCCCCAGGTCTCGATCCAGACCGAGGCGCCGGGGCTCAGTCCCGAACAGGTCGAGGTGCTGGTCACGCAGCCGATCGAGACCGCGATCAACGGTCTGGCCGGCGTCGAGAGCATGAGGTCGTCGTCGATCCAGGGCCTGTCCGTCATCTCGGTCATTTTCCAGCCCGGCACCGAGGTCTTCCGGGCGCGGCAATTGGTGACCGAGCGACTCGCGGTCATCGCCGGCAGCCTGCCACAGGGCGTGCGGGCGCCATCGATGACGCCGCTGGTGCCCGCGGCCGGCACCGTGCTGGCGATCGGGCTGACCTCCGAGCAGCGCTCGCTGATGGATCTGCGCACGATCGCCGATTGGACCGTGAGCCGGCGGCTGCTGGCGGTCGCGGGCGTCGCGCAGGTCACGACCTATGGCCGGGACATCCGGTCGCTGCAGGTGCAGGTGCGATCCGACGATCTGGTCCGCTTCGGCGTCGGCATGAACGACGTCGTCGCCGCCGCGCGCAAGGCCACCGGCGTGCGCGGCGCCGGCTTCGTCGACACCGCCAACCAGCGGGTCATCCTGCAGACGCAGGGCCAGTCGCTCACACCCGAGCAGTTGGCGCGTACGGTCCTGCTGCACCAGGGCGGCGCCAGCGTGGTGCTCGGCGACGTCGCGACGGTCGTGAACGCGCCGGAGCCGCCGATCGGAGGCGCGCTGATCAACGGCCGGCCCGGCATCATGATGATGATCAGCCAGCAATTCGGCGCCAACACGCGCAACGTCGCGGCGCGCGTCGAGGCCGCGCTGCGGGAGCTGCGCCCGGCGCTCGACAGCGAGAAGGTCAGGCTGCACGCCGATCTGTTCCGCCCGGCGACCTTCATCGATGCGGCGACGGAGAACGTGCTGTTCGCCCTGCTGATCGGCGGCGCCCTGGTCATCATCGTACTGTTCCTGTTCCTCTACGACTGGCGCACCTCCGTCATCAGCTGCACCGCGATCCCGCTGTCGCTGTTCTCGGCCGTGCTGGCCCTGCAGTGGATGGGACAGAGCCTGGACACGATGACCCTCGGCGGCCTCGCCATCGCGATCGGCGAGGTCGTCGACGATGCCGTGATCGGGGTCGAGAACGTGGTGCGCCGGCTGCGCGAGAACCGCGGCCTGCCGTCGCCGCGCAGCGAAGCGCGCGTGGTCTACGATGCCATGCTCGAGGTGCGCAGCGCGGTCGCCTATGCGACCTTCGCCGTGCTGCTGGTGTTCGTGCCGATCCTTGCGCTGCCGGGCCTCGCCGGCCGGCTGTTCGGGCCGCTCGGCATCGCCTATATCCTCGCGGTGGTGGCCTCGCTGATCGTCGCGCTGACGGTCACACCCGCGCTGTCGATGCTGCTGCTGGCCGGTCGCAAGCCGCGAGAGCAACGCGAGCCGCCGCTGGTGCGCTGGTCGCGCCGCCACTACGAGACGCTGTTGCGGCGGCTCGGCCGGTTTCCCAAGTCGGTCATGCTGACGGCCGTGCTGGTGACCGCCGGCGGCGCAAGCCTGGTGCCGTTCTTCGGCGGCACCTTCCTGCCCGACCTGAAGGAGGGCCACCTGATCCTCCACGTCTCGACACTGCCGGGGACCTCGCTCGACGAATCGCTGCGGCTGGGCACGCTGATCGCCGAGGCCCTGAAGGGTGTCCCCGAGGTCCGCAGCGTGGCGCAGCATGCCGGCCGCGCCGAAGCCGGCGTCGATACCGCGGGCACGCATTCGAGCGAGATCGAGGTCGACCTGAAGCCGGGGCTGTCAGGCGACCAGCAGGAGCTGGCGCAGCAGCGCATCCGTGCCGCGCTCGCCAACTTCGCCGGCATCAACCTGTCGATCAAGACCTACCTGACCGAGCGCATCGAGGAGACGCTGTCCGGCTTCAACGCCGCCGTGGTCATCAACGTGTTCGGCCCCGATCTCGACGATCTCGAGCGTACGGCGCGCGACATCGCGCGCGAGCTCGGCGAGGTCTGGGGCGCGATCGACATCCAGCAGCAGTCGCCGCCGGGCATGCCGCAGGTCAACGTGACCCTGCGCCCGACCGACCTGCAATCCTGGGGCCTGGACGCGGTCGAGGTGCTGGAGCTGATCCGCACCGCCTATCAGGGCGACGTGGTCGGCCAAGCCTATGAAGGCAACGTCGTCTTCAACGTCATCGTCAAGCTCGACCCGGATGCGACGGCACGCCCGACCGAGATCGGCAACATGCCGATCCGGACGCCGAGCGGCGCCTACATCCTCCTGAAGCAGGTCGCGGACATCTACGGCACCGCGGGGCGCTACGTCGTGCTTCATCGCAATGGGCAGCGCGTCCAGACCGTGACCGCCAACGTCGCGGGGCGTGATCTCGAATCCTTCGTGGCCGCGGCCAAGCGGAAGATCGCCAAGGAGGTCAAGCTGCCGCCTGGCGCGCATGTCGAGTTCACCGGCGCGGCCGAGGCGCAGGCCAAGTCACGCCGCGACCTCTTGGTGAACTCGCTGCTGGCGACGATCGGCATCGTGCTGCTGCTGTCCTTCGTCACCGGGCACTGGCGCAACCTGGTGCTGGTGCTGATCAACCTACCGTTTGCCTTCGTCGGCGGCGTCATCGCGGTCGCCTTGACCGGCGGCGTGCTGTCGCTCGGCTCGATGGTGGGCTTCGTGACGCTGTTCGGAATCGCGCTGCGCAATTCGATCCTGATGATCTCGCATTACGAGCATCTGGTCGTCGCCGAAGGCCGCGCCTGGAGCCTGGAGACCGCGATCGCCGGCGCCGCCGACCGCCTGGTGCCGATCCTGATGACCTCGCTGGTGACCGGCCTCGGCCTGCTGCCGCTCGCGCTCGGCGCCGGCGAGCCGGGCCGCGAGATCGAGGGACCGATGGCCGTGGTCATCCTGGGCGGACTCCTGACCTCGATGGCCCTCAACCTGCTGGTGCTGCCGACCTTGGCGCTGCGCTTCGGCCGTTTCGCGCGCGGCGTGCATGCCCGCGGAGATGTCGCGCCGAGCTGATCGTGGGCGTGAGACGTCCGCGACGTTCGCCGCACGTGGCTGCCCGACGCTTCACCGTGCGGGCCGGATGAAGGGGATTGACTTCCGACCGGTGTTGACGAGCTTGTCCCTGGTCAACTGCAGACCTTCGCGACCGAATGACCGGCGTCCGCATTCAGCCCATTAGGGACATTGGTCAAAGCCTGGCATCATCACAATACCTCTGGGCAGAGACCGCGGTTCCAGCGCTCGGCATGCTCCAATTCGTCATTACGTCCTGCTCCGCCTCGGCCGGCAGGCTTGGGCGACAGCAGCAGTCGGCTACCAGTTAAATTGATCCGCGGTTGCACATAATTACGATCGCAACTAGGTTTTGGTATCTTATTATCGCAACTTTTGATGGGCCAACAAGGATGTCAGTTCAAGGAACAGACAGAGGGAGAGTTGCGCCAAATCCACTAGCGTTACAAGAAGCTTGGCAAGAGCACCCGAAGTTCAAGCAGCGGGCGTCGGGCGGGCGACGTGCGCTTGATGGATTTCATTACCAACTCGCGGTTTCACTTGACCGATTTTTTGAACTCGTGTTGGCGCAGAATGAAGAAGCGGCGAGCGTCGCGTTCGAAGGGCTCAGTGACCTCAGTGAAAAGCATGAAGACCTCGTGTATCTCACACAGATCAAGACGACCTTGCGGAAGGAGTCGCTTCAAGATGCAATCGAAGAGGCCCTCGCAGTGGACGAATTTCTTGAGCAATGCTGCCCCTCTGTACGAAACAGCTTTCGCTTTAGGATTACCGCGCGAAGCTTACGGGGAACTGTTTCGTCTCTACCCGCACGACTGACAGCTTCGGAGCTGAAGCTCGACGCTGCTTCGGCAAAGCGATGGGAGCATCTTCGAGATCGATGCCTGCCTGTTAAGGTGGATGGCGCGCCTGAAGTTCGTCTGGCGACTCGCCTTTGGCACGATGTGACCCATCCGACGACCCTTATTGATACATGTATGGGTCGGCTCCTTCAAATGCTTCCCTCGGGCGAGTCGCCCGTGCAGATAGCGACAGCTCTGCTAACGCTTTGGAACACGGCGCGTCGAGAAAAGGTGGCGCCTCTGCATCTGCTTGGCGCGACGGACCTAAAAAAGGATCATGGGCTGGTCCAGGGGCATATTGTGCACGGTGTTCGCCCCAGCCCGGCTGATGTTCGTGACGGCTGTTTCATGGACCGCCCAGAGAAACTCAAAGCGGCCCTGTCGATGATTCATGAGCGTTGGTTGGCGGACGCAAGAGGGCGAAACGCGGTCATCCCAGTTTTTTGGATAACGGGTCCCTCCGGAGCAGGCAAGAGTGTACTCCTGCTCCAGATCATTAGCGAGCTTCTGGCGGACGGCCAAGTCGAAGCGGTCAATTTCATCGAATCATACGCGCATGCCTTACCTCGCGCTCTCGACAATGCCAGCGCTACCTCCCTCTCCATGCTGGTTGCGGGCGATGACCTATACTCACCAGAAAACCGCGATCCTGCGATATGGCGAGAAGTTGGCGAACTCACCGCAACGGCTCGCAAGTTCCCAAGTCGGTTTGCCATTCTCACCTGCGGCCCACTTGAGCAACTAAAAGCGTTTAGACGCGAATGCGAACGGCATCGGGTGCTTGATCCGGTCGAAATCGCTGCTGAGCCCTTGAACCCCGAAGAACAGATCGCCTATCACGACTGGTATCAGCAGCGCACCGGTGTCGATGTTCCTCTTCGAAAGGAGCCGATTTTCGTGGCAGCCGCATGGATTTACGAACTCCAGCGCGAGCAGAGACTAACGCCAGAGGCCTTTGCCACCCGATTCGACAATCGCCTTCATGAGCTTGCCATTCGAGCGCAAGGCCGGGCTGCCCTCGTCCTCAATCTCTATGGCCTGAAGGCTCCGGAGGCGCTGTTCCAGGGACATCGGGCAGAATTGACGCAATTGGTCGGCGAGCGAATTTGGCGTCTCAGCAATCCAACATCTGGAACGTTGTCTGGCCGTTTCTTTCACCCCCAGATCAGCCGGCTGATCTACGACGTTCTGGTACCAAGCGGCGAAACGGTTCGGCGGGCAGAAGACGTCTCTGTTGCATTTGACGCAATGCTGGAAGAGGGCGGGCCAGCAGACGCGTTTCTCGGTTGGCTGGGCACTCGCAAGATCGGCAAAAGTCGGTCACGTGGGGCTCTGATGCTAGACGAGACCATGCGCGTGGAGGTTCTGAAGGCATTATGGCCATGTTTTCGGCGGCGCGGCCCTGGACATGAGATCACCCCGCGCCTGTTTGCTTGGCAACAGTCGGCCTTGAGTGCCGAGATCGATCTGCATGCGTCGGGCATCAAGGCTCGTATCGAGGCCTGGTGGCGTGACCTGGGCGAGGATGCAGCCGGTTGGGGGATTCTTTTCCAGATGGTATGGGATATGGCCGGTCAAGAAGAGCGTCAGGTTCTTCTGAGCAGAGGGCGAAGTTGGCTTCGGGCACATCTTGATGCCGGAGCATGGCCGTGGATCAATAGCCGACTGATCAGATTTTCACCGGCGGATGCAGTTATTAGAGATCTAGCTTTGGCTTGGCTCAGTTGCAATGCAGCGCACCAATACTGCGCGCGCGTTTGGTTGGATCTATTCGAGACGACTCAAAGCTCTCATCAACCAACCTTGGAGCAAGACGCCCTTGTTCGCCTCGCCCTCCAAGCAATTCCGGCTCAGCCCGAAACTAGTGCAGATATTCCGATGTGGACAAAAACTGCGACGCTCAATCCACCGATCAACGAGTTTGTTGACGCCGTCGCTCGCAAGTTGACAATCATACGAAATCCGCACAAGCACGAAAAAGGGGTCGATTTCTTGCTAAGCCTCGTCCCTGCGACCGAGCTTATTGCACGTATATCGCCCGCGCTTCGTGATAGTATGGAAGGCTTCGGCTGGCCATACCTCTGGATTAATGTAGCGATAAGGTGCCCCAGGGAAGCCGGCTGGCTGTCGCGCGGCCGCGATTGGCTGATGGGTCGCGACAACGGGCCCGAGTGGAACTATGTATGGCAAAAACTGATCGATCAGAACTTCGAGCACGCGACCCTGCTTCCGCGCGGCCGCG
>NZ_JBNPUE010000027.1:0-79601 GCF_051168015.1 Bradyrhizobium sp. HKCCYLRH3061
GGCTGTACCTGTGGTACCTGCCGCCTGCATTCTTTTGAGCAGGCGGGCCACGGGCCTCAGCCGAGGTCCGGCCTTCCCCGCGCCCTCTCGTTTCAGGGCGACATGACGAATGCATCACCTGGGCGTTGCGCGCCACGGGAGCGCGAGATCGTGTCTCGCCGGAGGATCTGCGTGGCATGATGGATTGTCGACCCATCCGGTCGCGTCCGCCATGAGGCGAATCTGAAACGGCCATCGAGAGCGCAAGGAAATGACGACTCTATTTTGATTTGAATCAAATCATACATTCTACTTGTGATTTCAAATGCCCGAGCGGTTGGACGGCGGGGGAGGCGAGATGGCGACCATTCCAGTTGAGCAGGCACGCTCGGTTGCGATGTTCCACGCCGCTTCGAAAAGCGCTCCGGATATCGCCGATCGACAAATGGCGCGGTTTTTCGGCTCGGACCTCGATCCAAACCCGATCATTATTTTTGATCTGACCGGCACGCCGGCATTCTATGATTTCAGCTTCTATCAACAGGCTCTACTCGTCGGCGTCATCAGGTGCACGGCGGACACGAGGCTGCAATCCGCAGCCTGGGCATTCGAGCCGCCGTCGCGGCAGCTGTCCGACACGAACGCACTCAAGATCGCGACGGAAGCGATGAACAAGATCGCGCCGGACGCAACCCTCGTCAGCCATTCCTTCGTCGCATATTCGTACGCAAAGATCGGCGTTCGCGTTTCCTACGTCAAGGATGGTCACCCCGCATCGTTCATCGTCGACTACTATGATCGATCGGTTCTCACGCAGACCGATCTCGCTCCGAGTCCGCCGCCGGTCGATTTGCTGGATAGCATCGACGGGCTCATTCCCCACTCGATCTTGGACTCTCAGAAGCTCGGTTTTCTCGACGTGTCGGAGCCAGAGCCGCTACGTGGCCAGAGCGAGCGAGAAATGATTCGCAGCATCGTGTCTGGGATTCTGCCGGAAAGCGGTGATCTGCCGGACATCAAGTTTGACGATTCCGACTATAAGACGCTGCAGGCCTACTTTGCTGCGACGCCGCCGGCGATCGCATCCTCGATCCTGCCGGTTCCTCTCTTTGCGCAGATTACGCCTGTCTATTGCGCGGTCGCATCCGCGCAGATGATCCTGGCGTATTTCGGATTCACGGCGACACCCGAGCAAATTGCCGAACAGATGAAGCCTGGCCCCAAGGGCGCCACCAACAAAGCCCAAGTCTCGGCGTATCAGTTTTTTGCGGGAGGGCGATTGGCGCCGACCTTTGATCAAGCTCCGAGTTTCGATCACGCCCTCGACGCGTTGCAGAAATTCATTCCGTTCAAGAGCGGTCTCCCGGGCCATGCGCGTGTCTGCCGCGGCTGGAAGCAATATTCCTTCGTATCGTCTCTCACCGGAAATGTGACGGGAACTGAGCACTATTTTCTGATCAATGATCCATATCCCGTGGGCGAGGGCAGCATTCGCTGGGAGAACCTCAAGAACCACAACTACGCCAATGCGATCAGCTTCAGCCGAATGGGAGGCACATGATGCCGTGTCCGGATTTGCGCGTGAGCAAGTACTGCATCTGGACGCCTGTGGACGGCGCGGTATTCGGCCTGCATGGCTACACCGGGGGCATGGTCCTCGTTTCGCAGGATCTGTTCGAGTCGTTGACCGAGAGAGGCTCGCTTGACCTGATACGTCAGAGATATCAGGACGAGTTTGATGCCTTATGGCTGCGCGGCTTCATCACGAGCCTTACCCCCTTGGAGGAGCGAGAGGCGGTGGTGGAGATCTCCAGATCCCTGCAGGCACGTCGCCGGCAACTACATTTCGTTATCGCGCCAACCTTTGACTGCAATTTCCGCTGCAGTTACTGTTTTGAGCGGGAGCTGCAGAACGACATCGATCGCCGACCAAACCCGCTTTCGCAGATCGATCGTGCGACCAGCGATCGACCTAGTGCCGACTCGGGCGCTTGTTTCATGGGCCACGGCGACAAGGTGAGCATGTCGCGAGACGGTGTCGATGCGGTGTTTGCCGGCATCGATGATCTGATCGAGCAGTCGGAGACCAAACAATGGTCCAGGAACATCACCTTGTTCGGCGGAGAGCCGTTGTGGGTTTCCAATCTTCCGGTCATCGAACGCGCCGTCGAGCTCGGCAGCTCGCGAGGCTTCCGCTTCTCGGCGGTTACCAACGGCTATGACGTCGATCGGTTCATGGACGTCATCGGGGTCGACGCAATCCATTCACTCAACATCTCGGTCGATGGCACGCGGGCGATCCATGACAAGCAACGATTCCTGACCAATGGCGGAGGGACCTTTGACAGGATCGTGGACAATATCGATCTGGTCCTGAGGGAGCGGCCCGGCGTTCGCGTCGTTGTGCGCTTCAATTTCAGCCGCGCCAATTTCCACGATCTCAGACCGTTGCACGAATTGTTCGGTTCGCGCGGCTTCCTGCAGAATCCGAATTTCGATCTCAATGCAAACATCATCTACGACAAGGCCAATGGTCGGAAGACACTGCGGTCCGATCGCGAGCTATTGGATATCGTGCTGGCGCAGGCGCCGAAAACGAATGTGTCGCTGGATTGCTTCAATGCGGGCGTCGCGGGCCGGATCGTGAGCGCGATCCGGAAGCGGGAAGAATTCCGGTTCTCCGGTTCTTATTGTGCGGCCAATGCGGGAATGTACATCTTCGCACCCGACGGCGGCCTCTACAAATGTTGGGAAGACATTGGCGCAGCTCGCTCGCTGGTCGGCAGCTATCGAGAGCGGCCGGTGGTGCTCAATGGCAGAGACGATCAGTGGAAGGGGCGCCAACTTGAAGGCATGGCAAAATGCCAGTCATGCCGTTTTGCGCTCATCTGTAGCGGCGGGTGCGCCCAGCATGCTCACCAGCAGATTGGAAGCATGAACGATAAATACTGCGACAATTTCGACAAGCGATATGCCGTTTCGGTGGCCAAGGTTGGCGACGAGATTCGTAAACTGGTCGTATGTGCGTAGCAAGGTGGAGAGAGGATCAAGTCATGTCTGACATCAAGATGCCCGAAGACAAGCTGGACGTCTTCAAGCTGATGACGACCCAGCACATCAAGGTTCTGAACCAGAAGGGAGCGAACCTGAAATACGAGAAGCTGACGGTCGGCCAGCTTCTCGAGATGCTCGGCTTCAAGCGACCGGAAGCCGGGGCAGCCGATGCGATCTCGGTCGACGAGGAGCCCGAGGGTTGGCTTTGCGGAGCCGACAGCGTCTGCGGCTTGAACAAGTCCGCGTGAGGGACTCCGGCGAAGCCAATCGTCGGACCGCATGATCGGCAGCCATCACCTCGGCCAAGCGCGCGTCATTGCATCTGGCCGCGGTGTGCTGCGCGAAACGCTGGCGGATCCGGAAGAAGTGCGATCGTTGGCGGAAGCTTGGACGGTGACACGGCCCTGCCAATACAGGTGGTCACGCTTGAGCGGTTCTGTGGCCGCAACATTCTTGCTTAAGGCAGGTTGATCTTGCTCAAAGCTGCTCCTCGCGCCCGTGGTCCAATAAGTTTGACACGGGAGAGGAGCCGGAAATGCAAACACCAGTTCAAATTGAATTTGAAGGGATCCGCGTGTCCGCCGAAATCCGGGCTGTCGTCGAGCAACATGTCGCGGAACTGGAGAGCCGCTTTGGCCGGATCACTGCAGCTCGCATCATGGTCAAAGGTCCGGGCGGTCATCACCAAACCGGCGGTCAATATCTGGTGAGCGTCCGGCTGGCGCTGCCTGACGGTCGGGAGGTCCACGTTGGACGTACCCCGAAGCTGGATGAACGGTACGACGACTTGACCTTCGCCGTGGACAACGCATTCAAACGCGCGCGTCGACAACTGCAGGACCGGGCGCGACTGATGCGGGGCGACGTCAAGACGCATGAGCCTCAACCCATCGGAACCGTTGCGCGTATCGATCCAAGCGGCCAGTTCGGCTTTCTGGAAGCCGCGGACGGCCACGAAGTCTATTTCAACTGCAATAGCGTCGTTGAGGGTGGATCAAGCATCGTGCCCGGCGCCCGCGTCAGCTACGTTGAGGAGATCGGAGAGAAGGGACCGCAGGCGAGCACGGTCAGAATGCTCGGGAAACATGGGCTGCGGGCTTAGCTCGGCGGCTGAGTGGGGACGCGGACGACGGGCAGGTTTGACGTTGGAGGTAACCGATGATTGGTGATCGCCTGCGCTTGTTCTGTCTTCATGGCACGGAGGTGCTTGGCGAAAAAGTTGCTCATGCGCTTGGATGCCGTCTCGCCGCTGTCGAAGAACGCAGCTTCGAGGACGGCGAACACAAGGTGCGGCCGCTGGAGGTTGTCGCCGGCTGCGACGTCTACGTTCTGCATAGCCTCCATGGCGGTCCTGACGAGAGTCCGAACGACAAGCTGTGCCGGCTGCTGTTCCTCGTCGGGGCATTGAAGGATGCCGGTGCCGCGCGGGTGACGGCGGTCACACCGTATCTGTGCTATGCGCGAAAAGATCGTCGCACCAAGGCCAATGACCCGGTCACGATCCGTTATCTTGCGACCATGTTCGAGGCGATCGGTGTTGACGCGGTGGTGACCCTCGAAGTTCACAACGAGGCCGCGTTCGAGAACGCGTTCCGTTGCCCATCGGTCGCGTTGAGCACGGCGCCGCTCTTGATCGGCAGGATCAAGGCGATCGCGGCGGATCGGCCGATTGCCGTGGTTTCGCCGGATCTCGGAGGCGGCAAGCGAGCGGACCTGCTTCGCGAGGTTCTTGGGAAGGCGCTCGGCCGTCCGATCGGCGAGGCGTTCGTGGAGAAGCATCGCAGCTCCGGTGTCGTTTCGGGCGATTTGTTCGCGGGGGAGGTGGCGAACTCGCTGTGCGTGATCGTGGACGATCTCATCAGCAGCGGTGGAACCCTGGTGCGGGCGGCGAAGGCGGCCCGTGCCCATGGAGCCGAAGAGGTGATAGCTTGCGTCGCGCACGGCCTGTTCATGCCGGGCGCGGCAACGACGCTGGCCGATCCTGCGATCGACCGCATCATTGCGACCGACAGCGTGCCGCCGTTCAGGCTTCCGCCGGGCGCGGTTCGCGACAAGCTCGAGATCGTCTCGGCGGCGCCCCTTCTCGGAGAGACCATTCGTCGGCTGCACCACAACGAGCCGCTGACGGAGCTGCTTCCGTATCAGGATTGATCCCTGCAATTCAAATTCTGGCTCTCGCCGTGAGTTGCCGCTCGAGCTGCGCTGCGTCCGCCTTGGCAAGTTTGAGATAGGTGCGCGTCAGCCGCGGCCATTTTTCCGGCGTCCGTGGATGGGCGTCGGCGAGATGAGCGATGGATAGCCTGGCGCGGAGCATGGCCCGGCCAATCCGATAGAACAAGAACAGTCCGCTGGCCGGGTCATCATTGAGCTGGACGGCCAGATGCCGCCGAAGCCTCTCAGCGACCCACAGTCCTCCCAATCGGGCGCATTCCAAGTGCAGAAAGGCAATTTCGTCCAGAGCATCGGATGTCCGCAAGCGGGCATTGAACTCCAGGCAGTCGATGATGGGGAAGGGACGGCTCAACCAGATATGTTCCGGCCGCAGATCGCCATGGCCGTCAAGGACGTGCCGGTGATGCACCCGCTGCGCCAGCAGCTCGGTCCGCCGCCGCAGGAAACGGCATTGCAGGTCGGCAATGCGCTCGATGGTGCCGCGGGGCAGGTCGAAGGCCGGCTCGAGCAAACCTCGCCGATCCGCAAGAACTGCCTGTTGCAGGGTCACCATGTAGCTCTCCGGATTGATCATGATCCGACGCGCATGCGAATAGAAGCGGCTCAAACGACTGGCCAGGCCATCGATCTGGGCCTGGGAGACCTTGCGATCGCGAAGCCCGGCTTCGAGCGTTCGGCCTTCGTCGAGCCGGCGCATGACGACGAGCCAATCAACGATGTGTCCGCCGCCTCCGATGGCGTAGCCACCCGGCGCAGCCGTCAGCGGCACCACGCCGTGATAGACATCGGGCGCCAGCCTTCGGTTCAGCGAAACCTCAGCGCGGCAGGCGTCTGCGCGGCGCTCAAGGCTCGAGAAATCGAGATATGGAAAATGAACCGGCTTTTTGAGCTTGTAGACGCGCTCGTCAACCATGAAGACCCAGGACATGTGGGTCTCCCGCGTGATCACGGCGTCGGGCGTCGGGACATAGCTGTCCGGCCGGCTGAGAAACGCCACCTTGCGAGCAAGAGCTGTCGCGCTGCTATTTTCAGCGTCATCGTCCCAGGGTTCATTCTTCCATCCGGGCATATGATGCCTATCGCCAATCGCGGCTGTCGGCAGCTTGATACGGATCAATAGCAGTGGCTGTCCGGCTCATATCCTGCGCCTCTTCCGCGTGAGGTCTGCCATGCTGTTCCAGAACCGAACCGATGCCGGCCGGCAACTCGCCGAGGCGCTGCTCAAATATAAGGGGCGGCGCCCGGTCGTTCTTGCGCTGCCACGGGGCGGCGTGCCGGTTGCGGCGGAAGTCGCAGCAGCCCTCGATGCGCCACTCGATCTGCTGCTGGTCCGCAAGATCGGGCTGCCGGGGCAGCCGGAGCTCGCAATGGGTGCCATCGCGGATGGGGAGGGCATGACCACCATTCGTAACCAGGACGTGATCGAGCTGTCCGGCGTCACTTCAGAAGAGTTTGAGGTCGTCTGCAAAAAGGAACGTGCTGAGATCGAACGGCGTCGCGAGCGCTATCTGGGCGATCGGGCTCGTGCCGAAGTCAAGGGGCAGGTCGCGATCATCGTCGATGACGGCGTTGCGACAGGCGCAACCACCCTTGCTGCCATCAAGGCTGTTCGGAAGCAGGAACCGAAAGAGCTCGTGCTTGCGGTCCCGGTCGCACCGCTGGACACCATCAGGAAATTGCATGCGGAAGTCGATGCGGTCGTCTGTCTGCATGAGCCTCAGGAGTTTGGCGCGATCGGCTATTTCTATCGCGACTTTCATCAGGTCGGCGACGACGAGGTGATTGCCACTTTGAGACAGTTTCCATCAAACAGATCCATGCCCGCTTCCTGACGAGCCGGCGGTCTAATGATCGTGGGGCAGCGGTTCCCAGCGGTCGCCGACCTTCACGTAGGATCGCTTCACCGCCGCCCAGGCTATGCGGTGAGCAATCTCCTCCTGCCGTTCGTCTTCCGCATGGGAGGCAAAGGCGAGGTTGAACGCTTCGCGATAAATGTCCTGCGCGTGTGATGGGAGGTGCGCGCGAACAGGAGGGGGAAGATCGATATTTGTGCGATACGGCATGGCTCGTGCCTCGGACGTAAACTGCCGCGCCTTGCTCGGGACGCCGCGGCGTTTCCACCAGAAAGGATAGACGCAACTTGCTTCCGCCTCTTGACCGGCGTCAAACAGGAAATGCGCATAAATCGACAGGATGACCGACGTCATGTGAGCGCCGAGGAACATCGATGGACCCGTCACCGAGCGCGCTGCTAACCGATCTGTATCAGATGACCATGATCGAGGCGTATCTTGAATCGGGCCAGACTGATACAGCCGTGTTTGAGTTCTTTGTACGCAAGCTGCCGCCGCAGCGCAGCTTCCTGATGGCGGCCGGACTGGAGCAGGCGCTCGACTTCCTGCAAAACATGCGGTTCTCGCAAGACGAACTCGACTGGCTTGAGCGAACTGACAGGTTCAGCAAGTCGTTGATCGACTATCTCGCCAATTTCCGCTTCACCGGCGAGGTCCACGCGATGCCGGAAGGCACCGTGTTCTTCGGCAATGAACCGATCCTTAGGGTTACAGCTCCTTTGCCGGAGGCGCAGCTTGTCGAGACGCGCCTGATCAACATCCTGCATTTTCAGACGCTGATTGCCTCCAAGGCCGCGCGCATGGTCTTACTCGCGCCAGACAAGCTCCTGATCGACTTCGGCTTGCGTCGCGCCCATGGCGCCGAGGCAGGGCTGCTGGCTGCCCGCGCGAGCTATGTCGCGGGATTTTCCGGCACGGCAACCCTCCTGGCCGAGATGTCATTCGGCATTCCGACCTATGGCACCATGGCGCATTCGTTCGTTCAATCCTTTGATGACGAAGCTGCAGCATTCGAAGCGTTTGCGCGCGCCCGGCCGAAGAATCTCGTCCTGCTGATCGACACTTATGACACCGAGGCGGCCGCGAGGAAGGTCGTCATGCTGGCGCCCCGATTGAAGGAGCTTGGAATTGCCGTCAGCGCCGTGCGGATTGACAGCGGGGATCTGTCTGCGCTCGCCAGGAACGTGCGCTGCATTCTGGATGCCGGCGGACTCCATGACACCGGCATCTTTGTCAGTGGCGGAATAGAGGAGGGCACCCTGATTGCCTTCGCTCGGGACGCGGCGCCGATCGACGGTATCGGCATCGGCACGGGCCTCGTCACGTCGTCCGATGCGCCGGCACTCGACTGTGCCTATAAGCTGCAGGAGTATGCGGGCTTGCCGCGCCGCAAGCGCTCGACGGGAAAGGCCACATGGCCCGGCCGCAAGCAGGTTTGGCGCCGGTATGACAGCGATGGCCGTATGCTCGCCGACATTCTTTCGACCGAGGAGGACCAACAGGAGGGGGAAGCGCTGATCCAAGCTGTGATGCTCGGCGGACGCCCTGTCGGCTCTCGACCATCACTTCACGACATCCGGGCTCACGCGCGCCGGCAACTGGATCAACTGCCTCCGGAGCTGAAAGCCTCCAAATCGGTTGCGCCCTATCCGGTTCAGATTTCAAGCCGTCTTGAACAGCTGGCAGCTGTCGCCGACCGGATAGGCTCGCGTCCCTGAATTCTGATCTGCATCAAGGGAAACAGCTCGATCCGTCTCTAGCCTGTCGAGCGACGGAGGTGCATCGATGCCGGTACAGAATGCCGAAATTGCAGAGATGTTCGACCAGACCGCCGAACTTCTCGAGATCAAGGGCGGCAATCCGTTTCGTTCGCGGGCCTATCGCAATGCTGCGCGGGTGATCGAGCGCCTTCCCAAGAGCATCACCAACCTCTTGAAGGCGGGCGAGGATCTTTCCGAGCTGCCAGGTATCGGCAAGGATCTGGCAGGAAAGATCGAAACGATCGTCGCGACCCATCATTTCGATGTGCTGGACAAACTCAAGCGTGAACTGCCCGGCGATCTCGGTGAGATCGCGGCGCTCCCGGGCTTGGGTCCGAAGCGCGTCAAACTGCTCTACGACAAGCTGGGCGTGCGGTCACTCGAGGACCTCAGGCGCGCGGTGAAGTCGGGTCGGCTGAGAGAGCTTCGAGGCTTCGGTGCCAAGAGCGAGGAAAAGCTCGCCGCGGCGCTGGCCAAGCCTCGCGCCGAGAGGCGCTTCAGATTATCCGAGGCCGAAGCCGAAGCGGAAGCACTCCTCAGCCATCTGAGGCCGAACGCGAGCAACGGACGGGTGATCGTCGCCGGAAGCTACCGCCGCAGGCGCGACACCGTCGGCGATCTTGATATCCTGATGGTGGCGCGTGACGGCCACGCCGCCGGCGAGAGACTCTCTCGATATGACAATGTCGCTGATGTGCTTGCTCATGGCGATACGCGGACGGCGGTGGTGCTGCGCTCCGGGCTGCACGTCGACCTGCGCGTTGTTCCTGAGGCAAGCTACGGCGCCGCGCTGATGTATTTCACCGGATCCAAGGCGCACAACATCTCCTTGCGCGGACTCGCCAACGACCACGGCTGGAAGCTGAACGAATACGGCCTCTTCGCCGGTAAACGGCGCATCGCCGGAGCAACCGAGGAGGAGATCTACAGCAAGCTCCGGCTGCCCCTGATTCCGCCCGAGATGCGCGAGGATCGCGGCGAGATCGCGCTCGCAAAGGCAAAAAAGCTCCCGAAACTGATTACGCTGTCCGATATTCGAGGCGACCTGCACGTCCATTCCAAATGGACCGACGGCACCGCCGCGATCGCCGAGATGGCGGCTGCCGCCAAGGCAAGGGGCTATGCCTATATGGCTCTGACCGACCATAGCCAACACGTCACTGTCGCCCATGGTCTCGATGCCGGACGTCTGTCGCGTCAGATCGACGAGATCGATCGTTTGAACGACCGGCTGGATGGCTTTACGGTGCTGAAAGGTGCTGAAGTCGATATTCTGGCGGATGGACGGCTTGATCTGCCCGACAAGATCTTGTCGCGGCTCGATCTGGTCGTTGCTTCCGTTCACTACAAGTTCGAGCTCTCGCGCAAGATGCAGACCGAGCGCATCATCCGGGCGATGGACAATCGCCATGTCTCGATTATCGGTCATCCGACCGGACGGTTGATCGGGGACCGCGAGCCTTACGAGATCGACATGGAAGCCGTCATTGCGGCGGCGCGCGAGCGCGGCTGTCATCTCGAACTCAACGCCGACCCGGACCGGCTCGATCTCAACGATATCCATGCTCATGCCGCCAAGTCCGCGGGCGTCAAGCTGGCAATCTCGACGGACGCACATTCGACGGCTGGATTCGCCAACATGCGTTTCGGCGTCGATCAGGCGCGCCGAGGCTGGCTCGAAGCCGCGGACGTCATCAACACCCAACCCTTGTCGCGGGCGAAGAAGATGCTGAAGCGCTAGCCGCATTGTTTGATCCTTCGCAACGTTGCGCACGCGATGTTGCGTTCTGTTACGTAACAGCACAGGAGGGATGAAATGAGCTTCGAGAAGAAGATTGGCACGGTTGCGACCGCGGCTGTCCTGACCCTCGCGCTGCTTGCACCCACGGGGGCCGACGCTCGCAACGGGCGCGTTGCCGCAGGAATCGTCGGCGGCCTGGCTGCCGGCGCACTGTTCGGCGCGGCCCTCGGCGGCGGCTATTGGGGGCCGTATCCCTATTACGGCTATCCGGGGCCAGTCTATTACGACCCACCGGCACCGTATTGGGGGCCAGGTCCGTTTTGGGGACCGTACGGATACGGCGACTGCCATGTCCGGCCGGTCCGGCACAGGCGGCACGTGCACTACGTGCGGGTCTGCTATTGAATTCGCTTGCACTCGAGCAACGTGCAGGGCTGTCATGTTGCCGCGTCTCATGCGGACGAAGGACACGTGATTGGCTGTCGCGTGCTGGATGACGTGCAACGGGCGACGGTATGCGGATCGGTCAAGCCGGGCCGGTGCCGATCACTTGCGGAGAGTCGGACGCATGTCAGGGCGTTTCAAGGTTCGGGCTCTGGGCCTCCTGGTCGGGCTGCTCTCGTGTTGGCCGACAAACGTGGACGCCGCGAACCTCAGCAAGGCAGCGCAACGAGGCAGGGCCATCCTGCAGGAAAAATGCGGGCGCTGTCATGCGATCAGATCGGTTGGCGAAAGCCCGCTCGAGAATGCTCCGCCGATGCGCGATATCTACGCCCGGTTCAATCGGCGCGAGTTGCAGGCGGAGCTGTCGGAAGGCATGGTGTCGAGGCACAGGGATATGCCGCAAATTGAATTTTCCGACGAGGACGTTTACGCGATCATGAGCTACCTCTACGTTCTTGCAGTCAGGAAATGAATGCTCGTTGCCCAGGAAAGTGCTGATCCCTGCACATCGAAGTTCACGTGGTCGGGCTGCGTGGGTCCATTCGACGGTCTGACGGCATCGCCACTGGTCTGGCGGCACGCAGCTGGACCGGTATGAAGGCTTCCCGTCGGTGGGCGCTCGGCGGACGTGGCCAGATGCCCGGATTATGATTTCAATTCGCGGATCTGCGCCGGCAGATGGTGCATCAGTTTCTCAAATTCACCGGGATCGAGCTTCTCCCACGCGATCTCGAACACCCCGCGAATGACGCTCAGCGGTTCGATGGGAAATTGCTGGGGCAGCTCCATTGCGACGTGATCAGCAAAGTCGCTGGCATGTCGCTCCTTGGTCGGCGTTCCCGCCGCATGCCAGTTCTCGTAGTAAATCCCGCGCAGGAGGATCGGCAGTTGGGCGCCAAGCTTGGTCGCCACCTCCGGAGGTACGCGATCGCGCAACGCATGCAGAACAGCCCGGAGCGCGTTGTAGGCCTGTTGACGGCTACCGAGCTCCAGCTGCTCCTCGATCGCCTTGAGCCAGAGATTCGTCTCCTGAATGGTGTGATCCAGCGCGGTAACACCTGTTACGCCCATGATGCGTTCTCCTAGATTGGCACATCAGAACAGCGGCATCCCGGATCGACGGCGTCACCGCAATCACGTCCATTCTCATGATCCGGTGAGCACGGATGCCGGCCTCGATTCAATGCGACAGCAGGGTCGGGATCGTCATCGTCTTCAGCATTTCACGGGTGACGCCGCCGAAAATGCCTTCCTGCAGGCGGGAATGCCCATATGCCCCCATCACCAGCATGTCGAGACTTTCGTCGGCGGCCAGGGACAGGATGGACGGCTGAATCTCGGAATGCTCCGCCGTCAGCTCAAGCAGCGTTGTCGTAAGTCCGGCACGAGCCATGTGTTCGGTCAATTTTCGCGCTGAAGCCTCGGTGGGAGCAACCTGCGCCTCATTGATCGAAATCGTGACCAGCGCTTCTGCCCGAGAGAGAAACGGTGTTGCGTCCTTGAAAGCGCGGGCGGCAAGGCGGCTTCCATCCCAGCAGATGCCGATACGGTTGGCCTTGAAAGTGCCGCGGAAAATATGCGGCACGAACAGGACGGGTCCGCCCGCCTGGAGCAGGATCTCGGTCGCAGTCCTATTGTCGTGACTGTCCTGTGTTGCGTCCGTCTGCAGGACCACCGTCAGCTCATAGAGCCTGGCCGCAGCGCCGAGCGCGGACGCGGCTTCACCGGGCAGGTCCTCGACCGAGCGGCTTGCGTGAGAGATGTTTGCATTCCGGGCTTCCGTCTCGAAAATGGCGAGTGCGGCCGCGCTGCGTTGGGCGGCGCGTTGCCGCTCCATTTCGAAGATCTCTGAAGAGACGACCGCTGCGCCCGCGCCTCCATCGACCACATACGCGCTACTGGGCGGGATGTATCCGACTGCAATCGCATCGAGATGGGCGTCGAACCGGGCAGCCAACGAGACTGCGGCAGAAACGACAGGCTGCGGTGGCTGCTCGGTCGGAATGTAGACGAGAATGTCGTTGATCTTGATCATGACGACCTCACTCCGGGACCAAATCCATACTCTCAGTCGGATGAAGCGGCATGTTGACTTGAATCAACAGTCAATGACCGGCCGTCACCCAGCGGGCCCCCGCAAAGTTGTTGCTCCGCTCGGGGGCACAGCCCCGTCTTCATGGTTCAGCGTCACGCCGGCATTTCCGATTCCGCTAGCCGTTCGCGCTTTGGCTCCGCGATTTCGGTCATCGTCGCCTCGGTGAGCAGGAGGATGCCGGCAACCGACACCGCGTTCTCGAGGGCTGTCCGAACGACCTTCGCGGGATCGACAATGCCGGCCTCGACCAGGTCGACATATTGCTTGCGCGCGGCGTCAAACCCGAAATTGCCGACGCCACTCAGCATGCGCGCGACGACCACGCCGCCATCCGTTGCCGAGTTCTCAGCAATTTGGCGAGCGGGGGCCTCGAGCGCGCGCTTCAAGATCTGTACACCGGTCCTTTCGTCGCCATCGCAGAGTGCTTCCTCCTTGCCGACGGCTTCGACGCATCGAAGCAAGGCAAGCCCGCCGCCTGGCACGATACCTTCTGCAACGGCCGCCTTTGTCGAACTGATGGCGTCGTCGAGCGCCTCTTTTCGTGATTTCATCTCGGCTTCAGTCGGCGCTCCGACACGGATAACGGCAACCCCGCCCGACAGCTTGGCGAGCCGCTCCTCAAGTTTCTCCTTGTCGTACTCGCTGGTCGTTTTCTCGATCTCGCGGCGAAGTTGTTGCGTCCGCGCATCGATCTGGCTGCGTTCGCCTTTGCTGCCGATCAGCGTGGTGTTTTCCTTGTCGGCAACCACACGGGCGACATGCCCCAGCTGCTGCAAAGTAGCGTTTTCAAGCTTCGAACCAAGATCGTCGGAGACGACCTGGGCGCCAGTGAGGATTGCAATATCCTGCAACATGGCCTTGCGTCGCTCACCAAAGCCGGGCGCCTTGACGGCGCAGCCTTTCAGCACGCCGCGAAGTTGATTAACGATGAGCGTGGCCAACGCCTCGCCTTCGATGTCTTCGGCGATGATCAGGAGCGGTTGTGCCGATTTTGCGATCTGTTCGAGCAGCGGGATAATGTCGCGCAGAGCGCTGATCTTGTGGTCGCACAACAGGATGAGCGGCTCTTCGAGAACCGCTTCCATGCGATCGGCATCGGTCACGAAGTAGGGCGACAGGAAGCCGCGGTCGAATTTCATCCCTTCGACCACGTCGAGCGACGTTTCGATGGTCTTGGATTCCTCCACCGAGATCACTCCATCGCTTCCGACTTTCTCGAGCGCATCGGCGACCAGCGCGCCAATGGACGGATCATTATGAGCCGAGATGGTGGCGACCTGAGCTCTTTCCGCCTTTGTCCTGACGGGTCGCGCCATTGCATGGAGGGCCGCTATCGTCGCGCGGGCAGCGCGGTCGAGGCCCCGTTTCAGATCGATGGCACTGGCGCCGGCGACGACGTTCCTGACGCCGTCGGCAAGAATCGCATGTGCCAGGATCGTGGAGGTGCTTGTTCCGTCGCCAACGAGATCGCCGGTCTTCTCCGCGGCCTGACGCAGCACCTGCGCTCCGAGATTCTCCTCCGGATCCTTGAGGTCGAATTCCTTGGCGATCGTGACGCCATCGTTGCATACGATCGGGGTGCCCCCCCTCTTCTGGATCAGTACTGATTTTGATTTCGGGCCGAGCGTCACCCGCACTGCGTCCGCAAGCAGCGAGGCTCCGCGCAGGATCTTCTCGCGGGCCGCGGAATGAAACAGCACCTGCTTGTGAGGCATCAATCGCTCCTCAGAAGGACGGCTTTCATCAGACCAAAATAGAAGTGACGCCGTTTTGAACGCTTGATCCTGATCAAGCCTAGGCCTGGGAGCGGCTCGCCGGCTGGACGCCGAGCAGCCTTGCATTGCCCCCAGAGCAAGCCTAGCTTGTTGCAAGCCTTGGTAGAAATCAGCTTTGCTGCGGCAACGCGCCGCGCAGCTCTCGCTGCGAAATTCATTGGGAGCGGGACGTGCGCTCTATTCCAATTCCTCGGCTCAATGGGCCTTTTTGGACCATCGTCCTTCAACTGGCGACGTGCTTGCTTCCCGGCCTGGCGTGGGGCGACGCTCCCAGCAAGCCGGCGTTGACGGTTGTTCTCGAGCGCAATGAAATCCTCGCCGGCCAGACGATGAGCTTCGGCATATGGATTGAGAATGCGACCGAAGCCAGGATCATTGACGCGGGTCTTAGCTTGTTTGGTCCTCCGTTTTTGAGGATCGGAAGCCTCGGGCCAGACGGCACATGCGCCGTAAAAGACACCATCGGTCTCGGCACTGTTGAGCCCGGTTCGACTTTGGTGCGCAGCAGAATGTGCCTCAAAGCCGATTCCAGCATCGAAGAGCGCGACGAGAACCTGGCGTTCAGTGTCAGTTATTCGCTCCAAAACGTGAAGGACAGCAGAACGACCGCCGGCGCATTGGTAGCGGAAAAGAAGATGAGCATCGGCCTTTTTGGGACTGAGAGCGTCGGCGGTGTTTCGCTCCGCCTCGCGTCGTATGTCATTCCCGGCACGTTCTTCTTGATGATTTTGCGGCTATTCGCAACCAAGGAGTCAAAAATCGAACTCGGCGCGACCGAGTCCGTTACACTCAGCATTTTTATCTCGACTCTTTTGTTCCTTGGGACGGCGTATCTCATTCCTTCCTTGCAGCTGCGTTTTGCGGGGATCGGATCAACCGTGAGCGCGATCGCGTTTCTCGCGCTGTGTGGCACTGCAATTGTGCTTGGCGGAGTCTTGGCTGCCGTCCTGCAAGGTATTTCAAGGATCGGCGCTCGGGAGCGCAATGCGCGCATTGTCCAAGAAAACGATGGGGTCGGCCCGATAATTCAGAAAGCTGTGCATGCGGCCGGGGGCAAATTCGATCCGGTTATGATGATCGCGGATGGCAGGCAATACTTCGGCTCGCTTGTCGTGCCTGCGAGCAATGGTGGCAGGATTCTGCTCGGCTGGTTTCAGCTGAAGGCCCCTGATGCGAAGTGCCGATCGGAACTGAAAGAATGGTTTGATAAGGATGAGTTCGTCAAACCGATTGAAGCAGCAGCCCGATGGGGAGTCGAACCGACCATGTTCGATCCGATCAAGGAATCAAAGGCCGGCAATCTGGAGCCGACCGAATTTCTCTGGATGTACTTTGACGAAAAGGCTGCGCGGTTGCCCGCCGGGCGCGAGGATCTTGCACAAATGAAACCGCTCACCTTGAGCTGAACAGCCAGCCAGGACCGGCCTTGCGGCCGGTCCCGGGAGATCGCTGCCGCCTTGCTCGCCTGGTCGGTAAGCATTGGCGGCATATTTGGGCAGTCGCCCAGCTGTACAGCTCGGTGAGACTAGCGCGCATAGCGCGAGAAGACAATGGTTTGCGGATGACCGGTGAAGCGAGACGCCGGGGATGCTGCGCTTGTGAGGTAATCGATCTTGTGAGGAAATCGACAATGGCGCGCGTTGTCTATTGTGTTTTTGACGTCCACCTCTGGTCGCAGCCGTTCGTTGCGGCCGATTTTGATCCACGGGTTCACTTCCTTTGGTCCGCTCGTGAATATCGTGAGATGCGCAGCCAGGGGGCCAAGATTGAGCTCGCGAACCTTGTCCTTCTTCCACTGAACGATGAATTCGACCTGCGCCGAAATCACTTCTGGCCGCGCTATCAGGCGGTCGCCAGCAATATCGCGGGGACCATAGCCTCGTTTGGAGATGCCTGCGATCTTGTGTGGCCTCTGCGCTGCAGGCCCCAGACTCTCGATTTAACGCTCAACGGGGCCGTGTGGCACACCGCGGGGAAAGTGCGGTCAACGATGTGGCTTTGGCCGTTCGGCTGGTCTTCCATGCTCGAGATCGACCTTCCCGCAGACGATGAGTTTGACGGCCTGCTGGATATTGGAGTCTCGTTGCGTGAGAAGGACCCGGCTCCTTTGCTTCTGAAAGGAAAGGCGGTCGGGGTATCCGGCGCGCTTGCTCATCTCTCCCAACTCGTCAGGCAGGATCTGTGCACGCCGGCCGCACAGGGAAGGGCGATGGAAACGACCCGCCTTCCGCGCTACGTAGTCTGCGCGCTCGAACTGTCGAAAGGATTTCAGATCCGTGAGAACATTCCTGTCGCGGATCAGATGCTGTTGATCGGGGCTGTGCGCGGACAGCAGCTCGACCTCACCAAGTTTCTCAGCAATCGTCCGCTATTTACTCGGCTCGGCTACGGCAATTTTGCCGTTACCGATTTCGATGCGGGGACCGCAATCGTGCAGCGGCATTGGCAGGACCGGCCGGGCACAAAGCTCGAAAGCAATCGTTGCTTCTACGTCAACACACGGAACTTTTTCTCGATTTTTCTGACACTTCATCGAATGATCTCCTACTTCACCGTGAAGTCAAAGGACGATGCAAGGGCGGTGGCGGCTGCATCAGTGCTTGCGTCCTTACCTGCCGAGTATCAAAACAAGCTCTGCTCGGATTTCGCCGCCAATTACGCGCCGCTGCACGGTGTTCCTGCTGCCGGTAACAAGAATCCCGCTGTGCCAGCTTCTTGAGGCAACAGTGCAGTATTCGCTACGCTGATCGTTCAGTGGATCGCAGGTCAATGTGCGGGAACATACGAGGCGGTCTTGGGCCAGGTGCGCCGCCGGGTGCCGCCCACAACTGCGTCCTGTTCGACGTGTCGAGATGCTACGCGGCTCGCAGATGCAGGTGGGGATTGGGCGCAGAGCCCGCTCTTGGCGCTCGCGCTGCGCCACACGGCGGCGACGTGGCTTATGCAGCGGCGCGCGAACCGTGGCAGGCCGCAGGCTTTCTCGGAATGTCGGTCAAGGTGCTGCTCGACACCTTCGGCCATCATCGCCCGGATTACGTGCGCGAGGCCGCGGCCGCGAATGCCTCGAAGGATCGCAAGCAGAACCTATCGGTGGTCGAAACGGTGGTTCACTTCGAAAAACACTTGGCGCGTAAGCCGTAACTCTTGAGCTCATTGGTGGGCCCGGCAGGACTCGAACCTGCAACCAGACCGTTATGAGCGGTCGGCTCTAACCATTGAGCTACAGGCCCCCCGCGACGCCGAGGTCTTGCCGGCGGCGGGCAGGAGCGGGCCTGTCCGGCGCGGCATCGGAACCCCAACGACGGCTCGGGCTCCGTTTACAGCCTGGCCAGCAATCCGGCAATGCCGCTGCCCGATTGTTTTGGCGCGGCTCCGTCGCACGGTCCCGTCCAGGCCCGCCGCGACGCTAGTCCACCGAAACCCCGGCGAATTCCACCACCTTGCGCCACTTCTCGGTCTCGTCGACGACCAGCTTGCCGAACTCCGCCGGTGTCATCGCGCGCGGGATGCCGCCGGTCTCGGTGAGCCGCGCCACCAGCTTGGGGTCCTTCAGCGCCTCGCCGACGGCCTTGTTGAGGATCTCGATGATCTCGGGCGGCGTGCCCTTGGGCGCCGAGATGCCGTAGAAGCCGACCGATTCGTAGCCGGGCACGGTCTCGGCGATCGCGGGCACGTCCGGCACCGTCGGCCAGCGCTGCGGCGAGGTGACGCCGAGCGCGCGGACGCTGCCGCCGCGCGACTGTTCCAGCGCCGTCGGCAGGTTGTCGAAGATCAACTGCACCTTGTTGGAGATGATGTCGGGAAAGGCCAGCGCCGAGCCGCGATAGGGCACATGCAGCATGTCGCATTTGGTCATCGCCTTGAACAACTCGGCCGCCATGTGCACCGAAGTGCCGTTGCCGGAGGACGCGAAGGCGATCTTGCCCGGGTTGGCCTTGCAGTAGTCGATGAACTCCTTGACGGTCTTGGCCGGCACGTCGTTGCTCACCACCAGCATGTTGGTGAGCTGCATGATGCTGGCGACCGGCACGGTGTCGCGGATGAAGTCATAAGGCAGCTTCTTGTAGAGCGAGGTGCTGATCGCGTTGTTGGGCGCGACGAACAGCAGCGTGTAGCCGTCGGGCGGGGAGTTGATCGCGGCCGCGGCCGCGATGTTGCCGCCCGAGCCGGTGCGGTTCTCGACCACGACCTGCTGGCCCAGGTGGTCGGACAGCCACTGCGCCATGATGCGGGCGACGATGTCGACCGGCCCGCCGGGGGCGAAGCCGATCAGCCAGCGGATGGGACGGTCCGGATAGGCGGCGAGCGCCGGTCCCGGTTTGGCGGCGAGTCCCGCCGCGACGATCAGCCCGAACAGCAGCGCGCGCGCCAGCTTCATGCCCGTCTTCCCCCATTGATTGTTGTCGTTCAGCTCGCATGCGGCGGCCCGGTCGCCCCGGCCGCCGATCGTTCAATGCGCCGTCACTTCTTGATCAGCGGGCACGCGGGATCGGGCGGGCCGAACGCGTCATCGCCTTTGATGGTCGCGAGGATCTTGTAGTAGTCCCACGGATATTTGCTCTCCTCCGGCGATTTGACCTGCGCCAGCACGAGATCATGCACCATCAGATTGTCGGCGCGCAGCTTGCCGTTGCGGGCGAAGAAGTCCTCGACCGGCGTCTCCCGCATCTTCGCGGCGACCGCGAGCGGATCGTCGCTGCCCGCCGCCTTGATGGCGTTGAGATAGTGCATGACGGCGGAATAGACGCCGGCCTGCCACATCGTCGGCATCCGGTTCATCTTGGCGAAATAGCGCTTCGACCATTCGCGCGTCTTGTCGTCCATGTCCCAGTAGAACGAGGTGGTGAGCAGGAGCCCCTGCGCGGCCGGCAGGCCGAGCGAATGGATGTCGGTGACCAGCGCGAGCAGCGCCGCCATCTGCTGTCCGCCCTTGAGCAGGCCGAACTCGGATGCGGTCTTGATCTCGTTCATGTTGTTCGGGGGACCTGCGGCGATGCCGATGATCTTGGCCTTGGAGGCCTGCGCCTGCAGGATGAAGGACGACAGATCGGGCGTCGCGAATGGCGGCCGCACCGCGCCGACGACCTTGCCGCCATTGGCGGTGACGACGCTCGAGGCGTCGCGCTCCAGCGAATGGCCGAAGGCGTAGTCGTCGGTGATGAAGAACCAGCTGTCGCCGCCGCGCTTGACGACCTCCTTCGCCGTGCCGGTGGCGAGCGCGCGGGTGTCGAACACCCATTGCATCGCGTAGGGCGAGCAGAACTTGCCGTGGAAATCGGCGGCACCGGTCGACTGGGTGATGAACAGCTTCTTCTTCTCGGTGGCGATGGTCTGCACGGCGAGGCCCACCGCGGAGACCGGCACGTCGACGATGAGATCGACCTGCTCGGTGTCGTACCAGCGGCGCGCGATCGCGGCGCCGATGTCGGGCTTGAGCTGATGATCGCCGACGATGACGCTGATCGGCTTGTCCAGCACCTTGCCGCCGAAATCATCGACCGCCATCTGCGCCGCGGTGACGGAGCCTTGGCCGGTCGGCGTCGAGGCCGGGCCGTTCATGTCGCTGAGCACGCCGATCTTGACGACGTTGTCGGAGATTTCGGCCTGCGCGGCGGTCGTGACCAGCAGCGCGGCTGCGGCCCACGCCGCCCGCTTCAAACAGCTGAGTTGCAATCAGTCCTCCACCGGTACCGGCGTGACGCCGTTGTTCGTTCCGGCTCTGCCGGCCGGTCCGCCTATCTGCAATCAATCCAGGGCGGCCGTCAATCATGCCGGACGGCGGAGCGGTGGAGCGGTCCTGTGCGCTGCAACGCCGCAAGGAGTCGTCGCGCACGCGCGCGGGATGCTCGGCCGTTCAGGCCTTGGCGGTCTTTTGCTCCTCGTGCGCAGCCTCCCACACCTCGCGCGCGGCGTCCGCATTCATGAGCGCGATACCGACACCCACGATCAGGTCCGGCCAGATCGAGGGCCACACAAAGGCGGTCACGAGACCGACCGCGATGATCGCGATGTTGGCGAAGGCGTCGTTGCGTGCGGACAGGAAGGCGGCGCGGGTGAGGCTGCCCTGGTGGTCCCTGACCCGCGCCAGGATCAACGCGCAGCCGAGATTGACGATCAGCGCGCCGAGGCCGGTCACGGTGAGCGGCAGCGGTGCGGGTGCGATCGGCGTGAAGAACTTCTCGCCGGCGGTCCACAGTCCGGCGACCGCGGGCGCCAGCAGGATCAGCGCCAGCGCCTTGCCGAGCAGCGCCCGCTGCGGCGCGCTCCAGCGCAGCGCCAGCGCAATCAGGATGTTGACCGAGGCATCCTCCAGAAAGTCGACGCTGTCGGCAAACAGCGACACCGAGCCGATCGCCAGCGCCACGGCGAACTCGATGCCGAAATAGCCGAGATTGAGCGCGGCAACGACAAGCACGGCGCGGCGAACGATGGTTGTCGCGTCCATCAGGCGTCCTCAATCATCGAGAGCTGCGAGCCGCTCCGCCTCGGCGAGGTCGAGCGCGGTATTGGCATTGAAGAACGGATCCAGCGGAACCGATGGCCAGCTCACGGTCGCGACCTTGTAGCGCGCCGTGAAGCGGGTGACCTTCCGGATGTCCTCCGCGACCAGGGCGTGCCGGAGATCCTCGCGCAGCCCGACCGGCCACAGCCCGATCACCGGATGGCTCTGGCCGCCGGACGCCGCCACCGCCAGTTCGGCCTGCTCCGCCGCCCGCGCCGTGGCCAGCCGCGCGACCAGATCGCGCGGCAGGAAGGGGCAGTCGCCGGCGGCGCTCAGCATCCACCGTGCCTCCGGCATATGCGCCGCAACCCAGTCGAGCCCGGCGAGAATGCCGGCGAGCGGGCCCGGGAAGCCGGCGACGCCATCCGGCACGACGGCCAGGCCGTTGCCCGCGAAGCGCGCGGGGTCGCCGTTGGCATTGAGGATCAGCCGGCTGCATTGCGGCGCCAGCCGCGCGATCACGCGCTCCAGGATGGTGCGGCCGTCGACCATGCGCAACGGCTTGTCGCCGCCGCCCATCCGCTGCGCGCGACCGCCGGCGAGCAGCACGCCGGGGATCGAAGTCGAGGTCATGGCTGTCATCGCGGGCTCGTTACCACGACTGCTGCCAGGGCGTCAGCGTCGGCCCGCGCGCGATCCACCATTTGCGCCTGCGCGGCGGCCGTACCGGCATGCCCCTCGCTGACGAGCCCTTGCCTGGTCCGCGCGGCTGCTGGCTTGACATCGCCAAGAGTGGACATGGCGTTCCACGGGGCCTTCGGGCCATCGATCGATCCCGCGCTCCTGGCTGTGCAAGAGCGCCGGGAGCCTTTCTGGAGACCGCGATGAAAGTCATCGGCCTCGCCGGCTGGAGCGGCGCCGGCAAGACCACGCTGCTGACGCGGCTGATTCCTCATCTCAGGGGGCAGGGACTGCGCGTCTCGGTGATCAAGCACGCCCATCACAAGTTCGACGTGGACGTCCCGGGCAAGGATTCGTGGCGGCATCGCGAGGCCGGGGCCGAGGAGGTTCTCGTCGCGTCGGGCACGCGCTGGGCGCTGATGCACGAGCTGCGCGGCGCAAGGGAGCCGGCCCTCGCGGAGCTGCTGGCGAGATTGTCTCCCGTCGATCTGGTCGTCATCGAAGGGTACAAGGCCGGCCCGCATCGCCGCATCGAGGTGCATCGCACAGCCAATGGCAAGCCGCTGCTGTTTCCCGACGATCCGGGCATTGTCGGGCTCGTCAGCGACGGCGATGCCGAGACGGCGTTGCCGCGCGCGCATCTCGACGATATCCCGGCGGTCGCGGCACTCGTCCAACATCTGGCGATGCCGCGGGCGGACGTTCTCGCGCTGGGCGACAAACCTGGTGTTCCATGATGGAACTCGCGAGTTCGCACCCGCATCTTCTGGCATTCATGGAACCCAGTTCCGGGTTCCATGGGATGATGCGGCCCCGGTTGACGTGCCGGAACCGCTTCTCCATGGTCGCGCGCATGATGATGACGAGGCTGGATCTGACGGGCCTGAAGTGCCCATTGCCGGTGCTGAAGACCCGGAAGGCGCTGCAGACGCTCAAGGCGGGAGAGCGGCTCGAAGTGTGCTGTACCGACCCGCTCGCGGTGATCGACATCCCGAACCTGGTGCGGGAGACCGGGGATCGGGTCGAGAGCGTCGATCGCACCGAGCGCGGCATTCTGTTTCGGATCGAGAAGGCCGCGGAACCGGCCGGATGATCCGCGCGGCGACGACATCCTCTGCTGCTGGTTGCTCGAACTACGTAGTTCGCGCGAAGTCTCTGCACATCGATGTGTCAAGGGATCGTGCTGCTTCCTATCGTCGCAGGGGCGCCCACCCGAGCTCACAACAATGCCGCGTTCTCAGTCCAGGCTTGCGATGCTGTTGCCAGGCAAGGACAAGTTGTTCCTTCTTCACGTTTCCGCGAGCGCGCGCATGCGGCGTCGAGTCGTGTCCGTCGCTGATGGTCCGCACATCTCATTAGTTGATTCCATCAGGGATGGTCGTGACGCGTCGGGAAAGTAATCGAGAGCAACATGACTACAGCCGTGAGTGGCGGTGGGGTTGGTTGCACGTGAATTTGTGTGTTTGTTAGCAACACATTCGCGCTGCAGTGCGATCAATCCACGAAGATTGACCGATTATTACCATTTTACTATCGACATTTTGCCTCGGTTCTGCACCAATTGAGGCTCTTCCGCGGAGGTTGCGGGAGGCGAGTCATGCCCGCTGGGGAGCGGGCCAGGCAGAACAGCGGCACAAGCAAGAATGGTGACGGCATAACGTCTCGGGTGGGGTGTTATGCGCATCGAGGCAGTAATGAGCGTTTGTGCGTTGCAAGACTGCTCTGGTACGCGATAGCGGGCGGGGTGAGTGGGCGTATTGATTCTGATCAAGGGGACAGAACATGACGTTGTTGCGTTGGGCGCGAGTCCGTAGGGGAGGAATGCATGGCAACCATTGAAAGCGCGGGCACGCTCCCGGGCGCACAGGCGGGGATCTTCGATCGTGAGCACACGGTCGCCAAGGCGGGGTTCAACCGCTGGCTGGTTCCTCCGGCTGCGCTGTGCATCCATCTCTGCATCGGCATGGCCTATGGCTTCTCGGTGTTCTGGCTGCCGCTGTCACGCGCGATCGGCGTGACCAAGACCCAGGCCTGCCCGGACATGACGCTGGTGCAGGAGCTGTTCACGACGAGCTGCGACTGGAAGGTCGCGAGCCTCGGCTGGATGTTCACCCTGTTCTTCGTGCTGCTCGGTGCATCCGCGGCGATCTGGGGCGGCTGGCTCGAACGGGCCGGACCGCGCAAGGCGGGCGCCGTGGCGGCCTGCTGCTGGGGCGGCGGCCTGCTGCTTGCGGCGCTCGGCATCTATGTGCACCAGCTCTGGATCATGTGGCTCGGCGCGGGCGTGATCGGCGGCATCGGCCTCGGCCTCGGCTACATCTCGCCGGTGTCGACCCTGGTGAAATGGTTCCCTGACCGGCGCGGCATGGCGACCGGCATGGCCATCATGGGCTTCGGCGGCGGCGCGATGATCGGTGCCCCGCTCGCCAACCTGCTGATGAACTACTTCAAGACCCCGACCTCGGTCGGCGTCTGGGAGACCTTCGTCGCGATGGGCGTGATCTATTTCGTGTTCATGATGATCGGCGCCTTCGCCTATCGCGTGGCCCCGGTCGGTTGGCAGCCCGAGGGCTGGACGCCGCCGACGGTGAAGAAGGCGATGATCTCCGACCATCATGTGCATCTCGACAATGCGCACAAGACTCCGCAGTTCTGGCTAGTCTGGTGGGTGCTCTGCTTGAACGTGTCGGCAGGTATCGGCGTCATCGGCATGGCCTCGCCGATGCTGCAGGAGATCTTCGCCGGCAAGCTGATCGGTCTGCCCGACGTCAGCTTCAACCAGCTCGACGCCAGCCAGAAGGCGACGATCGCGGGCATCGCGGCAGGCTTTGCCGGCCTGCTGTCGCTGTTCAACATCGGCGGCCGTTTCTTCTGGGCGTCGCTGTCGGACCACATCGGCCGCAAGAACACCTATTACTGCTTCTTCCTGATCGGCATCGTGCTCTACGCGCTGGCGCCGACCTTCGCAGCGATGGGTTCGAAGCTGCTGTTCGTGGCGGCCTTCGCCATCATCCTCTCGATGTATGGCGGCGGCTTCGCGACGGTCCCGGCCTATCTGGCCGACCTGTTCGGCACCCAGTTCGTGGGCGCCATCCACGGCCGTCTGTTGACGGCCTGGGCCACGGCCGGCATCATCGGTCCGGTGGTCGTCAACTACATCCGCGAGTTCCAGCTCGCCGCCGGCGTGCCGCGCGACCAGCTGTACAACACGACGATGTATATTCTCTGCGCCATGCTCCTGGCCGGCCTGATCTGCAACTTCCTGATCAAGCCCGTCGATGACAAGTGGAACATGAGCGCGGACGACGTCGCGAAGTACCAGGCGGAGCTCGCCAAGAACGAGTCGGCGATCCAGCACGGGTCGTTCGGCATCGGCAAGGGCGGGCTCGACGTCAAGGCCGGCTTGTTCTGGGCCTTCGTCGGCGTGCCGCTGGCATGGGGTGTCTGGAAGACGCTGGAAAGCGCGGTCAAGATCTTCTGATCCGAACCGGATCGGAGCGTGCGGGGCGGCCGGTTCGGCCGCCCCGTTTTTTTGGGCGACTTATGCTTTTCCTATGAGAGATGAAGTCAGCCCGTCTCGCATTCCTACGGCGAGGGGCTCCATCTTCCGCTTTGCCGGCCGGATGTCGCGCCGGCCTTGGCGGAGAATGAACATGAGCTCGGTCGAACCGTTTCGCGACGTCCGTGGCGCTTACGTCGCCTGGGCCCTGCGGCCTTCGCGCCTGATCAAGACGCTGCGCAAGACTGTCAGGGCCATCCGTGCGGCGATTGCCGTAGCCAAGCTCCGGCGCCTGCGCAACGAGTTGCTCTTCCGGCGCGGCTCTGGAGCGACGATCGAACTCGACGCCAGGCATCGGCCGCAAGCGCCTTTGCTTCTCGGCGACAAATGGGACTTCTGAGGCCTTCGGCCTGCGGATCGCCCTCTCAAAGCTGTGCTGCGTGCTTCGGAGACGTCGCGGCAGACGAGGCGCTCAGCCGCGCCATCGCTTGTCCGATCATTGTCTTCGCCGCCTCGTCAAGCTCGGTCAACGGCAGGCGCACACCGGCCGCAACAAGGCCCTGCAGGCTCAGGGCATATTTCAATGCCGCCGGCGCATCGCGATTGAACGCCTCGATCAGCGGCAGCAACCTGCCGTGCAGCCGTCGTGCCGCGCGCCAGCGCGCGCGCTGGCAGGTGGCGAACAGCACGTTGCAGAGCTCCGGCGCGACGTTGGCCGCCAGCGAGAAGCAGCCATCGCCACCAGCGGCCGCGAACGGCACCGCCGCCATATCGTCGCCCGACAACAGGCGAAAGCCGGGTGGCGTCAGTGATCGCAGATGAACGGCGCGCGCGGTATCACCGGTGCTGTCGCGCAAGCCGACGAATTGCGCCCATCGCGACAGGCGGATCAGCGTCTCGTCCGGCAGCGCGCGCCCCGTGCGCGAGGGGCAATCATGCAGGATGACCGGCAGTGTGGTTGAGTCTCCGACCGCGCGGAAGTGCGCGTAGATGCCCTCTGCCGTAGGCCGGTTGTAGGTAGGGGACCACCGACATGATCGCATCGGCGCCCGCGGCCGCCGCCTGCCGGGTGTTTTGCACGGCCTGGAGCGTCGCGTTGGAGCCCGCGCCGGCAATGACGCGAACCCGATTGCAGGCCGCGGTCACAGCCGCGCGAATGACCGCTTCGCGCTCCGCTGCCGTCAGCGTGGACGCTTCACCCGCGGTCTCGCAGACCAGGATCGCGCTGGCGCCGGCTTCGATCTGCCTCTCGCACAATCGGGCGAGTGCGGCGATGTCGACTGCGCCGGTCGCATCGAACGGCGTCGGAATGTCTGCGATCGAGCCGGTCAGCCATCGTGCGGCAGGTCCACGCGGCGGCGTCGGGGCGGCACTCATGCGATCGGCCGCCGGCTGCTGCCAAACAACAGTCCGACGGGCGCGAAGCGTCCGTTGGTGGCGAGCTCGATCGTGCGCGACAGCTCGACGATCGTCTCCGGATGATGGCCATTCTCGAACAGTGCATATTTCATCGCTTCGGCGCGGCTGACGAACAGGCCGCCATAGAGGCCGTTCTGCTCCTGGGCAACCCATTGGCCGCAGCTATTCCGACCGATGAGGACGAGGGCGGCAGCAGGCTTGTGACACGACGGAGGTTCGACGAGCTTCATGGACGTGGTCCTTCTGGTTCAAGCGCGCATCTCGTGAGATGACGTTGCGTTGGTTCATCGAATATCGCGGTGTACGGATAGGAATTCGAGGCGGCGGAGCGGTCGACGTCATAGGCGCCGCGTAGGCACGCGCCGGTCAGGATTCCGAGAGCTGGTTGAGTGCCATGACGCCGCAGTAGAGCGAGAGATAGCCAACCATCTCGTCCCAATGATTGAGGCTTGCGTTGAAGACGCGCTCACGGCGCAGCATGGCGAGCACGGCACATAGGATGACGGTCATCCAGAGCAGGGCAGCGAGGCTGCGCCCGAAGCCGATGCTGCCGAACGTCGCGAACAGAACGAGGATCGCGGTTCGCAGCCCGAAGCGAAGCAATACTCTGGCCGGGGACAGCTCCACGGGCTCGCCGGCCGGGAGGATCATCGCCGCGCTCTCGTCCTCTCAGAAATTGTCGCAGCAGAGCAGGGTTGCGAGCACGGGCTCGGCGGAGCGTTCTCCGGAGACGGGCAGCGTCGGCTCGAGGCGACGCGCCTCGGCGGCTGCGTGGAGAATGGCGAGGGCGAGATCGGCGTGGCGGGCTTCGACGCAATGATCAAGCCAGTCCGGCAATTCGCGCTGTTGCGACAAGGCGCAGTGCCATTCGCCGTCATCATAGGCGAGGCGGCGGAGCGACCATCGCGGCAATTGCAGCGCGATCAGCTCCAGCGCGGCATCGATCCGGGCCTCCGCCTGCATCATCCGGCCGATCCGGATCCGGCGCCGTCCGCGCGCCGACAGCGGCGAGACGCCATCGTCCTCGCCGAGAAGGTCGGTCAGCAGCGCGGCTGTTTCCTGCGCGGCCTGCCGTGGCTCGGCGAAATCTCGGGGTGTCGTGACCGGCATGATGATGCTCCGTCGTGATTGAGCGACGGCCCGCACCGGGCCGTGCCAACAATCTGGCGGCAGCGGCCGTAGGAATGCGAGACGGGCGAGGCCAGGAAGAAATAAGCGGCGCATAAGCGTGCGGCGCCACCGTGGGCGCTCCCTATGCAGCGGCGCTCATCGTCGGCCGGCTTCGGCCGCGGAATGCCGCGATCTTTATGAGATTCCTATAACTTTGCCGGCGGCGCGGTCTCGAAAACCTATGGTTCCGAATGCCATCTGTGCCGATGCAACGGACCGCGGGGCGCGGATGGGGGTTTGATCCATCACAAGTTGCGCGCTCCCGCAGACCCTACGCTTTGCGCGCCTCGCGCGCATGAGGAGCACACCATGCTGGACATCCTGATGCTGGCGCTGGCCGCCGGCTTATTCGCCCTGGCGATCGGCTACACCTACGCCTGCGAGCGGCTCTAGGAGACGAGCCATGATCTTCGACTATTCGCTCGCCGGCGCGGTGTCGCTCGGCCTTCTGATCTACCTCACCTACGCGCTGTTGCGGCCCGAGCGGTTCTGACCGCCACCGTCGCACCCTCAAGGACAACATTCCCATGACCGTGATCGGCTGGATCCAGATCCTGCTCTACTGCGCCGTCATCGTCGCGCTCGCCAAGCCGCTCGGCTGGTACATGACGCGCGTCTTCAATGGCGAGCGCACCTTGCTGTCGCCGGTGCTGCGGCCGGTGGAGGTCGCGATCTACTGGATCGGCGGCGTCGACGAGCGCCGCGAGCAGCATTGGCTGACCTACACGGTCGCAATGCTGCTGTTCCATGTCGGCGGCTTCCTGATCATCTACGGCGTGATGCGGCTGCAGGCCGTGCTGCCGTTCAATCCCGCCGGACAGTCCGCGGTCGCCGAGGATCTCTCCTTCAACACCGCGATCAGCTTCCTGACCAACACCAACTGGCAGAACTACGGTGGCGAGAGCACGCTCTCTTATCTCGTCCAGATGCTCGGGCTCACCCACCAGAACTTCCTGTCGGCCGCGACGGGCATCGTGCTCGCGATCGCGCTGATCCGCGGCTTCTCGCGCGCCTCGGCGCGGACCGTCGGCAATTTCTGGGTGGATATCACACGCTGCACGCTCTATGTGCTGCTGCCGCTCTGCATCATCTACACGCTGTTTCTGGTCTGGCAGGGCATGCCGCAGACGCTCGGGCCCTATGTCGAGGCGACGACCCTGGAAGGCGCCAAGCAGACCATCGCGCTCGGCCCGGTCGCCTCGCAGGTCGCGATCAAGATGCTCGGCACCAATGGCGGCGGCTTCTTCAATGCCAACGCCGCGCATCCGTTCGAGAACCCGACCGCGCTGTCGAACTTCATCCAGATGCTCTCGATCTTCGCGCTCGGTGCTGCCCTGACCAACGTGTTCGGCCGCATGGTCGGCAATCAGCGCCAGGGCTGGGCGCTCCTCGCCGTGATGGGCGCGCTGTTCATCGCCGGCGTCGCCATCACCTACTGGGCCGAGGCCAACGGTACGACCACGCTGAACGCGCTGGGACTGACCGGCGGCAACATGGAAGGCAAGGAGGTCCGCTTCGGCATCGTCGCGTCGTCACTGTTCGCGGTGATCACGACGGCCGCCTCCTGCGGCGCGGTCAATGCCATGCATGACAGCTTCACCGCGCTTGGCGGCATGATCCCGCTGGTGAACATCGAGCTTGGCGAAATCATCGTCGGCGGTGTCGGCGCAGGCATGTACGGCATGCTGCTGTTCGTCGTGCTCGCGATCTTCGTCGCGGGCCTGATGGTCGGTCGCACGCCGGAATACGTCGGCAAGAAGATCGAGGCCCGCGAGGTCAAGATGGCGATGCTGGCGATCCTGATCCTGCCGCTGATGATCCTGGGTTGGACCGCGGTCGCCGTGGTGCTGCCCTCCGCCGTGGCGTCGATGGCCAATGCCGGCCCGCACGGCTTCACCGAGGTGCTCTATGCCTACACCTCGGCCACCGGCAACAACGGCTCGGCGTTCGCAGGCCTGACCGGCAACACCTTCTTCTACAATCTGACGCTCGCCTCCTCGATGTTCGTCGGCCGCTTCTTCATGATCATCCCGGCGATGGCGATCGCGGGCTCGCTCGCGCAGAAGAAGTCGATCCCGCCCTCGGCCGGCACGTTCCCGACCACCGGCGGCCTGTTCGTCGGCCTCGTCGTCGGCGTCATCCTGATCATCGGCGGCCTCACCTTCTTCCCGGCTCTCGCCCTCGGTCCGATCGTCGAGCATCTCGCGATGGCCGCCGGCACCGTGTTCTGATTTCGGAGCGACCTCCATGGACACCATCAAACTGCAGAAGCGCTCGTCGATGTCGACGATGCTCGACCCGAAGATCGTGCTGCCGGCCATCAAGGCCGCGGTGGTCAAGCTCGACCCGCGGCTGATGATCAGGAACCCCGTGATGTTCGTGGTCGAGGTCGTCGCGGCGCTCACCACGGTGATCTTCCTGCGCGACGTCGCGACCGGCGGCGCGAATCTCGGCTTCACCTTCCAGATCATTCTCTGGCTGTGGTTCACCGTGCTGTTCGCCAATTTCGCCGAAGCCGTCGCCGAAGGCCGCGGCAAGGCGCAGGCGGATTCGCTGCGCAAGACGCGCACCGAGAGCCAGGCCAAGCTGCTGACGGGCACGAACCCGGCCGACCACACCTACAAGCTCGTGCCCGGAACCAGCCTGAAGGTCGGCGACCTCGTGCTGGTCGAGGCCGGCGACACGATCCCGTCCGACGGCGAGGTGATCGAGGGCGTCGCCTCGGTCAACGAGGCTGCGATCACCGGCGAGTCCGCTCCGGTCATCCGGGAGTCCGGCGGCGACCGCTCGGCGGTAACCGGCGGCACGCAGGTGCTGTCGGACTGGATCCGCGTCAGGATCACCGCGGCCCAGGGCTCGACCTTCATCGACCGCATGATCAAGCTGGTCGAGGGAGCCGAGCGACAGAAGACGCCGAACGAGATCGCGCTCAACATCCTGCTCGCCGGCCTCACCATCATCTTCGTGTTCGCGACGGTGACGATCCCGAGCTACGCGGCCTATGCCGGCGGCTCGATCTCGGTGGTGGTGCTGGTGGCGCTGTTCGTGACCTTGATCCCGACCACGATCGGCGCGCTGCTGTCGGCGATCGGCATCGCCGGCATGGACCGCCTGGTGCGCTTCAACGTGCTGGCGATGTCCGGCCGCGCGGTCGAGGCCGCCGGCGACGTCGATACGCTGCTGCTCGACAAGACCGGCACCATCACGCTCGGCAATCGGCAGGCGACTGCGTTCCGTCCCGTCCGGGGCGTCAGCGAGCAGGAGCTGGCCGACGCGGCGCAGCTCGCCTCGCTCGCCGACGAGACCCCGGAGGGCCGCTCCATCGTGGTGCTCGCGAAGGACAAATACGGTATCCGCGGCCGCGACATGGCCGAGCTCGGCGCCACCTTCGTGCCGTTCACGGCGCAGACCCGCATGAGCGGCGTCGATGCCGGCGGTTCCTCGGTGCGCAAGGGCGCGGTCGACGCCATCCTCAACTCCATCGGCGGCGGCGGCCCGACCCAGCCCGTCTCCGGCAACACGGCGCGCGCGGTCCAGCCGGTCGAGAGCGAGCTCGTCCGCGAGATCCGTGCAATCTCCGACGACATCGCCAAATCCGGCGGCACGCCGCTCGCGGTCGCCAGGGACGGGCGCCTGCTCGGCGTCATCCAGCTCAAGGATATCGTCAAGGGCGGCATCCGCGAACGTTTCGCCGAGCTGCGCCGGATGGGCATCCGCACCATCATGATCACCGGCGACAACCCGATGACCGCGGCGGCGATCGCCGCCGAAGCCGGCGTCGACGATTTCCTGGCGCAGGCGACCCCCGAGGACAAGCTCAAGCTGATCCGAGACGAGCAGGCCAAGGGCAAGCTGGTCGCCATGTGCGGCGACGGCACCAACGACGCGCCGGCGCTGGCGCAAGCCGATGTCGGCGTCGCCATGAACACCGGCACGCAGGCCGCGCGCGAGGCCGGCAACATGGTCGATCTCGATTCCAACCCGACCAAGCTGATCGAGGTGGTGGAGATCGGCAAGCAGCTCTTGATGACGCGCGGCGCGCTGACGACGTTCTCGATCGCCAACGACGTCGCCAAATATTTCGCGATCATCCCGGCGATGTTCCTGGCGTTCTACCCGCAGCTGAACGTGCTGAACGTCATGAACCTCGCGAGCCCGCAGAGCGCGATCCTGTCGGCGATCATCTTCAACGCGCTCGTCATCATCGCGCTGATCCCGCTGGCGCTGAAGGGCGTCGCCTACCGCGCCATCGGCGCCGGCGCGCTGCTCGGCCGCAACCTGATGATCTATGGCCTGGGCGGCATCATCATCCCCTTCATCGGCATCAAGGCAATCGACCTGATCGTGACCGCCTTGCACCTGGCTTGAACCACCACCGGCGTGATTGCGAGCGAAGCGACGCAATCCAGAGTCTCGTACACAGCCCTGGATTGCTTCGTCGCTTCGCTCCTCGCAATGACGCCGCGACACAGGAGATCTCCCATGCTCAAAGAAATCCGTCCCGCCATCCTGGTCCTGCTCGCGCTGACCTTGATCACCGGGCTGCTGTATCCGCTCGCCATGACCGTCGTCGCCGGCACCATCTTCCCGGCGCAGGCCGAAGGCAGCCTGATCACGCGCAACGGCCAGGTGATCGGCTCGGCGCTGATCGGGCAGGAGTTCAAGGACGACAAATATTTCCACGGCCGTCCGTCGGCGACCTCGGCCGCCGATCCGAACGATGCGACCAAGACGGTGCCGGCGCCCTATAACGCCGCCAACTCCTCCGGCTCCAATCTCGGCCCGACCAGCAAGGCGCTGGCCGACCGGGTCAAGGAGGATGTTGACAGGCTGAAGGCGGAGAATCCTGGGCAGGCCGTGCCGGTCGATCTGGTGACGACCTCGGCGAGCGGGCTCGATCCGGACATCTCGCCGGAGGCGGCGCTGTTCCAGGTGCCGCGGGTGGCCAAGGCGCGCGGCTTGCCGGAGGCCAGCGTTCAGGGCCTGATCGCCCAGCAGACTAAGGGCCGTCTGCTCGGACTGCTCGGCGAACCCCGCGTTAACGTGCTTGCGCTCAATCTGGCGCTCGACGCTGCCAAGCCGTAGTGAGGCCTTAGAGGTCCCGGCCTTGGCGCCGAAGCTCCTCCGTCTATAATGCCGCATGGCCAGTCAACGCCGCGATCCTGACCAACGTCCCTCGCCGGAAGCCCTGCTCGAAGCGGCCCGGCGGGAGGACAGTCCTGCCGGCAAGCTCAAGATCTTCGTCGGCGCCGCCCCCGGCGTCGGCAAGACCTATGAAATGCTGTCGAGCGCGCATGCCAAGCTGAAGGCCGGCGTCGATGTCGTCATCGGCTTCGTCGAGACGCATGGCCGCGCCGAGACCGAGGCGCTGGTCCGCGGCCTGGAGGTCGTCCCGCGCAAACGTATTTCCTACAAGGACCAGATCGTCGAGGAGATGGATCTGGATGCCGTGATTGCGCGCCGTCCCAAGCTCGCCATCGTCGACGAGCTCGCGCACACCAATGCTGTCGGCAGCCGCCACCCCAAGCGCTATCTCGACGTCGAGGAGCTGCTGTCGCACGGCATCGATGTCTACACGGCGGTCAACGTCCAGCACATCGAGAGCCTCAACGACGTCGTCGCCCAGATCACCCATGTGCGCGTGCGCGAGACCGTGCCGGATTCGATCCTCGACCGCGCCGACGCCATCGAGCTGATCGACCTTACGCCCGACGACCTGATCCAGCGACTGAAGGAGGGCAAGGTCTATGTGCCCAAGCAGGCCGAGCGCGCGCTGGAGCATTATTTCTCGCCCGGCAACCTGACCGCGCTGCGCGAGCTCGCGCTGCGTCGGACGGCCGAGCGTGTCGACGAGCAACTGCTCACCCACATGCAGGCCAACGCCATCGCGGGGCCCTGGGCGGCCGGCGAGCGGATCCTCGTCTGCGTGTCGGAGGATCCGCGGGCGACAGGGCTGGTGCGCTACACCAAGCGGCTCGCCGACCGTGTCCATGCGCCGTGGACCGCCGTGACCATCGAGACCCGGCGCAATCTGCAGCTCAGTGACAGGCAGCGCGACCGGCTCGCCGATACGCTGCGGTTGGCCGAGACCCTCGGCGGCGAGGCGCTGACGATTCCGGGCGTCGGCCGGCGTATCGCCGATGACCTCATCGGCTTCGCGCAGGCCAACAACGTCACCCAGATCATCATCGGCAAGTCCAGCCGCTCGCGCCTGTTCGAGATCGTCAGAGGCTCGGTGGTGCACGACCTGGTCAGGCGCGCCGGCAACATCAGCATCCATGTCATCGCCGGCGAGGAGGCGCCCGACACCGCGGCCAGCTCGGTGCAGACGCGGCCGCGCAGCGAGCCGCTGCAGCCGAAGCCCTATGTGATGGCGCTGCTGATCACGGCTGTCGGCCTTGGCCTCGCCGAGCTGATCCAGCCCGTCTTCGGCATCGAGAACGTCGATCTCGTGTTCCTCACGGCGGTGGTCGGCGTCGCCGCACGCTACGGCCTGGGACCGTCGCTGCTGGCGAGCCTCGCCGCCTCGCTCTGCTACAACTTCTTCTTCCTCCCGCCGCTGTATACGTTCACGATCACCGATCCGACCAACATCGGCGCGTTCTTCTTCTTCATGCTGATCGCGATCCTGGTGTCCAACGTCGCCGCGCGCGTTCGCGTTCAGGCTGACGCCGCCACCCACCGCGTCCGGACCACCGAGCAGCTCTATGCCTTCAGCCGCAAGCTTGCGGGCACCGCGACCCTCGATGACGTGCTGTGGGCCACGGCCTATCAGGCGGCGTTGATGCTGAAGGTGCGGGTCGTGCTGCTGTTGCCGCAGGACGGCAAGCTCACGGTCATGACCGGCTACCCGCCGGAGGATCAGCTCGACGACGCCGACCTCGCCGCCGCGAGCTGGGCCTGGAGCAACGACCGCGCCGCCGGCCGCGGCTCCGACACGCTGCCGGGAGCCAAGCGGCTGTTCCTGCCGATGCGCACCGGCCGCGGCCTGATCGGCGTCATCGGCATCGACGACGACCGCACCGGGCCGCTGCTGACCCCCGACCAGCGCCGGCTGCTCGACGCCCTGGTCGACCAGGGCGCCCTGGCGATCGAGCGCGTTCTGCTGGTCGAGGACATGGACAAGGTCAAGCGCACCATGGAGCAGGACCGGCTGCGTTCGGCGCTGCTCACCTCGATCTCGCACGATCTGAAGACGCCGCTCGCCTCGGTGCTCGGCGCGGCCTCGACGATGCGCGATCTCGCGGCCAGGCTGTCCGACAAGGAGAAGCTCGACCTGCTCGCCACCGTGATCGACGAATCCGAACGGCTGAATCGATTCATCGCCAACCTCCTGGACATGACCAAGCTGGAATCCGGCGCGATCGTGCCGAACGCCGCCCTCCACGACGTCGGCGAGATCGTCGGCAGCGCGCTGCGGCGTGCCGGCAAGATCCTCGCCGGTCATCATGTCTCGCTGGTACTGGCGCCCGATCTGCCGATGGTCGAGGTCGACGCGGTGCTGTTCGAGCAGGTGCTGTTCAATCTGCTCGACAACGCCGCCAAATATGCGCCTCCCGAGACCTCGATTGCGATCCGTGCGGCCCGCGACAGCAACTGGATCGTGCTCGAGATCCGTGACGAAGGCGACGGCATTCCCGCCGCGGAGGTCGAGCACGTGTTCGACAAGTTCTATCGCGTGCAGAAGGGCGACCAGGTGCGGCCCGGCACCGGACTTGGGCTTGCGATCTCGCGTGGCTTCATCGAGGCGATGCATGGCCGCATCTTCGCCGGCAACCGCACCGATCGGCGCGGTGCGGTCCTCACCATCCGCCTGCCGGTGCCGGCGCAGGCCAGACCGCTGGATACGGCCGCATGACCGGCGCTCCGATCAAGGTGCTCGTGATCGACGACGAGCCGCCGATCCGCAAGCTGCTGCGGATGGGCCTGACCACGCAGGGCTACGAGATTCTCGAGGCCTCCAACGGCAGGAACGCGCTGGAGCTGTTGGGCCGGGAGCCGGCGCTGATCATTCTCGACCTTGGCCTCCCCGACATCGACGGACTCGAGCTGCTGCGAACCATCCGTGGCCGCAACGAGGCCGTGCCGGTCGTGGTGCTGTCCAGCCGCGGCGACGAGGCGGGCAAGGTCCAGGCGCTCGATCTCGGCGCCGACGACTACATCACCAAGCCGTTCGGCATGGATGAATTGCTGGCGCGCCTGCGCGCGGCGCTGCGGCACCAGCTGCAGGTGCAGGGCGAGCGGCCGGTGTTTCGCACCGGCGACCTCTCGGTCGATCTCGTCCGCCGCATCGTCAAGGTCGGCGAGCGCGAGGTCAAGCTGTCGCCGAAGGAGTACGATCTGCTGCGCGTGCTCGTGCAGCACGCCGGCAAGGTGCTGACGCATCGCTTCCTGCTCAAGGAGCTGTGGGACGAATTGACCGACGCGCAATATCTGCGCGTCTATGTCCGCCAGCTCCGGCAGAAGATCGAGACCGATCCCGAGCGCCCGCAATTCGTGTTGACCGAGACCGGCATCGGCTATCGCTTGCGTGCGCCGGATTAGCGCTTCTTCATGTGAGCCAGTCCTTCAAAGCGGAACCATCGCTCACCCTCGTGATTTCTGTGATATCACAGGGAGACCATGTTGATGGCACGCAAAACACGCAAATATTCCAAGGGCGCGTCCAAGGACGTCGAGCGCGCGATGAAGAAGCGCAAGGCAGGAACGTTGAAGAGCGGCGGCTCGGGCCGCAAGGTCAAGAGCCGCAAGCAGGCGATCGCGATCGGTCTGTCGGAGGCGCGCCGCGAAGGCAAGAAGGTGCCGCCGAAGAAGAGCGCCAAGTCATCGGCGAAGAAGTCCGCCAAGAAGGCGAGCAAGAAAAGCACGAAGAAGACTACCAAGAAAACGACGAAGAAGAAGTCGAAGAAGAAGAGCTGACGAGGCGATCATTCGGGCTACGATCATCGCGCACGCCATGACCCGCAGCCGTCGCAAAATTCTCCGCTGTCGTCCCGGCGAACGCCGGGACCCATAACCCCAGGGAGATGTTATTGCGCGGGATGTTGGACGAGTCTTGTCTTACAATACCCGCCGCAGAGTATGGGTCCCGGCGTTCGCCGGGACGACGGGGCGGTGGTGTGGAGGCCGCTTGCGCCACGCAGGCAGCTGCTGGCCTTCACCCCGCCTTCCTCTGCCGCGCCGCCGACCGATGCGCCTTCTTCGCGGGGCGTCGATGCGCGCTCGTCCGCCGTGACGCCGCACGCGCTGTCTTTTTTCCGCCCTTGCCCAGGCTCTGTTTCAGCGCGTCCATCAGGCTGACGACGTTGTCGGGCCGCTCCGCCGGCTCCGGCAGCTTGATCGGCTTGCCCGAGGCCTTGCGCTTGACCAGCGCCTTCAGCGCCGCCTCGTACTGGTCCTTGAACTCCGACGGCTTGAAGTGCGCGGCCTTGGTCTGCAGGATGTGGCCGGCGAGCTCCACCATGTCCTTGGTAATCTTCGGCGACTTGATGTCGTCGAAGAACTCGGCCTCGTCGCGCAGCTCGTAGGGAAAGCGCAGTGTGGTGCCGAGCATGCCCTTGCCCATCGGCTCGATGGCGATGACGTGCTCGCGGTTGGTCAGCACGATCCGCGCCAGCGCGACGCGATCCTGCTCCTTCATCGCGTCGCGAATGACCGCGAAGGCGTCGACCGCCGCCTTGCCGTCGGGAGCGATGTAATAGGGATGGTTGAGATAGCGCTGGTCGATCTCCTCGCGCGGCACGAAGCTGTCGATATCGATCGTATGGTTACTCTCGATCTGGACCGCCTCCAGCTCCTCCGGCTCGATCTCGACATACTGCCCCTTGGAGAGTTCGTAGCCGCGGCCCTTCTGCTCGCCTTCGACGATGTCGCCGGTCTCAGAGTCGACCATCTGCTGCTTGAGCCGGTTGCCGGTCTCGCGGTTGATCAGATGGAAGCGCGTCTTCTCGACCGAGGTCGACGCCGGATAGAGGACGACGGGGCAACTGACGAGCGAGAGTTTGAGCGAGCCTTTCCAGTAGGCGCGGGGGGCCATCGTGGTCTCCTTGGACAATCCGGACGAGGCTGCAACGGGCAAGCATCGGTGTGGGTTCCATGGGCCCCGCCGAGGGTCGCTTCGGGAAAAATTAATTCGCTTGACGACTTCGTAAAATCAGCATTATGGTCCGACCCATTCCGTTGCGTCGGAGGGGACGTATCGCGGTCGTCACGGACGTCGGCAGCGGAATGCGATGGGCGTGTCGGGTTGCAGCGTGATTGACGTTGCGCCGACGAACGATCTGGCACGCACGGTCAAGTCGCGCGGTCCTGGCCTCCCGACGCTGAGGTCAAGTTTGCGAGGATGCTTTGTGCATCGCGCGGATGACGGTGGCCAACAAGCCCGGCGCACCGGGGAGAACGCGAAGCAGCTGTTAAAACCGTCGCGCAGGGAGGGCCGGGATGACTCGGCTGCACCTGTGGTACCTGCCGCCTGCATTTTCTTTCGCAGGCGGGCCATGGGGGCGGCGAGCTCCCGGCCTTCCCTGCGCCCTCTCATCGGCAGAGGGTGGACCATCGCGAGACCCGGGCTTTCCTCAGCCGCGGGAACGCGGAACTTTGCCCGGTGTTATCAGGTGGATGCGAGCCGCGCCGGCGCCAGCGGCGGAGCCGGTTCCACGACCCTGCCGGCTTTGCTACGCTACCACTCAACACGAGGGATCACCGTGGCGCTCAGGAAGCTTTCCACCTATCGCAAGAAGCGCGATTTCGACAAGACGGCAGAGCCGTCCGGCGACGCCAAGGTCGCGCGTGCGGCGCGGCCGCGCTTCGTCATCCAGAAGCACGACGCGACGCGGCTGCACTACGATCTCAGGCTGGAGTTCGGCGGCGTGTTCAAGTCGTGGGCCGTGACCAAGGGGCCGTCGCTCGATCCGCACGACAAGCGGCTCGCGGTCGAGGTCGAGGACCACCCGCTCGACTATGGCGATTTCGAAGGTACGATCCCGGAAGGCGAGTATGGCGGCGGCACCGTCATGCTGTGGGATCGCGGCCATTGGGACAGCGAGGACCCGGAGCGCGGCTTCAAGAAGGGCGACCTCAAGTTCACCCTTGAAGGCGAGAAGCTGCATGGCAGCTGGGTGCTGGTACGGATGCGTCATGATCGCACGGGCGGCAAGCGCACCAATTGGCTGCTGATCAAGCACCGCGACGAGTTCGCCCGGGAAGGCGAGGCCAACGACATCCTGGAGGCGGACAAGTCGGTCGCCTCGGGCCGCACGATGGAGCAGATCGCGGCCGGCAAGGGCAAAGCGCCGAAGCCGTTCATGCTCGCCAAGACGCAGCGCATGAATGCCGACGCGGTGTGGCACTCCAGCCGCGGCGACGGCAGTGCCTCTCCAGAGAAGGCGTCTCCCAAGAAGACGCCGAAGTCCAAGGCCGCGAAAGCGGCCGCTGCTCCGAAGACGGTCGCCCCGCGAACCGTGTCGTCGCTGCCGGACTTCGTGCCGCCCGAGCTCTGTACTTCGGTCGCCCAGCCGCCGAGCGGTGAGGGCTGGGCGCATGAGATCAAGTTCGACGGCTACCGCGTGCAGATCAGGGTGGAGGACGGGAAGGCGACTTTGAAGACGCGCAAGGGCCTGGACTGGACGGCAAAGTTCGGTGCCATCGCCGAGGAAGCGGCTGAATTGCCGGACGCGATCATCGACGGCGAGATCGTCGCGCTCGACAAGGACGGCAATCCGGATTTCTCGGCGCTGCAGGCGGCGATTTCGGCGGGCGAAACCGACGAGCTGATCTTCTTTGCCTTCGACCTGATGTTCGCGGAGGAGTTCGACCTGCGCCGCCAGCCTTTGCGCGAGCGCAAGGCGCGGCTGGCGAAGCTGCTGAAGGCGCACATCAAGGGCAAGGCGCCGCGCATCCGCTATGTCGAGCACTTCGAGAGCGACGGCGAGGCCGTGCTGGAGTCGGCGCGCAAGCTGTCATTGGAGGGCATCGTCTCCAAGAAGCTGGACTCGGCCTATCATTCGGGACGGACGGAGAGCTGGACCAAAGCCAAGACCAGGCCCGGCCACGAGGTCGTCATCGGTGGCTGGAAGACCACCAACGGCAAATTCCGCTCGTTGATGGTCGGCGTCAACAAGGACGATCATCTCGCTTATGTCGGGATCGTCGGCACCGGCTTCGGCCAGGACACGGTGAAGGAGATCATGCCGGCGCTGAAGGCGGCGGCATCCGACAAGAGCCCGTTCGGCGGCAAGAACGCGCCGCGCAAGACGCGTGAGGTGCATTGGCTCAAGCCGGAGCTAGTCGCCGAGATCGAGTTTGCCGGCTGGACCGCGGACAACAATGTCAGACAGGCCTCGTTCAAGGGACTGCGCCAGGACAAGCCGGCCCGCGAGGTCGTTGCCGAGCCGCCGGTGGTGACGACGAAGGTTGCCCGGCCGGTGGCGCGGGCCGCGGCGAGCGTCGCGACCGTCGGCACCACGCTGCACAAGACGCCGTCACGCACGAAGGGCGCGGCGACCGTGATGGGCGTTGCGATCTCCAAGCCCGACAAGGCGCTGTGGCCGGACGCCGGCGATGGCGAGCCCGTCACCAAGCTCGATCTCGCCAACTATCTGGAAGCCGTCGGCAACTGGATGATCGATCATCTGAAGGGACGGCCGTGCTCGATCGTACGTGCGCCTGATGGCATCGGTGGCGAAAAATTCTTCCAGCGGCACGGCATGCAGGGCATGTCGGACCTGCTCGAGCTGGTCAAGGTGTCGGGCGACCGCAAACCGTATCTGCAGATCGACCGTGTCGAGGGATTGATCGCGGTCGCCCAGGTCGCCGCCGTCGAGCTGCATCCATGGAATTGCGCACCCGACGCCTATGACGTTCCGGGCCGGCTGGTGTTCGATCTCGACCCGGCGCCGAACGTCGCCTTCGGGGAGGTGATCGCGGCCGCCAAGGAGATGCGCCAGCGCCTGAAGAGCCTCGGACTCGAGAGCTTCTGCAAGACCACGGGCGGCAAGGGTCTGCACGTGGTGACGCCGTTGCTGCACGGCGCGCGCGACAGAGTGAGCTGGCCCGAAGCGAAGGCGTTTGCGCAAGGTGTGTGCCTATGGATGGCGAACGACAGCCCGGAGCAATACCTGCTCAACATGTCGAAGAAGCTGCGCGGGGGGAAGATCTTCCTCGACTATCTGCGCAACGACCGGATGTCGACGGCGGTCGCCGTGCTGTCGCCGCGCGCCCGCGAAGGCGCCACCGTGTCCATGCCGCTGACCTGGACGCAGGTGAAGAACGGGCTCGAACCCAAGCGCTACACCATCCGCACCGTACCGGCGCTGCTGGCCAAGACCAGGGCGTGGGATGGTTATGAAGATGCCGCGGGCTCGATCAAGGCGGCCATCAAGAAGCTCGCAGAGACGTCGTAGTCGCTCGGGCAGACGTGGTGTCTGCCCGAGCCGATCGCCTCAGAAGGATCAGATACGTCCGAGCAGGACGAGGATCAGCACGATGACGATGATCAGGCCGAGACCGCCGCCGCCATAGTAGCCGGTGCCGTAGAACGGACCGCCGCCGATGCCGGAAAAGCCGCCGAGCAGGGCGATGATGAGAATGATCAGGATGATAGTTCCGATGGACATGTGCTTCCTCCAGTGCCCGGCAGCGGGGCGACAACGTGCTCTGCCTTCGCCGAGGAAACTGGTCGGAACTTCGAAAGTTCCGTGCGGGAAACAGGTAAAATTCGGAGCGTGTCTTTGCGGTCGTAACCAGCAATGACTACCTGAAGGCAGTTGTTAGTCAGGAGATCGCGATGTCAAGACCGCTTGTCGTTTCCATTCCGCATCGCCTCGGCAAGGACGAGGCCGTGCGCCGGCTCCAGGCCGGTCTCAGCCGCGCCGCGACCAGCGTTCCGGTCCTGAAGGTCGACGAAGAGCGCTGGGAGGGCGACAAGATGATCTTTCGCGTTCGCGCTCTGGGTCAAGCGGCGTCGGGCCATGTCGACGTCGCCGACGATCACGTGCGTGTCGAGGTCGTGCTGCCCTGGCTGTTGCAGCGCTTTGCCGAGGCGGCGCAGTCCGCGATCCGCAGCCGCGGCCAGCTGCTGTTGACGAAAAAGAGCTGATCAGCCCGGCGTCGATGCTGTCTGACGTCGACCAGCCGGGTGGGTTGCCGCATCGGTCCGCGCTGGGATCACTGCTGCAGGCAAATGTATGAAGACGGAGGACACCGCAAGGATGCCGTCCTGTATGTCCGCAGATGTGTAGCCGCGGGCATGAACCTCGGCTTCGAAACCATCCGGGTGGGGCCACACCCGGCCACCGTCGGTGAAGGGCACAAAGTTGCGCACAGTGACAACGACGACGGCGTCCCGCCCATGCCGCCGTGCGAAGGCAATGATGTGATCGGCATGACGTCCGCTCACCTCGAGCGGCTCATGGGAACCGTCGGTGAAGACCGAGGGCATCTCGTTGCGCAGCCGGAGCAGCCGCCGTGTCCAGGCGAGCTTGATGCGGCCATCCGGCCAGTGGTCCGCCAGGCGGGCCCAATCGGGACGCTCGCACTCGCGCAGCGCCCGTTCGCGCGCGGCGAAGTCCACCGGGCGGCGATTGTCGGGATCGACCATCGAGAGGTCCCAGAACTCGGTGCCCTGATAGATATCCGGCACGCCGGGCATCGTCGCCTTCAGCGTGAGCTGTGTCAGCGAGTTCAGCGCGCCGAGCAAAGCGGTCCGCCTGGAAAGCGTCTCCAACGACTGCAGGAACTCGGGCGAGCGGTCGCGATCCAGGATGCGGTCGATGAAGCTGCGCAGGCCGTTCTCATAGGCCTCGTTCGGATTGAGCCAGCTGGTCTCGTCCTTGCCCTCCCGCGCCGCCTTCAGCGCATAGGCCTGCAACCGCTCCGCAAGGCTCGGGTCGGCGCCAGTTGCGGGCCAGATGCCAACGAGCGTCTGGTACAGCATGTATTCGAACGCCGCCGAGGGCGCGCGCATCTTGCCATCGGTGATGACGTGCGGCGCGTTCAAGGTCTTCCAGCGCGCCATCGCGGACGTCCAATCGTTGGGCAACTCGGTGATGGCGGCCAGCCGCGTGCGGGCATCCTCGCCGCGCTTGGTGTCGTGGGTAGCGGTGGCGGTCATGCCGTGCGGCCAATGCCTGGCGCGATCGTGCATCAGCTTGTGGAAGTCGGCGATCGTCAGAGCATGCGCCGCCGGATCGCCGCCGACCTCGTTGAGCGCGAGCAGCCGGTGGAAGCGATAGAAGCCGGTATCCTCCAGCGACTTCGCCATCATCGGGCCGGTGAACTGCTGCACCTTCAGCGCGAAGCGGCGCACACGTGGGACGCTGTGGCTGGTGCTGCGGTCGCGCTTGATCAGATCCATGGTGAGCGTATCGCGCAGGAAGTCGAAGATCGAGCCGTCGGAGGCGAACCATTCGGCGCGGGCGCCGGCTATGGCGTGATCGATCAGCTTGCGATCGGCCTCGGTCGCCCCGGCCGCGGTGAGATAGGTGCGATAGACCGGGAAGTGAAGAACATACAGTTCGAGCGCCTGGCGCAGGCTGTCTTCCGAATAGTCGCGCGTCGAGTAGTGGCCGTTGGCGATGCGCGCCAGGAGGCGCGTCAGCACGGTGAACTCGCTGGTCAGCAGCGTTTCCAGCACGCGCCGCTTGGCCTCCTTGATGACGGGCGCGAGCTTCGGCGGCTTGTTGCTGATCTGGCGCCAGATCTCGTCCAAGGGCTCCAGGCCGTTGCCGTCGATGAGCAGCTGGGTGATGACGTTCATCCACTCGTAGCCGGTGGTGCCGTTCACGCCGGCAAAGCTCGGCAGCTTCTCGTGCTCGCAGAGAATCTTCTCGATGACGACGTAGAATGGCCCGGCCGCGGGCCCCCGAGCGTCGCGGATCAGCCGCCGCAGCCGCTGGAAATATTGTGCGGGATCGCGCAGGCCGTCGATATGGTCGAGCCGCAGACCCTGCAGCTGGCCATCCGCGATCAGCTTCTTGACCAGCCGGTGGATCGCTTCGAACGTGCCAGCATCCTCGACGCGCAGGCCGGCCAGCGTGTTGACGTCGAAGAAGCGGCGGTAGTTGATGTCGCTGGACGCAAGCCGCCAATGCCCGAGTTTGTAATTCTGCCGTTCAAGCAGATGGTGCAGGGCCAGCGTCTGCGTCGGTCGGCCCTCGCCGGCCTGATACGCCGAGAGGCCTCGCGCGATAATGTCGCCAGCCCCGGGAATGGCCTTGAGTGCAGCCTTGAACGCCGGGGCTTCCTTGCGGTTCGGATGGCGCAGGCCGCGATAGCGCGACGCCAGGTCGAGGATCGCCTTGCCGGCCTCGCTGCTCTCCTCACCGGCCTCCTTTACGATGATGCGCAGCACCTCGCCATAGCGCTCCGGCGCGATCGGCAGGCGATGCTCGAAGTACCAGCAGGAGAACGAGCCTTCGTCCGGGTCGTAGCGCAGCTCGATCTCACCATGTTCGAGCGCATGGCCGTAGGACGTCCCGATGATCGGCAGCAGCACGCCGCCCCGGGCGCGATACGGCAATTGGTCCCAGTCGATGTCGAACGAGGCTGCATGCGGCGACGCCTGGCCCCATTCGAGCACATCGAGCCACCATGGATTGTCGTCGAAATGGACGCCGACATGGTTCGGAACGAAATCGAGGATGAGCCCGAGATCGTGCGCCTTCAGCGCGGCGCTCAGCTTGGCGAAGCCGTCCTGACCGCCGAGCTCAGGATTGAGCTTGGTGTGATCCGTGATGTCGTAGCCATGCGTCGAGCCCTTGCGCGCCGTCATGAACGGCGAGGCGTAGACATGGCTGATGCCGAGCGCCTTCAGATACGGCACGACGCGCGCCGCTGCTTCGAAATTGAAGTCGGCGGTGAGCTGCAGGCGGTAGGTCGCGAGCGGAATGGCAGGAGGCATGATTATCCTCCGATGCTCCAGAACACCGACCAGGGTGGCAGGCGATCGCCGGGCGTGCCGCCCCAGATCGGCGTGCCCGCCGAGCCGCTGCGCGGCGCGGGCACCTCGTTGTCCGAAACGTTGGCGAGCAACCGCAGCGTCGCGCCGTCGCCCATCGTCCAGTGCGCAGTCAGGCAGCCATCCTCCGTCACGTCGGCCTTGCCGAAGGATGCGCCCGGCAGCCGCGGTGCCACCTCCCTGTGGCGCACGGCGAGGAGCCCGCGCACCAGCGTCAATCGCTCGCGTCCCGGCGATGCGTTGCGGGCGTCCCAATCGATGATCGCGGATCTGAACGTCTCGATGTCCAGAGGGTCCGGGACCTCGTCGCCATACTTGGCGTATGCCCACTCATATTCCTTGCGGCGCCCCTTGCGAACGGCGTGCGCGAGATCGCCCTGGAAATCGCAGAAGAACGGGAAGGGCTGCTTCGAGCCCCATTCCTCGCCCATGTACAGCATCGGCACGGTCGGTGCGAGCAAGGTGACGGCCAGCGCAGCTGCGATCCCTTCCGGCGGCGCCAGCGATTCCAGCCGGTCGCCGAACACGCGGTTGCCGATCTGGTCGTGGTTCTGCAGGAAGTTGACGAACGCCGCGGGGGCCAGATGACCGCTTGGTTCACCCCGGGCCATGCCACCCCAAAAGGCGGCCTGCTCGCCTTGATAGACAAAGCCCGAGGCGAGCGCGCGAGCAAGCCCGCGCCGCGGCGATTGTTGGTAGTCGCCGTAGTAGCCGCCGGTCTCGCCGGTCAGCATCACATGCCAGACGTGGTGATAATCATCGTTCCATTGCGCGCGAAACTTGCCCCGCGGCGGATCTTCTGCCGCGTCGAGCATGCTGGCCCGGTTATCACCGTTCTCGAGCACGAGATGGATGTGACGCCCTGTCTGCTCGACGAGCCTGCCGACGGCGGCGCTGAGATCATGCAGCATCGGGATCTCACCCTCGTTGGCGAGGATGTGGTTGACGGCATCGAAACGCAGCCCGTCGAAGCGATAGTCCGTCAGCCAATGCAGCGCGTTCTCGATCGCGAAGGCGCGCACTTCGGGGTGCCGGAAGTCGATCGCGCTGCCCCACGGCGTGTGAGCGTCCGTGAAGAAGGTCGGTGCATACAGGCCGATGTAGTTTCCTTCGGGGCCGAAATGGTTGTAGACGACGTCGAGGAAGACCATCAGCCCGCGCAGATGCGCCTCGTCGATCAGCGCGCGCAGATCATCGGGACGCCCATAGACGCTGTCCGGCGCGTAGAGCAGGACGCCGTCATAGCCCCAGTTGCGGGAGCCGGCGAAGTCCGCCAGCGGCATCAGCTCGAGCGCGGTGATGCCGGTTTCGACGAGATGATCGAGCTTGTCGATCATCGCGCCGTAGGTGCCTTCCGTCGTGAAGGTGCCGACATGGCTTTCGAGAAACACGGCGTCCTGCCATGGACGGCCGCGCCATTTTTCGGAGCGCCAGGTGTAGGCGCGGTGGTCGATGATTTCGCTCGGGCCGGAGACATCCTCTGGCTGGAAATCCGAGCCGGGATCTGGAACGTCGAGTTCATCATCAATACGAAACTTGTACCGCGTGCCGGCGCCGACCCCGGCGACGTCGAGCGAATACCAACCACCATCCCCGCGCTGCATCTCATGCTTGACGTCGAGGATCAGATCGACGCGCTTGGCGGCGGGCGCCCACAGCCGGAACGTCGTGCCGTCCTGCGTGAGCCGAGGTCCGAATTGACGGCCGTTCATGACTGGCCCGCATACGCCAGCACGGAGCGGGGCGGGGCCTTGAGGTCCGTGCCCGACGCGAAGTCGATCGGCGTCTGCTGGGCTTCGGTGGTGTTCAGGACCTGTTGCCACGTCTTGTATTCGGCGAGCTTGGGCAATTTGAATCCGATCTCTTCGGGAGCCGCGTTCAGAACGATAAGGATCGGAGCCTGCTCCTGTTCCACCGGAGCGAGCACATAGGCGAGAAATCGTCCGTCAGGAAAGGTCCAGTCGGTTTGCGTCATCTCCTCCGCCGAAGGCGTCAGCCACAGCACGCCGAAGCTTCCGTCCGACCGGCGGCCGTCGAGCCAGCGGCGCGCGCGAATCTGGCCGAAGCGGCGGCGCAGCTCGGTCATGTGCGCGATGAAGTCGATGAGATCATCGCCCTCGCGGCCCATGCCGCTCCAGTCCACCCAGCCGACCTCGTTGTCCTGGCAATAGGCGTTGTTGTTGCCATGCTGAGAGTTGCCGACCTCGTCGCCTGCGAGCAGCAGCGGCAGGCCCTGCGCGAGCAACAGACAGGCGAGCTGGTTCTTGCGCGACTGCCGCCGCAGCGCTGTGATCGCCACGTCGTTGGTCGGCCCCTCATGACCGAAATTGTTGCTGAGGTTGTCGTTGGAGCCGTCGCGATTGTCCTCGCCGTTCGCCTCATTGTGCTTGCTGTTGTAGCTGAAGAGATCGGCCAGCGTGAACCCGTCATGGACGGTGACGTGATTGACGCTGGCGCGCTGGGTGCGGCCGTCATGGTTGAAGATGTCGGAAGAGCCGGTCATGCGGCTCGACACCTCGCCGATCAGGCTGCCTTCGCCGCTCCAGTAGCGACGCATGGCGCTACGATAGCGGTCGTTCCATTCGGACCATTGCGAGGGGAATGCGCCGACCTGATAGCCGCCGAGACCGACGTCCCATGGCTCTGCGACCAGTTTGACGCTCGCCAGCACCGGGTCCTGGCGGATCGCGGTCAGGAAGCCGCTGCGCCGGTCGAAGCCGTGCTTCTCGCGCGCGAGCGTGGTGGCGAGATCGAAGCGGAAGCCGTCGACGTGGCAGACTTCGACCCAATAGCGCAGCGAGTCCATCACCATCTGCAGCACGCGCGGATGGGTCAGGTTCACCGACGAGCCGCAGCCGGTGAAGTCGTCGTAGAAGCGCGGATTGTCCGGCTGCAGCCAGTAGTAGGATGCGTTGTCGATGCCGCGGTAGCACAGCGTCGGGCCGAGATGGTTGCCCTCGGCGGTGTGATTGTAGACGACGTCGAGCATGACCTCGATGCCGGCATCATGCAGCCGCGCCACCGTCGTCCGGAAGGCATCGAGCGGATTGTCCTGCGCGTAGCGCAGCTCCGGCGCGAAGAACGAGATGGTGTTGTAGCCCCAGTAGTTGACCAGCTTCTTCTCGACCAGCATGCGGTCGTCGATGAAGGCGTGGATCGGCAAGAGCTCGATTGTGGTGACGCCGAGCCGCTTCAGATGCTTGATCATCGCCGGCGACGACAGACCGCCATAGGTGCCGCGCAGGTTGGGCGGCACGTCGTCGCGCTTGTTGGTCAGGCCCTTGACGTGAGCCTCGTAGATGATCGTGTCCTCCCACGGGATCTGCGGCCGCATCTCGCGCCGGCCCCAGTTGAAGGTCTCGTCGATGACGACCGCCTTGGGCATGCCGCGGGCGTTGTCGCGCCGGTCGAACGAGAGGTCCTCGCGCGGCGAGCCGGCGCGGTAGGCGAAATGGGCATCGCTCCAGACCAGCCGGCCGGCGAGCCGCTTGGCATAGGGGTCGAGCAGCAGCTTGTTGGCATTGAAGCGGTGGCCGCGCTCCGGCTCGTACGGGCCGTAGACGCGGTAGCCATAGAGCTGCCCTGGCGAGACGTCGTTGAGATAGCCGTGCCAGACATCCTCCGTCCGCTCCGGCAATTCGATCCGCTCGATCTCGCGCCGGCCCTGGCTGTCGAACAGGCAGAGCTCGACCTTCTCGGCATTGGCGGAGAACAACGCAAAGTTGGTCCCCCGTCCGTCCCAGGTTGCTCCGAGACGGGCGTGGCTTCCAGCGGCCAGGCGCATTGCGTCAGGCTTCCGGGAGGAGAAATACCGCTGCCATGGGCGGGAGGATGAGGTTGAGCTGGTGTTCTTCAGAGGCATGGACCTGGCCGACATTGCCGACATTGCTGCCGCCATAATGCAGGGAGTCGGAATTGAAAGCTTCCCTCCATCTGCCGCCGAACGGCACGCGGACCCGATAATTGTAATACACGTTGGGCGAAAAGTTCACGACCACGACGCAGCGCGCGTGCTCATCGTAGCCCTTGCGCACCCAGGCGAAGACGTTGCGGTCGGAGTCGTCGGTGATCAGCCACTCGAAGCCGTCCGGTTCGCAGTCCCGCTCGTGCAGCGCCGGAACGTTGCGGTAGAGGTGGTTGAGGTCGCGGATCAGGGCCTGGATGCCGGCATATTTGGCGTCGCCGAGCAGGTGCCAGTCGAGCGAGGTATCGTGATTCCACTCGCGCTCCTGGGCGATCTCGCAGCCCATGAACAGCAGCTTCTTGCCGGGATGCCCGAACATGAAGCTGTAATACGCACGCAGGTTGGCAAAACGCTGCCAGTCGTCGCCGGGCATCCGGCCAAGGATGGAGCGCTTGCCGTGCACCACCTCGTCATGCGACAGCGGCAGGATGAAGTTTTCCGAAAAGGCGTAGTGCAGGCCGAACAGGATCTCGCCGTGGTGATATTTGCGGTGGATCGGGTCCTTGCTGATGTAGCGCAAGGTGTCGTGCATCCAGCCCATGTTCCACTTGTAGCCGAAACCGAGCCCGCCCATGTCGACCGGGCGGGACACCTGCGGCCACGCCGTGGATTCCTCGGCAGCCGTAGTCGCCTGCGGGAAATGGCCGAACACCTCGATATTGGTCCGGCGCAGAAACTCGATGGCCTCGAGGTTCTCGCGCCCGCCATATTTGTTCGGAATCCAGCCGCCGGAGGGACGGCTGTAGTCGAGATAGAGCATCGAGGCGACGGCATCGACGCGCAGGCCGTCGACGCCGTAGCGCTCCAGCCAGAACAGCGCGTTCGAGCGCAGGAAATTGGCGACTTCGGTGCGGCCGAAATTGTAGATCAGCGTGCCCCAGTCGAGATGCCGGCCCTGCATCGGGTTGGCGTGCTCGTAGAGCGCGGTGCCGTCGAAATGACCGAGGCCGTGCGGATCATCCGGGAAATGGCCGGGCACCCAGTCGAGCCACACCGCGAGGCCCTCGCGGTGGCACGCATCGACGAGCGCACAGAAGTCCTCAGGACTGCCGAAGCGGCTGGTCGGCGCGAACAGGCCGGTCGGCTGATAGCCCCAGGAGCCGTCGAACGGATGCTCGCTCACGGGGAGGAATTCGATGTGGGTGAAGCCCATGTCGCGTGCATAGGCCGGCAGCTGCTCGGCGAGCTCGCGATAGGTCAGCCATTGATTGTTGTCCTTGCGCCGCCAGGATCCGAGGTGCACCTCATAGATCGAGACGGGCCTGTTCAGCTTGTTGATGTCATGCGGCGCCGGCCGAGGGCGCGGCAGGCTGGTCTCGTCGACCACGATCGACGCGGTCTTGGGACGCATCTCGGCCGCGAAGGCCATCGGGTCGGATTTCAGCGGCAGGTGCTCGCCCTGCGGACCGATGATGTCGAATTTGTAGTGGTCGCCGGCCCTGGCGCGGGGAATGAACAGCTCCCAATAGCCGTTGCCGCGCACGCGCATCGGGTGGCGCCGCGCATTCCAGAAGTTGAAGTCGCCGACCACGCTGACGCGGCGCGCGTTCGGCGCGAGCACGACGAAGCCGACGCCATCGACGCCGTCGATCACCATGGGATGCGCGCCGAGCTTGTCGTAGAGCCGCTCGTGGTTGCCTTCGCCGAGCAGGTGCAGGTCGAAGTCGCTCAGGATCGGCAGGAAGCGATAGGGGTCCTCGAGGTCGGTGACGTGGTCGCCGAATGTCGCCCGAAAGCGATAGCGCTGCAGCGATGGCATGGTCCCGGTGAACAGGCCGGCATCATGGATGCGCGTCAGCGGGGCGACGTCGCCGTGCTCGCCGACCACTTCGACGCGGGACGCCTCGGGCAGGAAGGCGCGCACGACAGCGCGCCCGTCGACATTGTGCTGACCGAGATAGCGAAACGGGTCGGCGTGCCGGCCCTCGATGATCGCAAACGCCTCGGGAGAAAGATGGGTCATGAGGACTCGCTGACTGATGCTGGCTCGGACAGGACGCGAAGCAGGTTGCTCAAAGCGATGCGCAACCAGTCCGGCCGGTGAGCCAGATCATATTCGAGCGCTCCGAGGGCTTTTTCCAGCATGAAAAAGTTAAGGAGCGCCTCCGCCGTATGCGGATCGTCCGGCCAGAGGCGCTGATTGGCCTTGATCTCGCGATAGCCGGCCAAAAAGGCCGTCGCGGCCTGGTCGCGCCATTCCGACAGCGCCGCGGCGATACGGCCGTGATCGTCCGGGCCCGCCCTCAGAGCGCGCTCCTGGGCGACGCGGACCGAGCAATCGATCGAGCGCAGGAAGCCTGCGATGTCGCGCGCCGGCGGCGCCTTGCGCCGACGCTCGGCGAGCGGCTGCTCCTCGTCCCCGTCGAAATCGATGATGAAGATATCGTCCTTGACGATGAGGATCTGGCCGAGATGGAAATCGCCATGCAGCCGGATGTCGCAGCCGCCGATCTGGTGCGGGATCAGGCTGCTCAGGCGCTCCGATATCTCACCACGCCTCGCGAGCACCTGATCGGCCAGCCCTCGTTCCGGGTCCTTGAGGCGATCGCGGCGCTCGCTCAGGCCCGTCAGGACTCGGCTTGCCTGGGCGCGCAGCCGGTCGATCCAGTGACCGAGATGATCTGCGGTGGTCGGCTCCGGCGCAAAATCGGCGATGTCGTTGCGTGAGGCCAGGGCCGCATGCAGCTCTCCGGCCCGCCGTCCGGCTTGCGTCATGTAGCGCAGATAGGGCGGCAGCTCCTCGCTCTGGCGCGCGTCGCCGCTCGCGGCGAACACGCGCTGATCGTCGATGTAGCGGTCGAGATAGGCGGCGGTCACGGTCCAGCCGTCACCCTGGTTCTCGACAAAGCCATGGACGCAGCCGATCGTCTGCCGCTCACCGTCCTGGATCACTTCGACGCTGCCGAGCAGCGGCGGCACGTTGGCGAAGCCGATGGTCTCGGTCAGGAAGCGACCGACGTCGATCTCCGGATGCGATCCGGCCTCGAGCTCGCGATGGAGCTTGATGAAGAACTCGTTGTTGACGACAGCCTTGCTGCTGCAACGGTCGGTCTCGATGATGCGCACCTGTTCCGACTCGCGGATCGGCTTGTCGGGAAATCGCGACGTCGGACGGAATTCCAGTCGTATCCCGTTCTCTTCGACCACAAGTGACTGTGCAAGGTTGCGCAGCAGCAGCGCCAGAAAGATGGGATTGGTGGCGGCATCCAGCAGGGTGCCCTCGCGGGCGCCCTGGCGCACGGCGGCGAATGCCTGCGGATTATAGCGCTCGCGGTCGAAGCGGACCCACTCGATCTGCATCGGCAGCAGGTAGCGCTGCTCGTCCTTGCGCTCGGCCGACTTGAAGAAGATCAGCCACGGCCTGTTGTCGCCGATGTCACAGAACGGGATCGCGGAGGTCAACGTCGGATGGATCGCCTCAGGCGAGCGTTCGGGATACCAGCGCGTGCGCGCGAGGTGGCCGGGAAGCACGTCGCGCTCGAACAGGCTGCGGGTGCGCGCCAGCGACACCCAGGTCGAGCCGAGCGGGACGACCAGCGTCTCGAATTCCGGCACGGCGCGCTGAACGACCGGCTCGGACTTGTCGCGCTCCTTGAGCTGGAACCAGTAGAAGCCGTAGGGCGCGAGCGTGATCATGTAGGGCAGCTCGCCGATCGCGGGAAAGCGCGACCGGCCGAGCATCTCGATCGGCACGCGATCCTTGAACGGCGAAAGATCGAGCTCGGTCGCCTGTGCCGAGCGCGACAGGTTGGCGACGCAGAGGATCACCTCGTCCTTGTATTGCCGCACATAGGCCAGCACCGACCGGTTGGCCGGGCGGATGAAGCTCATGGTGCCCCTGCCGAAGGCCAGCGTCGACTTGCGCACCGAGATCAGCTTCTTGGTGGCATTCAGCAGCGACGACAGGCTGCGCGACTGCGCTTCGACGTTGACCGCCTCGTAGCCGTAGACCGGGTCCATGATCATCGGTGCGTAGAGCCGTGCGGGGTCGGCACGCGAGAAGCCGCCATTGCGGTCGGGCGTCCATTGCATCGGCGTACGCACGCCGTTGCGATCGCCGAGATAGATGTTGTCGCCCATGCCGATCTCGTCGCCGTAATAGATGATCGGCGTGCCCGGGAACGACATCAGCAGCGAGTTCATCAGCTCGATCTTGCGCCGGTCATTGTCCATCAGCGGCGCGAGGCGGCGGCGAATGCCGACATTGATGCGCGCGCGCGGATCGTTGGCATAGGTCGACCACAGATAGTCGCGCTCGACATCGGTCACCATTTCGAGCGTCAGCTCGTCATGGTTGCGCAGGAACAGCGCCCATTGGCAGGTCGAGGGGATATCGGGCGTCTGGCGCAGGATGTCGGTGATCGGGAAGCGGTCTTCCTGGGCGATCGCCATGTAGAAGCGCGGCATCAGCGGGAAGTGATAGGCCATGTGGCACTCGTCGCCCTGGCCGAAATACTCCTGCACATCCTCAGGCCACTGGTTGGCCTCGGCCAGCAGCAGCTTATCCTTGGCGTAATTGTCGAGCTCGACACGCAGGCGCTTGATGATCGCATGCGTCTCCGGCAAGTTCTCGTTGTTGGTGCCGTCGCGCTCGCAGAGATAGGGAATGGCGTCGAGCCGGAAGCCGTCGACGCCGGCATCGAGCCAGCGCTTCATCACCTGGACGATCGCGTTGACCACGCGCGGATTGTCGAAGTTGAGATCCGGCTGGTGCGAGAAGAAGCGGTGCCAGTAGAACTGGCCGGCCTCGGGATCCCAGGTCCAGTTGGACTTCTCGGTATCGGTGAAGATGATTCGCGTGCCGAGATATTTCTGGTCGGTGTCGCTCCAGACGTACCAGTCGCGGGCGCTGGAGCCGGGCGGGCTGCGCCGGGCGCGCTTGAACCAGTGATGCTGGTCGGAGGTGTGGTTGACCACGAGCTCGGTGATCACCCGCAGGCCGCACCGCTTGGCCTCCTGGATGAAGCGCTTGAACTCCTTCATGGTCCCGAAATCGGGATTGATGCTGCCGTAGTCGGCGATGTCGTAGCCGTCGTCGCGGCCGGGCGAGGGGTAGAACGGCAGCAGCCACAGTGTGGTGACGCCGAGGTCCTGCAGATAATCCAGCTTGTCCGTGAGGCCGGCGAAGTCGCCGACGCCGTCATTGTTGCTGTCGGCGAACGCCTTCACGTGCAGCTGGTAGATGATCGCGTCCTTGTACCAGAGACCGTCGCCGTCGGTCTCGGTCTGCAGGCTCGGCGTATCCAGGGATGACATCAGGTTCATGAGGCCCTCACCTAGGAGAGAGGATGATGATGCGGCTGCGATCGGAGGCGTCTCGAAAGATGTCTCGGCCTCGACAGATGCGGCTCTCCTCAAAAGAGGGCAGAATAGGGGAGAAAGCGTCTTTGAGGGCGACGCTCTCGAACGTGTGCGCAAATTTGTTCACGGTGATGCCATTGACAAGAAAACGGCGTCCCGGTTCGCTAGAAACCGAGACGACCCCCTTACAAAGCGGCAAGGCTCGTTTTGTTCCCCGGGGAACGACGGCCTTGGCGCGGCGTTAGAGGCTTATCCTCTTGCTGTCCCACAACAATTTTACGACGTACGACTTGCCGTTACGTCCAGATCGCGTGCCGAATGGATCTCTACAGCGAAGCCCATAGTCTCGGAATCCTGACAGAATTCTACGATGGTCAGGGGCAGCGTCGCGTCACCGACGAAGCGGCACTCAAGATCATCGTGGAGGCCTTTCCCAGGCCCACGCCGCACCGGCTGCTGAGCGGTGCGATCGTGATTCGGTCCGGCCAGCCGGCGCGCAGCCGCCTGAACGAGGCGGCGAAGCTGCCGGTCAGGTGGACCATCAGGCGTGGCGACACCGAGATCGCAAAGGGAGACGCCGGCGAGGCCCTGGTCGAGTGGCCGGGTGATCTGCCGGTCGGCAGCTACCGCCTCGAGCTGGTGGATGCGTCATCCTACCGCGAGGAGCTGCCGCTGCTGGTCGCGCCGGCGAAGGCCTTCGCCGGCGATTTCGACCGCGTCTGGCTGCTGGCGGTCCAACTCTATGGCATCCGCTCGGCCCGCAACTGGGGCATGGGCGACTTCACCGACCTTGCCAATCTCATCACGCTTTGCGCCAAGCTCGGCGCCGATGGTGTCGGGCTCAATCCGCTGCACGCGTTGTTCGACGACCGGCCGGGTGACTTCAGTCCCTATGCACCGAACAGCCGGCTGTTCCTGAATGCGCTCTATGTCGATGTGGAGCAGGCGCCGGGCTTTGCGAAGGGGCCCGGCAGCAAGGTGCTGGAGCCGCTGCGACAAGCCGAGCTGGTGGACTACAAGGGTGTGGCGGCGTTGAAATGGCCGGCCCTGCGCGCCGCCTTCGACGCCTTCATGGCCGCGCCCGACGCCGCGGCCGCTGCGGAGTTCAAGGCCTATCGGGCCGAGCGCGGCGAGCTGCTGGCGCGCTTCTCCTGCTTCGAGGTGTTGCGGCATCGCTTCCAGAAGCCCTGGTGGGACTGGCCTGAGGAGTGGCGGCGGCCCGATGCCGCGCGCTGCGCGGCGCTGCTCAGCGGCCCCGACCGGAGGGAGGCCGAATTCATCGCCTATGTGCAGTGGCTCGCCGAGCGACAATTGCGCCATTGCCGGGATCTCGCGCATCGGCTGGGAATGAAGGTCGGCTTGTATCTCGACGTCGCAGTCGGCGTTCAATCCGACGGCTTCGATGCCTGGAACGAGCAGGGCGCCATCTCGCGCACGCTGTCGGTCGGAGCGCCGCCCGATCCGTTGAACACGGTCGGGCAGAACTGGGGATTGGCCGGCTTCAACGCGCCGGGGCTGGCGCTGAGGAATTTCGAGCCGTTCCGGGAGATGATCAGGGCGTCGATGCGCCATGCCGGCGCGATCCGGCTCGATCACGTGCTCGGTTTGAAGCGGCTCTATCTGGTGCCGCACGGATTTCCGGCCAAGCAGGGCGCGTATGTGCAGATGCCGTTCGATGCGCTGCTCGCCGCGACCGTCATCGAGAGCGTGGCCAACGACTGCATCGTCATCGGCGAGGATCTCGGCACCGTGCCTGAAGGCTTTCGCGAGCAGATGGCCGATTGGGGACTGTGGTCCTACAAGGTGATGATCTTCGAACGCGACGACAACGGCCGCTTTCGCGACGTTGACTTCTATCCGCCGAATGCGCTGGTGACGCTGAACACCCACGACCTCTCGACCTATGCCGGCTGGCGCTCGTTCGGCGATCTCAAGACCAAACGCGGGCTGGGCATCGATCCCGGCGAAAGCGACCAGGATCGCTGGGACGCCTTGGGGCTGTGGGACGAGGTGCTCCGCCACAACGGCATTCAGGCCAACGACGTCCACTCGGCGATCGCCTTCCTGTCGCGGACACGGTCGCGGCTGCTGGTGATTTCCCTGGAGGATCTGCTGCAGGTGGTCGATCAGCCCAATATTCCCGGCACGATCGACGAGCATCCGAACTGGCGCCGCAAGATGCCGGTCAAGCTCGAGGACATCACGGGTGCGACCAGCGTCGCGGCGTTGAAGGCGGCGACCGCCGAACGGATCAGCCCGGCCGGCGTTTAGAATGCGGGGATCGAGGGGGCAATTGCACGCGGATGCCGAATGTCCTGCAGGATCGAAGACTACGCGCTGATCGGTGATTGTGAGACGGCTGCCCTCGTAAGCCGAAACGGTTCGATCGACTGGCTGTGCTGGCCGGCGTTCGATTCCGACGCCTGTTTCGCTTCCCTGCTGGGCGATCGCAGCCATGGCCGCTGGCTGATCGCGCCACGCGGCGATATCCGCTCGACGTCCCGCCGCTATCGTGGCGACAGCCTCATCCTCGAGACGCGGTACGAAACCGCGACCGGCACCGTCGAGCTGGTCGATTTCATGCCGCCGCGGGGCAGCGCCTCCGACGTCGTCCGGCTGGTCCGCGGCGTCGCCGGCCGGGTCGCCATGCGGATGGAGCTGATCATCCGTTTCGGCTTCGGCATCGAGATTCCCTGGGTCAAGCGCTCCGAGGATCGCTCCGCGCTGCTTGCCATCTGCGGCCAGGACATGGCGGTGCTGCATACGCCGATCGCCACCCGCGGCGAGGACATGACCACGGTTGCGGAGTTCGAGGTCGCGGCCGGCGACACCGTGCCGTTCGTGCTGACCTACGGTCCCTCGCATCTACCGGTGCCCAAGGCGATCGATCCGCTTCAGGCGCTTGATGACACCGAGACCTTCTGGGCCGACTGGTCGCGCCGCTGCACCTATCAGGGCGAGCACCGCGAACTCGTGATGCGCTCGCTGATCACCCTGAAGGCGCTCACCTATGCGCCGACCGGCGGCATCGTCGCGGCGCCGACCACGTCGCTGCCGGAGAAGCTCGGCGGCCGGCGCAACTGGGACTATCGTTTCTGCTGGCTGCGTGACGCGACGTTCACGCTGCTCGCGCTGATGAACTCGGGCTACACCGAGGAAGCGCTGGCCTGGCACAACTGGCTGCTGCGCGCCGCCGCCGGCGCACCGGCCTATATGCAGATCATGTACGGCATCATGGGCCAGCGGCGGCTGATGGAGTGGGAGGCCGAGTGGCTGCCCGGCTACGAAGGCGCCCGGCCGGTGCGGATCGGCAACGCCGCGCACGCCCAGCTCCAGCTCGACGTCTACGGCGAGCTGATGGACGCCTTCCACCAGGCCCGCATGACCAGGCTCAAGCTGGAAGACGGCACATGGGACCTGGAATGCGCGGTGCTCGATCATCTCACCGACGTCTGGGACCAGCCCGACCACGGCATATGGGAACGCCGAGGCGACGGCCGTCACTACGTGTTTTCCAAGGTGATGACCTGGGTGGCGTTCGATCGCGCGATCAAGAGCGCGGAGAAATTCGGGTTCAAGGCGCCGCTGGAGCGCTGGCGGCGGCTGCGCGAGACCATTCATCGCGACGTCTGCGCCAAGGGTTATGACGAAAGCCTCGGCAGCTTCGTCGAGTCCTATGGCTCGCGGTTGCTCGATGCCAGCCTGCTGCTGTTGCCGGCGGTCGGCTTCCTCCCCAGCTCCGATTCGCGCATTCGCGGCACGGTGGACGCGATCGAACAGCATTTACTACGGGACGGCTTCGTGCTCCGGCACGATCCGCGCGATGTCCCTCCGGACGAGCAGCAGCCGATCGAAGGCGCGTTCCTTGCCTGCACGCTGTGGCTGGCCGACGCCCATGTCCTGGCGGGCGATACGGAAAAGGCCGAGACGCTGTTCCGCCGCGTGGTGAACATCGCCAACGATGTCGGACTGCTGGCCGAGGAGTACGACAGCGAGGCCCGACGGCAGACCGGTAATTTTCCCCAGGCGCTGACGCATATCGCGCTGATCAACACGGCGCAGAATCTGAGCAGCGCCAGGAAGGCCAGCGACAAACCCGCAAGGCAGCGGTCGGAGGCCTGAGCTCCCGCACGTCAGCTTGCGGATCAGCCTTGCGCGTTTTCCGCCAGGATCATCTCCATGGCATTGGCAAAGCCTTCGTCCTGATTGGACGTGGTGATGCGCTTGGCTTTGCTCTTCACCTCGTCACTGGCATTGCCCATGGCGATCGACAATCCGCTCACCTCGAACATCGCGACATCATTGTGCATGTCGCCGATGGTCGCGACTTGGTCGAGCGGGATACCGAGCCGCTGAGCCATCGCGCTGACGAAGGTGCCCTTGTCATGTCCGGGCGGAGTGATGTCGAGATAGTAGCTCTGCGAGCGCACCGCTGTCGCTTCCGCGCCCAATGCCTGCTGCATCTGGCTCTCGCAGCCCGCCAGCAGCGCGAAATCGCTGCTCGCGCCGACGATCTTGCAGGCGTTCGCCAGATAGGGCGAGAAATCGCCGACGATCGTCGGCTCCGCGCGTATCGCGCGCCGCTCGTTCGGGACGTACTCACCGTCCGGATTGCGCGTCACCCAGGCGTCGTTGGTGAAGACCCAGATGTCGACGCCGGCTTGATGCAGCAGGTCGACGCAGCGTGCGGCGGCCGCGGGCGGGATCAGGCTCTGCTCGAGCGGGCGCATGGCGGCGTCGACGATTGAGCTGCCGTTGAACGGCCCCACCGGAAGGCTGATCTGCAGCGGCTCGATCAGAAAGCGCATTCCGATCGCGGGGCGGCTCGAGGTGAGCGTGAAGCCAACGCCGGATTCGTGCAGCCGCCGCGCCGCCTTCGCGGCCCGTTCGGTCAGAACCTTGTCCTTGGTCAGCAGCGTGCCGTCGACGTCGGATACGACGAGAGCGATGCGGGTCATGAGCCCTTCCTGTTTGCGGTCAGGCTCGTCCCTGACCGCTGTGAAGCTGTTGCAGGATGTCGTCCACGATCGCCGCGACCGGCGCGTCGACCGAGACCGTGATGGGATGCTCGGGGGTGCCAGGCGGTTCCAGGGTGGCGAACTGGCTGGTGAGCAGGCCCGGCGGCATGAAGTGCCCAGCGCGATGCTTCATCCGCTCGCCGATCAGCTCCTGAGTGCCTTGGAGATAGACCATGCGGACATCGTCGCGGCCGCCGACCAGGATATCGCGATAGGCCTTCTTGAGCGCCGAGCAGGCGATGATGATGTGCTGGCCCGCGCTGCGGCATTGCGCGATCTCCGTGGCAATGGCATGCAGCCAGGGCCAGCGATCCTCGTCGGTGAGCGGGTGGCCCGCGCTCATCTTGGCGACGTTCGCGGGCGGGTGAAAGCTGTCGCCATCCTCGAAGCGCCAGCCGAGGCGTTGGCCCAATGCTTGCCCGATCGTGCTCTTGCCGGAGCCGGAGACGCCCATGATAATGAGCGCATGGGGCAGGTCAGATGTCGCCACTTTGCCTCTCCGGCCAGGCCTCGCTGTCGATCAGCAGGATCGTCTCCCGAATCGAGCGGGCGCGATTGGCGGGCAGGTCTTCGCCGGCCAGCACGCGCGTCATGATCGCGCGCTTGTCGGCGCCGGCGACCTCGAACAGCATGGTTCGGCAGGAGGCGAGCGCAGGCAAGGTCAGGCTGATCCGCGGCACGAAGGGTGCGACGTGAGCCTTGTCGACGCCGACAACCCAGCGATCGGCGATATCAACAGCGGGAAAGCCGGGGAATAGCGACGCGACATGGCCGTCGGAACCGATTCCGAGCAGCACGAGGTCGAACAGCGGCCGCGCAGAGTCGAGCCGCGCGGCGCCGTAGAACGCTTCCAGCGCGCGCTGATAGTCGCAGGCACTGGCCTCCGGGTCCGATCTATCGGTCGCGATCGGGTGGATGTTGGCGGCCGGCGCGCAGGCATCGAGGAACGCGTGGCACGCCATGGTCATGTTGTGCAGGGGATCGCCGGGCGGAACATATCGTTCGTCACCGATGAACCAGTGCACGCGCGTCCAGGGAATCCGCTCGCGATACGCGTCCGTCGCCAGCAGCTGATAGAGCTGCTTCGGGCTCGATCCCCCGGTGAGGCAAACGGCTATCGTCGCCGGATTGGCATCGATCCGGGCCAGGAGATGTTCGGCCGCGACCCTCGCCATCGTCGCCCGGTCGGCGACGCGCACGAGGTTGCGGTCCTGCGGTCCGACCACGGCTAAACCAGCTTGCGCCAGCTGCGGCCGTCGCGGGCCAGCAGATCGGCCGCCGCCTCAGGTCCCTCGCTGCCGGCCGCGTAGGAATGCAGGCCATCGCGGCCGGCCTTCTTCCAGGCCTCGATGAATGGCTCGACGGCCTTCCAGCCGGCCTCGACGCTGTCGGCGCGCTGAAACAGGATGTTGTCGCCGATCATGCAGTCATAGATCAGCGTCTCGTAGCCGGTGGCGGGCTCGGCCTGGAAATAGTCCTTGTAGTTGAACTTCATCTGCACGCCGTCGGTGCGGATGGTCGGCCCCGGGATCTTGGTGTTGAACTGCAAGGTGATGCTCTGGGTCGGCTCGATGCCGATGACGAGATAGTTCTCGGCCAGGGTCTCGATCGGGGTGCAGCTGAACATCGCGAACGGCGCCTGGCGGAACTTGATCGCGACCTCGGTGCGCTTGGCGCCGAGCGCCTTGCCGGTGCGCAGATAAAACGGTACGCCGGCCCAGCGCCAATTATCGATGGTGAGCTTGAAGGCCGCGTAGGTCTCGGTGGTGCTGTCGGGGCGAACGTCCTTGCTCCTCACATAATCCGGCAGCTCGGCGTCGCCAATCATGCCGGCCGTGTACTGGCCGCGCACCGAGTTGAGCAGCGCCTCCCGTTCGCTCAATGGCTGGATCGCCGACAGCACCTCCGCCTTCTCGGAGCGGACGGTATGCGCATCGAACCGCGCCGGCGGCTCCATCGCCACCAGCGAGAGCAACTGGAAGAGATGGTTGGGGACCATGTCGCGCAGCGCGCCGGTCGCGTCGTAGAAGCTGCCGCGCGTGCCGACGCCGAGCTTCTCCTCGACGGTGATCTGAACGTGGTCGATGTGATGCCTGTTCCAGATCGGCTCGAACATGCCGTTGGCGAAGCGCAGCACCAGGATGTTCTGCACCGTCTCCTTGCCGAGGTAATGATCGATCCGGTAGATCTGGTGCTCGGTCACGAGTTGCAGCAGCGTGTCGTTCAGTTTTTTGGCCGAGGCGAGATCGGTGCCGAACGGCTTTTCCACCACAAGGCGGCGCCAGGCCTTGCCGTCCTCGCGAAGCAGCCCGACGCGCCCGAGCTGTTGCGCGATCGGCGCAAAGGCGCTCGGCGGCGTCGCCATATAGAACAGCCGATTGCCGTGGGTCTCCCGCGCGGCTTCGAGCTTTTCCAGCCTCGCCTTCAACTGATCGAAGCTTTCCGGCTCCTTCGGATCGGCCTCGATCGCAGTCACACATTGCAACAGGCGCTGCGCGATCTCATCCTCGATTGGGCGTGTGGCGTATTTGCGCAGGCCCTCCATGAGATTGTCGCGCAGTTGCTCGCTCGACACGCCCTTGCGGGCAATGCCGACGATGCAGAACCTGTCAGGCAGCAGATGATTGGCCGCGAGATTGTAAAGCGATGGCAGAACGAGCCGATGGGTCAGATCGCCGGTCACACCGAAGATCACGAAGGCGCAGGCGTCAGGCTTCTGATGTCGCGGCTGGTGCGGATACAGCGGGGTCACGCGCGGTCGTCCCTGGGCTTGACGATCCCAGGCGCGCTCTGGCGCGCCGGATCTGGGTGCTGTTCGGGCTCCTTGTGCCCGCCGAAGCCTTCGCGCATCGCCGAGAGAATCTTCTCAGCGAAGGTGTGCTCCTGGCGCGAGCGGAAACGCGCGAACAAAGCGGCCGTCAGCACCTCGGCCGGCACGGCCTCGTCGATCGCCGCGTTCACGGTCCAGCGGCCTTCGCCGGAATCCTCGACATAGCCGGAATATTTCTCCAGGCCGGGCTGCCGCGCCAGCGCGCTGGCGGTGAGGTCGAGCAGCCAGGACGGAATGACGCTGCCGCGGCGCCACACCTCGGCGACGTCAGCGAGATCGAAGTCGAAGCGATGTGCCTCGGGCAGCGCCTCGCTGTTCGCGTTCCTGAGGATGTCGAAGCCCTCGGCATAGGCCTGCATCAGGCCATATTCGATGCCGTTGTGGATCATCTTGACGAAGTGGCCGGCGCCAGTCGGCCCGGCATGGATGTAGCCCTGCTCGACGCGCGGGTCGCGGCCGTCACGGCCCGGTGTGCGCGGGATGTCGCCGATGCCTGGCGCCAGCGTCGCGAAGATCGGATCGAGCCGGTCGACGACCGGCTTGTCGCCGCCGATCATCATGCAGTAGCCCCGGTCAAGGCCCCAGACTCCGCCGGAGGTGCCGACGTCGACATAGTGCAGACCGCGCTCCCTCAGCGCCTTGCCGCGGCGGACGTCGTCCTGCCAGAAACTGTTGCCGCCGTCGATGACGACGTCGTCTTGGCTCATCAGCTTGGTGAGCTGCTCGACGGTGGCTTCCGTGATCTTGCCGGCCGGCAGCATGATCCAGGCGTGCCGCGGGGGAGCGAGCTTGCCGACGAATTCCTCAAGGCTCGCGGCGCCCACCGCACCTTCGGAGACCAGCGCAGCGACCGCCTTTGCGTCGCGATCATAGACCACGCAGGCGTGTCCCGCGCGCATCAGGCGGCGCACGATGTTGCCGCCCATCCGCCCGAGACCGATCATTCCCAATTGCATCGACGACGCCCTTCCTAGCTCAGCGCTTCACTGATCGCGCTGTCGAGCATCTTCAGGCCCGATTTCAGATTGCCCTTGAGATGGACCCGAAGAGCCCGGCGCCCGCGCTCGGTGAGCACGTCGAAATCGCCGCGCGCCTGCGCCGCCTTGATCACGCCGAAGCTCGCCTTCTGCCCGGGGATGGGCAGATCCTCGGCGTCGTCAGCCGTGATCTGGAGAAACACGCCGCTGTCCGGACCGCCCTTGTAGGCCTGGCCGGTCGAGTGCAGGAAGCGCGGACCGAACTCGGCGCAGGTGGCGAGGTGCTTGGCATCGCGCAGCCTCAGCCGGATCCGCTGTAGCGTGTCGATATTGCCGGCGTTGCGGTCGACATAGCCGAGCAGGGCGATGTAGTCGCCGGCGCCGGCGCGGCCAAGATGCGCCTTCAGCCAGGACGTGAGCGTGCCGTCGGCGCCATGCTCGCGCAGGCTCTCGGCGTTCTGAGCATCGGTGTAGAGCTCGCAGCCCTTGATCGATGCAACCGGCTGCTCCTCCGGCAGCGCGCCGCTCTGCTCGAACGCCGCCGTCAGCTCGCGGGTCTTGATCTTGGCGGCTTCGACGTCGGGCTGGTCGAACGGGTTGATGCCGAGCACGGCGCCGGCGACGGCGGTCGCCATCTCGAAGCGGAAGAATTCCTGCCCGAGCTGGTCGATCGACGTCATGACGATGCGCACGACCGGATGGCCGGCCTCCTCGAGCGCGGCGAGCTTCGCATCATGGCCGGTCACGTCGTCGCCGTCGACCTTGATATCGATGAAGAAGCGGTCGCTGCCATAAAGCTCAGGCGACGCCACCGGTTCGCCCTCGATCGGGACCAGGCCCTTGCCCTCCTTGCCCGTGGACTCCGCGATCAACTGCTCGGCCCAGGCGCCGAAATCGGCGATCTTGGGCGAGGCGAAGATCGTCACCTTGTCGCGGCCTTCGAGGCCGGCAAGCCCCATCGCCAGACCGAGCTGCACGCCCGGGTTCTGCAGCGGCGGCACGTCCGGTCCGCAGGAGCGCACCATCGACAGCGCCTGCGTGATCAGCTTGCGCACGTCGATGCCCGCGGTCGCGGCCGGCACCAGGCCGAACGGCGACAGCACTGAATAGCGGCCGCCGATGCTCGGCTCGCCATGGAAGATGCGGGCGAAGCCTTGCGCCTTGGCCGCCTTCTCCAGCGACGAGCCGGGATCGGTCACGGCAATGAAGCGGTGGCCGGCCTTGTTCGGCCCGATCGCCTCGGACACACGCGCGAAGAAATAGTCCTTCATCGCGTTCGGCTCGGTGGTGCCGCCCGACTTCGAGGAGACGATGAACACCGTCCTGGTGATGTCGATCGCCTTCTCCATCGCGCGCACCTGCGCGGGATCGGTGGAGTCGAGCACGTGCAGCCTGGGGAAGCCGGCCTTGCGCGGAAAGGTCTCGGCCAGCACCTCCGGCCCGAGGCTGGAGCCGCCCATGCCGAGGACCACGGCGTCGGAAAACTTCTGTCCCTTCACCCGCTGCGCATAGTCCTCATAATCGGCGATATCGGCCTTGTCAGCGCTAGTCAGCCAGCCCAGCCATTTGTGCTCGTCATGGCCGGTCCAGACCGTCGCATCCTTGTGCCAGAGCCGGCGGATCCTGGCGTCCTTGCGCCAGTCCTCGGTAGCGGAGGCGACCTTCTTCTCCAGATCAGCAGCAATGGCGATCGTCTGCTGCCCAAGTCCTGCTCCCAGCACGACGGCGCGCTTGTGCGCAACCGCGCCGTAGAGCTTGTCGGCGGCGTCCGCGAACTGCTTGACGCCGTCGACCACGAGATCCGCGGTGATGTCGTCGAGGGATATGCCGGTCTTCGCCAGATCCTCCAGGGCGGCCCGGGCGGCGTCGACGTCTTCCTCCAGACTGTCGCGCACCTCTCCGTGATCGCGGAAGGCATCCAGCGTGGCCGGCGGCACGGTGTTGACGGTGTTCGGTCCGATCAGCTCCTCGACATAGAGGACGTCGCGGTAATCCTTGTTCTTGGTGCCGGTGGAGGCCCAGAGCAGTCGTTGCGGCTTGGCGCCGTGCGCGGCCAGCCGCTCCCAGCGCGCGCCGGCGAACAGCCGCTTGTAGTCCTGATACGCCATCTTGGCGTTGGCGATGGCGATCCTGCCCTTGAGCGCGGCCAGCCGCTCCTTCTCCGAGGGATCGTTGGCCTGGGCGATCTTCGCGTCGAGCTGCTTGTCGACCACACTGTCGATGCGGCTGACGAAGAACGACGCCACGCTGGCGACATGCGACGGATCACCGCCGGCGGCGACGTAGGCTTCGAGGCCGGCAATGTAGGCTTCGGCGACCTGCCGGTAGACTTCTTGCGAAAACAGCAAGGTGATGTTGACGCTGATGCCCTTGGCGATCAGGTGCTGGATGGCCGGCAGGCAGGCGTCGGTCGCCGGCACCTTGATCATCAGATTCCTGCGGTCGACCGCCTTCCAGAGCTGCTCTGCCTCGGTGATGGTCGCTTTGCTGTCCATCGCCAGATAGGGCGAGACCTCGAGGCTGACGAAGCCGTCATTGCCATCGAAGCGGTCGTAGACGGGCCGCAACACGTCGGCGGCATTCTGGATGTCCTCGACGGCGACGGCCTCGAACAGCTGCGTCGGCGATCGATCGCCGTTCTTCAGCGCCGTGGCGATCGGCGCGTCATATTCATCGGAGCTGCCGATCGCCTTCTCGAAAATCGCGGGATTCGAGGTGACGCCCTTGACGCCATCCTCATCGATCAGCCGCTTGAGGTCGCCCCTGGCGACGAAGCCGCGTGCGAGGAAATCGAGCCAGACCGCCTGGCCGTGTTCTTCGAGAGCTTTGACCGGATTCATGATGCCTATCTATGTGCGTCGGCTTGCTTTTTCGGGTTCCCGCCTGGCGGCCTGCCAGGTCGTGGACCTCACATGAACAACTATGCGCCAGCCCACAGGAGAACGCCATTCATAATGGATTGATCCCTCTGGAATCCCAAGAGCTTCGTACCGGGTGCGACGTGCCGGCGGCGTGCGCTCGGCGGGAGACTTGCAGGCACTCTGAAGCAGGCAGTCTGAAGCCTGCGGCCGGCCGTTCGACCAAGGCGGGGGAAAGGCCCGCCAAGCGCGGCCGGTGTTCGGCTCGCGTCGGTCTCTGCGACTCCCGCGCCGGAGGTCTCCCATCGTGGGCGAGCAAATGCCGTCGATCAAACCTTCTCCGCCTTGCAATGCTGGAAAGGGGCCACATGTGTTCTGGGTAATGGTGCCTCACGTCACAGATCAAGGCGAGCGTGTTGCGATTGTCGCCTCGGCTGCGCCTCGTGATTGGCGGATAACCCATGATGCTTTCTGCTTGCAGACATTCGGTGGCGAGCCGCACCCTGATCATGGCAATGATCAGCATCGAGTGATCCGTCCGGCTTCGGCGGTGCGTTGCGTCACGACATTCGGTTCTAGCGGTGAACATGTGTGCGGATGGCGCTGTGAGATGCGCGCGTTCATCGCTCGCCGGGTCATGATGACATCGTATGAGCGCCGGCCGATGCGCTTGCAGCTTGGCTGTGTCTGTTTGACCAGCCGTGGCTGGCGCGCATCACGTCGCGCCACGAATGACACATTCGCTGCCTGGCGCAGATGCGCGACGATTGGCGTTCACTCGCGGTTCACTTCCGGAAGGGAGACTGATTGCGGAGCTGTCACGCCACCAGTTCACGTGGCTTCACAACACCTTGTGCGGCGCAGGAAGACTACGGTGCCGGGGTATTGCGGATGTTGCGAAGCAGAGACAATGAGGTACAAATGGGGAGAGTCGGCCGGCTTTTGCCGAACTATTGAGCGAAGTGCATGTTGATAGGGCATATGCTGCATGCACTTTGCGTTGCGGAAAAGGACGAAGACGGTGCCCAATGGGGGCTAGCGCGCTTCACTCTGAGTCGGTTCGGGATCAGCAGGAACGTACTTAGATCTCGGCCCGTTGCAGCAGTGCGGCGGAACCTACGTGGAGAGGGATCATGTACAACGATTCGTTGTTCAACGCGTTCGCAAGGTCGTTCGAGGCACGCAGCCAGACCGACATGTCGATGCAGGAATATCTAGAATCGTGTCGAACCGACCCGATGCGATACGCGAACGCCGCTGAACGACTACTAGCTGCGATCGGTGAGCCTCAGATGATCGACACGGCCAAGGACCCACGCCTTGGCCGTATTTTTTTGAACCGGACGGTTCGGCTGTATCCCGCGTTCGCCGGCTTCTATGGCATGGAAGACACGATCGAGCGCATCGTCGGCTTCTTCCGCCACGCCGCGCAAGGTCTCGAAGAGCGCAAGCAGATCCTCTATCTGCTCGGACCGGTCGGCGGCGGCAAGTCGTCGCTCGCCGAACGGCTGAAGCAGTTGATGGAAGCTCATCCGATCTACGTGCTCAAGGCCGGTGATGAGCTGAGCCCGGTCTTCGAATCGCCGCTCGGCCTGTTCGATCCCGACACGCTGGGCCCGATGCTCGAGGAGAAATACGGCATTCCGCGCCGCCGTCTATCCGGTTTGATGAGCCCGTGGTGCTACAAGCGACTCGAAGCCTTCGGCGGCGACATCTCGCAGTTCCGCGTCGCCAAGATCCAGCCGTCGCGGCTGCGGCAGATCGCGATCGCCAAGACCGAACCGGGCGACGAGAACAACCAGGACATCTCCTCGCTGGTCGGCAAGGTCGACATCCGCAAGCTCGAAACCTACGCCCAGAACGATCCCGACGCCTACTCCTATTCGGGCGGCCTCAACCGCGCCAACCAGGGCATCCTCGAATTCGTCGAGATGTTCAAGGCGCCGATCAAGATGCTGCATCCGCTGCTGACGGCGACGCAGGAGGGCAACTATATCGGCACCGAGAACATCGGCGCGATCCCCTATAATGGCGTGATCCTCGCCCATTCCAACGAGGCGGAGTGGCAGAGCTTCAAGACCAACAAGAACAACGAGGCCTTCATCGACCGCATCTGCGTCATCAAGGTGCCGTACTGCCTGCGCGTCACCGAGGAGCGCAAGATCTACGAGAAGCTGATCCAGGGCTCCGAGCTCGCCACCGCGCCCTGCGCGCCGGCGACCCTGGACACCCTGGCCCGCTTCTCGGTGATGTCGCGCCTGCGCAAGCACGAGAACTCGACCTTGTACGCCAAGATGCGGGTCTATGACGGCGAGAGCCTGAAGGAGTCCGATCCGAAGGCGCGCAGCGTGCAGGAATATCGCGACGCCGCCGGCGTCGACGAGGGCATGGACGGCATTTCCACCCGCTTTGCCTTCAAGGTCCTGGCCGCGACCTACAATCACGACACGGCGGAAGTGTCCGCCGATGCCGTGCACTTGATGTATGTGCTGGAGCAGTCGATCAAGCGCGAGCAGCTGCCGGAGGAGGTCGAGAAGCGCTACCTCGAATTCATCAAGGCGGACCTCGCGCCGCGCTACGCCGAGTTCATCGGCCACGAGATCCAGAAGGCGTATCTGGAATCCTACTCCGATTACGGCCAGAACCTGTTCGACCGCTACGTCGACTACGCCGACGCCTGGATCGAGGATCAGGACTTCAAGGATCCCGATACGGGACAGCTGCTCAATCGCGAGCTGTTGAACCAGGAGCTGACCAAGATCGAGAAGCCGGCCGGGATCGCCAACCCGAAGGACTTCCGCAACGAGGTTGTCAAGTTCTCGCTGCGCTCCCGGGCCCAGAACGGCGGAAAAAATCCGTCCTGGACCTCCTACGAAAAGATCCGCGAGGTCATCGAAAAGAGGATATTCTCGCAGGTCGAGGATCTGCTTCCGGTGATCTCGTTCGGTACCAAGAAGGACGGCGAGACCGAGAAGAAGCACGACGACTTCGTCGCGCGCATGGTCGAACGCGGCTACACCGAGCGGCAGGTCCGCCGGCTGGTCGAGTGGTACATGCGGGTGAAGCAGGCAGGTTGATCGCGGTCCGGCGCCGATGTTCACTGCATGTGCTGCAGGCCATCGGCGGATATTGGCGCCGGGACGACGAGGCGAGCGGAACGTTCGACGCTGAACTTTGATGGGACGCGTCGGGCAGCGAATGATGCGGGTCCGGTATCGGGTCTGATACTGCACCGCGGCATCGCGGCGGGGGAGAGCAGGAGTCGAAACCGCTGCAGCAGGAGGCGTATGGAAACGTGGTCATGCACATCATTGATCGGCGCCTGAATCCGGGCGGCAAAAGTCTCGAAAACCGTCAGCGATTTTTGCGCCGAGCCAAGGCGTTGGTTCAAGGAGCCGTGAAGAAGACGTCGCAGGACCGCGACATCAAGGACGTGCTCGAGGGTGGTGAGGTCTCCATCCCGCTCGATGGCATGGACGAGCCGCGCTTCCGCCGCGAGGGCGGCACCCGCGACATGGTGCTGCCCGGCAACAAGAAGTTCGTCGAGGGCGATATCCTGCCGCGCTCCGGCGACGGCAGCGGCCGCAAGTCGGCGCCGGGGCAGGGCGACAGCGAGGACGCCTTCCGCTTCGTGCTGAGCAAGGAGGAGTTCGTCAACCTGTTCCTCGACGATCTCGAGCTGCCCGATCTCGCCAAGCGCAAATTCGCCGAGGCCGAGAGCGAAGGGTTGGTGCGCGCGGGCTATTCGACGTCGGGTTCGCCAGCCAATATCTCGATCAGCCGCACCGTCACCCGCGCCTTGGCCCGCCGCGTCGCGCTCCGCCGGCCGCGGCCGGAGGCGATTGCCGAGCTCGAAGCCCAGCTGGAGCAGGAGACCGACGACGACAAGCGCGCCGCGCTGCTGGCCGAGCTCGAAGCGCTGAAGGCGAAGGCCAAGCGCATCCCCTTCATCGATCCGATCGACATCCGCTACCGCCGCTTCGAAGCGGTGCCGAAGCCGATCGCGCAGGCCGTGATGTTCTGCCTGATGGACGTGTCCGGCTCGATGTCGGAGCACATGAAGGACCTCGCCAAGCGGTTCTACATGCTGCTCTACGTGTTCCTGACCCGGCGCTACCGCCATGTCGAGATCGTGTTCATCCGCCATACCGATCGTGCCGAGGAGGTCGACGAGCAGACCTTCTTCTACGGACCGGCATCCGGCGGCACCCTGGTGTCGAGCGCGCTGCAATGCATGCACGACATCGTCCGCTCGCGCTTCCGGCCCTCGGACTGGAACATCTACGCGGCGCAGGCCTCCGACGGCGACAACGCCACCTCGGATTCCGAGAATGTCGCGCGGCTCCTGGCCGACAACATCCTGCCGGTGTCGCAGTTCTTCGCCTATCTCGAGGTCGGCGAGTCCGGCACCTATTCGTTCGAGATGCCGGACTCCGCGCTGTGGTCGCTGTATGAGCGGCTGCGCGCCAATGGCGAGCCGCTGTCGATGCGCAAGGTGCGCGACCGGAGCGAGATCTTCCCGGTGTTCCACGACCTGTTTCAGCGTCGCGGCACCACGCAGGAGAGGGCGGCGTCATGAGCGGACTGCTGTTCGAGGGCGCCGACTGGAATTTCCTCACCTTGCAGCGCATTCACGATACCTGCGAGAGGGTGGCGCACAAGGAGCTCGGGCTCGACACCTATCCCAACCAGATCGAGGTGATCACGGCCGAGCAGATGCTCGACGCCTATTCCTCGGTCGGCATGCCCCTGTTCTACAAGCACTGGTCGTTCGGCAAGCACTTCGCCTATCACGAGGCCTCGTACCGCAAAGGGCTGATGGGCCTCGCCTATGAGATCGTGATCAACTCCTCGCCCTGCATCTCCTATCTGATGGAGGAGAACACGGCGACGATGCAGACCCTGGTGATCGCGCATGCCGCGTTCGGTCACAATCACTTCTTCAAGAACAACTACCTGTTCAAGCAGTGGACCGATGCCGACGGCATCCTCGACTATCTCGACTTCGCCCGCGGCTACATCGCGCAATGCGAGGAACGTTATGGCCGGCTCGCGGTCGAGCATACGCTCGATGCCGCCCACGCGCTGATGTCGCATGGCGTCGACCGCTATCCCGGCAAGAAGAAGCTCGACTTCCGCGAGGAGGAGAAGCGCGCCGGCAAGCGCAGGCTCTATGAGGAGGGCCAGTTCAACGATCTCTGGCGCACGGTGCCGACCGGCCCGGTCAAGACCAATGCGATGCTGAACGTCGAGCGGCGCCGCGCGCTGCTCGGCCTGCCGCAGGAGAACCTGCTTTATTTCCTGGAGAAGACCGCGCCGCGGCTGGCGCCCTGGCAGCGCGAGCTGCTGCGCATCGTCCGCCACATCGCGCAGTATTTCTATCCGCAGGGCCAGACCAAGGTCATGAACGAGGGCACGGCGACCTACGTGCATTATCGCATCATGAACCGTCTGCACCAGGAAGGACGACTCACCGACGGCAATTTCCTGGAGTTCCTGCAGTCGCACACCAATGTCGTGTTCCAGCCGGAGTTCGACGATCCGCGCTACTCCGGCTTCAACCCCTATGCCCTTGGCTTTGCGATGATGCAGGACATCGAGCGCATCGTGAAGGATCCGACCGACGAGGATCGCGAATGGTTTCCGGACATCGCCGGCACCGGCGACGAAATGGCGGTGCTGCGTGACGTCTGGGCGAACTATCGCGACGAGAGCTTCATCAGCCAGTTCCTCAGCCCCAACCTGATCCGGCAGCTCAGACTGTTCCACCTGCATGACGATCCGGCCGAGCGCGCCGGCATTCTTGTCGATGCCATCCATGACGAGCGCGGCTATCGCCGCATCCGCCGCGAGCTGTCCAAGCAGTACGACGTCGGCTACATCGACCCCAACATCGAGGTGGTCGATGTCGATCTCGCCGGCGATCGCCGCCTGATGCTGCGGCATACGGTGGTCAAGGGCGCCCAGCTCAACGAGACCGACACCAAGCGCGTGCTGCAGCATCTCGCCGATCTCTGGAGCTACGACGTGTCGCTGGTCGAAGTCGATGCCGCCACCGACAAGGTGCTGAAGGAGTACGTGCTCAATCCCCGGATACAACCGGCGGCCGCCTAGCGCGGCCGCCAAGCCTTAGATATCAGCTGTTAGATCTCCGCGTACACTTCGAGCAGATTGCCGTCCGGGTCCCTGAAGAACAGGGTCCGGTGCCCGAAGGGCTGGTCCGTCGGCGGCTCCATGAGAGCGACGCCCTTGCTGGTCAATTCTGCCGCGCAGCGGTCGACATCGTTACGGCCCACCTTGAACGCGAGCTGCAGCGAGGCGGCGCCTCGGGGCGTCAGCTGGTCCGATGCGAGCCGCTTCGGTTGCGCCAGCGCCAATGTATTGGCGCCGATCCGGTATTCGATCCAGCCCTGCGACAGCTCGCGCGTGATCGGGAAGCCCAGCACGTTCTCATAGAAGCCGCGCATCGCCGTCCAATCACGGACGAGGATGATCGTATAGTCGATGGCGCGAATGGCGTTGAAGGCGGACTTGATCTCCGGGGTGCCGGTCATCGGGTTCTCCCTCCTGTCAGCCCACTCTAGACCATGAAGATGATGTGCGTGTCCAAACCTCGCTTCGTCATGGCCGGGCTTGACGAGCGCGAGAACAGCAACCGCCGCCGACTTGGCGTTATGCATACGGGCATCGTCTTGCGTCACTGAGGAGCGCGCGCAATCCGGTCCCCGGCGAGTAGCGCAAGTCGGCTGAGCTCGCTATGTTACGGGGGAGCCGCCCGGCAGCAGCAGCGGGATCGGCTGTTGAGAACGTGGCAAATCGGGCGTGACACGCGTGGTTGGACCAGGGGAGACGACGAGCCGGCGGGACCGGTTCATTCCGATACGCAAGTCCGAGGTCCTCGACGCCGTGATTTCGCACGGTGGACTGGACGACACGCAATCGGCCGACCTGCGCCGGCTCGCCCAGATGCTCGGTGCCATCCTGCATCACGAGTATTTCGACGAGCTCGATCGCCTGCGCGACGCCTATTTCGACTTCGATCCCGAAGTGCCGGTCGGGCGCCATCGATCGCCCGAGGAGCTCGACGCGGCCTATCGCAGCCTCGCCGACGAAGTCGTGCAGGTGCTCGGCGAGGCCAATTTCATCGAGATCAGCCATGCCGAGATCGAGCGCGCGTTTGCCGAGCATGCGCTTGTCAGGGTCAAGCTGAAGGCGTCGATCTCGGACTACCGCGCCGTCCGCATGTTCCGGCGCGGCCAGCATCAGGAGACGATCGAGGTCCCCATGTTGTATGGGCTGCGCCGGCGCAAGCATGAGATCGAGGTCTATGACGACATCATCCTGATGGTCGCGACCAGGCCCGACGAGCCGACCCGGACGAAGCGTAAGACCGCAGCCTGGCGCGGCCGCAACAAGATCCGCGGCGGGGCGGTGCTGTTCAAATATTTCCGTCACATCGCGCGCTTCGATCTCGAGGCGCTGCTGCCGAACGTCCGTGTCGTCATGGGGCTGCGCGAGCAACTGACGCTGGGCGTGCCGGCGCTGGTCGGCGGCGTGCCGATTCTGCTCAAGCTGGCCTCGACGCTCACCGTGCTGTTCATCGTCGCCGGCTTCTATCTCGGCCTCAGCGGCACCGTGCACGACAACGATACCGAGCAGGCGCTGGCGGCGCTGTCGGGCCTGTTCGCGCTCGGTGCCTTCATCCTGCGGCAATGGGGCAATTTCCACCGCCAGTCGCTGATCCATCAGAAGCAGGTCACCGACAACATCTACTTCCGCAACGTCAACAACAATTCCGGCATCTTCAACTACCTGATCGGCGAGGCTGAGGACCAGGACTGGAAGGAGGCGGTGCTGGCCTATGGCGGCCTGCTGCTGGCGTCGGTGCCGCTCTCGCGGGCTGCATTGGGCAGCCATGTCGAGGAGTTGCTGCAGCAGATGTTCGGGCTGGGTCGGGCGTTCAATATCGATGAGGCGCTGATCAGGTTGCGCGAGTTCGGCCTGGTCAGCGGCGGTGATGATGCGCTGTCGGCGCTGCCGTTGCCCGATGCGATTGTGCAGCTCGAACGGGTGTGGGCGAATGCGCTGCGGTCATGAGATCGAGGCCTCATGGTTCGAGACGCGCCGCCAGGCCGGCTGTTGACGATGGCGCGAGACCGGTGGCGCGGCGCTCCTCACCATCAGGAGTGACGGCGAGGCGCCTTGAAGGAGAGGTGCCGCACATTCAGACCTCGTCCTGAGGAGCCGCCGGAGGCGGGCGTCTCGAGGGACGGCTACGGCAAGCTGTCGACGTAGCGATCAGCCTAGCGCAGGCTCGCATTGATCTTGTCGAGCACGCTCTGCCCCGGGCACAGATCAGCCGCCTCCAGCCGGTTCAGCGGCCGCTCCACCGTATTGAGGTGGCTGTGCAGGTCGTCGGCCTCGGGGTCGACATAGAGCAACCCGGTCACGATCTGGCCTTGCGCGGCATGCTTCTGCAGGAAGGTCATGGCGCCGAGCCGGTCGTGCGGGTCGTAGTCGGCGTCGATCTTGCGCAGCGCCAGCCGCGAGCCGTCGTGCTGTTCGACGATCTGCACCGTGCCCGGATCCTGGTCGATCTCGATCGGATCGCGCCCGGTCAGCACGTCCAGCCGGTTCACGGCGTCATTGTGCTCGCGGACATAGTCGAAGCTCTTGGTCGAGCCGGCGTGATTGTTGAAGGCGATGCACGGGCTGATCACGTCGATGAAGGCCGCGCCCTTGTGCTGGATGGCGCCGGCGATGATCGGCACCAGCTGCTTCTTGTCGCCGGAGAACGAGCGCGCGACATAGGTCGCCCCGAGCTGCAGCGCGATGCCGACGAGGTCGATCGGGTTGTCGGTGTTGGTGACGCCCTTCTTGGACTTCGAGCCGCGGTCGGCGGTCGCCGAGAACTGACCCTTGGTCAGGCCGTAGACGCCGTTGTTCTCGACGATATAGGTCATGTTGACGCCGCGCCGGATCGCGTGGGCGAACTGACCGAAGCCGATCGAGGCGGAATCGCCGTCGCCGGAGACGCCGAGATAGATCAGCTCGCGGTTGGCGAGGTTGGCGCCGGTCAGCACCGACGGCATGCGGCCATGCACGGTGTTGAAGCCGTGCGAATTGCCGAGGAAATAGTCCGGCGTCTTCGACGAGCAGCCGATGCCCGAGATTTTTGCCACCCGATGGGGCTCGATCGACAGATCGAAGCAGGCTTCGATGATCGAGGCCGTGATCGAATCGTGACCGCAGCCGGCGCACAGGGTCGAGATCTTGCCCTCGTAGTCGCGATGGCTGTAGCCGAGCGCGTTCTTCTTGATGCCGGGATGCTGGAATTTCGGCTTTGCGATGTAGGTCATGAGAGCACCATGCCGCCCACGGCCGTCATGGCCGGGCTTGACCCGGCCATCCACATCGGGCCGAGAAAAGGAAGGAGATGGATGCCCGGGTCAAGCCCGGGCATGACGGAGGAGAGAGGCGGGGCAGGGTCATGATACGGCCTTGCGCAGCGGGGTGACCTTGATCTGGTCCTGATGGGTCCCGATCGCATCCGCGATGAAGCGCGCGGTGATCGGGGTGCCGTCATAGTGCAGGATCGGCACCAGACGGACCGGATCGATGCCGTTCTCGGTGACGATCAACTGGCGCAGCTGGGCGTCGCGGTTCTGCTCGACCACGTAGACGAAGTCGTGCTCGGCGATGAAGCTCGCCACGCTCGAATGGAACGGGAAGGCGCGGATGCGCAGCCGGTCGAGCTGGTGGCCGCGCGCCTCCAGCAATTCGATCGCCTCGTCCATCGCCGGCGCGGTCGAGCCGAAATAGATCACGCCGTATTTGGTCGGCTTGGCCGCGTTGGCCTGCAGCGGCCGCGGCACCATGTCCTCCGCGGTCTGGAACTTGCGCAGCAGGCGCTGCACGTTGTCGGCATAGACGGCGCCTTCCTCGGAATAGCGCGCGTAGCGGTCACGTGACGTGCCGCGGGTGAAGTAGGAGCCCTCCGTCGGATGCGTGCCGGGGTAGGTGCGGAACGGAATGCCGTCGCCGTCGACGTCGAGATAGCGGCCGAAGTCGCGGCCTTCGTCGAGCATCTCGGCCGTCATCACCTTGCCGCGGTCATACTGCTTGGCATCGTCCCACTTCAGCGGCCGGCACAGCCGCTGGTTCATGCCGATGTCGAGGTCGAGCATCAGGAAAATCGTGGTCTGCAGCCGTTCGGCAAGATCGAACGCCGCCGCCGCGAATTCGAAGGCCTCCGCCGGATCCTCGGGGAACAGCATCACGTGCTTGGTATCGCCATGCGAGGCGTATCCGCAGGCGATCAGGTCGCACTGCTGGGTGCGGGTCGGCATGCCCGTGGAAGGGCCGGCGCGCTGCACGTTCATGATCACGGCCGGAATCTCGGCGAAGTAGGACAGGCCGATGAACTCGGTCATCAGCGACACGCCGGGGCCCGATGTCGTGGTGAAGGCGCGGGCGCCGTTCCAGGAGGCGCCCACCACCATGCCGATCGAGGCGAGCTCGTCCTCGGCCTGCACGATCGCGTATTTGGCCTGCCCGGTTTCCGGATCGTGCCGCAGTTTCTTGCAGTGGTTGCTGAACGCCTCGGCCAGCGACGACGACGGCGTGATCGGGTACCAGGCGCAGACAGTCGCGCCGCCATAGACGGCGCCGAGCGCGGCGGCGTTGTTGCCCTCGATGAAGATGCGGTCGCCGACCTTGTCGGCCTTCCTGATGCGCAGGCCGATCGGGCATTTCAAATTCTGCAGCGCCCAATCGCGCCCGAGATGCAGCGCATGGACGTTGGAGGAGAGCAGCTTCTCCTTGCCCTTGTACTGCTCGCCGATCAGTTGCTCGATCAGCTTCGGGTCCATGTCGAGGAGGGCGGAGAGCGCGCCGAGATAGATGATGTTCTTGAAGAGCTGGCGCTGGCGCGGATCCGAGTAGGTCGAGTTGGTGATCGCCGTCAGTGGCACGCCGATCACGGTGATGTCGTCGCGGAACTTGGTCGACGGCATCGGCTTCGTCGAATCGTAGAACAGGTAGCCACCGGGCACGATGCCGGCGACGTCCTTGTCCCAGGTCTGCGGATTCATCGCGACCATCAGGTCGGTGCCGCCGCCTCGCGCGCCGAGATGGCCCGCTTCGGTGACGCGCACCTCGTACCAGGTCGGCAGGCCCTGGATGTTCGACGGGAAGATGTTGCGGGGGCTGACCGGCACGCCGTGACGAAGCACGGCGCGCGCGAACAATTCGTTGGCGCTGGCCGAGCCGGAGCCGTTGACGTTGGCGAAGCGGACGACGAAGTCGTTTACGCTGCTGAGCGGCGCTTGCTGGGACATGCGTTACCTGCGTGGGTCGTCTCGATGAAATATTTCTGCATGTCCCACGCACCGGTGGGACAGCGCTCGGCGCACAGGCCGCAATGGAGGCAGACGTCCTCGTCCTTCACCATCACGCGCCCGGTCTTCAGATCCGACGACACGTAGAGGCTCTGGTCGGGATGAACAGACGGCGCCTTCAGCCGCGCGCGCAGATCGGCCTCCTCGCCATTGTCGGTGAAGGTGATGCAGTCCATCGGGCAGATGTCGGCGCAGGCGTCGCATTCGATGCACAGCGTGTCGGAGAAAACCGTCTGCACGTCGCAGTTCAGGCAGCGATGCGCCTCGCCGAGCGCGAGCTTGACGTCGTAGCCGAGCTCGACCTCGGCGCGGATGTCCTTCAGCGCGACCACCTTGTCGCGGTGCGGCACCTTGAAGCGCTTCTCCGGCGAGACGTCGTTGTCATAGCTCCATTCGTGGATGCCCATCTTCTGCGAGGAGACGTGCACCTCGGGCAGCGGCCGCTCGGTGATGTCCTCGCCGGAGAGCAGGCGGTGGATCGACAGCGCCGCCTCGTGGCCCTGCGCGACCGCCCAGATGATGTTCTTCGGGCCGAACGCGGCATCGCCGCCGAAGAACACTTTCGGGTTGGTCGAGACGAAGGTGGCCGGGTCGACCTTTGGCATGTGCCATTTGTCGAACGCCACGCCGCAATCGGCCTCGATCCAGGGGAACGCGTTCTCCTGGCCGACGGCGACCAGCACGTCGTCGCACTCATAGGTGACGTCGGGCTCGCCGGAGGGCACCAGAGAGCGCCGGCCGTCGGCGTCATACTCGGCCTTCACCTTCTGGAAGGTGACGCCGGTCAGTCTGCCATTGTCGTGAGTGAACGCGACCGGCACGAGGTAATTGAGGATCGGAATGTCCTCGTGCAGCGCGTCCTCCTTCTCCCAGGGAGACGCCTTCATCTCCTCGAAGCCGGAGCGCACGATGACCTTGACGTCCTCGCCGCCGAGGCGGCGGGCGGTGCGGCAGCAGTCCATCGCGGTGTTGCCGCCGCCGAGCACGATCACGCGCCTGCCGATCTTGTCGGTATGGCCGAACGACACGCTGGACAGCCAGTCGATGCCGAGATGGATGTTCGCGGCGGCTTCCTTGCGGCCGGGGATGTTCAGCTCGCGGCCGCGCGGCGCGCCGGAGCCGATGAAGATGGCATCGTAGTTCTCGGCCAGCAGCGTCTTAAGGCTGTCGACGCGATGGCCGGCCTTGTAGTCGACGCCGAGGCTGAGCACGTAGCCCGTCTCCTCGTCGATGACGCTGTCGGGCAGACGGAACTTTGGAATCTGCGAGCGCATCATGCCGCCGGGCTTGGGATCGGCGTCGAACACGGTGCAGTGATAGCCGAGCGGCGCGAGGTCGCGTGCGACGGTCAGCGAGGCCGGGCCGCCGCCCACCAGCGCGATGCGCCGGCCGTTCTTCGGGGCCGGGCGCGGCATGCGCTGGTGCACGTCGTCCTTGAAATCGGCCGCAACGCGCTTCAGGCGGCAGATCGCGACCGGGCTTTCCTCGACACGCCCGCGTCGGCAGGCGGGCTCGCAGGGGCGATCGCAAGTGCGTCCGAGAATGCCCGGGAATACATTCGATTTCCAATTGATCATGTAGGCGTCGCTGTAGCGACCCTCAGCGATCAGGCGGATGTATTCAGGGACCGGAGTGTGTGCGGGACAAGCCCATTGGCAATCGACCACTTTGTGAAAGTAGTCGGGGGCCGAGATATCAGTCGCTCTCATTCATACCCTGTCCGCGCGGCGAACCATGAGCGCGCGGCCTTCCTGGCGTGAGGACGACTGTTTGTTCAGGATCGGCTGGGGATCGATGTGGGTCCGGAGCAGGTCCTGTTCGTCGCCCTTCTGCTTTTTGAATGGCTCAATTGAATAGTCTTATCAGACTAGAGCCATTCCAAGGCGCACACAAAGGCAAATTTGCAACGCTGCCCCTCATGCACAGTGTGCGCTGCCGCATTGCAGACGCGATGCCGCCGCGTGCTGCGATGCGGGAGGTGGTGCGACAAACGATGACGGACTGGTGACGATGGTGGCCTTTACAGGACGAATGAACGGACACGCGAGTTGCTCCGCACTCGGTCGTCATGCCCGGGCTTGACCCACGGCTGTCCGGTTCAGACAGACTGGACATGGTGCATGGCGTGGATTCTTCTGTGGTCTTGAGCATCGCCAAATGTTCGAGACACACCAGGAAGGTCCCGCCATGCCGCATCAGAATACAGTATTCCGAGA
>NZ_JBNPUE010000028.1:0-71312 GCF_051168015.1 Bradyrhizobium sp. HKCCYLRH3061
AAAAACCCACAACAGTTGAGCCTCGCAATATGCGGAAGCTGAACCGGACAGCCGTGGGCTTGTCCCGGCCATCCATCCTGCTGCAATCCGCGGACGGAGAGACGTGGATGCCCGGGCCTTCGCCGCGCCGAAGCGGCTTCGGCCGCGCAGGCGGGCCAGGCCCGGGCATGACGAAGTGTATACTTCACCATCCCCTACTCCACTGCGTCCCCGAGCAGCTTGCGCATCGCCTGATAGCCTTGCTGCTGCTGGCTCCAGTTGCGGCCGCCGGTGATGGCGCCGTCGATGACGAGATCATGGCCGTTGATGAAGCTGGATTCGTCGCTGGCGAGGAACACCGCGGCATGCGCGATGTCGTCGGGCAGGCCAGCGCGCGGGATCGGCTGCGCCGTGGCATAGGCGTTGCGGATCGTCTCCGGCGTCTTCTCGGCCGCCTCGGTCGACAGTCCGAGCGCCTTGCCGAAGATGCCGGTCGCGATCAGTCCGGGCGAGATCGAGTTGACGCGCACGCCGGATTCGCCAAGCTCCATCGCCACGCATTTCGTCAGATGGATCACCGCCGCCTTCGCCGTGCTGTAGACCACCGAGGTGGAGAAGCCGGCGAGCCGGCCGGCGATCGAGCCGTTGTTGATGATGCTGCCGGCACCCTGCCGCTTCATGTGGGGCGCGGCGTATTTCATGCCCAGCATGACGCTGCGCACCAGCACCGCCATGGCCTGGTCGAAGCGATCGGCGTCGAGGCCTTCGATGCCGCCGGTCTGCGCCGGACCGCCGGCATTGTTGAACACGCAATCGAGCCGGCCGAAGCGCTCGACCGCGCCATCGATCAATGCCCGCATCTGCGCGTCGACCGTGACGTCGGTCTGCCGGAACACACAGCTCGCTCCGAGCCGGCTCGCCAGCGCCTCGCCCTCCGCGCTGCGCCGGCCAGCGACGACGACCTTCGCACCCTCGGCCACGAAGATTTCCGCCGTGCGCAGGCCGATGCCGCTGGTCGCGCCCGTGATCACGGCGACCTTGCCCTCCAACCGTCCCATTCCCTACTCCTTGCGTTGCTGCTACGTGCTCGTTCTTGGCGGCGGAATAATAAGCGCCCGAGTTCCGCCGCGGAACCGTCATCGTGCGCGCCAAACGGCAACACACGCAAGACGGCTTCCATCAACCGGACAAATTACCGCCACGTCGGCCTTAATTTGGTTGCGCAGTTGAGGCTCATGGATGTCCATGACGCGACTCATCGACGACATCAAGCGGATCTGGCGCGGCGAGCAGCAGCCTTCCCTGACATGGAGCTGCATGTTTGCCGCGATGTGCCTGCTCGCAGCCACGGCGATCCGCTACGGCATGGCGCATCTGCGGCCCGACGTGTTCTTCACGCCCTACATGCCGGCCGTCTTCTTCGCCACCGCGATGGGCGGATCGGGCGTCGGCCTGGCGACGGCGATCGCAGGCGCAGCGCTCGGCCTGACGCTCGATTTTGGCGGCGGTCCGGCGGATGGCGCCCGGCTCGCGCTGATGGCGATGTATATGGTCGTGGCGCTGCTGGTGATCTGGGGCGTCGATCACTACCGGCGGCTGGCCGGCAAGCAGCGCGAGATCGCCCGGCGGCTCACCGAGGAGGAGCAGTATCGCAAGCTCCTGGTCGACGAGCTGCATCACCGCCTCAAGAACAAGACCTCGACCATTCACGCCGTGCTGCATCAGGTGCTGTACGACCAGCCGGAGGTGTGGAGCCGCATCGACCAGCGCATCCGCGCGCTCGCGACCGCCGACGATTTGGTCGCGCGCGCCGAAGGACAGGGCTGCGACCTCAAGGACCTGCTGGTGTCGGAGCTCGGGCCTTATGGCCAAGTCCGCTTCGAGCTCCACGGCCCGCCGCTGTTCCTGCCCGCCAAGCTGGCCGTCAGCCTCGCTTTGATCTTCCACGAGTTGGCGACCAATGCCGGCAAATACGGCGCCTTCGCCTCGCCGCGCGGCTTCCTGCAGGTGTCATGGACGATGCAGGAGGACCGGCTCCATCTGACCTGGGACGAGGCCGCGGGTCCGCCGATCGGTCCGGTCGGCATGCCCGGCTTCGGGAGCAAATTGCTCAAGGCCGCGTTGTCGTCGTTCGACGGCAGGACCGAGACCAGCTTTCTCGAATCCGGCCTTCACTGCACCTTGCAGTGTCGCGTGCCACCGAATTGAATTGGCCGCCGGGCGGCCATTCCTGCCTGCGACTTTCGCCGCATGGGTCCGGTCGCGTCGTTCTTCCGATTCAGGAACGGTTAATGACGCCGCGGCACAAAGCTCCGTTCTTTCCAAGACTTGGCGCGCACGTTCCGGGTTTCTACGTAGCGCTTAACTAAAATGAAGCGGGAACTTTGCACAATCGGCGCATGTACAGCAGCGACCGATTCAACTTTTCTCCCGGACCGAACGAGGGGCTGGGCTCGACCGAGGCCGAGTTGCGCTTCCTGCGCACTGTCCTCAGCCAGCTTCCCTCGGGCGTCACGGTCCAGGACGAGCACGGTCGCTTTCTGCTGGTCAACGATACGGCCGCCGTCCAGCTCGGCGCCGCCGCCAACAGCATCGACGGCCTCTCGGCGCCGCATCTCCACAACAGGCGCACGGCCTGCCGCGAGATCCTTGGCCGGGGACGAACGGTGATCGGCGAGGAAAAGGTGGCAGGCGAGCGCGGCGGGCAGACCCTGCTGACAGCGCATCGGCCGGTTCGCATCGGCGACCAGAGCGTCCTCATTTCCAGCTCGGCCGACATCAGCGAGCAGAAGGAGTTCGAGGACCAGCTGTTTCGCGCCGCCTATTATGACGAGTTGACCGGCCTGCCGATGCGCCGCGTGGTCGAGCATCGCGCCGACCTCCTGGTCCGGCGCGGCCGCGTCGACGGACGCTTCGCGCTCGCCTTTCTCGACCTCGATAATTTCAAGTACATCAACGACTATTACGGCCACGCCACCGGCGATGCGCTGCTGGTCGAGCTCGCCAAGCGCATCAGCCGCGACCTGCGCGAGTCGGACCTGCTGTCGCGCATCAGCGGTGACGAGTTCCTGCTGCTGCTGCATCCGATCGAGCGTGCCGAGGAGGTCGCCGAATTCCTGCACGACATGCTGGACCGCTTGAACGCGCCCTTCTTCATCGACGGCGCGGAGGTGTTCGCCTCCGCGTCCGTCGGAGTCAGCCTGTTTCCCGAGCATGGCGCAAGCTACGACGTGCTGCGCCAGAACGCGGATCTGGCGATGTACCGCGTCAAGAACAGCGGCAAGGGCACGCTGGCCTTCTTCTCCAGCGCGATGGAGCACGAGGCACTGGCGCGCATGAAGGTCGAGCAGTCGCTGCGGCTCGCGATCCTGGAAAAGCGCTTCTGCTGCGCGTTCCAGGCCAAGGTCGACATCCGCACCGAGGAGATCAAGGGCATCGAGGCGCTGGTACGGCTGCGCGACAATGAAGGCGTGATCCAGGCGCCAGGCTCTTTCATCAATCTCGCTGTCGAGCTTGGCCTGATCGACGAGCTCGCCCATCTCGTGCTGGACGAGATCGTCAAATCGATCGATCTGATCAACGACGCGTTTGGACCGGACGCGACGATCAGCATCAACGTCGCGGCGAAACAGGCGTCGAATCCGGAGTTCATGCAGCCCTTCGCCCTGGCGATCGCGGCGACCGGCTTTCCCAAGCGGTTCATGATCGAGGTCACCGAGGACGCGTTCGTGACCCGCAGCCATTTCCAGGATGAGATCGTGCCGCTGCTGCGCGGGATCGGCGTCGGCATCTCGATCGACGATTTCGGCATCGGCTATTCGTCGCTGTCGGCGCTCGCCGACATCACGGCGGACGAGATCAAGATCGACCGCTCCTTCATCACCGACATTCATAAGCGGCCGCGCAGCCAGGGCATCCTGCGCGCGATCGAATCCCTGAGCGAGGCGCTGGGCATGACGGTGATCGCGGAGGGCATCGAGTCGTTCGAGGAGCTCGCCTATCTGCAGGCCGCGACCAAGATCCGCTATGCGCAGGGCTACTACTTCTCGCGTCCGATCTTCCTGGAAGAGCTGAAGCCGGCGGCCCCGCTTGCAAGCGAAGCGCGCATCAGTCTCGCCAGTCGCCCTGTGCAGGAAAATCGCCAGGCCTATGCGCGCAGCAGCCGCTATCGGCGTTGACCTCTCGGAGGACGGAGCCCTTCAGCACAAAATATGAGCGTCACCGGCTGCCGCTGAAAGCGCCTTGACCCAGGCTGAGCCTGCACACTATCAGTTGCAGGCAACAGCCGCCGGTAGCTGGGAGGAAGGCTCGTGAAGACGTCACATATTTTCAAAGGTATTGTTTCATCATTGACTGCCGCCCTGCTGGCCACCGCCGCCCAGGCCGACGATCTGAAAATCGCTCTCATCTACGGCAAGACCGGCCCGCTCGAGGCCTACGCCAAGCAGACCGAAGCGGGTCTCCGCCTCGGCTTCGAATATGCCACCAAGGGCACCAACATGATCGACGGTCGCAAGATCGTCATCATCACCAAGGACGACCAGGGCAAGCCCGATTTGTCGAAGGCCGCACTGTCCGAAGCCTATCAGGATGACGGCGCCGACATCGCGATCGGCACGACCTCCTCCGCCGCGGCGCTCGCGGACTTGCCGGTCGCCGAGGAGAACAAGAAGATCCTGATCGTCGAGCCGGCGGTCGCCGACCAGATCACGGGCGAGAAGTGGAACCGCTACATCTTCCGCACCGGCCGCAACTCGTCGCAGGATGCGATCTCCAACGCGGTCGCGATCGGCAAGCCGGGCGTCACGGTCGCCACGCTGGCGCAGGACTATGCCTTCGGACGCGACGGCGTCGCCGCCTTCAAGGAGGCGCTGGCCAAGACCGGCGCGACGCTGGGGGCCGAGGAATATGTGCCGACCAGCACCACCGACTTCACTGCCGTCGGCCAGCGCCTGTTCGATGCGCTGAAGGACAAGCCCGGCAAGAAGATCATCTGGGTGATCTGGGCCGGCGCTGGCGATCCACTGACAAAGCTGCAGGACATGGATCCGAAGCGCTACGGCATCGAGCTGTCGACCGGCGGCAACATCCTGCCGGCGCTTGCCGCCTACAAGCGGCTGCCGGGCATGGAAGGCGCCACCTATTACTATTATGACATTCCCAAGAACCCCGTGAACGACTGGCTGGTGGCCGAGCACCAGAAGCGCTTCAACGCGCCGCCGGACTTCTTCACCGCCGGCGGCTTCTCGGCCGCGATGGCCGTCGTCACCGCCGTCACCAAGGCCAAGTCGACCGACACCGAGAAGCTGATCGCGGCGATGGAGGGCATGGAGTTCGATACGCCGAAGGGCAAGATGATCTTCCGGAAAGAAGATCACCAGGCGCTGCAAAGCATGTATCACTTCCGCGTCAAGGTCGATCCGAACCTCGCCTGGGCCGTCAACGAGCCGGTGCGAGAGATCAAGATCGACGAGATGGCGGTGCCAATCCGCAACAAGCGCTGAGATGATGAATTGCGTGCCCGGCCCTCGCGCCGGGCACGTTCTTACTGGCACTGACAAGCTGGCGACATGGCCCTTACCCTCGAAACCCGCGACCTCACCATCCGTTTCGGCGGTCATGTCGCGGTCAACAGCGTCAGCTGCAGCTTCAGGCCGGGCGAGCTGACCGCCATCGTCGGCCCCAACGGGGCCGGCAAGACCACCTATTTCAACCTGATCTCCGGCCAGCTGACGGCCTCCTCGGGCTCCATCCTGTTCGACGGCCGCGACATCACCAGTCTCTCGGCACCCCTGCGCACCCGCGCCGGCTTGGGACGCGCGTTCCAGCTCACCAACCTCTTTCCCAATCTCAGCGTCGAGGAGAACGTGCGGCTCGCTGTGCAGGCACAGAGCGGTGTGCACTATGACCTGCTCCGCCCTTGGATGGCGCGACGCGACCTGATTGCGCGAGCGGACGCGATCCTCGACCAGGTCGCGCTCGGCGGCCGCCGCAGCGTCACCGCAACGACGCTGTCGCATGGCGACCAGCGCAAGCTCGAAGTCGCGCTGATGATGGCGCTGGAGCCGAAGGTTTTCATGTTCGACGAGCCGACGGCGGGCATGAGCATCGACGAGGTGCCGGTCGTGCTCGACCTGATCGGCAGGCTCAAGCAGGACAAGAGCAAGATCATCCTGCTCGTCGAGCACAAGATGGACGTCGTGCGCTCGCTCGCCGACCGCATCATCGTGCTGCATAACGGCCAGCTGGTGGCCGACGGAAAGCCCGCGGAGGTGATCGCCTCGCCGATCGTGCAGGAAGCCTATCTGGGCGTCGCCCCGCGGAGCGCGGCATGAGCGCGCTACTGACGCTGTCTGCCGTCGAGACCTATATCGGGCGTTATCACATCCTGCAGGGCGTCGATTTCGAGGTGCCGGAAGGCAAGACGACTATGCTGCTCGGGCGCAACGGCGCCGGCAAGACCACGACGCTGCGCACCGTCATGGGACTGTGGCACGCCAGGATGGGCACGATCTCGCTTGCGGGCGAGCCGATCGAAAAACTGGCGACGCCCGACATCGCGCAGCGCGGCGTCGGCTACGTGCCTGAGAGCATGGCGGTGTTCTCCGACCTCACGGTCAAGGAGAACCTGGTGCTCGCGGCGCGCAACGGCCCGCTCGACGATGCCCAGCTCGCCTGGATCTTCGGCTTCTTCCCTGCCCTGAAGAAGTTCTGGCTGTCTCGTGCAGGCAGCCTGTCCGGCGGCCAGAAGCAAATGCTGTCGATTGCGCGCGCGATCGTCGAGCCGCGCAAGCTGCTGCTGATCGACGAGCCGACCAAGGGCCTGGCGCCGGCGATCGTGGTGTCGCTGATCGAATGCCTCAAGGAGATCAAGCGCCGTGGCGCCACGATCCTGCTGGTCGAGCAGAATTTCCACGCCGCGCGCGAGCTCGGCGACCAGGTACTGGTGATGGACAACGGCACCATCGTCCATCGCGGCGAGATGGCCGCGCTCGCGGCCGACGTGCCGCTGCAGGAGCGCCTGCTCGGCCTCAGCCTGGAGGCGCATCAATGAGCGAGATCGCTGCGACCGAGGCACTGCCGAAACCGAAGCGCGACATTGCGCCCCTGCTGCTGCCGGTGGTGCTGGCGCTGCTGATGATCCCGCTGGTGGGATCGACGAGCTCCTGGGTGACCCTGACGGTCGCCAGCCTGGCGATGGGCATGATGATCTTCATCATGGCGTCCGGCCTGACGCTCGTCTTCGGGCTGATGGACGTGCTCAATTTCGGCCATGGCGCCTTCATCGCCGTCGGCGCCTATGTCGCGACGCTGGTGCTGCTGCCGCTGGCGAGCTGGGCCCAGTCCGACTCACTGCTGACCAACCTCGCCGTCCTCGTCCCCGCAGCGCTGCTGTCGATGGGCGTCACCGGCGCGCTCGGCCTCGTCGTCGAGCGCGTGCTGGTGCTGCCGGTCTACGGCCAGCACCTCAAGCAGATCCTGATGACCACCGGCGGGCTCATCGTCGCCGAGCAGACGCTGTATGCGCTGTTCGGTCCGCAGATCATTCCGCTGCCGCTACCCAACGCATTCCGTGGCTCCTTCATCATCGGCGACGTCGCGATCGCGAAATACCGGCTGCTGGCCATGCTGGTCGGCCTGGCGATCTTCGTCGCCATCGAGCTGGTGCTGAACCGCACCAAGCTCGGTCTCCTGATCCGCGCCGGCGTCGAGAACCGCGAGATGGTCGAGGCGCTCGGCTATCGCATCCGTCGCCTGTTCCTCGGCGTCTTCATGACGGGATCGGCGCTGGCCGGACTCGGCGGCGTGATGTGGGGGCTGTATCGCGAGCAGGTGCACGCCTCGCTCGGCGACGAGCTCACCGTGCTGGTGTTCATCGTCGTGATCATCGGCGGGCTCGGCTCGATCACCGGCTGCTTCATCGGCGCGATCCTGGTTGCGATGGTCGCCAACTATGGCGGCTTCCTGGTGCCCAAGCTCGCCCTCGTCTCCAACATCCTGCTGATGGTCGCTGTGCTGATGTGGCGGCCGCGCGGTCTCTATGCGGTGACCAGCCGATGATGATCCTGTCCGGCGATCCGCCCCGCAGCCGTGCGCTGTCGATTTTGCTCGTCGTCATCATTCTGGCGCTCCTGGCGACGCCCTTCATCTTCCCCGGCGCCAAGGCGCTCAACGTCGCCGCCAAGATCTGCATCTTCGCGGCGCTGGTCGCGTCCTACGATCTCCTGCTCGGCTATACAGGCTCGGTCTCGTTCGCGCATACGATGTTCTACGGCATCGGCTCCTACGCGATCGCCATCGCGCTCTACGGCCTCGGCCCAAACTGGACCTCGGTGGCGGTCGCCGTCGCCGCCGGGCTGCCGCTCGCTTTGCTGCTCGCGCTCGCGATCGGGCTGTTCTCGCTGCGCGTCGAGGCGATCTTCTTTGCGATGATCACGCTCGCCATCGCTTCCGCGTTCCTGGTGCTGGCGTCGCAATTGTCGTGGCTGACGGGCGGAGAGGACGGCCGCAGCTTCCAGCTGCCCGAGCTGTTGCGCCCGAGCACCGTGTTCATCGGCAAGGACTGGTTCGGCTTTCCGATCAACGGCCGCATTCTGACCTATTACCTGGTGCTGTCGGCCTGCGCGCTGATGATCCTGGCGCTGCTGCGCGTCGTCAACTCGCCATTCGGCCGCGTGCTGCAGGCGATCCGCGAGAACCGTTTCCGCGCCGAGGCGCTCGGCTATCGCACCGTCTTCCATCTCACCTACGCCAACTGCATCGCCGCGATGATCGCCGCCTGCGCCGGCATGTTGAACGCGCTGTGGCTGCGCTATGCCGGGCCCGACACGTCGCTGGCGTTCTCGATCATGCTCGACATCCTGCTGATGGTCGTGATCGGCGGCATGGGCACCATCTACGGCGCCATCATCGGAGCTGCGATCTTCATCCTGGCGCAGAATTACCTGCAGGCCCTGATGGGGATCGCTTCGACCGCGGCTGCTGACGCCGGATTGCCGCTGCTGCCCGGCCTGCTGCACCCCGACCGCTGGCTGCTGTGGCTCGGCCTCTTGTTCATCGCCAGCGTCTATTTCTTTCCGACCGGCGTCGTCGGCCGCCTCCGCAACAGGCCGGGTGCGGCGCGCTGAGCTGCAAGTACCCTTAAAATTCTGCGCAACGGCGCCGCCGCAGCCTCTGCCGCACGGTATTCGCATGCAGAAATTATCGTTTGCCGCGAAGTTTCGGCGCGCGCCTTAAGCGACGGCTAACCGCATTTCCTAACCGGTCCGGCACCAGTGCCTTGTTATCAAGCTGGCTTGCAACAAGTCATTTCCTCCCGGGTCGATCAAAGCATGCAAGGCGCAGCAGATACGTCAGGGACCGGTAGCGAGCCGGAACGGATTGGCACGTCCCTCTGGCGCGGTCCGGTGCCATGGCTGATTGCGTGCGGAGCGCTTCTCATCGCAGCCATCGTCATCGGGACGATCGTCATGGCCAGCGGCTTTCGGGCGCGTGCGATCGCCAACAACGAGCGCGAACTCGAGAACACCGTGCTGCTGTTGAGCCGGCATTTCGCGCAGCAGTTCGAAGATGCGGAGACCGCGGTATCGCACGCGATCGGCCGCATGCAGCTCGCGTCGATCGCTTCGCCGGAGGCATTCCGGGCCGAGATGGCAAAGCCCGAGATCAGCGAGATGCTGCGCTCTCAGGTCAATGGCCTGTCCTATATGGGAGACCTCACGATCGTCGACGTCGACGGCAATTTCGTGAACTGGTCGTCCAACGACCCGCTGCCGGCCATCAACGTCGCGGACCGCTCCTACTTCAAGGACCTGCAATCGACATCGCGGCCGGACAGCTTCGTGATCCTGCCGGTCATGAGCCGCGTCACCGGCGGCTGGGCGACCATCGTCGCGCATCGCCTGAACGGCGCGAACGGGGAATTCCTCGGCTTGCTGACCCGCCGGGTGGATCCGCACACTTACGAGACGTTCCTGGAATCGATGGCCCTCGGGAAGGGCTCGTCGATCATGCTGGTCCATTCCGACGGCGCCGTGCTGGCGCACTACCCGCACGCCGAATCCCTGATGGGCGCCAGGATCGGGAACGACGAGTTGCTGAAGGGCGTCGCCGAGAGTGGCCTGCGCACGACCCTGCTCACGAGCTCCGTCGACAACCTGGAGACGATCGCGTCGGCTTCCAGGATCGGGCGCTTCCCGCTCGTCATCTCGGCCAACAGGCCGGTCGACGCCGCGCTCGCGGACTGGCGATCGCAGATGGTGCTGCTCGTGGGTGCGGCGGTGCTTGCGATCGCGGTCATCGCCCTGACGTTCAGCCTGATGATCCGGCAGATCGTGCGGCAGGGGCGTGCGGCAACGCGTCAGCTGGAGACGGAGAAGCAAAGGGTCGAGACTGCGCTGGACAACATGACGCAGGGGCTGATCTCGTTCGACGCGAACGCATGCGTCGTGATGTTCAATCAGCGCTTCATCGACCTGCTCGGCCTTTCCACGGACGTGATCAGGCCCGGCGCCCATCTCAGCGAGGTCATCGCGCACTGCAAGGCGCGCGGATCCTTCAACGGCGACGTGACCGACCTCTGCGCCGACATCATCGACCGAGCCGCGGCAGGCGGCACGTCGCAGATGATCGCGGAGGGCGGAGCCGGCCGCTTCTTCAACATCATCGACAAGCCGCTGGCGTCGGGCGGATGGGTCACGACGATCGAGGACATCAGCGAACATCGCCGGCTCGAGCAGGAGCGCGACCGCAACTACGCATTCCTGCGCGAGATCATCGACCACATCCCATCGCACATCATGGTCAAGGATGTCCGCGACCGGCGCTATGTCCTGGTCAACCAGTCGACCGAGCAGCGCTTCGGCGTGCCGCGCGAGGAGATCGTCGGCAAGACGGCGTTCGACCTGCTGCCGCGACCGGTCGCGGAAAAGGTGACCGCGGACGACGACCGGGCTCTGGAGCAGTCGGACGGGCTGTTTCTCGCCGAACATCCCTGGCAGAGTCCCGGGCTGGGATTGCGTTACATCACGTCGCGGCGCATCGCCATCGCGGATGATGCGCAGCGGCCGCGCTATCTGATCAACGTGATCGAGGACACCACGGAGCGGCGGCTGGCCGACGAGAAGATCGCCCATCTCGCACATTTCGACGCGCTGACCGAGCTGCCGAACCGCGTGCTGTTCCAGGAGCGCATCGACGAGGAGCTGGAACGCGCGCGCCACGGCACCTTCTTCGCGCTGCTCTACATCGATGTCGACGAGTTCAAGGGCATCAACGATTCGCTCGGCCATCATGTCGGCGACGAGCTGTTGAAGACGATCGCGCGCCGCATCGAGGGCTGTCTCGCGCCGGAGGACATGGTGGCCCGGCTCGGCGGCGACGAATTCGCGGTGCTGCTGACCACCGTTGCGGACCGGGACGAGGTCATCGTGGCCGTGAAGGAGATCCTCGAGGCCATCCGCAAACCCTATAGATGCCTGGGCCACCAATTGTCGACCGATGCCAGCATCGGCATCGCGCTGGCGCCGCAGGACGGCGTCGAGCGCGACCAGCTGACCAAGAATGCCGATCTCGCCATGTATGCCGCCAAGGCCGGCGGCCGCCGCACTTTCCGGTTCTTCGAGCCGTCGATGGACGAAAACGCGCGCGCGCGGCTGCAGTTGCAGCAGGATCTGCGCCGGGCGATTACGGAAGGCCAGTTCGAGCTGCACTACCAGCCGCTGCTCGGCTTCAGCGAGAACATCATGACCGGCTGCGAGGCGCTGCTGCGCTGGCGTCATCCGGAGCGCGGCATGGTGCCGCCGCTCGACTTCATTCCGCTCGCCGAGGACACCGGGCTCATCAACGAGATCGGCGACTGGGTGTTGCGCACCGCCTGCGCCGAGGCCGCGCATTGGCCCGCCGGCATCCGCATCGCCGTGAACGTCTCGCCCGTGCAGCTCAAATCGCCGACCCTGGCGCTGCGGATCGCAGGTGCGCTGTCGGCGGCCGGTCTTGCGCCCGAACGGCTCGAGGTCGAGATCACCGAGGCGGTGCTGATCAGCGACGACGACGTCGCGCTCGGCATCCTGCACCAGCTGCACGACATGGGCGTGCGCATCGCGCTCGACGATTTCGGCACCGGCTATTCGTCGCTAAGTTACCTGAAGCGGTTTCCGTTCGACAAGATCAAGATCGACCGCTGCTTCGTCAGCGACATCGGCGCCGGCAGCTCGTCGGCGATCGTCCAGGCGGTGGTGAGCATCGCCGCCGCCAGCAACATGACGACCACGGCCGAAGGCGTCGAGACCGGCGCGCAGCAGACGGCGCTGCGGCAGCTTGGCTGCACCGAGATGCAGGGCTATCTGTTCAGCGCGCCGAAGCCGGCCGCCGAGCTGCGCAAGCTGTTCGCTCCAATGGCGGCAGGGAGCCTGCAGGCCGCCGGCTGAGCCGGCTTTCCGGCGTCCTCAACGCCTGGCCGCCCCGGCCGCGGCTGCGGCGGGAGGCCACGCAGATTTCGACGACCGCCCGCTACCGGCCTTGGCGTCGCGTTCCTATATCCGGAGCGGCAACAACGGAGTTGGCAGGTCGTCATGCAGCCGGTTTCCATGCTTCTGAACATCCTCTGGATCCTGTGCGGCGGCGCCTACATGGCGTTCGGCTGGCTGGTCGCCGCGGTCGTGATGGCGATCACGATCGTCGGCCTGCCCTGGTCCCGCGCCGCCTTCAACATCGCCGCCTATACGCTGCTGCCGTTCGGCTCGCGCGCGGTTCGCCGTGACGAGGTGACGGGCATGGAGGACGTCGGAACCGGCGTTCTCGGCCTGCTCGGCAACATCATCTGGTTCGTGCTGGCCGGCTGGTGGCTGGCGCTCGGCCACCTCCTGACCGCAATCGTGCTCGCGGTGAGCATCATCGGCCTGCCCTTCGCCTGGGCCCATCTGAAGCTCGCCGGGCTGGCATTGTGGCCGATCGGCAAGACCATCGTGCCGGCGTAAGGCGGGGCGGCAGGAGCGGCTGGGCCGCGCGACCCAGCGGAATTGACCCGCGTGCCTCGCGGCGCGAGCGGCCGTCCGCCCGGTCCGGGAGCATCCAAGGCCGTTGCCGTCGCCCAGGCAATCGGCTAAACGATTGGCCGTACGCACCCGTAGCTCAGCTGGATAGAGCGTTGCCCTCCGAAGGCAAAGGTCACACGTTCGAATCGTGTCGGGTGCGCCAGCCCTATTCCGGTCTCGCCCGCGTCTGGTCTCAGCCGCGCACCACGCCGGCCCGCGCCTTCAGAAACTCGCGCGCGACGATCAGCTTCTGCACTTCGGTCGCGCCTTCGTAGATGCGCAGCGCGCGGATCTCGCGGTAGAGGCTCTCCACGATCTCGCCTTTGCGCACGCCGCGGCCGCCGAACATCTGCAGGGCGCGGTCGATGACGCGTTGCGCGGTCTCGGTCGCGGTGAGCTTGGCCATCGCGGCCTCGCGGGTGGTCGGCAGCTTCTGGACGTCGCGGCGCCAGGCCGCGCGGTAGGTCAGCAGCGCCGCGGCGTCGGTATCGGTCGCCATCTCGCCGAACGCGGCCTGCGTCATCTGCAGGTCGGCCAGCGCGCCGCCGAACATCTGCCGGCTCGAGGCGTGCGCCTGCGCCTCGTCGAGCGCGCGGCGGCCGAAGCCGAGGGCGGCAGCCGCCACCGAGGCGCGGAAGATGTCGAGCGTCTGCATCGCCAGCTTGAAGCCGCCGCCAGGCGCGCCGAGCCGGCGGCTGGCCGGGATGCGGCAATTCTGCAGGCGGAGCGTCGCCAGCGGGTGCGGTGCGATCACCTCGATGCGCTCGGCGACGGAGAAACCGGGATCATCGGGAAACACGACGAAGGCGGAGATGCCGCGCGCGCCGGGCGCCTCGCCGGTACGGGCGAACAGCGTGTAGACGTCGGCGATGCCGCCGTTGGAGATCCAGGTCTTCTCGCCATCGAGCACGTAGGTATCGCCGTCCAGCCGCGCCGCGCAGGCCATCGCGGCGACGTCGGAGCCCGCCTCCTTCTCGGACAACGCGAAAGCGGCGAGCCATTCGCCGGCGCGCACCTTCGGCAAGACACTGGCGCGCAGCTCCGGCGAGCCGCCGAGCGCGATGGCGCCGGAGCCGAGGCCCTGCATGGCGAAGGCGAAATCGGCCAGACCGTCGGCATAAGCGAGTGTCTCGCGCGACAGGCAGATCGCGCGCGAGTCGATCGCGCCGGCATCCGCATCGGGCGCCACGACGGCGCTGTCGAGCAAGCCTGCGGCACCAAGCGCACGCACGATCTTGCGGCAGGCGGTGTCGACGTCGCCGTGATCGACCTCGTCGAGAACGCCCGAGCCGACGAAGCGGTCGAGCTGGTCACACAGGGCGCGGTGACGCGGCTCGAAGAACGGCCAGTCGAGCCAGTCGCGGGGGATCACCTTCGCCGATGCACTCATGACAAAACCTGTCCGCCAATTATTTTAAGTATAAAATAATTCGCGGACGATCGATCTGTCAAGCTTGCGGCGGCCGCACGCGCCGCCGCATTCGCTCACTCCGCCGCCTTGCCGAGCCTGCCGAAAGCGCGCGTCGGCGCCGGGAAGCCGCAGGAGGTGCCGTCGGTGATCTTGACCTGATCCTCCCAGGGCAAGCGATAGGTGCCGGCGACCATGTCATGCATGAAGGTGTAGGGACAATCCATCGCGCCGCCCTTCACCGCGACATAGCCGCGGTGCCAGAGCTGATAGATGTTGTTCTCGACGCCCCAGTTGATGCGCGCCTCGCGCACGAGATCGGGGCGCACCTCGGCGGTGATGATCTCGTCGGCGCGCCCCGTCGTGCCGTGCGCGATGATGCTGCCGTCGAAATTGACGATCATGCCCTCGCCCATCGAATCGAACGAACCGTCGGAGCCGCACATGCAGACATTGGCCGTCACCATCAGGTTCTGGAACGCGTTGGCCTGGTTGGTGAAGCGCCAGCTGTCGCGGATCGGCGCGGTGTAGCCGGCGGTGCGGATCATGATCTCGGCGCCCTTGTAGGCGCATTCCCGCGCCATCTCCGGGAACATGCCGTCATGGCAGATGATGAGTGCGATCTTGGCGCCGCGCGGTCCCTCGATCACGGGGATGCCGAGATCGCCGGGCTCCCACGGCTCGACCGGAATCCATGGATGCAGCTTGCGGTAATACAGCTTGATGTCGCCGTGGTCGTCAATGATCAGACCCGAATTGTAGGGATTGCCGTCGGGGTTGTGTTCCATGATCGAGAAGCAGCCCCAGATCTTGTTGTCGATGCAGGCCTGCTTGAACGCGGCGACCTCCGGCCCGTCGACCCGGCACATGATCTCGGGATTGGTGTCCATCGACAGCCCATGCAGCGAATATTCCGGGAACACCACGAGGTCCATGGTGCCGAGATTCCGCCGGGCCTTGCCGACCATCCAGACGATCTTCTCGGTCTGCCGCGCGAGGTCGTCCTTGGTCACGACGACCGGGAGCTGCAGCTGCACCAGGCCGATGACCACGCCGTTATCGGATTTATTGAGACCGCCTAACCCGTTCATGCCGGACCTCCCTGGTGTCGCCGCTGCTCGAGACGTTGCCCAAGACAACCACGATTTCACGAGAGCCGCGCGCCGATATTTCAGCCCGCCATTTGCCGCTTGCGGAGGCAGCGGCCGCCGGCGTTTCGAGAGTCAGACGACGGATGATCGTTGCAGACGCGCTTGGAACCGCGTCAGCGCGCGGCCGAAAACGGCCGCCTCACCGGTTGCCCGCGCCAGCACCAGTGCACCCTGGATGCCGAGCACCACCTCCTCGGCGCCGTCGGCGGCCTGTGCCGCCGGCCAGCCGTCGCGGATCAGCGCATCGCGCAAGGCCTCGATCCAGCGCGTGAAGTAGCTGGCGATGGCGGCGGCGAAGCGATCCCGCGTCTCGTCGAGCGCGAACGCCCCGACCAGGCAGACGCGGCGGCCGGAACGGAAGTAGTCGTCGACGCCGCGCCACATCCGCGCGATCGACTGCTCCGGCGGATCATCGCGCAGCGGCGCATAGATCTCGCGCTCGAACCAGGCGTCGACATGCGCCAGCACCGCGCGCGCCATCTCGTCCTTTCCGCCTGGAAAGAAGTGATAGAGGCTGCCTTTGCCCAGTCCCGTCGTCTCGGTGATCCGGCTGAGCGAGGTGCCCTCGAAGCCGAATTCGCGGAACACCTCGGCAATCAGCGGGACGACGTCGGCGCGCTCGTTGAGCGTCCGCATGGCTCTCCCTGCTTCAAAGTCCCAATTCGGTCAGGCCGGGATGATCGTCCGGCCGGCGCCCGAGAGGCCAGTGGAATTTGCGATCGGCCGCCTTGATCGGCAGGTCATTGATGCAGGCGTAGCGACGCTGCATCAGCCCCTGCGCGTCGAACTCCCAGTTCTCGTTGCCGTAGGAGCGAAACCAGTTGCCGCTGTCGTCGTGCCACTCATAGGCGAAGCGCACCGCGATCCGGTCGTCGCTGTGGGCCCAGATCTCCTTGATCAGGCGGTAGTCGAGCTCCTTGGCCCATTTGCGGGTGAGGAAGGCGACGATCTCGGCGCGGCCGGTGATGAACTCTGCGCGATTCCGCCACCGGCTGTCGGGCGTGTAGACCAGCGACACCCGCTCGGGGTCGCGGCTGTTCCAGCCATCCTCGGCCATGCGCACCTTCTGGGTGGCGGTCTGCAGCGTAAACGGCGGGGCGAGAGTGCTCACGGGACATCTCCTTGTATACCATTCGGAATACTATGTACCGATCGGTACAAGCCGTCAAGCCGCGCATGTTAAAGAGAGCTCCCGGCACAAGCTCAGCCGTAAGCAATCGGATCGACGCGGAGCCCACCATGCTTGCGGTGCCCGTTTACCGAATGTGTGTGTCGCGACAGTGAGAACCCTTGTGTGCTCAACGGAAATTCGATGATCTGCTAAGGGAACCGGCCGAGCCGCGGGGGCGACACGGTCCGTCGGCTACATGTTTTGGGGAAATCGGACATGTCGATGCTCACGCCGCATGGCGAGTGCCTGCTGTGGACACCTGAGCTGATATGGGTGAATACGGTGTCCGACATCCTCACCTCGTTCGCCTTCTTCACCATTGCGTTCGTGCTTGCCTTCATCGTCTATCGCCGCCGCGACTTTCAGTTCAGCTACATCTTCTGGGCCTTCGCGTTGTGGGTGTCCTTCTGTGGGATGACGCGGCTGATCGAGGTGCTCACGATCTGGGTTCCAGCCTACAGCCTGGAGGCGGCCACCAAGGGCTTCCTGGCCTTCATGTCGGTCGGCATCGCCGCGGCGCTGCTGTTGATGCTGCCGCGGGTCCTGACCATGCCGTCCCGCGCCGAACTCCGGAACGCCTATGCACAGCTCGAGGAGGAGACGCGGCAGCGCCGCACCGCGGAAGCCATGGTCAAGCGCTTCCAGGAGATCGAGGCCACCGAGGCGCAGGTGCGGCAGGCGCAGAAGATGGAGGCGATCGGCCAGCTCACCGGTGGCGTCGCGCACGACTTCAACAACATCCTCACCGTGATCACGGGCACCATCGAGATCCTGGCCGAGGCGGTGAAGGACAGTCCGCAGCTGGTGCAGATCACCAGCCTGATCAACTCGGCCGCAGCGCGCGGTGCCGACCTGACCAAACACCTGCTGGCCTTCGCCCGCCGCCAGCCGCTGCAGCCGCGCAGCGTCGACATCAACGGCATGGTCGTCGACACCGCGCGCCTGCTGCGCCGGACGCTCGGCGAGCAGATCGAGATCGAATCCATGCTGGCGCACGATTCGGCGCCGGCCATGATCGACCCGAGCCAGCTGTCGACCGCGATCCTGAACCTCGCGCTCAACGCGCGCGATGCCATGCCGAACGGCGGCAAGCTGACCCTGGAAACCAAGAACGTCCTGCTCGACGCCGCCTATGCGCGCATGAACCCTGAGGTGATCCCCGGCAACTACGTGATGATCGCGGTCAGCGACACCGGCGAAGGCATTCCCGCCAATCTGCTCGACAAGGTTTTCGAGCCGTTCTTCACCACCAAGGACGTCGGCAAGGGCGTCGGCCTCGGCCTCAGCATGGTCTACGGCTTCGTCAAGCAATCCAACGGGCACATCAAGATCTACAGCGAGCCGGGGCACGGCACCTCGGTCAAGCTGTACCTGCCGCAGGCCAATGCCGACGCCGACGCGGCACTGTCGACCATCAGCGCCGAGGGCATGGAGCGCGGCGACGAGACGATCCTGATCGTGGAAGACGATTCGCTGGTGCGCGAATATGTCATCGCCCAGATCAAGCGGCTCGGCTACACGACGCTCGCCGCCAGCAAGGCCGACGAGGCGCTGGCGCTGATCGACCGTCACCCCCGCATCGACCTGCTGTTCACCGACATCATCATGCCCGGCGGCATGAATGGTCGCCAGCTCGCGATCGAGGCGCTGAAGCGGCGCCCGAACCTCAAGGTGCTCTACACGTCGGGCTATACGGAGAACGCCATCGTCCATCACGGCCGCCTCGATGCCGGCGTGCTGCTGCTCACCAAGCCCTATCAGAGCGCCGACCTTGCCCGCATGATCCGCACCGCGTTGAACGCGTGATCGGCCCCCATTCCCGAGACGAATGATCTGCCTTGAACGCCAGCGCGTTTCCAGGCCGAGGCGCGCGCGGCGGCCTGCGGAATTGAGGGACTTGAATGGGCAAGACGTTCGGACGCTGGCTGGCCGCCGTGCAGGCCTATGCATCGGCCGATGATGCGCGCTCCGACATTGCCGCCAAAGTGGCGCTCGTCATCGTCTCCAACCAGCCGTTCTACCCGCTGTATCTCCACGCCATCGCAGGCCGCGCAGCCTGGCCGGCCTGGCTGACGCTGCTCACGACGCCGTTGTTCGCGGCCGTGCCCGTGCTCGCGAAGCGCCAGCCGTTTGCCGGCCGCGCCCTGATGGTGCTCGCCGGAACTGCCAACACCGTGTTCTGCGTCAAGCTGTTCGGCGCCCAGAGCGGCGTCGAGCTGTTTCTCATTCCCTGCGTGTTGCTGGCCGCGCTGCTGTTCGCACCCACGGAGCGCCTGCGGTCCTTGCCGCTGCTCGCGTTGCCGTTCGTTTGCTATCTGCTGATCGATTCCCGGCTCGGCGAGCCGGTGATGAGCGTCGTGGATCTCAACTACGCCTCGCTGATCGCAATCAACGCGATGAGCGTGGGCGCGCTGTCCGCCCTGATCGGCCTGCTCGCTGCAGCGCGCATGGCACCGGAGTGAGATGCAGCATAAGGCGCCATCCGGATGAGCGCAGCGAAAAAACGGTGCCGTGATCTGGCGCTATGCCGCAGCCATCTGCCGGTGCGACGACCTGTAGGAGGCCCCATGATGGCTGATATTGAAGTTCAAGTTCGCCGGCGGTTGTGACGGTGCATGGCGGGCGAGGAAGTAATCCTCGAGTTCGGCGACCGCGCGGCTTTCCCATTCGGCAGCCTGCGCCAGCAGTGAGTCGCGCTGATGCGGACGGAACGCCGCGGTCTGGCGGTACAAGGAGGCGATGGTACGATAGCGCCGCACGTTCTCGAGAACCGCTTCCCCATTCATCATCATGATGCTCTCCCCTCTCCGTCCCCCAGGACGTGCCGAAGGTGCACGCATGCACTTTGCGAAATCGTTAGCGGGCGCGATGGAGCGTGCGGATGGTTGGCGAATCGTTGACTAACGCGGTGCGTCGAATTGTCCGGATCGTCGATCGACGACGGTATCGATCGACCGCCTCCCCGCCGCACGCTCGAATTTACAACGACTTAAGGTTAAGGACGCACTCGCATAAAGTGACGTCGTCACAGATACTCACACTCACGAGTGTTGTAGTTGAACTACAGCCTAATAGGCCGAATTGTGAGAAATCCTTGTCTCAATGTTGCTGATATTCATTGAGGATTGTGACCGATGAAAACCCTTGCCTCCGCCGTCTCTTTGCTCCTCGCCAGCTCGCTCGGCGCATTCGCCGCGGATCTGCCGGCCCGCTACACCAAGGCGCCTCCCCCGGCCGTGATCTACAATTGGACCGGCTTCTACTTCGGCGGCAGCGTCGGCTATGGCTGGGGCCGGTCGAACTTGAACACGACGCTGGACCAGACCAGCAGCTGGGCGGTCGAGGGCGCCGCCTTCCAGAATCAGTTCGTCAACATCAGCAACAACCGGCTCAATCCGGCTGGCGTGCTCGGCGGTCTGCAGGCCGGCTACAACTGGCAGAGCGGCGCCGGCGTCTTCGGCATCGAGGCCGACATCAACGGATCTGACCTCAACAAGCGGACGGTCTACACGGCGGCCAACCCGCCCACGACCCGCACCTTCAACGAGAGCATCCGGAACGACTGGTTCATGACCCTGCGCGGCCGCGCCGGTTACGCGGTCGATACGACGCTGTTCTACGTCACTGGCGGTCTCGCCGTCGGCAATGTCAAGGGCAGCTGGGATCTGACCTCGGCGAATGGCTACACAAAGACCGCCTCTGCCAACGAGACGCGGGTCGGCTGGACGGTCGGCGCCGGCGTCGAGCATGCGTTCGCGCCGAACTGGACGGTCAAGGCGGAATATCTCTACACCGACCTCGGCAGCATCAACTACACCTCGGCCTACGTCCCGGGCAGCACATTCGCCCCGCCCGGCTCGAACTACGTCGAGCGCCTGTCGCAGGACTTCTCATTCCACACGGTCCGGGTCGGCGTGAACTACAAGTTTGGTGGCCCGGCGGCCGCGCGCTACTGATCGCCGTCATCCATACCGACACCATTCAAGGGAAAGCCTCGGCCGCAGTGCCGAGGCTTTTTTGTTGGGGTCGAGGGCGGGCTCAGGCCGCCGCGATCGCCGCCCGGAAGCGGCGCAAGGTCAACGCCAGGACCACCGCGCCGATGGCCGCCACCGCGACGAATTGCGGCCACACCACATCGAGGCCGGCACCGCGGTAGAGGATCGACTGGGCGAACGACACGAAATGGGTCGATGGCGACGCCTTCATGATGGTGGCAAGCCACACCGGCTGGCTTTCCACCGGCGTCATCCCGCCCGACAACAGGTTCATCGGCACGGCGACGAGGATATAGAGCAGGCCAAGCTGCGGCATCGATCGCGCGATGGTGCCGAGAAACAACCCGACGGCGGTCGCGAAGAACAGATAGAGCACGGTGCCCACCATGAACAGCGGGATCGAGCCCATGATCGGCACGCGCAGATACCAGCGCACGACGGCGTAGAGCGCGATGGCGACGGCGACGGCGATCACCAGCGCATTGGCCCAGATCTTCGACATCGCGATCTCCAATGGCGACAGCGGCATGACCAGAAGATGGTCCATGGTGCCATGCTCGCGCTCGCGCACCAGCGCCGCGCCGGCCAGGATGATCGCGAGCATGGTGACGCTGTTGATGATGCCCATCACGCCTTCGAACCAGGCGGTGGTGACGTTGGGATTGAACGCGATCCGCGTCACAAGGTTGACCGGCGAGGACGAGGACGTCTCCGAGCGGGCCACGAACCAGGCAACCTCGGTGTTGATGATCTGCAGCGCATAGCCGGAGCCGATCCCCGCCTGGATCATCGCGGTCGCGTCGACGTTCACTTGCACCGAGGGCTTGCGGCCCGCCAGGACGTCGCGCTGGAAATTCGGCGGGATGTCGAGCACGAAGGTGAAGCGGCCGTTGTTCATCAGCCGCTCCACCTCGCTCTGCGCGATATAGACCGGCGGCTGGAAGTACGGCAGCTGGAATACGCTGGCGATCCGACGCGACAGCTCGGAGCTGTCCTCGTCGACGACGGCGATCGAGGCGCGATGCAGCTCCTGCGAGCTGCTCTGCGCCTGGCTGATCACCGCCACCGTAAACGAATAGATCACGAGCCCGATCAGCACGGCGTCGCCGAACAGGCTGCGCAGCTCCTTGGTTCCGAGCCAAAACACGTTGGAGAGCGAGCGCATCATCGCTCAGGCCTCTTGCTTCGGCAGCATCGCCAGGCTGAACCCTGTCAGGACGGGAATGAAGATCAAGAGGATCAGGATATCGGCGCCGACATCGGCGAAGCCAAGTCCCTTGGTGAAGGTGCCGACCGCGATCGGGCGGTAGTAGGTCATCGGGAACACCATGCCGATCAGCTTGGCCACGCCGGACAGCGACGACACCGGGACCAGCATGCCCGAGAACTGCGTCGCCGGAAGCACCGTGAGGATCGCGGTGCCGAACAGCGCCGCGATCTGGGTCCGGCAGAAGGTCGAGATCAACATGCCGAAGCCGGTCGTGGTGATGACATAGACCAAGGTACCGACCATCAGCGGCAGAAACGCGCCCTTGAGCGGGACGCGGAACAAGACCATCGCCATCACATACATCAGCACGAAGTTCACCAGCGCGACGGCGATGTACGGCAGCTGCTTGCCGAGCAGGAATTCAAGCCGCGTCACCGGCGTGACATAGAGATTGGTGATCGACCCCAGTTCCTTCTCGCGGACCACTGCGAGTGCCATCAGGATCGCCGGAAACAGCGCGAGCAGCAGCGCGATCGTGCTCGGAGCCATGGCGTAGATGCTGTCGAACGCCTGGTTGTACTTGAACCTGATCTCGACATTGACCGGCGAGGCCGGCAATGGCTGCGTCGTCTTGACGGCGGGATCGGAGAGATAGAGCTGATGCGTGCCTTCGAGATAGCCCCGGATGGTCTCGGCGCGGAACGGCATCGCGCCGTCGATCCAGGCCGACACGAACGCCGGCCGGCCGCGCTTGATGTCGACGCCGAAGTTCGGCGGGATCTCGATCGAGGCCTTGATGTCGCCGCTCTTCATCCGCCGCTCGAGCTCGGCATAATCTGCAAGCGGCGGCCGCTCGACGAAGTAGCGGGAACCTCTGAGCTCCGCGAGATAGGCGCGGCTCTCGGGCGACTGGTCGCGGTCGAGCGCGGCGAAGGTCAGGTTGTTGACGTCCGTGGAGATGCCGAAGCCGATCACGATCATCAGGAACGCCGTTCCGAACAGCGCGAACATCAGACGGATCGGGTCACGGATCAGCTCGAGACCTTCGCGGATCGTATAGGCCAACAGCCGCCGCAGGCTGACGGCGCCCCGCCGTCGCTCCTCGCGCGGCCGGTCGGCGGGCTTTGGATCGGGCCTCGCCTGGGTCAGCGTGACCGGCGGATCGGCGACACCAGCGTCCTGCTCGAGGAAGGCGATGAAGGCCTGTTCCAGCGTCTGCGCGCCCTTGGCGCGGATCAGGCCGTCCGGCGTGTCGGTCGCCAGCACCCGCCCCTCATGCATCAGCGACAGCCGGTCGCAGCGCGCCGCCTCGTTCATGAAATGCGTCGAGACGAAGATCGTCATCTCGTCCTGGCGGGACAGCTCGATCAGCAGGCGCCAGAACTGATTGCGCGCCACCGGATCGACGCCCGACGTCGGCTCGTCAAGGATCAGAAGATCCGGCCTGTGGACGATCGCCACCGCGAGCGACAAGCGCTGGCGGATGCCGAGCGGAAGATCGGCCGCGAGGCCGTCGATGTGATCGGTCAGGTCGCAGCGCTCGACCAGCTCGGCAATGCGCTTCTCGGCGGCGTCGCGCGGCAGCTGGAACAGCCGCGCATGCAGCACCAGGTTCTGCCGCACCGTGAGCTCGCCATACAGCGAGAACGCCTGCGACATGTAGCCGACCCGGCTGCGTGATTCATGATTGCCGGCCTCCATGGAGCGGCCGAAGATCAGCGCCTCGCCTTCGGTCGGCGGCAGCAGCCCCGTCAGCATCTTCATCGTCGTGGTCTTGCCGCAGCCGTTGGAGCCGACGAAGCCGAAGATCTCACCCTTGCGGATCTGGAAGTTGACGCCGTCGACCGCGGTGAAATCGCCGAAGCGGCACGTCAGGTCGCGCGCGACGATCACGGTCTCGTGGCTGCCGTCGAGCTCGGACTTGGCCGGCATCTCGGCGCGGTCGCGCGCCGAGCGGTCGGGCAGCAGCGCGACGAACGCATCCTCGATCGAGGCGGCCTGCGTCTGCGCCTTGAGCTCGGCCGGCGTACCGGTCGCGAGGATGCGCCCGTCGTTCATCGCGATCAGCCAGTCGAAACGCTCGGCCTCCTCCATATAGGCGGTGGCGACGATCACGCTCATGCCCGCCGCGCTGCGCGCGCGCAGGCGGTCGATCAGGTCCCAGAACTGCCGCCGCGACAGCGGATCGACGCCGGTGGTCGGCTCGTCGAGGATGAGAAGATCGGGATCATGGATCAGCGAGCAGCAAAGGCCGAGCTTCTGCTTCATGCCGCCGGACAGCTTTTTCGCCGGCCGGTCGGCGAAATCGGACAGCGCCGTCGCCTCCATCAGTTCGGCGATGCGCCAGTCGCGCTCGGACCGCGACTGGCCGAACAGCCGGGCGAAGAACGCGATGTTCTCGCGCACGCTGAGATCGGGATAGAGATTCTTGCCGAGACCCTGCGGCATGTAGGCGATCCGCGGACACACTTGCGTGCGGGCGCGCCGGTCGGCCATGTCGGCCCCAAGCACGCGCGCCTGTCCGGCCTGGATCGCACGCGCGCCGGCCAGGATCGACAGCAGCGACGACTTGCCGACGCCGTCCGGGCCGATGAGGCCGACCACGCGGCCTGCGGGAATGTCGATCGAGACGTTGTCGAGCGCGACCACGTCGCGATAGCGCTGCGAGACGTCCCTGACCATCGCGACCGGAGACGCATCGCCGATCATGTCGGCCATCATGGCGCTGCTTGCAGGCGCGCCGGCCATGCAACGTCGGAATTCCACCTGACATACGCCACGCCCGGCAATCCGCTCCTCACGGCATCGGCATGCGCGGCCAGCCTGTCCGGATCGACGCGCACGCGGATGCGAAACATCAGCTTGTCGCGCTCGCTGCGGGTCTCGACGGTCTTCGGCGTGAACTGCGCCTGGCTCGCCACGAACGACACTTTCGCCGGGATCGGACGATCCGGATAGGCATCGAGCACGATCCGCGCGTCGGTGCCGATCTTGACCTTGCCGACCTCCTCGGTCGGCAGGAACACGTCCATGTAGACATAACCGATGTCGAGCATGGTGAAGATCTTGCCGCCCGCGGCGAGGACTTCGCCGACATTGGCGAGACGATATTGAATGCGGCCGGGCTTTGGCGCGATCAGTGAGTTGTCGGCGATCTGAACGGTGTAGAGCGCGACGTCGTGACGGACCGCTTCGAGCCCGCGTTCGGCTTCGAAAATCCGCGCCTGCGCGCCGGCAAGGCCGGCGGTCGCAGTGTCGAGCGCCTGCTGGCGCTGATCGGCCAGCTCCCGTGTGGTCCAGCCGCTCTGCAGCAGGCTGCGGGTGCGCTCCATCTCCTGCTCGGCGAGCGTCTTCTGCGCCTGCAGTTGCGCGAGATTGGCACGGGCCTGATCGACCACGTGCTGCGCCTGCTCGGCCTGGGCCTGCGCCTTCGACAGCGACTGCTGCAGCTCCTTCGTGTCCATCCGCGCCACGATCTGCCCGGCCTCGACGCGATCGCCGATATCGGCGCGCAGTTCGGCGACACGGCCGGCATATTTGGTCGCGATGTCGATCGCGTCAGCCTCGATGCGGCCATTGCTGACGCTGATGCCGAGGGGCAGCGGCGGATGCAGCCGCTGCCACCAGACGTAGCCGCCACCACCAGCCGCCCCGACGGCAAGGAGGAGCACGAGAAGCGGCCACACTGCCCACCTGCGCCGCGGCTGATGGGACACAGGAACCGGCATCGCCGGCGTGGGAACGACGGCTGCGGTTTCAGCACGGACGCGCTGAACGGGCCGTTCGTCGCCGGCGAGTTGCGTGTCCTGTGGATCCATTCCGAAAAACCTTCTCCGCTGAAGCATGGCGCTCGTTTGCCATAGGCGCGGGAGAATCCGTTGACACAGCTCAACCAGCCCCGCGCATGCCGCCGAAGCCTGCGATCACGTTTGGGTTACGGCGCGGAATCCGACGTCGCGATGGCATGGATCAGCAGCAGACTGCTGAAGATGACGAACAAGGCGAACGCCTGGAATTCGCGTGGCGACATATCGAGCAGGACGAGCATCCACTCGATCGGCAGACCGGCGAGCATGAGCAGGAGAAGGCCGGTTGCCGCGAAGAAGATACCATCGAGGATCCTCAACACGATCGTCTTGGACGTCATGGCGTGCTCCCCGTTAAGGACACGCGCGCGGTCGGCTGCCCGCGGCTGCCTCCGCAATCGCCCCGGACCTCCCGCGGGGTCAGCCCGTACTGGCGTCGGAACGAGCGATTGAAGTGCGAGAGATCGCCGAAGCCGACATCATAGGCGATGCTGGCAATCGCAAGCTGGCCGTGAGCCGGGTGGCACAGCATGCGATGCGCGTTCGCAAGCCGCACGCCGGACAGGAACGCGGAGAAGGTGGTGCCGTCGATCTCGAACAGGCGCTGCACGTAGCGTGGCGTGACGTTCAATTTCGCCGCGATCGTCGCCACCGACATGTCGCGCCGTCGGCTGTTGGCGATGAGGAACGATTTTGCGAGCTTCAGCCGCGCCGCGCGCAATCCTCTCGCGCGCATCGTCTCGGCGAGGTCGGCGGCCGGCCCGATCGACAGCGCGAGCAGGTCCTGGACGTGGCGTACCGACAGATTGAGCAGTTGCGCATCGATCGCGCCGCTGCTGGCCATGAGCCAGCCCGCATAATGGTCGAGCAGCTGCAATGCGCCGCGATCGACCGGCATCGGCCGCATCAAGGCATCCGCGATGCTGACATCCGCGGCTTCGACCATCACGCGCGGCATCAGCAGTGTGAACGATCGACCATTGCTGGTGCGATGGAACGCGCTCGCATCGGCGCCGCTGAGGATCGCCGCCTCGCCTTCGCGCAGCTCGCGGGTCTGCCCGGCGGACTCGACGAACGCGGTTCCCTGGCGATTGATCGCGAGGATCACGTTGTCCGCACCGTCGGCGAGATAGCGGCCGGACCGCGAGATGCGCGCCGGCGTGGCCCAGGCATCGAGCAGTTGCAGCCCCGGCAGGGTCAGGGCCCGATTGCGCGCCTTGAACGCGAGATCCGGCGCGGGCTCGAAATCGACACGCAGCATGACCTGGCCGTAGTGCTCGCGCCAGAACGCCGCGCGCTCCGGTTCCGGAATGTTGTCGGTCGAGAATTCGACGATGCGCGAATTGAAACCTGACATGCGATCACCCGAGACAATCCGAAACTGAAACCTGGAGCCGCGCGCTCCATCCAAGGCGGAATCGATAGCGTCATCGCCGCAAACGCGGCGTCCTCCGATCAGAGGATGTCGCCTGTCGGAGGATGGCCGAATGTGAACTGGGTCACGCGCGGTCGTGCCAGCCCTGCCGATCGTCGCCGCGCGCCAAGACACAGGGCTTCGGGAGTGATGCCGTCTGCGGCCTTACAACCAACGAGGACGAGGATGACACTCACTGGACGATGTTTTTGCGGAGCGGTCGAAGTCGAGGTGTCCGGGGCGCCAGAGGCGATGGGCTATTGTCACTGCCGGTCGTGCCGCTCGTGGTCGGGCGGCCCTGTCAACGCCTTCAGCCTGTGGAAGCCGGACGCGGTCAGGATCGCAGCCGGCACCGAGCACGTGGCGATGTTCCAGAAGACGCCGTTGAGCCAGCGGCAGTACTGCGCCAAATGCGGTGGACATTTGATGACCACTCATCCGCCGCTCGGGCTGGTCGACGTGTTCGCGGCAACGCTTCCGGATCTCGATTTCAAGCCGGCCGTGCACGTGAACTATGCCGAGACCGTGCTGCCGATGCGCGACGGCCTGCCGAAGCTGAAGGACTTTCCGCGCGAGTTCGGCGGCTCGGGCGACGCCGTCGCTGAGTAGCCTGGCGATGCCGAGCCCCGGAGCATGACAGGCTCCGGGGCTCGGCCGGCGTCCTTCTCATATCTCATCAGTCGAGCAGATGCCGATGATCGTGGATCAATCGGCGCGCGGTGCGCAACCGCGACTCCTGAAGCGCGGCGAGCACGGCCCGCGCCATCCGGCGCATCCGACGTCGAATTCTGTGCGACTGTCGCCGCACGCGCGGCACAGGGATCCTCATCACTCATCTCCGGCCAAGTGAAGCTCCGATCGTGCGCCACTCCTCAGCCGACGGCCTGGGCAGGCCTGCCAATCTCGCGGCTTCGCGCGACCGTTGCGCGATGAACCTCACGCGCCGCATGCCGACCCATGAAGGGGAATATCGTCCACGCGCCCGGGTTGATTATTCAGACCGGCGCACCCTTTCCCGGTCATGGCAGCGAGGTCACCGTGCAGAGCGAGTTCTATTCGCGGGCGTTGGACGCCATCTATCAGGGCTTTGCGGAACCGGATGGCATCACGGACGCACTGGATTGCGTCCGGGAACTGACGAGGTCCGAGGGTGCCACCTTCGAGGTCATCGACCCGATCGTCCGGCAGCCCCTGACCTTTCACAGCAGCGGTGTTGCTGCGGCCGAGGGCGACGACTACCTCGCCTACTTCGCGCCCCGCAATCCGCGCCTGCGCATGGCGCTGAACCAACAGCGCGGCGAACTGGCCTGGGACTATCAGGTCATGGACGAGAGCGCCATGAACCGCGATCCGTTCTATGCAGAGTTCCTGCCGCGCGCCGGGCTTCGCTATTTCCTCTCAGCGGTGCTGGAGCGGTCGCCGCAGCGGATGGTCGCCCTGACCCTGCAGCGAACGCCGCGGCAGGGCCATGTCGGCAAGGCCGACATCGCCCTGATGCACCGCCTCACGCCCCATCTGCAGCGCGCACTTAGAATGCGAAACAGCCTCGTCACAGCCTATGGCAACGATATCGGCACGACCGCACTCGATGTGCTGAAGGACGGCGTCGCACTGCTCGATCCGAGAGGCGAGATCGTCTACCTCAATCCGAGCCTGCAAGCCATCTCGGCAGACGGCGCCATGTTCCGGATCGAGAGGCGCGGCATCGTCTTCGCCTCGGCCGATCTGCGCAATCGCTATGCGCGCGCGCTCAGCGCGGCGACGCGTACCGACGGCCTGATCGGCACGGATGCCGCGCTCGATTTCCTGGCGCCGCGTCCAGGCGGCTTGCCGCCTTGCACGATATCGCTGCGCTCCCTGCACAAACGACACCCTCGTTCGGATTGGCCCGCTGCGATGGTGGTGATGCTGGTGCGTGATCCGATGCGGGACAGCCCGGCGGCGCATCTGCTTCAGGACCTTCATGGTCTGACCAGGGCGGAGGCGCAACTGGCCTGTGCGCTGAGTACCGGCATGACTGCGGTCGAATATGCCGCGCATCGCGGCATCAAGGTCACGACGGTCTACACGCATCTCAAGCGCACCCGGGAGAAGACGGGATGGCGCAGCGTCGCCGAGCTGACGCGGCGCATCCACGAGATATCGATCGGTCTGCTGAATGCCGATCCTTAAGTCGCGGAAAACGCCGCGACCTGCTGCGCCAGCGCATCGCGCACGCGCACGACGACGTCGGCATAGTCACGTCGCGCGTCCTGGCGGAACAGCCGCACGCTCGGATACCAGGGACTGTCGTCACGGCCGAGCAGCCAGCGATAGTCCGGCGTGAAGGGCAGCATGATCCAGGTCGGCTTGCCCAGCGCGCCGGCCAGATGCGCCACGCTGGTATCGACGGTGAGGACGAGGTCGAGACTGTCGATCAGCGCAGCCGTGTCGACGAAGTCACGGATGTCGGCGGTGAGATCGAGAATCTCGTCGCGCGCGGCGAGCGCGGCCTTGTCGGACGGCCGAGGCTCCTTCTGCAGACTGACGAACCGCGCCCCAATCTTGAGCAGCGGCGCGAGCGCCAGCAGCGGAATCGAACGGTTGTGATCGTTGAGATGCGCGGGGTTGCCGGACCAGACGAGCCCGACCCGCAAGCGGTCATGCGGACCTAATCGCTGCTCCCAGATCGCCCGGCGCGCCTCGGGAGGGCGCGGCAGATAGCACGGCGCGGCAGGGATGGTGTCGAGCCGGGTGGCGAAGGCGAGCGGCAGGCTCGACAGCGGGCAGTGATAGTCGATGGAAGGCAGCGCATCGATGCCGCGGGCAAGGCACTGCGCCACGCCATCCAGGCCGGACAACAGCGGCTGCAGCGGCGCGTCGACCTCGAGCACCACGCGCGCGCCCTGCGCCGCCACCAGGGTGGCGTAGCGCGAAAACTGGATGGTGTCGCCGAGCCCCTCGTCGCTGTGCAGCAGGATCGTTTTGCCGGCCAGCGGCGCATCGGCAAGCCACAGCGGCGCCTCGAAGCTGCGCTCGACGAAGCCGACGGCGCGACATTTGCGTCCCCATTCGCGCGCCGCCCAGCCACGGGCGAAGTCGCCGGTCAGCAGCCGGAACAGCGCCGCGTTCCAATGCGCATCGGCGAGGTCCGGCTTCAGCGCGACGGCGCGATCGAAGCTGTCGAACGCCTCTGCGAAGCGATGCAGCTCGGCCAGCGACGTGCCGCGATGATTATGGAAATCCGCGGTCTGCGGCCGGAGCGCGATCGCCTTGTCGAACATGGCGACGGCGTCATCGTGACGGCCGAGGTTCTGCAGGATGCAGCCATAGCCATTGGCGACGTCGGGATCGTCAGGCGCCAGCGCCTGCGCACGGCGGCCGAACGTCTCGGCTTTTTGGTAGCGGCGCAGCCGCCGCAGGGCGATTCCCTTCAGATACAGCACGCCCGCCTGATCGGGCATCAGCCCCAGCGACTGCCCAAAGCGCGTGATGGCCTGCTCGTAATGGCCGGCATCGAAATGCAGTGCGCCGGCCTTGTTGGCCGCCTCGAGGTGGTCAGGCCTGAGCTGCGCCACCTGATCGAAGGCCAGGGCCGCCTCGTCGCGCCGCCCCTGCGCTTCCAGCACCTCGCCGAGACGAAACCAGGTCGCGGCGCGATCGGGCGCGAGCTGCAGCAGCCGATCGCAGGCCAGCGCCGCCTCGGCGTGCCGCTGCCTCAGTTGCAGCAGTTCGCCAAGCGCATCCCAGCTCTCGATCGCATCCGGCTGCAGCTGCAGCGCGCGATCGTAAGCCTTGATCGCTTCATCGGTGCGGCCGGCGAGCCGCAGCGCCTGCGCCAGGCCGACGAAGGACTCCGCGGCCGACATGTCCTGCCGAACGGCGCGGGCGAACCACTCAATCGCATCATCGGCGCGCTTGAGCGCCAGGCAGACCTGTCCCATCGCACGCAGCGCGTCGAGCGAGGCTGCGTCCAGCGTCAGCGCGCGGCGGCACGCATCCTCGGCCTGCGCGAGCTGTCCGGCGCGCAGCAGCCGCAAGGCCGCGGCACACAGCGCATCAGGCGTATCGCTGTGGCCCATCGATCCGGCTTTGGCCGGGGGCTTGCCGGCGGACCGGCGCGGCTTGTGCTTCATCAGGGGATCTCTGCGCTCGTGCTGCAAGCGGTAGATGATTCCCCGATGCGCGGAAAGATTGCGCCGTCGTCAGGCGACCGGCGCCGGTGCCAGCGGCGCCGCCTCGAGGCCGCCGAAGCGGCGCTCGCGGCCGCGGAAGGAGGCGAGCGCCTGGGCCAGATCGGCAGCATCGAAATCGGGCCACATGCGCTGGGTGAAGTGCAGCTCGGCATAGGCACCTTCCCAGAGCAGGAAGTCCGACAGGCGCTGCTCGCCGGAGGTGCGGATGATCAGGTCGACGTCGCGCAAGCTGGTTTCGCCGGTCACGAGATCGGAGAAGGCCGCACGCGTCAGGCCATCGAGCTCGCGGGCCTTCGCCGCCGCCGCGAGGATGGCGTCGCGCGCCGAATAGTCGACGGCGATGCGCAGGTGCAGGGTGCTGCCGTCACGGGTGGCCGCTTCGGCCCGGCCGATCGCGTCGGCGATGCCGCCGGGCAGCCGGTCGCGACGGCCGATCACGGTGAGGCGGACGCCATTGCGCACCAGCGCCTCCACCTCGCTGGCGAGATAGATCCGCAGCAGCGCCATCAGGGCTGCGACCTCGGCCCGCGGGCGTCGCCAATTGTCGCTGGAGAACGCATACAGCGTCAGCGTGCCGATGGCCTGGTCGGGCGCGGCTTCGACGACGCGCCGAATCGCCTCGACGCCCGCCTCGTGCCCGCGCAGCCGCGACAGGCCCTTGCGCGTCGCCCAGCGGCCATTGCCATCCATGATGATGCCAACATGCAGGCCATCCACCACAGCAGGCGATTGAGGTTGCAGACTACTTTGCATTGCAAAGCTCCAGGTCAAAAATAAACGCGATGCGAGAGTCAGACGCGGCCCGGGATCAGGCCGACCGACGATGGCGTGTGCTCCTTGCCGGCAGCGGCCGCGGCGTCGCGGACGAGGCGCTCAAGCACGGCGAGATAGTCGAGGAAGCGGCGGCGTCCCGCCTTCGTCAGCCGGCAGGTGGTATGCGGGCGATTGCCCTCATAGCCCTTGGTGACCTCGACGAGACCGGCCTCCTGCAGCACCTGCAGATGCCGCGACAGATTGCCGTCGGTCAGCCCGCAGAGCTGCTTGAGGTCGGCAAAGGCGAGACCCTTCGGGTGCGCCATCAGCGAGGTGAGCAGGCCGAGCCTTGCCTTCTCGTGGATGACGCGATCGAGGCCGTCATAGGAGAACGGCGCGCTGCCATCAGTCTTCGACATCGGACTCTCCGGTCGCAAAATACAGAATGCCCGCCATCAGCCCCTGTCCGATCGCGAACGGAAGCCCCATCGTCCACGGCGACAGCGCATGCGTGGCGCTGCCGACCAGCAACACGGCGAAGCCGGCCATGAAATAGAACGCCCCGGCAAGCGCCACCGTGCGCGGCAGCGAGCGCACCGACGCGAACACGCCGAGCGACATCAGGATCTGCCACAGGCCCGGCAGCATCCACAGCGCCTCCGGCGCGAACTTCCACAACAGCACCGCGAGCAGCACGCCGGCGATGCCCGCTGGCAGGAACTGCTCGACCGCCTGATGGATCATCGCATCTGCAAGGCCGGAATGATGCCGGCGCGATCGCGCCCGCATCTCGAACCAGATCATGGTCAGCGACACGCAGGCTGCCGCCGCCCATCCGAGCAGGAACGTCCACGCGTCGGCCGTCGGGTCGCGCAGAAACAGCTGCTGAAGCAGCGCAGTGACCAGCGCGACGGCCGAGGTCGCGGCCATCGTCGCCGGCCCGTAGCCGCGAAATGCCGTGCCCGCCGCAAGCTGGCTGCGGATCGCGATGATGTCCGCCAGCGCCTTATCGAGATCGCGCATGTCTCACCTGAAGCCGGTGACCGGCTCGTATAACTTTGCGGTACAAAGTATATACGAACGCAAAGTCGATGCAAGCCCGCGCGATCCCGGAAGCGCGCCTGCGTCAGCCGATCGGTCGCGCACGCCGACCCACTCGGTCGAGGGTGTCAGTAATACTGATAGCGGTGCACGCGGCGCGGCGGCGGCATATCGACATAGACCGAGGGGCGGCGGCGGGCAGGATCGAACGCGACGCGCGGATTGATGCCGCAGCCTGCATTGCGCCCGGAGGCACTCGCCCGGCATTGCTCGAAGGTCTGGTAGGAGCAGTCACCGGGGTAACCGACGCCTCGGCCCTGCACACACCAGGGATAGTCGTAACCGCCTGCGGAGGCCGGCGCGATACCGCCACCAAGTGCAACGCCGACGAGGCCGGCTGCCATCATCATAACCTTGCGCATGATCTGTTCCTCTTCTGGCCGGAGGGTTGCACCACACCGGCATGGTCAAAAAACGACAAATCGGCGGAACGGATCACCAACCAAGGCAGTGACGTGTCGCGTGCGCGGCACGTCACCTTCAGCCCTCGACACCCGTCTGGCGGGCTGGCGCCTCATCGAAGACCTGCCGCGGCGCGCGGCCCGGCGATCGCGGCGTCGCCTACTCGTCTCATTCGACCTTCAGGCCGGCGAACTCGACGACCTTCTTCCACTTCTCGGTCTCGGCGACGATCTGGGCGCCGAACTGCTCCGGCGACTGGATCAGCGGCTCGCCGCCGAGATCGACGAGACGGGTCTTGATCTCGGGCTCGGCCAGGATGGTGTTGACCTGCTTGTTGAGCTTCTCGATGATCTCCTTCGGCGTGTTCTTCGGCGCGCCGATACCGAACAGCGCGCTCGCCTCGTAACCGGGTACGGTCTCGGCGACGGCCTGGACGTCCGGCAATTGCGGTGAGCGCTGCTGGGTGGTGACGCCGAGCGCCCGCAACGAGCCGGAGCGGATGTGCTGGATGATGGAGGGCATGTTGTCGAAGATGACCTGCACCTGGCCGCCGAGCATGTCGGTGATCGCCGGCGCCGCGCCGCGATAGGGCACGTGCTGCATCTTGGTTCCGGTCATCGCCATGAACATCTCGCCCGACAGATGCACCGAGGTGCCGTTGCCGGACGAGGCCATGTTCACCTTGCCAGGGTTCGCCTTGAGATAGGCGATGAACTCGGCGACGGTCTTGGCCTCGATGTCCTTGTTGACGGTCATCACGTTGGGGACGCGGTTGAACGAGGCCACCGGCGCGATATCGCGGACGAAGTTGAATTTGAGATTGGTGTAGAGGCTGGCATTGATGTAGTTGGCCGGATTGACCAGCAACACGGTGTAGCCGTCCGCCGCCGCGTTCACCACGGCATCGGTGCCGATATTGTTGCCGGCTCCCGGCTTGTTCTCGACGATGAACTGCTGACCGAGCGTCTCGGACAGCCGCTGGCCGATCAGCCGCGCCAGGATGTCGGTCGCGCCGCCCGGAGGATACCCCACCACGAAGCGGACGGGACGGGTGGGATAGTCGGCCGCGGAGGCGTTGCGAACAGCAGCGATGGACGGGACGGCGGAGGCGATCAGACCAAGCGCGGTACGACGTGAAATCATGCGTTTCCTCAGGCATTATCGTTGGGCGGCGGTCAACGAGCCGCCAGGATCTATTGTAACATCGATTGTAACAGAGTGCCGCGATGGCGGCGAGATCGATGTCCCATCAGGAGGGAAGAGCCCATGCCGGTCAAGGTCGATGCGCTCGATCATCTGGTCATCAATGTCGCCGACGTCGAGCGCACGACGGCGTGGTATCAAGCAGTGCTGGGCATGACGGTCCAGGTGTTTGATCCCGGACAAGGCAAGGCGAGGCGCACGTCGCTGCTGTTCGGGAACCAGAAGATCAACGTGCGACCGAAGGACGCGGACAAGGTCGACTGGTTCACGGCCGACCACGTCGTGGCCGGCAGCGACGACCTCTGCTTCCTCACCACCAGCACCCCCGACGAGGTTGTGGCGCATCTCAGGGCGCTCGGCGTCGCCATCGAAGAAGGCCCGGTCGCCAAGCAGGGCGCGCGCGGCACCCTGCGCTCGGTGTATTGCCGCGACCCCGACGGCAGCCTGATCGAGATCTCGTCGTATCAGGATTGAGCCGGGGCCACGCCGAGGTCATTGCCTCGCGGTCTCGCCGCTCTTCTCCATTTTGGCGGCGATCTCGCTGCGCGACCATCCGGTCAGTTGCGCGAGATCCGTCGCCTCCCTGGCGAAGCGTGCGGCGAGATTGTCCTGGTAGGTCTTCGCCGCTGGACAGGACGCCTCGCCCCGCCAGGGGTGGTGCTGGACATAGCGGCCCTGGAAATTGCCGCGGTCCTTGGTCTCGATGAACACGATGTCCTCGGGGAACGTCTTGGCATCGTAGCGCACGTGCAGCCGGGTCGCGTAGGCATCGGAGCCGCCACGGCGCGTGGTGCGGAACGAGGCGTCGTCGTCGCTGCCGATCCAGCGCGCGCCGAGCTCGACCAGCTCCCTGTTGCTCATCGGATCGGCGGCGCAGGGGTCGCACCATCCCATGTCCCAGGCATATTCGACGAACACCGCCTGCATGTTCTCACGCGCGACGGCGCGCTCGAACAGCGCCTTGTAGAACGGCCCGAACTCGTCCTTCACATAGAGCGGGACATCGATATCGGATGGGATCTTCACCGTGCGATAATTGGCCGCCTCGATGCGGCCGCTCCTCGTCAGGGCATAGATGATGAGGTCCTGCGGTCCCCTGGCATTGACCGTGCCGAGCCGCAGCGGCACCATGAACTTGGCGCTCCGGTAGCGTACCTGCAGGGGCCGGAGCTGGCCGTTCCCCAGTCCCTTCATCCGCTCGACATTGACCTTGGCGACGAAGAACCGCATGCCCTGCCTGATGTAGCTGCCGAGCACGGACTCCGCGCCCGCCGGGATGCGATAGTCGTTGTCGGTCAGCCAGCGGGTCAGGCCGTCGCTCTCCTGCGCCGACAGGATCAGCACGTCGTATTCAGCGACGTCGTAGCTGGCCTCGACGGTGACGCCATAGTTCCGCCGGGCCATCTCGTAGACGGCGCCTGCCATCATTGGCGCCGCGGGCATCGCCCGCGCCGCGACGACGACCGGCGCGCAAGGATCGGCATCATGATATTCGACCAGCCGCGGCGCGGTGTATTTGTCGAGATGATCGATCGTCTTCGGCTCGACCACGCCGATCTGCTTGCGCTCGATGAAGGTCGGCACGGGAACGACGACCGCGAACTCCTTCACGTCGCCCTCGAAGTCGCTGGCCATCGTGATCGCGGTCTGCTCGCCGTCGCGGGCCAGCACGACCTTCGACGACTGGTTGAACAGTTTTGCATCCGCCTGGGCGACATAGAAGCCGCAGAAGGCATTCGCCGGCGCCATCGCCGCGTTGGCCAGGATCGCGGTGGCCGCGACGCCGGTGCGGAAGAGCTTGTTGTCACGCGGGGTCATGTCGACACTCCTTCGGGAACGGATGAACGCCAGGAAAAGCGGGTCTCAGGGACGAGCCGATCGAGCAGCAGCGTGAGCGGCGACAGCGCGATCAGCGCCACATAGAGCGCCGGCCGCATCTGCAGGGCGAAGGTGAGGTAGTGCGCCGCGACCGCAACGCTCAGCGCGAACAGCAGCCGGCCGACGCGCGAGTCCGGCGAGGTGCGCGGGTCGGAGATCATGAAGAAGGTGAAGATCAGCAGCGAGCCGCTCTGCAGCTGATGCAGCGGAATCGCCAGGGGATCGCCGAGCCAGGCGGCGCGCAGCAGCAGGAGCGCGGCGTGACTTGCGAAGAAATACAGCGCGATATCCACCCGGCGGGACGCGCTGAGCACGAGGATCGCGAAGAAGCCGGCGAGGCTCGCGAACCAGATCTCCGTACCCCATTGGCCCGGCGAGATCCACACGCTCTTGGAGCCGAGCAGCAGCCCCACGATCGCGAGCCCGGCCGGGTTGAACATGTGCTTGCCGTCGATGCGCAGCACGAATTTGGAGCCGATCGCGATCATGGCCGCCGCCGCATGCAGCCACAGCGCATCGGCGCGCAACAGCAGGCTGAGCGAGAGGCCGGTGATCAGCGGCGATTTGAGATCGAGCGGCACGCCGGCGATGCGGCAGCAGACCACCTGCGTGAGCAGCGCCATGGTGACCGCGATCACGCTCGCGGCGGGACGCGCGCCGAAATCGATCGCGGCGAAATTGATCGCCAGCAGCGTCGCCAATGCCGCGATCTGGAAATAGCGCGCATCGGGCAGCCGCCATGGTCGTGGCTCGGCCTGCATGCAAACCTCCGGGCGTGTCTTGCCGCGCCATTGGTCGCCCGCGGACGGAGACGGGTTCAATCCCGATTTGATCGCGGCGGCGCGAGGTGGCAAAAGATGACGACAAGAACGAAGCGGCCGGAGACAGGCCGTACTCAAGAATGGCGGGAGCGAAGATGAACGGAACGACGATGGCAGCGGGCACGGTGACGCCGTTCGACGGCATGGACGTGCCCTGGCTGTTGAAGCTGCGCAGCGAGACCCGGCGCGACCATCCGTTCCTGATCTCCGCCCCGTTCGATGCGCCGGCGCGCCGCTGGACCTATGGCGCCTTTCACGACCGTGTCGGCGCCTTGGCCGCAGGGCTGGTCAAGCGCGGCGTCCGGCCTGGCGATGCCGTGCTGATCCATCTCGACAATTGCGTCGAGGCGATGCTCGCCTGGTTCGCCTGTGTCGAACTCGGCGCACTCGCCGTCACGACCAACACGCGCTCGGCAGCCGCCGAAATGAGCTACTTCGCCGAGCACTGTCGCGCGGTGGCGGCGATCACCCAGCCGGCCTATGCCGAGATGATCGCAGCGCATTGCCGCGGTCTCAAGTGGATGGCCGTGATCTCGCACGATCCCGGTCAGGCGGAGGCGCCGGCCGTCGGACGCGGCGAGCGCTTCGAAGCGCTGTTTGCCGACAGTGCCGACCGGCCGCGGCGGCCGGCCGACCCGCTGGCGCCTTGCAGCGTGCAATACACCTCGGGCACGACGTCACGGCCGAAGGCGGTGCTGTGGACGCATGCCAACGCGCTATGGGGCGCCAAGGTCAATGCCGTGCACGAGGACCTGCATCAGGGCGACGTGCACCAGACCTATCTGCCGCTGTTCCACACCAACGCGCTGGCCTATTCGATGCTGGCCACGCTCTGGGTCGGCGCGACCTGCGTGATCCAGCCGCGCTTCTCCGCGAGCCGCTTCTGGAGCGTCGCGCTCGAGCATGGCTGCACCTGGACCTCGACCATCCCGTTCTGCATGAAGGCGCTGCTCGACCAGGAGGTGCCGAAGCATCACAAGTTCCGGCTGTGGGGCACGGCGGTATCCGAGCCGCCTGCGTTTGCCAGGTTCGGCATCAAGATCATCGGCTGGTGGGGCATGACCGAGACCATCACCCACGGCATCGTCGGCGAGATCGACCAGCCCAACGCGCCGATGTCGATCGGCCGGGCCGCACCGGAATACACCATCCGCATCACCGACGATGACGGCCGGCCCACCGAGGTCGGCGCCACCGGCAACCTCGCCATCAAGGGCGTGCCTGGCCTGTCGCTGTTCGCCGAATATCTCTACAACGCCGAAGCGACCCGCACGAGCTACGATGCCGACGGCTTCTTCCTCACCGGTGACCGCGTCACGCGCCTGGCCGACGGCTTCATCAAGTTCGGCGATCGCACCAAGGACATGCTCAAGGTCGGCGGCGAGAACGTCGCGGCGTCCGAGATCGAGCAGGTGATCATCACCGTGCCCGGCGTGCGCGAGACCGCCGTCGTCGCCAGGAAGCATCCGATGCTGGACGAGGTGCCGGTCGCGTTCGTGATCCCGCAGCCCGGGATCGCGCGCGACGAACTTCCCGGGAAGGTGCTGGCCGCCTGCCGCGCCGGTCTCGCCGACTTCAAGGTGCCGCGCGAGGTGAAGCTCGTCGATGAGATGCCGCGCTCGACCCTGGAGAAGGTCGCAAAGGCCGAGCTGCGCAAGCTGCTGGATTGAGGAGGATCGAGCGGCTCGACCTCAAGACATCTCCACGCGGATCGGCAGCTTCTTCGGCCCGTTGACGAAAGTCGCCTGCGTCATCTTCACCGGGCCCGCCGGCGACAGCGACGCGAGGCGCGGCAGCAACTCCTCGAACAGGATGCGCATCTCGAGCCTGGCGAGATGCTGGCCGAGGCAGAGATGCGCGCCATAGCCGAAGGCGACGTGCCGGTTCGGCTTGCGGTCGCAACGGAACGTGTCGGGCTCGTTGAACACGGCTTCGTCGCGATTGCCTGACGCGTAGCACAGCATGAGCCAGTCGCCCTTCGCGATATGGCGGCCGCCGAGCTCGGTGTCGGCGGTGGCGCTGCGCATGAAGTGCTTGACCGGCGTCATCCAGCGGATCGCCTCGTCGACGAGTCCGGGGATCAGCGCGGGATCGGCCTTGACGCGCGCGAATTGTTCGGGGTCTTCCGCCAGCGCCCAGATCGCGCCGGCGGTCGACGACGACGTCGTGTCGTGGCCTGCGGTCGCAACGATCATGTAGTAGCTGGTGCGGTCATGCAGCGGCATGTCCTCGCCGTTGATCCTGGCATTGGCGATGACGGTGGCGAGATCGTCGCGCGGATTGGCCCTGCGGTCGTCGGTGATGCGCTGGAAGTAGGCGGCGAAATCCGCGACCACGGCCTGCAGCATGGCCGCGAACACCTCCGCCGACAGCGCCTCGCGCACCCGCGCGGTGTCCGGATCCTGCGGGCCGAACAGCTCCTGCGTCAGCTTGAGCATGCGCGGCTCATCTTCTTCCGGCACGCCGAGGATCTCCATGATCACATGCAGCGGATAGCCGAGCGCGACGTCCGCGACGAAATCGCAGACGCCGCCATTGGCCGCGGCCTTCGCCGCCATGCGGTCGACGGTCGCACGCGCGATCTGGCGAATGCGCGGCTCGAATTTGGCGATGTTGGCCGGCATGAACCAGCCCTGCGTCAGCGCGCGATATTTCGGATGGTCCGGCGCATCCATCTGCACCAGCGAACGCACGAGATTGGGCTGGCCGGTAATCTTGTGAACGCGCTCCAGCACCGCCTTGTTGGTCAGGGTGGTCGCACGGTCGGCATTGTGGAACAGATCGTTCTGACGGCTGATGGCGAGAATGTCAGCGTGCCGCGTCACCACCCAGAACGGATCGAACGCATCGAGCTCGGCCCGCCCGAGCGGGTTGTTGGCGCGCAGCCAGCGATAGGCATCATGGATGCGGTGGTCGGCGTAGCAGGTCGGATCGACCAGCGCGGCGGCGATGGGCCCGGGAATGACCTCGCCGGCCTGTTCGGCTGCGCCCATGCTGCTCCTCCCGCCTTTCATCGATTGGCGGGTAGGATAGTGCGCCTCCGCCGAGATGCACTTGCGTCGAGCAGCTACCGCCGGGCGATGGATGCGCTCTCAGGCGATCGCGTCAATGCGCGCCCATCGCGACCGGGCGGAACGCCTGCAGCAGTTGCTGGTCGAGCTTCGGGCCCATGTTCTCCATGATCTGGAACGCACGGGCATGGGTGAAGGCCGGCCGATAGGCGCGGTGCTCGATCAGCGCGGCGTAGATGTCGACGATCGTGGTGAGGCGCACGATGTCGCTGATCTGCTCGTTGTGCAGCCCGTCAGGGTATCCGGAGCCGTCGAGGAACTCGTGGTGATGCAGGATGACGTCGAGCATCTCCGGCGGGAAGCCGCCCTGCCGCCACAGCGCCTCGTAGCCGCGGCGCGGATGCTGGCGCAGCAGCGCGATCTCCTCCGCCGTCAGCTTGCCCTGCTTGTCGAGGATCGCGACCGGAATGAACGCCTTGCCGACGTCGTGCAGCAGCGCCGCGCGGACCAGTCGGCGCTGATCGTCGTCGCGCATGCCCAGATGAATCGAGAAGCCGACCGCAAGCCCGGTCACGAACAGGCAATGCCGGTAGGTGTCGTTGTGGTGACAGCCGACCACGGTCATCCATTCGCGCAAGGACGAGTGCTTGATCGCCTTCAGGATCTTGTTCTCGGCCGCGACAATGTCCTCCATCGTCAGATGCGCGCCGGTGGGCAGCTTCTCGAAGATCTTGACCATGATGGCCTGCGCGGCCTCGACGCCGCGATTGAGCAGCTTGCCGCGATCAGTCTCGTCATAGCCGTCGTCGGCGGGGAGCGCCGAGCGGATGCGCTGCAGCACATCGGCGGGGCTGAACGGCCGCGCGATGGTGTCGGTGGCGCCCAGCGCCCACGCCTGCATGGTGGCGTGGTGCAGCGCCTCGGCCAGCACGAACAGCCGGGGCACCTCGCTATAGGCGCGCGACGACAGCTTCTTGCGCACCCGCTGCACGCTCTCCGGCGAGCGCAGGTTGATGTCGACGATCACGCCGGAGAAGCGGTTGCCGGGGTTCTCGGGGATTTCGGTGGTCGGCATCATGTCGACGTCGCCGACCGAGCGCAGGATGCGCGCCAGCTCGCTGCTCTGGTCACCGCGATCCGACGCGAGCAGGAGATGGCGCCTGTTCGCGGTCTGGGTCACGGTCTGCTTGGCTGTCGCGCTCATACGGGCTCGCCCCCTGCGGTTTGCTGCTCATGCAAGTTACCGGGATACGGGTTCGTCGCGGCTTAAGCCGATCATTCAAGCTGTATCGTTTCAGGTGAGCGAGAGGTTAAGGGAATTGGTCAAATCGTCCGGCGCGGAGACCTGACCGCAGCGCAAAAAGCAACCGCCGGAGACTGGCTCCGGCGGTTCCCAGATACGGCGCTGGCCGCGCGACGACGCTAGGCCTTCATCGCCGCCTTGACCGCCGCCGACGTGATCGGCAGCGAGCGCAGCCGCGCACCGCAGGCGTTGTAGATGGCGTTGCCGAGCGCCGGCGCGACCACGGTCACCGCGGGCTCGCCGACGCCGGTCGCCTTTTCGCCATTGGCGATGACGGCGATCGCAACCTCCGGCACCTGGCTCATGCGCAGCGGCGTGTAGCTGTCGAAGTTGGTCTGCTCGATGCCGCCGTCCTTCAACGTCGCCTTCTCGTACATCGCCAGCGACAGCCCCCACAGCGCCGCGCCCTCGACCTGGGCGCGGATGTTGTCGGGATGCACCTGGGTGCCGACGTCGGTCGCCACGGTGAGCTTCTTCACCGTGACCGCGCCGTCGTCAGCCACCGCGACATGGGCGACGCACGCCGTCCAGCTCGCGGTCGCCCGCTCCTGCGACGACACGCAGGACACGCCCATGCCCTCGCCCTTCGGCAGCTTCTTCGCGCCGTAGCCGGACAGGCCCATCGCCGCCAGCAGCGTGTTACGCAGCCGCTGTGCGCCGCCGTCGTTCTTGCCCTTGCCGTCGAGCAGCGCGATGCGGAACTGCGCCGGGTCCTGTCCCGAGGCCACCGCGATCTCGTCGATCATGCTCTCGACCGCCCAGAACGTCCAACCCGGCGCCACCGAGCGGAGCTGCCCGGACGGCGTCGCATTGTGCGCGAGCTCGTTCTTGATCGCGCGCACATGGTGGTTGGGCACGGTGTAGAAGAAGTCGGCGCCGTTGACCGTGAACGAGTCGAGCGGGCCCTTCTTGTCGACCGAGGGCGACAGGAAGTCCGGGATGCCCCAGCGCGCCGTCGGCCAGGCCGAGACGACGTCGTGGCTGAGCGCGATCAGCTTGCCGTTGCTGTCGAGCCCGGCCTTGACCTTCTGGTAGGTGAGCGGCCGCGAGTAGTCCATCGTCATGTCGTTCTCGCGGGAGTAGATCACCTTGACCGGCTTGCCCACGGCCTTGGCCGCCTGCACCGCCGGCACCATCATGTCGGCATCGAGCCTGCGGCCGAAGCCGCCGCCGAGCCAGGCCTGGTGCATCACGACATATTTCGGATCGATCCCTGCAGCACCCGCCGCGATCGCGCCGGAGCGGGTCGCGAACTGATTGCCGGAGTAGATGTGCAGGATGTCGCCCTTGAACTCGGCGGTCGCGTTCATCGGCTCCAGCGGCGCATGGATGTTGATGCTGGTGGTGTACTCCGCCTCCAGCACCTTGGCCGCGCCCGATAGCGCTGCAATGGGATCGCCGTCCTTGACGAAGAACTGCCCGGCATCGTCCTGCGCCTGCAGCCGCATCGCCTCGGTGATGATGGTGTCGGTGCTGACATTGGCGTAGGGGCCTTTGTCGTAGCTGATCTTGAGCGCGTCCGCCGCCTTCCTGGCGTTGGCATAGGTGTTGGCGACCGCCACTACCCAGCCCGAGGTCGAACCGGTCTTGTCGTCGAGCGTCACCGCCTTGATGAAGCCCGGCACCTTCTTGGCCTCGGAATCGTCGACCGCCGTGACCGTGGCGCCGAAACGCACCGGCGGCGTGACGACCTTGCCGTAGACCATGCCCGGCAGCATCGTATCGATGCCGTATTTCGCCGTGCCGTTGGTCTTGGAAGGAATGTCGAGCTGCGGCACCGAGACGCCGATCATGGTGTACTGATCGGGCGTCTTGAGCGTCAGCGCCTTGAGCTCGTCGGCCGTGAAGCTCTTGGTGATCTTGCCGCTCTTGACGATCTCGGCATAGCTCATCTGCTTCTTGGACTTCGGATGCATCACGACGCTGTCGCGCACGACCAGCTCCTTGGCCGGCACGCCCATCGCGGTCGCCGCCGCCTCGGTGAGCGCGATGCGGCCGGCTGCGCCGGCGCGGCTCATGGCATCGAAGTTCATCATCGTGCTCCAGCTGCCGCCGGTGATCTGGGCGCCGAGCACGGGATCGTTGAACTTCGGATCGTTGGAGGCGAGCTGGACCCGCATGTCCTTCCAGGCGGCGCCGAGCTCCTCGCAAACGATCTGCGCCATGGTGGACGCAATGTGCTGGCCCATGTCGGCCTTGCCGCAGGTCACGGTCACGATGCCGTCCGGCGCAATCGCGTACCACACGCTGGGCTCGAAGTTTGCAGGCGCCGCGGCGGCGAGTGCGCTGTCGGCGAGGCCGGCGTAACCGAGCACGAGGCCGGTCGCGGCGGTGCCGACCAGGAAGGAGCGGCGGCTGAGATCGGGGGCCATCGAAGGCGCTGCTTTCACGTGCTGGTTCATGTCGCCCTCCGGTCGCTGGTGTTCGACGCGGTGCGCATCTCGGACGCGGCGCGCTGGATCGCCTTCTGGATCCGCGAATAGGTCATGCAGCGGCAGAGATTGCCGTCCATATGTGCGACGATCTCCTCCTTGGTCGGGCTCGTGGTCTTGGCGAGCAGCGAGGCCGCCTGCATGATCTGGCCGGACTGGCAGTAGCCGCATTGCGGCACCTGCTCGGCGATCCACGCCTTCTGCAGGGGATGATCGCCCTTCTGCGACAGCCCCTCGATGGTGGTGATCTTCTTGTTCGCGACGTCGCCGACCATGGTCTGGCACGAGCGCACGGCCTCGCCGTTGACATGCACGGTGCAGGCGCCGCACAGCCCGGCGCCGCAGCCGAACTTGGTTCCGGTCATCTGCAACTGCTCGCGGATGACCCATAGCAGCGGCGTGTCGTGCGCCGCGTCGACGGACATGGTCCGCCCGTTGATGGTGAGATTGGGCATGTGGTTTCTTCCCCGTCCGGCGTGCGACTTCGCTTACGGCGAAGTTCGGTTTTAGCGATTCGCTGGGACCCACCGGATAGATGCCAGCCATCATGAGAATGATCGCGTTGCCGCGGCGACGCAACGGGATTTGAGCGTCGGCTTGGCAAATGAGACGGCATTTGCGTTGTGCAGCGCGAACGATGCTGGGCTCGTGACGCCGCGCACGCTAAGAAGAGATGCAGCCAACGCCGACAGCGAGAAGAGATTTCAGCCCATGAGACCATCCATACGCATGACGCGGTGCCTGGCTGCGGCCATGCTGCCGAGCCTGTCGGCCGTAACCCCTGCTGCGGCAGGGCAGACGCCCGGCGTCGCTGACGCGCCTTTCACAGCGACGTTATTCAATGTCACGCCGCTTGCCTTCGGCATGGATGTCGGGGAGACATCGCGCGTGCTGGATCAGCCGTTGATCTATCTGAGCGGCCTCCCCGGCAACGAGACCTTTCTGGCACTGCGTAATCTCGGCGGCAGCGGACTGGTCCCGCACCGTCATCGGCTGTTCCTCCAGTTCCGCAAGGGACGGCTGACCGGCTGGAAAGAGGACTACGGTACCAACTGGATGTGGCGCTGAAGCGTGCGCTGCGACTTCGTAAAGGACAGAACGTGGGACAGGACATCAAGCTCACCGCATCCGACGGCTTCCAGCTCGGCGCCTATCGCGCCGATCCGACGGCGACGCCGAAGGGCGCGCTGGTCGTGATCCAGGAGATCTTCGGCGTCAATCATCACATCCGCAATGTCTGCGACCGGCTCGCCGCCGAAGGCTACGTCGCGATCGCACCGGCGATCTTCGACCGCGTTGAGCCCAATTTCACCTCGGGCTATTCACCGGACGAAATCGCCGTGGCGCGGAAATTCGTCGCCAATCCCGACTGGCCCGCCATGCTGCGCGATACCCAGGCGGCGATCGACGCGGTCAAGGACGCAGGCCCGGTCGGCATCATCGGCTTCTGCCTCGGCGGCAGCATCGCCTATGCGGCCGCGACCAAGCTCACCGGGTTGAAGGCCGCGGTCGGCTACTACGGCGGCGCTATCGTCCGCTTCGCCGACGACAAGCCGACGGTGCCGACCCAGCTACATTTCGGCGAGAAGGACGCGGGCATCCCCTTGAGCGACGTCGAGACCATCAAGGCGAAGCGGCCCGACGTCGAAATCTTCGTCTATCCGGGCGCGCAGCACGGTTTCGGCTGCGACGAGCGCGGCAGCTATGACAAGCCGAGTTCCGATTTGGCGTGGTCCCGCAGCCTCGCGTTCTTCGCGCAGAATCTGCGCTAAAAGTTCATCCATCGTCATTGCGAGCGCAGCGAAGCAATCCAGGGCTGCGTGCGGGACTCTGGATTGCTTCGCTGCGCTCGCAATGACGGAGTATGGAGCGTCGTGCTACTGCGCAGCGATTGTCATCGCACCCGGACGATCAGAACCAGCGCTCGCCGACCTGGATGGTGTCGCCCGGCTTGAGCGACGTCCCAAGCGGCACCTCGTAGCGTGCCACGCCCGAGGGATCAGTGTGCGTCAAGGTGACGATGTCGCGCCGTGCCCGCGGCGAGAAGCCGCCGGCGATCGCGATCGCGCTCTCCACCGTCATGTTGGGCACGTAGGGGTACTGGCCGGGCGCCTGCACCTCGCCGAGGATGAAGAACGGGCGATAGGCCTCGATCTCGACCGCCACCGAGGGCTCGCGGATGTAGCCGTTGCGCAGCTTGGCGGTGATCTCGGCAGCAAGGCCGGCGGTGGTGCGGCCGCGCGCCGGCACGCTGCCGATCAGCGGCATCGTGATCGATCCGGACGCATCGATCGCATAGGTGTTGGTCAGGCCCTCCTGGCCGTAGACGACGACGCGCAGCTTGTCGCCGGCGTCGAGATGATAGGCGGAGTCGCTGCGCGCCGGCGCATAGCCGGCGGGAACGACATACGCGCCTGCGCGGGTGGCGGCAGCGAACGAGTTGCGCAGCGCCGGGATCGCCCCGCCCTGCCCGGTGGCGGCAACCGGGCCGGTGGAAGGCGTTCCATAGGCCATCGCGTCGAGATCGCTCTGCGGCTGGACGGCAGCGACGGGGGAGATCGTCTGCATGCAGCCCGACAACAGAATCGCGGACAGGACGGCAATGACCGGAACGAACAACGCGCGCACTCGAACAATCCTTGAATGAGGATGTGGGTTAGTCATGCGCGGTTAAGGTTAACAAACCGTTGGCGCGTGCAGTCCGTGCATCCGCAAGCGCGCCGCGGTGAAGGCGGTTCGAAAAAAATCCCCCTCCCACCGCGAGGGAGAGGGACCCGAGAATATTCGGCGCGATCCGGCGCGCGGCTGGCCTATGCGCTCACGCCGACCCCGATCGGGCACGCGACGCCCGTTCCGCCGAGGCCGCAATATCCGGCCGGATTCTTCGCCAGGTACTGCTGATGATAATCCTCGGCGAAATAGAACGGCCCTGCCGGGACGATCTCGGTCGTGATCGCTCCGAGCCCCTTGGCGCGCAGCGCCGACTCGTAGGCGGCCTTCGACGCTTCGGCCGCCTCGCGCTGCGCGTCGCTGAACGTGTAGATCGCCGAGCGATACTGCGTGCCGACGTCGTTGCCCTGGCGCATGCCCTGGGTCGGGTCGTGGCTCTCCCAGAACGTCTTCAGGAGGCGCTCGTAGGACATGACCTTGGGATCGAACACCACCAGCACGACCTCGGTATGCGCCGTCTGCCCCGAGCACACCTCCTCATAGGTCGGATTCGGCGTATGACCGCCGGCATAGCCGACGGCGGTGACGTGGATGCCGTCGCCGAGCTGCCAGAACTTGCGCTCGGCGCCCCAGAAGCAGCCGAGCCCGAACACGGCCTGCGCGAGACCGTCCGGATAGGGTGGCAACAGGCGGCGACCGTTGACGAAATGCGTCGCGGCGGTCGGGATCGGCTGAGCGCGGCCGGGCAGCGCCTCGGCGGCAGACGGCATGACGGGGGCTTTGCGCATGAAGAACATGGGATGTCTCCGCTCATGGCCAGCGTCCGCGGGACGGCCCGCGGCGCGATGACCTCTTGTCAGGGGAATATATAGGGCTCTACGGGTCCGGCAGTAGCGCTGTTACGCCGCGCCGACGGTTCCCGCGGCGTGCTGCCGGCGGAAGCCCATACATCTGCCCGCGCAGCGAGACGAACCGCCGCGCTCAGTCGCGTCCATAGCCGATCAGCGGCTTGCGCGGCCGGAACAGCAGCATCAGCAGGATTCCAAGCAGTCCAAGCACCGCAAACACCGGCTGGTCCAAAAACACCTTGACGATCCACTCCCACAAGAACGGGGCCTTGGCCTCGATCCAGGCCTTGAAGGCGGCTTGGCTCGCCTGGTGGACGTCGTTCCAGAGCTGGCCGAAACGGGTGAACTGCAGGGTCTGGTCGGCCACCCAGCGCGCGCCGTCATAGACCAGGAAGATGAAGCTTCCGGCCAGCAGCAACAGCCCTACCAGACGGAAAAAACCGCGGATCATGCCTCACCTGCCCTCTCTCGCACGCCCTTGCGGGCAGCAAGGCCATAGCGGGGCCCCCGCAGAAATTCAACCTCGTCAGGGGCTTAGAACCGGGTTTTGGTCGATTCCGGCCGCCGCGGGCGCTCCGAGACCGTTGACGCTCGGCAGGCCTGCCCCTATAAGGTCGCCATTGGCGGTGGGCGCAATCCCGCCGCCGCTGTTCTTTGAGCAGCGCCGATCCGCCGAGCATCCGCTCCGGTCATGGCATTCTCAGAGAGGCGTCCGAACAACCCACCGCGTCGATGGGGCCGCGTCAAGCGGGCCGCGCGCGTACCCGCAAGAGCGGCGACTGCTCGCCGCCGAAGGATATTTGAGAGCATGGCCAACACGACCTCCGCGAAGAAAGCGACGCGCAAGATTGCCCGCCGCACCATCATCAACAAGTCGCGCCGCACCCAGATGCGCGGCGCCGTTCGCTCCGTCGAGGACGCGATCAAGAAGGGCGACCGCGAGGCTGCGCTGAAGGCGATGGCCAACGCCGAGCCGCAGCTGATGCGCGCCGCGCAGCGCAACATCATTCACAAGAACAACGCGAGCCGCAAAGTGTCGCGCCTCACGCATCAGATCGCCAAGCTCGCGAAGTAACGCGACCGCGCCACTGGCGAACTATCAAGATGCAAACAGCCCGGCTCGCGCCGGGCTTTTCTTTTTGCGCATTGCGCCGGAGCACATTCGTTCCTCGCCGCGCCTTCTATTTGATGGCGATATCGCGTCGCGAATGCGATCTGCGCGTGTTGGAGGATGCGCGACGTCATACGCGCCTGACATTGTTCCGTAGTCCTACGTGACGTTCCGTAGTTTTACGCGGTGACAATATTGTCTCACCTGAAACAGCGAAGACTCTGCGCGTCGCGCTTGCGCAGCGATGTCAAGTGAGCGCGGCGCGTCGTTCACGTCACGCACCGCGCATCGCGGGAGTTACCCGCGTCCGGCAATCGCGAAAAACATCGTCTCGAAAATGACTTAAGCGCATAGCGCGACCAAGTGATTGGAAAAGCGGGTGAGGCCGGTCGAAACATAAAAAAATTATGAAGAAATTTTGGGCAGACGATGTTGTTTGTCACATCCGAGATTCCTCGCGATGATTCAAAACGTTGCTTTCTTAACGCGCAACACCGCGTCGCAACCGCTGCGAAGACTCGTCACGCGTGCTCCGATCTTATGGATTGCGAGTCCCGACGCATCGTGTATTTCTTTAATCACTCGCGGCGCCCACGATCTTGAGACCAGCGCGGTTTTAGAAACGGGGCGGACGTGCAAATCGGCGGCGGTGTGCGCGTTGGCGACGCTTTCCAAAGCGATGGCCGGATCTGTACCCATAGCAATATGGGGAACGACCGAACTTTGTCGAAATTTCTCGGGCGCAGCATCATCGTTGCGCCGCTTTGAACAAGAGAAATACGACATCGGTCGACCCGGCCGGAGCTCGTGGCGGCTTCGCTCACCGAGTGGACAAGTTGGACGGGATGTACGGCGGTGCGGCTGAATCTTGGGGTTCGGACGCGGCGGCATTGGGATGACAACTTGCCGTGAGCAATCACGGCAGGGCGGGGAGGTTGCATGCTTTACGGACAAATTGCGGGCACACACCATAAGCTGGTTCCGGATCACGCACCCTTGGCGGTCGGCACTTTGGCGGTCGGCACTGAAGTGACCGGTACGACCAGCACGGCCATCGCCAGCACGGCCATCGGCCCTCCCGCTCGTCCGAGTATGCGCTGACCTCGCGGAGTAGTTTTCTTCACCAGCATTGATCAGCCCAACGGCGCTCGCGCCGAACGGCAAGCCATGTCTGGAGTTGAGCCTCCGCTCGAGGTCTCGCTGCGGGAGACGCGTCCTTCCACGGGACGCCTGCCCGGCGATCACACGACACCACCACTCAATTCGAAAAGTTGCGACTGCCATGACAAATTCGGAACAGGAACGCTGGTCTCGCGTGAAGGGTCGGCTGCGCTCGACCGTCGGCGAGGATGTCTATACGAGCTGGTTTGCGCGGATGGACCTCGAAGCCGTCCAGGACGAAAGCGTTCATCTGTCGGTGCCGACGCGTTTCCTGAAGAGCTGGATCCAGGCGCACTACGCCGAGCGCGTGCTGTCGTGCTGGCAGGCCGAGATGCCGGAGGTGCACCGTATCGATCTGTCCGTTCGCACCGCGATGCGCTGCGCGACGCCGGTCAAGGAAGCCCCCGTCGCCGTCGAAGCCCGCCGCGCCGAGCGCAGCGACGCCAAGCCGGCGACCAGCGCCGACACGCGAACGGCGTCGGCTGCGGCTTCGCTCGCCACGAGCCATGACGCGCTCGGCGGCTCGCCGCTGGATCCGCGGCTGACCTTCGCCAGCTTCGTCGTCGGCCGCGCCAACACGCTGGCCCATGCGGCGGCGCGCCAGGTCGCCGACGGTCGCCGCGGCGATCCCGTGATGTTCAACCCGCTCTACATCCATGCCGGCGTCGGGCTGGGCAAGACGCACCTGCTCCAGGCCGTCACCTGGGCCGGCAACGCCGGCGGCGAGCGCAAGGTGCTGTACCTCACCGCCGAGAAGTTCATGTATGGCTTCGTCGCGGCGCTGAAATCGCAGACCGCGCTGGCGTTCAAGGAAGCACTGCGCGGCATCGACGTGCTGGTGATCGACGACCTGCAGTTCCTGCAGGGCAAATCCACCCAGGCGGAGTTCTGCCATACGCTGAATGCGCTGATCGACGCGGGGCGCCAGGTGGTGATCGCCGCCGACCGGCCGCCGTCCGACCTCGAAAGCCTCGATGATCGCGTCCGCTCGCGGCTTGCCGGCGGCCTCGTCGTCGAGATGGCAACTTTGGGCGAGGATCTCCGCCTCGGCATTCTCAAGTCGCGCGTCGCGGCGGCCCGCGCCCATCATGCGAGCTTCGACGTGCCGGAGCCGGTGCTCGACTATCTCGCCCGCTCCATCACCCATAACGGCCGTGATCTCGAAGGCGCGATCAACCGCCTGCTGGCGCATTCCAAGCTCAACAATCAGCCGGTCACGCTCGACATGGCCGAGCGCGAGGTGCGCGACCTGGTCCGCCCGCAGGAGCCGAAGCGGATCAAGATCGAGGACATCCAGCGCGTCGTGGCGCGGCAGTACAACGTCAGCCGCTCCGACCTGTTGTCGTCGCGCCGCACCGCCAACGTGGTGCGCCCGCGCCAGGTCGCGATGTATCTCGCCAAGACGCTGACCCTGCGCTCGCTGCCCGAGATCGGCCGCCGCTTCGGCGGGCGCGACCACACCACCGTGCTGCACGCCGTGCGCAAGATCGAGGCGCTGGTCGGCAAGGACGTCACGCTGAACGACGAGGTCGAGTCGCTGAAGCGCCAGTTGCAGGATTAGAGGGCACGCACGGCCAGGGGAGCGGACAGAAGGTCCGCCCCCAGCCGGGCCATTGTCCCGGCGGCTCGACGCTGCCCTCGGGCGTCATGCTCGGCCCCTGCCTCCGGGTCCCGGAAGAGCCTGCCGAAACATGGGAAATCGGCTCCGCATCCCTTGCGCTTGAGCCTCATCCGCGCCACTTTACGCCTCCCCCTCACGCTCCTGGACGCTGGCCAAGCGCCGTTCGGGCGCGAGGTGCCATCGGCCGCGGCGCTGCTCTAGCCCGCCGGCATTCCAGGACGAGATCAGTTGGGAACGGGCGGGTAAGTGCAATGAAGGTGACCGTCGAACGCGCGCAGCTCCTGAAGTCGCTGGGCCACGTCCATCGTGTGGTCGAGCGGCGCAACACCATCCCGATCCTGGGTAACGTGCTGGTCCGCGCCGAGAACGCCCGGCTGTCGCTGCGCGCAACTGACCTCGATCTCGAAGTGACGGAAACCCTGGCCGCCGAGACCGCCACCGCGGGCTCGACCACAGTTCCGGCGCACATGTTCTACGACATCGTCCGCAAGCTGCCGGACGGCTCGCAGATCGTGCTGGAGAGCGACGGCGAGCGCGCGGTGCTCGCGATCCGCGCCGGCCGCTCCAAGTTCACCCTGCAGACGCTGCCGGAGAGCGATTTCCCGGATCTCGCCGCGGGCGAAATGACGCACGCCTTCGGAGTTCCGGCCAAGGACATCAAGAGCCTGATCGACCGCACGCAGTTCGCGATCTCGACCGAGGAGACGCGCTACTACCTCAACGGCATCTATCTGCATGCCGGCGGCACCGCCAAGCAGCCGACGCTGCGCGCCGTCGCCACCGACGGCCACCGCCTCGCCCAGGTCGACCTGCCGCAGCCGGCCGGCGCCGCCGAGATGCCGGGCGTGATCGTGCCGCGCAAGACCGTCGGCGAGGTGCAGCGGCTGATCGAGGACAATGACAGCGAGATCAGGATCGAGCTGTCGCAGGGCAAGATCCGCTTCACGCTCGGCCAAGTGGTGCTGACCTCGAAGCTGATCGACGGCACCTTCCCGGATTACGGTCGCGTCATTCCGCAGAACAACGACAAGGAGCTGGTCGTCGACAAGGCCGATTTCGCCGCCGCGGTCGACCGCGTCTCCACCATTTCCTCCGAGCGCGGCCGCGCCGTGAAGCTGGCGCTGGCGCCCGGCAAGCTGGTGCTGTCGGTGACCAATCCGGATTCCGGCAGCGCGACCGAAGAGCTCGAGGTCGAGTACGCCGCGGATGCCCTCGATATCGGCTTCAACTCGCGCTATCTGCTCGACATCGCCGCCCAGATCGAGGGCGAGGTCGCCGTGCTCCGGCTTGCCGATCCAGGCTCGCCGACGCTGATCCAGGACCGCGACAACAGGAATGCGCTGTACGTGCTGATGCCGATGCGGGTGTGAGGCGCGCTGCACGCAACGCTTGGGACGAGCCACACGACGAAAATCCCCTCTCCCCTTGCGGGAGAGGGTGCCGAGCGAAGCGAGGCGGGTGAGGGGTATGCCTCCACGATCACCGAGCCATCGGACGACATCCACACGCATCCGCGGCTTCGCCAAGACGATGCGACGTCAGCCGACCGAATCCGAAGCGGCCATGTGGCGACTGCTACGTGATCGCAGGTTTGAGAAATACAAATTCCGTCGTCAGGCGCCCGTAGAGCAATTCATCCTCGATTTCGTTTGCTTCGAAAAGCGCCTGATCATCGAGATCGATGGCAGCCAGCATGCTGACAACGAGAAAGACACCGAGCGAGACGCGATCTTGAAAGCTGCAGGATTTCGCATCGTTCGCTATTGGAACAACGACGTGCTGTACAATTCGACCGCCGTTCAAGAGGACATCCTCACGAAGCTGAGCGAGCCGTGAGATACCCCTCACCCGCCGCCTTCGGCGGCACCCTCTCCCGCAAGGGGAGAGGGGATTTCGAATGTGTGGCCTAGATTTCCCATGACCCCCTCCCGCATCCACCGCCTCGCGCTGACGCATTTTCGCAGCTATCGCGCTGCCAGCGTCAGCGTGCAGGCGGACATGGTTGCGCTGGTCGGCGCCAATGGCGCCGGCAAGACCAATTGCCTGGAGGCGATCTCGTTCTTCGCGCCGGGACGCGGCCTGCGCCGCGCGACACTCGAGGATGTCGCCGACAACCAGGGCGACGGCTCCTGGGCGGTCTCGGCGGAGGTCGAGGGGGCGCTGGGGCTGACGACCTTCGGCACCGGCATCGAGCCGCCGCGCAGCGATGCGAACACCACGCGCCGCTGCCGCATCGATCGCGAACCGGTCGGCTCGGCAGCCGCCTTCGGCGACCACATCCGCATGGTGTGGCTGACGCCTGCGATGGACGGCTTGTTCATGGGCGCGGCCTCGGAGCGGCGGCGCTTCTTCGACCGCCTGGTGCTCGCGATCGACAGCGAGCATTCGAGCCGCGTGTCGGCGCTGGAGCGCTCGTTGCGCTCGCGCAACCGGCTGCTCGAGGTGCGCAATTTCGACGACCACTGGTGTGGCGCGATCGAGCGCGAGACTGCGGAGCTCGCGGTCGCCGTCGCCGCGAGCCGCGGCCAGACCGCGGTGAAGCTCGCTGCGATGCTGCGCCAGCGCGGACAAGCCTCGGCGTTCCCATCCGCCGAGATCGCGCTCGACGGCTGGATGGAGAATGCGCTGCTGAGCGAGCCGGCGCTTGCCGTCGAGGACCGCTACCGCGCGATGCTGCGCGACAATCGCGCGCGCGATGCCGCGGCTGGCCGCACGCTCGACGGGCCGCATCTCACTGATCTCCATGTCGTCTACGCGCCGAAGAACATGCCGGCGCGCGACGCGTCGACCGGCGAGCAGAAGGCGCTGCTGATCGGCCTCATCCTCGCGCATGCGACGCTGGTCGCCGAGACCACCGGCATCGTGCCGATGCTGCTGCTCGACGAGATCGTCGCCCATCTCGATCCCGGCCGCCGCACCGCTTTGTTCGCCGAGCTCGGCACGCTCGGTGCCCAGGTATGGCTGACCGGCGCCGATCCCGCGGCGTTTGCCGAACTACGCGAGCTCGGCGAGATCTTCGACGTCGAGGCCGGACGGATCAGCGCGCGGCGGTAACGCCTTCGGCCGTTGGTCGGGATCCCCCCGGGGTCATACCGGACTCGTGCCCTGAATCGCACGCGAAAGCGCCCCGCCGCACGCCTCAAAACCAGCCGCGGGAATGGCCTGAATCCGGCTTTCGGAGGGGACGAAAACGACCCTCGCCAGGCCTTGAAAAACCGTTAAAAAACGCTATCTCTTCAATGTCTTACGAAGGGCCACTTTGCGCTAGGCGCGTGGCTTCTTTCGTGAGAGAAAGAGCGCTCTCGGCATGCGGTTTGCGATGCCGATTCGACCACCCTTCCGAAGGCCCCACATGACCGAACCCGCCCGGCAAACCATCGCCGACACCGAGCCTGCAACCGCGAACGAGTACGGCGCAGAATCGATCCGGGTGTTGAAGGGCCTGGACGCGGTGCGCAAGCGCCCGGGCATGTATATCGGCGACACCGATGACGGCTCCGGCCTGCACCACATGGTCTACGAGGTCGTCGACAACGCGATCGACGAGGCGCTGGCCGGCCACGCCACCGCGGTCGAGGTGATCCTCAATCCGGACAATTCGGTCACCGTGCGCGACGACGGCCGCGGCATTCCGGTCGACATCCACAAGGGCGAAGGCGTGTCCGCGGCCGAGGTCATCATGACCCAGCTGCACGCAGGCGGAAAATTCGACCAGAACTCCTACAAGGTGTCGGGCGGCCTGCACGGCGTCGGCGTCTCCGTCGTCAACGCGCTGTCGAGCAAGCTGCTGCTGCGGGTCTGGCGCGACGACAAGGAGCATCTCATCGAGTTCGCCCATGGCGATGCGATTGCGCCGCTGAAGGTGGTCGGCGAGGCCAAGGGCAAGCGCGGCACCGAGGTGACGTTCCTGGCCTCGACGGAGACCTTCAAGAACGTCGAATACGACTACGCGACGCTCGAGCATCGCCTGCGCGAGCTCGCCTTCCTCAACTCCGGCGTCAACATCGTGCTCTCCGACATGCGCCACGCGGTCGAGAAGCGCGAGGAGATGCATTACGACGGCGGCGTCGAGGAGTTCGTCAAATATCTCGACCGCAACAAGAAGGCGATCGTTCCGGCGCCGATCATGGTGCGCTCGGAGGTCAACGGCATCACCGTGGAAGCTGCGCTGTGGTGGAACGACAGCTATCATGAGAACGTGCTTTGCTTCACCAACAACATCCCGCAGCGTGACGGCGGCACCCATCTCGCCGGCTTCCGCGGCGCGCTGACGCGCCAGGTCAACGGCTATGCCGAGGCCAATGCGAAGAAGGAGAAGATCGCGCTGACCGGCGACGATTGTCGCGAGGGTCTCACCGCCGTTCTTTCCGTGAAGGTGCCAGATCCGAAGTTCTCGTCGCAGACCAAGGACAAGCTGGTGTCCTCGGAAGTGCGTCCCGTGGTCGAGAACGTTCTGAACGAGGCGCTCGCCGCCTGGTTCGAGGAGCATCCGGGCGAGGCCAAGACCATCGTCGGCAAGGTGATCCAGGCCGCGGCGGCACGCGAGGCCGCGCGCAAGGCGCGCGAGCTGACCCGCAAGAGCCCGCTCAGCGTCTCCTCGCTGCCCGGCAAGCTCGCCGACTGCCAGGAGAAGGATCCGGCCAAGTCCGAGCTGTTCATCGTCGAGGGTGACTCGGCCGGCGGCAGCGCCAAGCAGGGCCGCAACCGCGAGTTCCAGGCGGTGCTGCCGCTGCGCGGCAAGATCCTCAATGTCGAGCGCGTGCGCCCCGACAAGATGCTGTCGAGCGAACAGATCGGCACACTGATCACCGCGCTCGGAACCGGCATCAGTGACGAGTTCTCGATCGACAAGCTGCGCTATCACAAGATCATCGTGATGACGGACGCCGACGTCGACGGCGCGCACATCCGCACGCTGCTGCTGACCTTCTTCTACCGGCAGATGCGCGAGATCATCGACCGCGGCCATCTCTACATCGCGCAGCCGCCGCTCTACAAAGTGATGCGCGGCAAGTCCGAGCAGTATCTGAAGGACGAGCGCGCGCTGGAGGATTATCTGATCGGCACCGGGCTCGACGACTGCGTGTTCAAGACCGCCGAGGGCGAGGAGCGCACGGGGCGCGACCTGTTGGGGCTGGTCGAGGAAGCGCGCGTGGTCCGCAACATCCTGCGCAATCTGCACAGCCGCTACGATCGCAAGGTCGTCGAGCAGGCCGCGATCGCCGGCGTGCTGCGGCCGGATATCACCCGCGACCTGGCGACCGCGGACGCCGCGGCCGAGTACATCGCGAAACGGCTCGACGTGCTGGCCGACGAGGTCGAGCGCGGCTGGATCGGTCACTTCCTCGAGGGCCAGGGCTTCACCTTCGAACGCACCGTGCGCGGCGTCAAGGACGTCGCCGTCATCGACGACGCGCTGCTCGCCTCGGCGGATGCCCGCAAGCTCGACGACTATGCGGCCCGCCTGCAGGAGGCCTATGCCAAGCCCGGCACCTTGCGCCGCGGCGACGTCCAGACGGTGATCCACGGCCCGGTCGATCTGTTCGAATCCGTCATCGATGCCGGCCGCAAGGGCGTCACCCAGCAGCGCTACAAAGGTCTGGGCGAGATGAACCCGGAACAGCTCTGGGAAACCACGCTCGACACCGAGGCCCGCACGCTGCTGCAGGTCAGGGTCAAGGAGGTCGACGAGGCCGACGACATCTTCACCAAGCTGATGGGCGACGTCGTCGAGCCGCGCCGCGAATTCATCCAGGACAACTCGCTGTCGGCGAACGTCGACGTGTAGGCCCAGATGCCGGGACGCTCCAGCCGTCCGGCCTGTCCCTCATCGGGCTGACGCTCGCCCCTGTCATCCGCCTCGCCGTGCCGCCGCGAACTGCGTGAACCAGTCCAGCGCCGCCGGGTTGCGGGTGGCATCCTTGCTCGCGACCTTGTCCGGAGCGTCGCCGAGCAGCAGTCGACGGACCGGCACCTCCATCTTCTTGCCGGTCAGGGTCATCGGGATTTCCGGCACGCCGATGATGACGTCGGGGACATGCCGCGGGCTGCGCTCGTGGCGCAGCCGCCGGCGGATCTCGTCCTGCAACCCGTCCGTCAGCTCGATGCCCTGGGCGAGTTGCACGAACAGCGGCATGTAGAAGCCGCCGTCCGGCTGCTCGATGCAGATGACGAGACTATCGACGATACCGGGAATCCCCTCCATCGTCCGGTAGATTTCCGCCGAGCCGATCCGCACGCCATGACGGTTCAGCGTGGCGTCGGAACGGCCCAAGACGTGGCAGCCGCCGCGCGCGTTGAAGCGGACACGATCGCCATGGCGCCAGACCCCCGGATAGACGCCGAAATAGCTGTCCGTATACCGGACGAAATCGGCATCGCCCCAGAAGCAGAGCGGCATCGAAGGCATCGGCGCGCGCACGACGAGTTCGCCGGCCTCGTCGATGATCTCGCGCCCCGCATCCTCGAACGCGACCGCGGCCACGCCGAGCGCCGGAGCCTGGATCTCGCCAGCATGCGTCGGCAGCAGCGGCGAGCCGGCCAGCAGACCGGAACAGAACTCCGTTCCGCCGGATTGCGACGAGGCCCAGACCTCGGGCTTGACCGCCTCGTGCACCCAGCGAAACACCTCCGGTGTCGATGGCGATCCGACCAGCATCACCGACTGCAGCCGCTCCAGATTGAACTCGCGGCCCGGAACGACGCCCTGCTGCCGCACCAGCTGGATGTAGCTCGGGCTGATGCCGAGCACGGTCACGCCGGCGGCTTCCACGAGCCGCCACACCAGCCGCGCGTCCGGATGGCTCGGATGGCCGTCATAGAGCACCGAGGTGCCGTTCATCAGCGGCCCCCACATCAGCGTGTTCCAGACCATCCAGCCTGTCGTCGAGTAGAAGAACAGCGTGCCGTCCGCCTCGATCTCGAAATGAAACGCCGCCGACTTGTAGTGCTCGAGCACGATGCCGTGGTGATTGTGCACGATCGGCTTCGGCAGGCCGGTCGTTCCCGAGGTGAACAGCACCCAGAGCGGATGATCCGATGCGACGCGTGCGAACTGAAATGCGTCGCGCGCGATCGCCGGACCGTCGAGCAGGTCGGGCCACGCCCGAATGCCGCCACGAAACTCCGGCGCCTTGCGCGCGGCCGGATGATAGTCGAGCATGACCAGCATCTCGGCGCTCGGCAGCGCCGCGAGGATCGTCTCGAGATCGCCGATGCGGTCGAAATCCTTCGCTCCGTAACGATAGCCGTTGACCGCGAAGACGAGCTTCGGCGCGATCTGCGAAAATCGGTCGATCACCGTCTGCGCGCCGAATTCCGGTGCCGCCGAGGACCACACCGCGCCGATCGCCGTGGTCGCGAGCATCGCGATGACGGCTTCGGGAATGTTCGGCATGTAGGCGACGACCCGGTCGCCCTTGCCGATTCCCATCTCGCGCAGCGACGTGGCGAGCCGCCGCACGCGGCCTGCGATTTCGCCCCAGCTCGCGGCCGCCAGCGGACGCAGCTCCGAGCCGTGATGCAGCATCGCTCGATCGGGACTGCCGCTCAACTCGTGGCGCAGCACGTGCTCGGCGAAGTTCAGCCGTGTCCCCGTGAACCAGCGCGTCCGCGGCATCGGATCGCGCGAGACGACCTCGCCGATCTCGCCGTCGGCCATGACCTCGAAATAATCCCAGATCGAACGCCAGAACCCGGCGACGTCGTCGACCGACCACTGCCAGAGATCGTGATAGCCGGAGAAGCTGTGGCCGCGCGAAGCGAGCCAGTCGAGATATCGGCGGATGTTGGCGCGCGCCTGTCGCTGCGCCGAGCAGGTCCAGACGTCAGCTTGATCATCGGCCATTCCAGCGTTTCTCCATCCCTGCCGCAGCCGCGGCAGCCAACGACCATCGGCCGCGCCACACCGGCCGTCAAGAACACGGCGCGCTCCCCGGCCGCTGCCCCGCCGCCGTGGCAAAGTGGCCCGCCGCGATTTTCCGGCATTGATTCCGTTTTGGAATTGGCGTTAGGAGTCGGTCTCATGAGGACCCCGGCGGCCCGTGAACCAGGTTCGCGGTCGCCGGATTGCGGAACAGGTTGATCCCGCTGGACACCCTGTGCCCGAACGCCGTCGCGAAGCCGGCAAGGGCAGCGGCCACACGCTTCGACAACGGATCATCACCGCATGGCGCCCATTCAATACATCGTCGAGGGCGGTCACCGGCTCAAAGGCGCGATCGAGCCGTCCGGCAACAAGAACGCCGCGCTGCCGATCATCGCCGCCGCGCTGCTGACCGAGCATCCGGTCACGCTCGACAACGTGCCGCGCATCCGCGACACCGAGACCCTGGTCGAGCTGATCCGCTCGGTCGGTGCCTCCGCCGAATGGCGCGGCCGCAACCGGCTCGCGATCCATGCCAAGGACATCCGCGCCGCCGATCTCGATCCGGATCTGTGCATTCGCATCCGCGCCTCGATCCTGCTGGCAGGACCCCTGCTCGCCCGCTGCGGCGAAGTGGCGCTGCCGCCGCCTGGCGGCGACGTCATCGGCCGGCGCCGGCTCGACACCCATTTCCTGGCCTTCGAGCAGCTCGGCGCCACGGTCACCGCGACCGACAAGATCGAGCTGCGCGCCTCCGGCCTGAAAGGCGCCGACGTGTTCCTCGACGAGCCCAGCGTCACCGCCACCGAGAACGCGCTGGTCGCCGCCGTCGCTGCGCACGGCACGACCTATCTGCGCAACGCGGCCTCGGAGCCGCATGTCCAGGACCTCGCGCATTTCCTGGTGGCGCTCGGCGCCAACATCGAGGGCATCGGCACCAACACGATGGTGATCCATGGCGCCAGCACGCTCGGTCAGGCGTCCTACGCGATCCAGCCCGATCACATCGAGGTCGGCTCGCTGATCGGGCTCGCCGCGGTGACGCGCTCGCCGTTGCGCATCGTGCGCGCCGGTACCGAGCATCTGCGCTCCATCCGCATGGGCTTCGAGCGGCTCGGCATCGTCTGCGAGGTCGCCGGCGACGATCTCATCGTGCCCTCGGAGCAGACGCTCAGGATCAAGGACGATTTCGGCGGCCACGTGCCGAAGCTGGAGGACCAGCCCTGGCCGGCCTTCCCGGCCGACCTGATGTCGATCGCGCTCGTCACCGCCACGCAATGCGAGGGCGTGATCCTGATGTTCGAGAAGATGTTCGAGTCGCGGATGTTCTTCGTCGACAAGCTGATCTCGATGGGCGCGCGCATCGTGCTGTGCGACCCGCACCGCGCCATCGTCGCCGGCCCCAGCCGCCTGCGCGGCGCCCGCGTCGTCTCCCCCGACATCCGCGCCGGCATGGCCATGCTGCTGGCAGCACTCTGCGCCGAAGGCACCTCGTACATCGACAACGCCGACCAGATCGAGCGCGGCTACGAGCGCATCGACGAGCGGCTGAATGCGCTGGGCGCGAAGATCACCCGCGTGCCGGAGCGCGGGCGGTAGTTTACTACGCACATCTCTCCTCCGTCATTGCGAGCGCAGCTCGCAATGACGAAATTGAATGACCCTGGCGCAAGGCCATCGGCGCACTGGCTTCGCGGACATGCGCGTGCGATGCTGCTGCGCATCGCGCATGGCGCGCGAGCAACCTTGACATGTGAGGCTCATCGCTCATGACAATCAGCGAGATCACTCCCAACGTCGACGGTACCCGATGGCTGGCCGGCGCGGAGTTCGCCGATGCCTTTCGCATCACGATCAACGGCCCGCCCGTTGCTGCCCGCACCGCGGCCGAGCGCATGCTCGGTCACACGCCCTGGTGGATAGCGGCGCTCCTGAAGCTCCGCAACCTGCTGGTCAGGCCCTTCGGTCTGAAGACCTCGGGCGCGGACCCAAGCAACCCACGTCCTCTGATCGGGATTTTTCCGGTCGTCGACGAAACGCCGGCCCGGCTCGTGCTCGGCTTCGACGACAAGCATCTGGACTTTCGCGTCCTGGTCGACGTGGCCTCTCAGCACGCGACCTCGCAAGTGACAGCGACCACCTTGGTCGAGACCCACAATGCTCTCGGCCGCATCTATCTCGCCATGATCAAGCCGTTTCACCGGCTCGTCGTGAAGGCGATGCTCCGGCAGGTCGCAGCAGCCGCATGATGACACGCGAGTCTTCGGCTCGCTGTCGCACCGGCGCTCCGTGCCCAAGCCGCCAATATCGCGGCTGCCGTTTTTCCGAATTTTTTGCTTGCTATTATTCCAAGAATCAGAAACAATGTAGCCATCCCGTCCTCATGAGAGGGGCGCTTCGCGATCGTCACGGACGTTGAGGGCGGGGATGCGGTGGATGCGGCGGCTCTCAGCGCGCACTTGGGTAGCAACTCGAGGCTGGCGCGTGGACGAAGGGGCGGTCGCATACGGCGAAAGCGTATGGTCCTGGCCTCCCGACGCTGAGGTCAAGCCGGCGGGCGATTCCGCTGACGACGGGGGCAAGAAAGCCCGGTCCCCGGGGAGAATACGTATAAGTCGTTCCAACCATCGCGCGGGGAATGCCGGGATGTCTCGGCTGAACCTGTGGTTCCTGCCGCCTGCATTTTTTTACGCAGGCGGGCCATGGGTGCGGCCAGCACCCGGCATTCCCCGCGCCCTCTCGCTTCCGAGGGCCATCGATCAAGCAGAGCTCGGACGTGTCAGCGCCGCGAGATCGGTCAGTCATGCACGCGATCACGTCAATGCGATTGACGATGCGCCTCACGCAGCCGTCCGCATTTGGCCAGGTGGAGCTGCGCCTCCGTGCCGCACGCGGCTGCGACCGAACATCCCGCCGTGATGTGCACGACGCCGCAGGGCCTGCTATAGCCCCGACCATGACCTCCACAGCCGGAACCAACCACGCACCGCCAACGGCGGCGCCGACGCCTCCCCTCGCGCTCGAGCTCTGGGACACGATCCGGCTCGCCGCACCGATGGCGCTGACGCAGTTGTCGCAGATCGCGATGATGTCGACCGACCTCGCCTTCATCGGCCGTCTCGGCGGCGATGCCGTGGCGGCGGCCGCATTGGCGGGCACGGTGTATTTCGTCGGCTCGACCTTCGGCATGGGCCTGATGTCGGCGGTGGCGCCGCTCGCCGCGCAGGCGTTCGGAGCCGCGGATGCAGCACTGGTGCGGCGCGCGCTCCGCGTTGGACTATGGGCCGGCCTGTTCATCGCGCTGCCGATCATGATGATCGCGCTGAACGGCGAGGCCATCCTGCTCACGCTCGGACAGGCCCCCGACGTCGCGCGTCCTGCGCAGGATTATCTGCGCGGCCTCGCCTGGGGTATTGCGCCGATGCTGTGGTTCATGGCGCTGCGCAGCTTCATGGGCGCGGTCAACCGCCCCGAGCCGGTGCTCTGGATCACACTGGCCGCGATCCCGCTCAACGCGCTGCTCGTCTATCCGCTGCTCTACGGCCACTGGGGTTTTCCGCGGCTGGGCCTGACCGGCGTCGGCCTCGCCACCTCGACCGTCAACCTGGGAACGTTCCTCGCCGGGCTGTGGTTCGCAGCGTTCCGCCCGCCGTTCCGCGACTACCACGTCCTCGCGCGACTGGGCCGTATCGACTGGCGACTGATGCGACAGCTCCTCATCATCGGCGCGCCGATCTCGCTGTCGTTCCTGCTCGAATACGGCCTGTTCTCCGCGGCCGCGATCCTGATGGGACTGATCAGCACGGCCGCGCTCGCCGCGCACCAGATCGCGCTGCAGATCACGGCGATCCTGTTCATGGTGCCGTTCGGGATCAGCATGGCCGCGACCGTGCGCGTCGGCCACGCCGCCGGGCGCGATGATGCGACCGGCGTTCGCCGCGCCGGCTTGATGGCGATGTTGCTCGGCCTTTCACTCGCAGTGCTGTTCACGCTCGGCATCGTCATTGCGCGCCATGACATCGTGCAGCTGTTCCTCGGCTCCGGGATCTCCGATGCCGAAACGACAGCGGCGCTGGCCGCCACGCTGCTGCTCGTCGGCACGACGTTCTTCATCACGGACGCATTGCAGAGCATCGCGGTCGGCGCGCTGCGCGGCATCAAGGATACGCGGGTGCCGCTGCTGCTTGCCGTGCTCGGCTATTGGCTGATCGGCTTCCCCGCCTCTTATCTGCTTGGCCTCCACACCGCGCTCGGCGCGGTCGGAATCTGGATCGGCCTGTCGATCGGCACCACGATCTACGCCGCGCTGCTGGTGGTGCGCTTCCTGCGGCTGACCCGATGAAGAGTTCAGGCGCCGGCCGTATCGGACGACTCCCCGGGCTCCGGCCGATGCACCTTGCCGGCCGACGCTCCGGACCATTCGGCGACGACGCGCTCGAGGTCGATCAGGTTCTGCCGCATCTGGTCGAGCGAAAAGCCCAGAGCGAAGAAGCGCTCGGCGGCATCGCCGGGCAGCCCGCGCGTCAGCCCGTCGCTGCGGACGGCGGCGACCTGCTCGGCATAGGCTTTGACCGCAACATGGATCGGCCAGATCGGCGGTGGGCCGGAGCCGTTGCGGATGGCCGCGGCACAGCCGCGCAGATAGCTCGCGATCGCATCGCTGACGCGCGCCACCGGCGCCGACAAACGTGCCTGCAGCTCCGAGGGCAGCGGCACCACGCTGGCGCGGCCGATCATCACGACGTCATGGCGGAGGCGCAGGATCGTCCGCAGCAGCGGACCGGTGTCGGCGCCAGAGGACAGCCGCGCCGAGCGTTCGCGCTCGGCCTCCGCCCCGGTCGCGTTCAACTCGGTGAGCGCGGTGCCGATACCGTCCTGGATCCGATGCAGCGCGTCGTTGTCGCGCCCCCGCGACAGGCCGGCCAGAAGCTCGGTCATTGCTGCGGCGATCAGTTCGAGCAGGCGGCCTGCCGCGCTGCGCATCTGGACATGCGCCCGCGACGGCAGCACGATGAACGATACGGCGAGGCCGGTGAACGCGCCGACCGCAACCTCGAACACGCGGTCGATCGCCGATCCCAGCGGATCGAGATGGCCCATCGTGGGCACCAGGAGCACGATGACCGCGGTCACGGTGGCGGCGTTGAGGCTGGGATTGATCGCGGCGATGAAGGCGAGCGGGGTCACCGCCAGGATCAGCATGCCGAGCAGCTGCAATTCGCCGGAATGCGGAATGAACACGGTGATGGCGCCGCCATAGATCGCACCGCCGATGGTGCCGAACATGTAGTCGCGCGTCGCCTTCAGCGAACGCCCGACACTGCCTTGCGTCACGATCAGCGAGGTCAGCACCGCCCACAGCGGCAGCTTCAGGTGGAAGGCCGTGGCAACGGCAAAAGCGAGCGTCGCCGCCACCGTGCCGCGGACGGCCAGCGACATCTGCGCCTTGCGGCCGCGCAACCTGCCGAACAGCTCCTTGAACGACGCCATCAATCATCCACCTCGAACGGACCAGCGCGTCGGCATGGCAGCCTCCCACCGGGCCGGACCGGCTTGAAAGGCGGAATCAGCTTGCCTACCCTGGCTGCAACGATGTGAGGAAACACGATGGCCCAGGAAACCGCAACGCTCGCCGCCTACGTCGCCGCGCTGAAATACGACGATATCCCGCCCGAGGTGCTCGACCGCGCCAAGGTGCTGACGCTGGATTTTCTCGGCAGCGCCATCCGCGCCCGGCGCGAGGCGGAGTCGACGCCGTCGGTGGTGAACATGCTGGCGGCGCTGAAGCTGGATGCGGCGGGCGAGGCGACCGTGTTCGGCGACGACAGAACCTGGACGCCGGCGGTCGCGGCGCTGCTCAACGGCACGATGGGCCATTCGCTCGATTTCGACGATACCCACGCCGATTCCTCGCTGCATCCGAGCGCACCCGTGGTGCCGGCCGCGTTCGCCGTCGGCGAGATGGTCGGCGCCTCCGGCCGCGAGGTGCTGACCGCTATTGTCGCCGGCTACGAGGTGTGCTGCCGGCTCGGCAATGCGCTCGATCCGACCTCGCATTATGCCCGCGGTTTCCACCCGACCGCGACCGCCGGCACCTATGGCGCAGCAGCTGCCGCCGGCAAGCTGTTCGGCCTGTCGGAGCAACAGTTGATCTACGCCTTCGGCGTCTCCGGCAGCCAGGCCGCGGGCTCGCTGCAGTTTCTCGTCAACGGCGCCTGGAACAAGCGCTATCAGGTCGGTGCGTCCGCGATGAACGGCGTGATCGCGGCCACGCTCGCCAAGAACGACTTCGTCGGCGCGATCGAATCCGTCGAGGGCAAGCACGGCCTGCTGGTCGGCTACACCGACACGCCGCACCGTGAGAAGGCCGTCGCCGGGCTCGGCTCCACCTATGAGACGATGAAGATCGGCGTGAAGCCGTATCCGAGCTGCCGCTACACCCATGCCGCGATCGACGCCATCATCGCGCTGCGCCGCGAGCACAATCTGACGCCGGACCAGGTCAAGCGCGTCGAGATCGGCCTGCATCGCAACGGCATCACCTTGACGGGCGACGCCTCGACCAAGCGGCATCCGAGCTCGATCGTCGGCGGCCAGTTCTCGATGTTCTTCACCGGCGCGCTGGCGCTCGACCAGGGCCGCTTCGGCTGGGACGACTACACGCGCCTTGGTGACGCCGCGATCAACGCGCTCGCCGACAGGTTCGACGTCGTGCAGGACGACAAATTGGAGATCGGCCGCAGCCATCCGTTCGGCGCCCGCGTGACCATCACCACCGAGGACGGCGTGCACGAGCGGCTGCACGATGATCCCTCGGGCGAGCCGACCTCGTTTCCGTCGGCGCAGGCGATGAGCGACAAGTTCATCACTTTGGCACGGCCGGTGCTGAGCAGCCGCGCGCAAAGCTTTGCCGATGCGATCCTGTCGCTGGAGCGTTTCGACCGTGTGGCGCAGGCGACGGCGTTGGGGAGAGTGTAGCGCATGCGTCATTCCCCTCTTGTCGCTGCGATCACGTCGCTCACGAGCTGCGCCACGCCGTCGGCCTCGGGCGGCCAGTTCACGGTACGACCGAAGCGCGCGATGACGAGGCGCTCGGATGGGATGACGATGACGTACTGGCCGAGCGTGCCCTTGGCGAATAAGGCGTCGCGCGGCCAGCCGTGCGCGATGCGGTAGTTGGCGCCAAAACTGTCGCCGCGGTTGGTCCAGAAGCCGGCGCCGAGGCCGACATAGGCGTTCGGTGTGGGCGTGGCGACGTAGTCCGCCCAGCCCGCGGGCAAAAAGCGCCGGCCGGCGACCACGCCGTCGTCGAGATAGAGCTGGCCGAGCCGTGCCCAGTCGCGCGCCGAGGCCAGCATCTGGCTCGATCCCTCCGGCGTGCCGGCGGCGTCGAACTCGATCGTGACGCTGGCCATGCCGAGCGGATCGAACAGCTCGCGATGCGCGAAGCGCAGCACATCCGCGGCGCTGCCGCCGGCGGCATCGCGGATGAGATGGGAAAGGATGACGGTGTTGCCGTCGTGATAGTTGCTGACCGCGCCCGGAGCAGTCTCCATCGGCATGGATTCGGCAAAGGCCGCGCGGTCGGGCTCGACGAACTTCATCCGGTTGACCGGCTCGAGCGCCGACAACAGCGAGGCCTGCAGCGAGCTGCCGAGCGCGAGACCGGCGGTGTGGCGCAGCAGATGATCGACGGTGATGGCATGACGCGGATCGCTTTCGCTCTGCCACGCCGCCACCGGCGCGGGCGCATGCAGCGCGAGCTTGCCCTGGTGGACGAGAATGCCGATCAGGGTCGCGGTCATCGACTTGGTCGCGGAGAAGCCGAGCAGCGGGGTGTCGAGCGTGAAGCCGGGCGCGTAGCGCTCGGCGATGACCTTGCCGTCCTTCATCACCAGGACGGCATGGGTGCGCCGGAACGGCGGCGCCTCCGGCTCGGCAAAGGCGCGGTCGAGCGCCGCGGCGAGCGCCGGTGTCGCCGGCGCCACGACATGCGGCGGAGCGATGTCGGGCAGCAAGGCCGGCTGCGGCGGCGACAACCGGACGGCCGGCCAGTCGCGGCTCTCGCCATGGTCCATGTGGCAGCCGAGCCCGTCGCGATACACGGCATGGCTCCGGCCGAGCCCGAGCAGCGTCACGCTGACGTCCTTGGCGGCGCGATCGACGCGGACGTCCATTGCCCAGCTCAGCAGGCCGGCGCCAGGCATCGCGGCCCGGGTCTCGGAGAGCGTGCGGTCCGGGTCGAGACCGGAGACGAAGGTCTCCGAGCACAGCACGCTGGCGATGAAGCCGGTTGCCACCTTCGGCACATCGCGGGCGCGGGCGCCGCCGACCGCCAGGGCGGTCAGCGCGGTGGTGGCAACGAGAGCAGGCAGCAGGCGGCGTCTGGTCATGAGGAGCTCCGGAAGTTGGATCCGCCGGACCAGACCGCGGCTGCGGCCCGGACGCTCGCCGATTTCGCAAATCGCACCAGCCGGGAATGGCCGGGACCTCGCCGATTCTGGAATTCCTCCGTGATTTCAAGGCCGAACAGATCACGCTGCGGCCAGCCTCATGCGCCGGTATTCGGTCGGCGTCACCCCAGTCACCGCCTTGAACGCCCGGTTGAACGGACCGAGCGACTGGAACCCGGCGTCCATGGCGATGGTGATGACCGGCACCTCGGCCTGGGCGGGATCGGCGAGCGCGGCCTTGGCCTCCTCAATGCGGTGGGCGTTGAGGAAGGTGTTGAAGTTGCGGTAGCCGAGCTCGCCATTGATCAGCCGCCGCAACCGGTATTCAGGAATGGAGAGCCTGGTCGCCAGCATCCCGATGGTGACGTTGTCCCGCCGATAGATCCGCTCATCCGCCATCAGCCGCATCAGCGCGTCGACCAGCCTGCGGTCCGCGGCCCTGGGAGCCGTGGCTTCGGGCTCTGCGACCGGCGGTGTCTCCGGCGCGAACACATCGCCGGCACCGACCCTGAGCAGCATCAGCGCGACGGCGCCGACCACGACCAGGAACATCGCCGCATTGACCACATTGGCAAGCTCGGATGGGCCGCTGCCGGCGGACGCCATCTGCAGCAGCGCATTGATGCCACCGTAGGACAGCGCCGCGATCACGACGAAGGCCCGGATGCGCCGCCGTCCCTCGACGAGATCCGCCGACCAGGAGCGGATGGTCTGCGCCAAGGTCAGGCCAAGGAAGCCGAGCGCCAGCACATTGTTGGCGACGATCACGAGCCGGCCATGTCCGGCAGGTCCGAGCACGAGACAGCCGATCAGGCTGAAGCCGAACACAGCCAGCCAGATCAGGCCGTGCAGCCCGCGCAACGCAAAGCCGTCGTCGAACAGCGCGCGGCAGAACAGCCAGAGCACGACGATGTCGGCCGTCGCGAGCGCAATCAGCGGCGCGGAAGCGAGCGATGGCGCCGCCGTCCCGCCGATGTTGAAGGTCGCCGCATGCGCGGCCGAGCCGAGCGCCAGCGCGATCGCCAGCCGGCCGCGCCATTGACCACCGAGGTCACGTCCCAACGCGACGGCGAGCACGGCGAGCAGCGCAATGGCGGCGGCGCGAAGCACGAGATCGAGGCTGTCGAGCGTCATCGTCACGGATCCGTTGTCAGCGCCGGAACTCTAGGCCGGAGTGCCGCTCCGTTCAAATCACGCCGACGCCGCGACCTCATGCCCTGCCCTCGCCGTCGCGAAGCTGCTAGGCTCGCGTGACCACATCTCAGGAGCGTCCCATGAGCTGGCAGCCTTCGAACGATCCCGAATTCGGCGATCCCACCTCGTGCGATGCGCTGGAGCACGTCATCGTGCCGCGCACCCGTGATCTCGGCGACGGCTTTGCGGTACGCCGCGCGCTGCCGCATGGCCGCCGGCAGATGGTCGGGCCGTTCATCTTCTTCGACCATTTCGGTCCGGTGCAATTCGTTTCCGGCAAGGGCATGGACGTGCGGCCGCATCCGCATATCGGCTTGGCCACCGTCACCTATCTGTTCGACGGCGCCATCATGCATCGCGACAGCGAGGGCAACGTCCAGGAGATCCAGCCCGGCGCGATGAACCTGATGACCGCCGGCCGCGGCATCGCGCATTCCGAGCGCACGCCGGATCTGCAGCGGCAGAACGGCCAGAACATGCTGGGCCTGCAGAGCTGGATCGCGCTGCCGGTGGAATCGGAAGAGATCGCGCCGAGCTTCCAGCATTACGCGGCGGGCGCGCTGCCGACGGTCAGCGACACCGGCTTCTCCGCGCGCATCATTGCCGGCCGGGCGTTTGGAAAAGCCTCTCCGGTGACGATGGTTTCGCCCTGGTTCTATGTCGAGGTGACGGCGCAGGCCGGCACAGTGGTGCCGCTCGATCCGGACCACGAGGAGCGTGCGATCTACATCGTCGACGGCGAGGTCGAGATCACCCGCGAGCGCCACGAGGGACCGCGGCTGCTGATCTTCCGGCCTGGCGATGCGATCAGCGTGCGCACAGTGAAGCCGACCCGGATGATGTTCCTCGGCGGCGACGCGCTGGAGGGGCCGCGCCACGTCTGGTGGAATTTCGTCTCCTCCAGCAAGGAGCGCATCGAGCAGGCCAAGCAGGACTGGAAAACCGGCCGCTTCGCCGCCGTTCCCCAGGAGCACGAGTTCATTCCGCTGCCGGAATAGGCTATGGGAGGCGATGCTCCCTTTCGAAGGCCCCGAACGATGACCACGCTTCTCGCCAGCAATCTGCCGCTCCCGAAGATCGGCCGCGGCAAGGTCCGCGACATCTACGCCGTCGGCGACGACCGCGTGCTGCTGCTGACCACCGACCGCATCTCGGCCTTCGACGTCGTGATGAACGAGACCATCCCGATGAAGGGCGCGGTGCTGACGCAGATCTCGGCCTACTGGTTCAACGCGCTGGAAGGCGTCGTGCATCACCACATGATCTCGGCCGACACCGACAAGATCCTCGCCGAGGTGCCGGCGCTGCAGCCGCATCGCGAGGAGATCCTCGGGCGGGCGATGCTGTGCAAGCGCACCACCGTGTTTCCGATCGAATGCGTGATCCGCGGCTATCTCTCGGGCTCGGCCTGGAAGGAATATGCCGCCAGCGGCACGCTGGCCGGCGAGCAGCTTCCCGCCGGCCTCGTCGAGAGCCAGAAGCTCGAGCCCGCCATCTTCAGCCCGGCGACCAAGGCCGAGACTGGCCATGACGAGAACATCACCATTGCGCGGATGCGCGAGGTGGTCGGCGACGACACGGCCTACACGCTGGAGAGCATGACACGCGCCGTCTATACGCTCGGCGAGACGCTGGCGCGTGAGCAGGGCATCATCATCGCCGACACCAAGTTCGAGTTCGGCCGCGACAAGGATGGAAACATCATCCTGATCGACGAGGTCATGACGCCGGATAGTTCGCGGTTCTGGGCCGTCGACGCCTATCAGCCGGGGAAGCCGCAGCCGAGCTTCGACAAGCAGCCGCTGCGCGACTATCTCGACGCCGAGCGCAAGGCCGGCCGCTGGAACGGCGACGCTCCACCGCCGCCGCTGCCGCAGAGCGTGGTGGACGCGACGAGCCAGCGTTATCTGGAGGCGTTCCGGCGCGTGACGGGCAGCGAGCTGAAGATCTAAGGATCGCTTTTCTGCGGTCAGCGGTTGCACGACCAGCGCTCTTGTTTGGACGTGTGAGCTGAACTCATGCCGCATCGGCAGTGCTCCCCCCATTGGCGCTAACTTACCAAATTGGCGCTTGGTATTCTCGTTTTCTTGGCGGCTCTTGGAGATGGCGTTGAATGTTCCGCGCAGCGGCCTGCAACGTTTGC
>NZ_JBNPUE010000029.1:0-52527 GCF_051168015.1 Bradyrhizobium sp. HKCCYLRH3061
AACCCACAACAGTTGAGCCTCGCAATATGCGGAAGCTGAACCGGACAGCCGTGGGCTTGTCCCGGCCATCCACGTCGTTCGGCATCCTGGGAAAGACGTGGATGCCCGGGACAAGCCCGGGCATGACGGAGAAACTAATAAGCAGATGCTCGGGCACCGATATGAAGCACAGCGCAATCATCCCAGAGGGGCAGGAGGCGCCGCCGATTCAGATCCGGGCGCCCCTACTCCGCCGCGGTCACGCTTTCCGCAGCCTTGGCTCCGCTGCCGTAGCGCTGGTCGATGTAGTCGATCACCAGCGCCTTGAAGTCGGCGGCGATGGTCGGACCGCGCAGGGTGCGGAACTTCTTGCCGTCGACGAACACGGGCGCGGCCGGGGCCTCGCCGGTGCCGGGCAGCGAGATGCCGATATTGGCGTGCTTGGATTCGCCGGGGCCGTTGACGATGCAACCCATGACGGCGACGTTGAGCGCTTCCACGCCCGGATATTGCGTCTTCCAGGCCGGCATCTCCTCGCGGATGAAGTCCTGGATCGAGCGCGCCAGCTCCTGGAACGTGGTCGAGGTGGTGCGGCCGCAGCCCGGGCAGGCCGCCACCAGCGGCACGAAGGTGCGGAAGCCCATGGTCTGCAGCAGCTCCTGCGCGACCTGGACCTCGAGCGTGCGGTCGCCGCCGGGCTCCGGGGTCAGCGAGATGCGGATGGTGTCGCCGATGCCCTGCTGCAGCAGGATGCCGAGCGCGGCCGAGGAGGCGACGATGCCCTTCGAGCCCATGCCGGCCTCGGTGAGCCCGAGATGGATGGCGTAGTCGGAGCGCGCAGCGAGGTCCTGATACACCGCGATCAGGTCCTGCACGGCCGAGACCTTGGCCGAGAGGATGATGCGGTCCTTCGGCATGCCGAGCTCCTGCGCACGCTCCGCCGAGTGCAGCGCCGACTGCACCATCGCCTCGCGCATCACCGCGCGCGCATCGCGCGGGTTTGCGGAGGCCGCGTTCTCGTCCATCAGCTTGCTGAGCAGCTCCTGATCGAGCGACCCCCAATTGGCGCCGATGCGCACCGGCTTGCCGTATTTGTTGGCGAGCTCGATGATGGTCGAGAACTGGGTGTCGCGCTTGTCCTTGAAGCCGACATTGCCGGGATTGATGCGGTATTTCGCCAGCGCCTCGGCGCAGGCGGGATAGTCGGTCAGCAGCTTGTGGCCGATGTAGTGGAAGTCGCCGATCAGGGGCGTGGTGACGCCGCGCTTGTCGAGCTGCTCGCGGATGTGCGGGACCGCCGCGGCGGCCTCGTCGCGATCCACGGTGATGCGGACCATCTCCGACCCGGCGCGCGCCAGCGCTGCGACCTGGGCCACCGTCTGCTCGACATCGGCGGTGTCGGTGTTGGTCATGGACTGGACCACGATCGGCGCCCCGCCGCCCACGGCGACGTTGCCGACCATGACTTTGGTGGTCTGATGCCGGGGAGCGGGTCCGGCGACATCGGTCTGGGTCAGTGTCTCGGGCTTGTTCATGGGCGCTCGGATATCAGGTTTTGGTGACATTCAGCAATGGATCAGTCGCGGCCAGGACCACGCGGTTCGGGCGGTTTACGAGAAAAAGCCCAACGATCACAAGCACGGCGGCCAGGCCAAAGGCCAGCGTCAGGGCGTCATGCAGGATGAAATAGCTCGCCACCACCCCGAATAAAGGGGTGATGAAGGTAAATGCCGACAATTTGCTGGCCGAGTAGGCCTTGATCAGCGCGAACCAGATCGTGAACGTGGCCCCGACCACCCAGATCGACTGGTAGGCCATCAGGCCGGTCACGAACGGGCTGGGAACCTGATGGAGCCGTTCCCCGGCCAGCAGGGCGGCCGCCCCCAGAATCGGAATCGACATGGCAACCTGGTACGCAAGGGCCTTCTCCGGGGGTGCGAAGCGGAGCCGGGTGCCTTTCGCGACGACCGTGGTCGCGCCCCACAGCAACCCGCCCCCGACCACCATGAGGTCGCCCAGCAGCACGGTTCGATCGACATTGGCCTGGGGAACGCCGATCGCGAGCGCCACGCCCGCGAAGCTGAGCGCCAAGCCCGACCATTGCATGGCGCCGAGCCGCTCGCCCAGGAAGCGGTAGGAGCCAAGCGCGACGAAGAAGGGCGCGGTGTAGAGGAACACGACCGCGCGCGAGGCGGACGTCAGCAGCAATCCGCCATAGATCAGCACGAACTCGACGCCGAACATCGTCCCGGCGATCAGGCCCGGGCCGAGCGTGCCGTCGCGCTCGAACATCTTCACGCCGCGCACCCGGGCGATGAGCAGGAGCACGGGCAGCGCGCCGGCCGAGCGCAAGGTCGCCTGCAGCATCGGCGGAATCTCCGGCAGCGCCAGCTTGACCGCGATCTGGTTGAAGGCCCAGGAGATGCAGAGCACGAAAATGACGGCGATGGCGCCGGGGCCAAGGGGACGGGTCACGGCGGACGAGGTGGGCGTTGCGGACACGAGGACGTGGACTCCCGAAAGCGTTTCCTTGTTGGACCGCGATTGAACCTGCGGTCGGCGTGGCCGCGATCCGCCCGAGACGAGGCTGATGTGGCTGCTGCAACGGCACTGGTCACCTCGCCCCGCTGGCGGGGAGAGGGGCGCACCAGCCTCGCGGCAAGGTCATCGCATACGACGGTCGGTCACATGTGTACAGCTGTGCGACTTGAGCTCCAGTGACCGACCTCACGCCGCCTTCTGGCAATGGGCGCACAGCCCGGTGATCTCGACGACCGACAGTTTCGGCGTGAAGCCCGATGCCGCGGCAGCCAGCTTCAGGCTTTCCGCGATCGGCGCGGCCGGAACCTCGCCCACGGCGCCGCAGCTCTCGCAGATCAGGAATGCCACCAGCGCGGTCTGTTCGTGGTCGTGAGCGCAGGCGAGGAAGGCGTTACGGCTTTCGATGCGGTGCACCAGACCGTTGGCCATCAGGAACTCGAGTGCGCGGTAGACCGTGATCGGCGCCGGCCGCGCGGCCACCTTGGCGAGTTCCTCGATGATCTCGTAGGCGCCGAGCGGCCGGTGGCTCGACAGCAGCGCCTCCAGCACCTGGCGGCGCTGCGGCGTGAACTTCTGGCCACGCTGGGCGCAGATGCGCTCGGCATGGTCCAAGGCATCGGCCGCGCAGCGGCCATGATCGTGGTCCGGCGCCGGGAAGGTGGGTTTTGCGAGGGTCATTGGCGACAATCTAGCATCTCGGGCCGCTCTCGCCAAAGGCCGCGGCCGAGCCATGCATCTGCGGCGGAGCGGGTGCGCTCGGCGGGGACATGAAATATTCATAAGCTTGCTTATTATATCCAAGGCTCATTACAGCCAAAGCTTAGTTCCCTCCGATCCCGAATCGAGACCGCCATGAGCCGCACCTCCGCGGACGCCAACTTCCTGTTTACGCTCGGCGAGCTGCAGCGCCTGATGCGCGCCTATGCCGACAAGGAGGCCGCGCGCTTCGGCATGACCCGCGCGCAATGGGCCGTGCTGGCCAAGGTCGAGCGCAACGAGGGGATGAAGCAGTCGGAGCTGGCCGAGCAGCTGGAGATGCAGCCGATCACGCTGACACGGCTGATCGACAAGCTCGCCGAAGCCGGGCTGATCGAGCGCCGCGGCGACGACACCGACCGCCGCGTCAACAGGCTCTATCTGAAGAAGGCCGCGCGCCCGCTGCTCGCCAAGCTCGGCGTGCTCAAGGCCGAGCTGACCGACACCGCCCTTCAGGGCATCAGCGCCGGTGATGCCGAGCGGCTGATGACCCATCTCGAAGCCATCAAGGAAAACGTGAGAAACGCCCTGCAGTCGCTGTGCGACGAGCAGCGAAAGGAACAGCGCTATGGCTGAGCCCGCCCTGAAACTCGCCCCTGAACAGAAGGCCAGCCCGGATGCGGCGGCGCCCGCGGCCGCGGCCGCGAAGCCGGCGCGCCCCGGATTCCTGCGCCGCTACCGTCGCACCTTGCTGCTGGTCGTGCTGCCGCTCGTCGCCGCCATCGGCGGCCTCGTGCTGTATCTCAATGGCGGCCGCTACGTGACGACCGACGACGCCTATGTCGGCGCCCAGAAGGTGCTCATCACGCCCGATATCTCCGGCAAGATCGTCAAGGTCGTCGTCAAGGAAGGCCAGCAGGTGCAGAAGGGCGACGAGCTGTTCGAGATCGACCCCGTGCCCTATCGCCTGGCGGTCGACCAGGCCAAGGCGGCGCTGGAGCAGGCGCGGACCAACTACGACAACCTCACCGCCAACATCAAGATCTACGGTCAGATGCTCGACCTCGCCCAGCAGGGCATCGAGCTCAAGCAGAAGGACGTCGAGCGCAAGCAGACGCTCGCCAAGAACAATTTCGGCTCGCAGCTCGACCTCGACAACGCCGCGAACGCGCTGGTGACGGCGAGCGCGCAGGCGCAGTTCATCAAGCAGCAGCTGTCGAATGCCAGGACGCAACTGCTCGGCAATCCCGAGCTGCCGCTGGAGCAGTTCCCGCCCTATGTCCAAGCCAAGGCCAAGCTCGACGATGCCCAGCGCGACCTCGACCACACCACCTTGCGCGCGCCGATGCCGGGCATCGCCACCCAGGTCGACCAGATCCAGCTCGGCCGCTTCGTCACCGCGGGCACGCCGGTCTTCTCGGTGATCGACATCGCCAATCCCTGGGTCGACGCCAATCCGAAGGAGAGCGACTTCACCTATGTCGCGGTCGGCCAGCCGGTCGAGCTCGACGTCGACGCCTTCCCGAACCACCGCTTCAAGGGCACGGTCGGCTCGCTGTCGCCGGGCACCGGCGCGCAGTTCGCAATCCTGCCGCCGCAGAACGCGACCGGCAATTTCGTCAAGGTCGTGCAGCGCGTGCCCGTCAGAATCCATTTCGACAAGTCCGACAAGTTCGTCGCGAAGCTGAAGGCCGGCATGAGCGTCAACGTCTCGATCGACACCGGGCACGAGCGTTCGCTGGCCGGGCTGTTCGGATCGGCGCACGCGGCGGACAAGGACGAGTAGCGTCATGACCGCGCCGGCAGCCTCATCGGCGGTTCCGGGCCTGCGCCGGAACATGGTGACGATCTGCGCCATGACGGCGACGATCATGCAGGCGCTCGACACCACCATCGCCAACGTCGCGCTGCCCTACATGCAGGGCACCTTGTCGGCGTCGCAGGACCAGATCAACTGGGTGCTGACGTCCTACATCGTCGCCGCCGCGATCATGACCGCGCCGGTGGGATGGATCGCCAACCGCTTCGGCCGCAAGCGCACCTTCATCGTCTGCTCGGCCGGCTTCACCATCGCGTCCGTGATGTGCGGGCTGGCCCAGGACATCACGCAGATGGTGCTGTTCCGCCTGCTGCAGGGCGTGTTCGGTGCCTCGCTGGTGCCGCTGTCGCAGGCGGTGATGCTCGACTCCTACGCGCTGCATGAGCGCGCCAAGGCGATGGCCATCTGGGGCATGGGCGTGATGCTCGGCCCGATCATGGGGCCGTCGCTCGGCGCCTGGCTGACCGAGACCTATTCCTGGCACTGGGTGTTCTTCGTCAACCTGCCGTTCGGCGCCGTGACCGTGCTCGGCCTGATGGCGTTCATGGAGGAAACCAAGCCGAACGCGGAGCTGACCTTCGACTGGTTCGGCTTCGCCGCGCTCGCCATCGGCATCGGCTCGCTGCAGATCGCGCTCGACCGCGGCGAGGATCAGGGCTGGCTGGAGAGCAACGAGATCATCATCGAGTTCATCGTCGCCGGCGTCGGCTTCTATTATTTCCTGGCGCATTCGCTGACGACGAAGCGGCCGTTCATCCAGTTCGCGCTGTTCAAGGACCGCAACTTCGTCGGCGGCTGCGTGTTCATGACGGTGATGGGCTTGGTGCTGTTCTCGACCATGGCGCTGTCCTCGCCCTATCTGCAGAACGTCATCGGCTATCCCATCATCACCGCCGGCGTCCTGCTCGCGACCCGCGGCTGCGGCACCTTCGTCGCGATGATGCTGGTCGGCCGCCTGCTGCGCTACATCGAGGCGCGGACCTTGATCGTGGTCGGGCTGGCGCTGACGGCGCTGTCATTGTTCCAGATGACGGCGTGGACCGACCAGACCGGCGTGCCCGAGATCATCACCATCAGCATCATGCAGGGCTTCGGCTTCGGCCTCGTCTTTGTGCCGCTGTCGACCGTGGCGTTCCTGACGCTGCCGGGCGAGTTGCGCACGGATGGAACCTCGATGCTGACCCTGGTGCGAAATGTCGCAAGCTCGATCGGCATCTCCATCGCGATCGCGCAGCTCACCGAGGGAACGCGGCGCAACCACGCGATCCTGGTCGAGCACATCAATCCGTTCAATCACGCCCTGCAGATGCCCAATGTCGCCGGCCTGCTGAACCTGTCCACCGATGCCGGGCGCGCAATGGCCGACGCGATGGTCATGGTGCAGGCGCAGATCCTGGCCTTCTCGCACGACTACCAGCTGGTCATGACGTTCATCCTGGTGTCGATCCCGCTCGCGGTCATGATCGGCTCGACGCGCAGCGCGCTGCGCGCCCAGTCTGCCCCGGCCGACCACGCCGTGATGGAGTGACGCTTCCCCGTGACGGAAAATTCGCGTGCTGTTGAGACGCAGCGGGACCGGGATAGCAAAAAGGTGACCACGACGTGATGGATTTGTAACTTCAATCCGGCGCGTTTCCGGCTATCTTCTGTTCACCCCACTCGGTTCTCTGCGTATGAGTTGCGCGCAGAGACTGCACCTCATGAGCGCCCCACTCGTGATGTGCCGGGCGGGGGCGGTGGCTCCTCCAGCGCCGCCCCCAGCCCCGGGGCTTCCCTTTTCATGTGTCTTGCTTACGGCTTCTGCAGTGGCTCGATCTTCGGCCCGGCAGCGGTATTCGTCTCCGTGGCCGGCACGATCACACCCGCCAGCGCCTGCACCGGATCGTCGCCGGGCTTGAATCCGGACTGCACCAGGATCTCGTCGATCAAGGGCTTCAGCGCGTGCACGCGCAGCAGCTCGCCGGCGAGGCCTTCGCCGAAGCCGACATTGCCGCCAGCGCCGACATTGCCGTTGCCGCCGAAGGCGCCACCGGTGTGCAGGATGCGGACGTCCTTCAGGTTGGCGATCGGCTTGACCATCTCGCCGAGCGCGGCGGGCATGGTCGCGATGCGCTGCTTGGCGAGCTCGAAATCGATCACGTTGCTGCCGAGCTTGTTCTGCGCCTCGTTCTTCATCAGGATCACCGCGGCTTCCGCCTCGCCGATCTGGCGCACGCCGACGGCCTTGATCTTGTTGGCCTCGGCCTCCGCTTCGGCCAGGGTCTTCGCCGCCGCGCCGCGATCGACCGCGGCGCGCTTCTCGGCCTCGGCGGCAACGGTGATGCCGGTCGAGCGCTGCTCGGCCTCTTTCCGCGCCGCCATGACCGCGGTCTGACGCTCGCGATCGGCGATCTCGATGGCGCGCGCCGTCGTCACCTTTTCCTCCGCGGAGACCGCGAGCGCCTCGGCCGCCTTGGCGACCGCGCGCGCCTCCGAGGTTTCCTTGCTCTTGGTCGCGATCTGGATGTCGTTGTCCTGGGTGGCGATCTGGATCTCGCGGTCGGCGTCGGTCTTGCGGCGGTTGATCGCGAGATTGCTTTCGATCGCCGCGGTCTCGCGCACCTTCAATGCCTCGGCTTCGCGCTGGGCGATCTTCTGCTGCGCCTCGATGCGGGCATTCTCCTCGGTCTGCCACGCGGTCTGGGTGGCGCTCGCAACCTCGGCGCGGGTGCTCGCGGTCTTGTTGGCGATGTCGCGCTCCTGGCTGAGCTCGGCCTCCTTCTTGGTGCGCTCGATCGTCAGGGTGAGCTGGCGCGCCTCGAGGTCCTTCTGCGCAATCGCGACCTCGTTGTCGCGCACGATCGCGTTGCGGTCGCGGCGGCGGGTCTCGGTGACCGTTTTCAAGAGAGTGAGGCCTTCGGCGTCGAAGAAGTTCTCGGCGTTGAAGAACGAGATGTCGGTCTGGTCGAGCTTGGTCAGCGACACCGATTCCAGCTCCAGGCCGTTGGACTGCACGTCGGCCTCGACCGCGGCCTGGACGTGCTTGACGAAATCCGAGCGCTTCTCCTGCAGGTCCAACAGCTCCATCGTCGCCGCGACCGAGCGCAGTCCGTCGACGAACTTGGCCTCGACCTGGTCGCGCAGCAATTCGGCATTGTTGGTGACGGCGCCGAGCGTCTGCGCGGCCAGCGCGATCGAATCGACGTCGGGTTTCACGCGCACGTAGAATTCGGCGTCGATGTCCACGCGCATGCGGTCCTTGGTGATCAGCGAATCCTTCTTCGAGCGCTCGACGCGCAGCCGCAGCGTCTTCAGATTCACGCGCGCGATGGAGTGGAAGATCGGCAGCACCACGGCGCCGCCGTCGAGCACCACCTTCTTGCCGCCGAGGCCGGTGCGCACGAACGCCTCGTCGCGGGTGGAACGATGGTAGAGAACGGCAAAGACAGTGCCGAGAACGACCAGCAGCACAACGCCGATCGACGCAGGCAGAACCAGATCAAACATGGGATTTACTTTCGGGTTGAGGAAAGTGTCTTGGGCTAAAGTGTCTTGGAGCTCGTGAGCTCGTCGGCTGCGGCGATCGCGATGAAGCGACCGTCCTTGCGGTCGACGAGGAGAACCGATGCGCCCACCGGCAAGGAAGGCGAGTCCGGCGCGGCCGAGGCCGTCACCATGTGCCAATTGCCGTGGACGTCCTTGACGCGGACGCGGCCGGGCAGCCCGCCGTCGAGCGGGCCGATGGCGACCTCGCCGGTGCGGCCGACGAGATCGGACAGGCCGACCGCATAGCTCTCATCCTGCGGGACCAGCCGCGCCGCATAGCGCGTCGAGCTGCGCAGCAGCGGCACGGTGACGACGGCGGCGAGCACGCCCGCGGCCGTTGGCGGCAGCGCCACCGCTACCAGCCGCGCGGCATCCTGGATGAGAAAACCCGTGATCGAGAAGATGCCGAGCGCGAGCAGGATGCAGATCATCAGCGGCACACCGCCGACATTGATCCAGGACAGCACGTGACCGACGCTGGTGCTGTCGCCGTCGTGACCGAGATCGACGGTCTGGCCGAGCAGCTCGCTGATCGACAGGCCGATCAGCATCGAGCCGATCTCGACGCCGCCGACCAGCACGATCATCACGGCGGCGATCGCGAACGGCCGCACCTCGGGTTGCATGAAATGGTCGACGATGGTCATGGGACGACGCGCCCCTGCCCGTTCAATTCTGCGATTTCAGCCGTGCCAGCCGCTCGGCAATGTCCTTGTCGCGCTTCAGCTTCGACAATTCGTCGATGTCGGGCGACGGCGCGATGCCTTCCGCCACGCCGGTCGCGCGGGCGATGACGCGGGAGGCGCGCGCGGCCCTGGCGAGGCCGGTATCGCCCGACTTGCGCGATGTGGCCTTCGGCTGCTCGGCGAGCGCCTCGCTGCGCTCGAGCTCGACGAGACGCGCCTGCGCGTCCTGCAGGCTCGACAGGATCGCACGCAGCGTCGTGAGCACCGCATCGACGCGCTCGGCATTCTCGTCGATCGCCTTCGACAGCACCTCGAACTGGGCTTCGAGATCCATCTGCCGGGCGATGCCGGCGCGGGCGAGATCGTCGCGGTGCTCGGCGATGGCGACGCGGATCTGCTCAGCCAGCACGGTCGTCTCGCGCTCGATCTCGGCGCGACGGGCGTTGAGCCGATATTCCTCGGCGCGCGCATGCGACAGGCTCTCGCGCGATTCGCGCTCGGCCTGCTCGATCTCGCGGATCGCCTGGCTGACCAGCGCGACCCGATTCTTGTCCTCGGCCTTTTCGATCGCTCCATAAGCGATGCCGGCGATGAGGCGCCCGGCGCGTGACAGGAGCGTGTCGGGAGCCGGCGCGTGTTCGGCGAGCATGACGTGGTCCTTTCCTGGGCTGATGGTCGGATGTGAGCTGGCGGTGACGCCGAAACGGACTTCGACGTCGCCATTATCGGTGCGGACGAGTTGCGCCGGCGTCGCGTGCGTCCAGCCCGCGGCATAGCCGGTGACCTCGAACGGGATGGTGAAGCGGCCGAGGGCGGTGCCGAGCGACAGCGTGCCGGCGTCCCGAACATTCACCAGGCGGTCGTCGAGCGGCAGTCGCGGGGTCGATGCGGCGCGATAGGCGGCGCGGTCGCGCAGGCCGAGCGTGACCAGGCGCGAGGGCAGCCGGGTGGCCTTGCGGACCGGCCCATAGGCATGGCCGTGCAGCGCGACCAGATTGGCGCCGATGCCTTTGGCGGCAGCGATCTCGTCGAGCATGTCCATCATCCGGGCATAATCGGCGAAGGTCGCCTCGATCGCCGCCCGCGCCTCGGAGTTGGGGACGAGACGGTAGCGAACAGCCTGATCGTAAATTCCGGCCATGAGGAACATCAAAGCACTATTTTCGTGCTTTCGCAAGCCACCCTCTACCCCCGGGGAGCCGCACCTTTCCGTGACCACGCCGAACGCCGTGCACATGCAGATATGTCGCGCCGCCCCCAGCCGGCGGTTTAAGGCCGATGAACAATCTCTGGTGATCGTTAAGACGGCTGATAACGGCAGCGCCAAAAGCACGGCATTGACGTGCAACGTCGCGATGAACACGCCTGACGTGCAGCGACCTCAGTGGATGTCGGGACGATCAGTCCAGCAGATCGCGGCAGCCGAGGTCGTCGATGGCGAGGAAGATGCGCTCCAGATGAGCCCACCAGATCAGCGGCGGGATCTCGATCGCCCATTGCCAGACCGGCTTGGTGATGTGCCACAGCACGGCGTAACGATAGTCCCGATCGAACGCCGCGCGGTCATAGCCGGTGACACCATGCGCAACCAACGTCTCGTGATAGCAGTCGAGCAATGGCCGCTCGACGACGGAGCGGCGCTCGGGAAAGAGATGCAGCGCGATCATGTAGGCGAGATCCTGCGCCGGCACGTTGATCCGCCAATGGTCGAAGTCGAACACACGGACGTCATCGCTGCCTGCGGCCTTGGGCACGAGGAAATTCCAGACATGCGCATCGCCATGGGCGATGCTGAGATTTCGCCGCGAATGATAGCGCTCCAGAAGCTGTGGCGTGGCCGCGAGGAAACGCTCGTAGATGGCGCGACGCTCTGCGCTCAGCCGGTCACCCAGCTGATCGGCGAAGCGCGCGTAGTGGCCGGCAAACTCGCTGACATTCGCCGCCGTCTGCTCTGGTGTCGCGAAGCTACCGACGCTCACGCCGAGCCGCGGATCGTCCCACCACGCCGCATGCAGCCGCGCCAGCGCGCGCACGATTCGCTCGGCGTCCGGCACGGTCGGCGGCAGCGGCCATTGTGTCGCCATCCGATGGGTGTCGGTGAGATCCTCCAGCAGCAGGTGCCAGGTCATGGCGCCTTCGTCCCAGGCACCGCCGAAGCCGCCCGGCACGAGGCGCGGCGGCATGACCCGTGCCAGCTCCCGATAGAAGGTGACCTCGTGGCGGCCGCCCTGCCACAGCGTCTTGGCAAAGGCCGGCAGCGGGGTCTTCAGGATCAGCGTCTTCGGCGCATCCGGCGCGGCGCCATCGTAGGTCAGCCCAAGACGGATGATGCGCGACACCAGCATCGGGCGGTCGCTGATCACGGTGACATCCGACACCGTGCCAGAATCGAGCACGCCCGCGTCGCGCATCGTGGCCGTCAACGCGGCAGGCTCGGCAGCGGAGGGCAAGTCGGTTGAGGCCATGCGGGCGCTATCCCTTCAGGGTTGCAGCCTGGCCCACACTAGCATGGAAGTCGTTGAGCGCTACTTGATCGGCGCCCGCGGCAGTACGGTGTCGCCGGCTTCCATCCGGTAGACGTGATCGAGCGAGTACCAGGGCGCGGTGATATCGACCTCCGTCGGGTGCGGCGCATCGTGGCGAATGAAGTTGCCGAGCAGCGCCTTGGTCACGCCGAACTGCACGTCGCTGTCGATGTGCGGGTCGTTGGGGTCGTAGACCTGCGAGATCAGGACCTTGAAGCCGGGCTTGACGATCAGCGCATGCAGATGCGCCGGGCGATAGGGATGGCGGCCCTGCGCCTTCAGGAGACGGCCGACGACGCCGTCGGTCGGGATGGGGTAGCCGACCATCATCACCGAGCGAAACCAGAAGCGGCCGTCGGCGTCGGTCACGAGCTTGCCGCGCAGGTTCATGTCGGCCTGCTCCGGATCCTGGTTCTCGTAATAGCCGACCGGCGAGGCGTGCCAGACGTCGACCTCGGCGCCGGCAATCGGCGCGCCCTTCGGATCGACCACGCGCCCGTGCACGAACAACGCCGGACCCGGCGTCGCCGAACGCACGATCGAGCCGCCGTTCTCGGTAACAGGCGAATTCAGCCGCCAGAACGGGCCAAGCAGCGACTGCGCCGTCTCTGTGTTGCCGCCATCGCCATTGTTGAGCAGGCAGACCAGCGGCGAGACGCCGAGCGAGCCGGCCATCAGCACGACTTCGTTATGCGTGTCGTTGGTGCGCTGTCCGAGCTCGGCAATGATGGCGGCGGCTTCGCGAAATTCCGCCTCGGTCAGCCTGACATCGCGGACGAAGCCGTGCAGGTGCTTGATCAGCGACACCATGATCTCGCGCAGCCGCGGATTCTCGGTGGGCTCCATCACCGCCAATACGGCCGGCGTGACGTCCTGTTCGCGGGAGATGGTCATGGCGGCGCTCTCCGCTGTTTCCCCTCATGGTGAGGAGGCGCGAAGCGCCGTCTCGAACCATGAGGCCAGTGCCGGGCCTCATCCTTCGAGACGCCCGCCAAGAGGCGGGCTCCTCAGGATGAGGGTTTGGGATCAGTTGATCATCTCGACCGCCAGCGCGACGCCCTGACCGACGCCGACGCACATCGTGGCCAGCGCACGCTTGCCGCCGCGCACCTCAAGGCCGTGCACCGCGGTCATCGCGATGCGCGCGCCGCTCATGCCGAGCGGGTGTCCTAGCGCGATGGCGCCGCCATGCGGGTTGACGAAATCGGCGTCCTCGGCGACGCCGAGCTGGCGCAGGCAGGCGATGCCCTGGGAGGCGAACGCCTCGTTGAGCTCGATCAGGTCGAAATCGCTGATCTTCAAGCCGAGCCGCTCCATCAGCTTGCGCACCGCCGGCACCGGGCCGATGCCCATGATGCGCGGCGGCACGCCGGCGGAGGCGAGACCGAGCACGCGCGCGCGGGGCGTGAGGCCGTGCTTCTTCACCGCCGCTTCCGAGGCGAGAATCATGGCGGCGGCGCCGTCATTGACGCCGGACGCATTACCGGCGGTGACGGTGCCGGGATTGCGCACGATCGGCTTCAGCTTGGCGAGGGCTTCGAGCGTGGTCTCGGGGCGCGGATGCTCATCCTTGTCCACCGTCACAGGGCCGGCCTTGCCGCCGGGCACCATGACCGGCGTGATCTCGGCGGCGAAATAGCCCGACGCGATCGCCTTTCCGGCGCGCTGCTGGGAGCGGATCGCGAACGCGTCCTGGTCGGCGCGCGAGACCTGGAATTCCTCGGCGACGTTCTCGCCGGTCTCCGGCATGGAGTCGACGCCATACTGCTGCTTCATCAAGGGATTGATGAAGCGCCAGCCGATCGTGGTGTCGAAGATCTCGGCCGAGCGCGAGAACGCCTCGGTCGCCTTGCCCTGCACGAACGGCGCGCGCGTCATGGATTCGACGCCGCCGGCGATCGCCAGATCGACCTCGCCGGCGCGGATCGCACGTCCCGCCGCGCCGACCGCGTCGAGACCGGAGGCGCAGAGACGGTTCAAGGTCTGGCCGGGAATGGAATCCGGCAGGCCCGCGAGCAGCAGCGCCATGCGCGCGACGTTGCGGTTGTCCTCGCCGGCCTGGTTGGCGCAGCCGAAGAACACCTCGTCGACGGCAGCCCAGTCGAGATTGGGATGCTTCGCCTTGAGCGCCTTGAGCGGGGTGGCCGCGAGATCGTCGGTGCGCACCTTGGCCAGCGCGCCGCCGAAGCGGCCGATCGGAGTCCGCACCGCATCACAAATGAACACGTCTCGCATCGCTCTCTCCCGGGGATATCGGTGTTTCTGATCAAGAATTGACGGCGGTTTTAGGAGTGCGATGGAGGCAGGTCAAATGACGGGAGCGCGGGGTGGCATGCGCGGCGCTGTCGTATGCGACGCTCTCTCAACGCGAGCGGTGCGCCCCCTCCCCCGCTTGCGGGGGAGGGTTGGGGTGGGGGCCGCCCCAAGCGAGAATCCCCGTGAGGAGAAATTTCCCCCACCCGTATCGCATCTTCGATGCGATACGACCTCCCCCGCAAGCGGGGGAGGTGCGACAGCAGGCACCGCTCATCGTGGAAAACCGGGACATCGCCTGCAAAGCGGTAGGACCGTCCGGGCAAATTGGCTAGTTTCCGCGCCATGACGATCCAGCAACCCATCTCCGCCCCGGTTCCGCCTGACACCGCGCCCGCCGAGGCGCCGGCCAAGCTCACGCCGATGATGGAGCAGTATCTCGACATCAAGGCAGCGCATCCGGGGCTGATGCTGTTCTACCGGATGGGCGACTTCTACGAGCTGTTCTTCGAGGATGCGGAGGTCGCCTCGAAAGCGCTCGGCATCGTGCTGACCAAGCGCGGCAAGCACCTGGGCCAGGATATCCCGATGTGCGGCGTGCCGGTGGAGCGCTCCGAGGACTATCTGCATCGCTTGATCGCGCAAGGCATCCGCGTCGCCGTGTGCGAGCAGATGGAGGATCCGGCGGCGGCGCGGGCGCGCGGCAACAAGAGCGTGGTCAAGCGCGGCGTGGTGCGCGTGGTGACGCCAGGCACCTTGACGGAAGACAATCTGCTCGACGCGCGCGCCAACAACTATCTGCTGGCGATCGCGCGCAGCCGTGGCTCGTCCGGCGGCGACCGGCTCGGGCTCGCCTGGATCGACATCTCGACTTCGGACTTCATCGTCACCGAATGTGCCTTTGCCGAGCTCACGGCGACGCTGGCCCGTATCAACCCGAACGAGGTCATCGTCTCCGACGCGCTGTATTCGGACGCGGCGTTCGAGCCTGTGCTGCGCGAGCTCACCGCCGTGACGCCGCTGACCCGCGACGTGTTCGACGGCGCCACCGCAGAGCGGCGGCTGTGCGACTATTTCGCGGTCGCGACCATGGACGGGCTCGCGGTGCTGTCGCGGCTGGAGGCGACCGCCGCCGCTGCCTGCGTCACCTATGTCGAGCGCACGCAAGTGGGCCAGCGCCCGCCGCTGGCGCCGCCAGCGCGCGAGGCGACCGGCAGCACCATGGCGATCGATCCGGCGACCCGCGCCAATCTCGAATTGACGCGCACGCTCGCCGGCGAGCGGCGCGGCTCGCTGCTCGACGCCATCGACTGCACGGTGACCTCGGCCGGCTCGCGCCTCCTCGCGCAACGCCTCGCTGCGCCGCTGACCGAGCCCGCGCAGATCGGGCGAAGGCTCGACGCGGTCAACGTTTTCGTTGCCGATAGCGCCGCGCGCGAGGACATCCGCTCGATCCTGCGCGGCGCGCCCGACATGACCCGCGCGATGGCGCGGCTCTCGGTCGGCCGCGGCGGCCCGCGCGATCTCGCCGCTCTACGCGATGGCATCCTCGCCGCCGACCAGGCGCTGGAGCGGCTGTCGGCGCTCGACCAGCCGCCGCAGGAGATCGCCTCGGTGATGGCCGCGCTGGCGCGGCCGGCGCGCGCGCTGGCCGACGAATTCGCCCGCGCGCTCGACGAGCAGCTGCCGCTGATCAAGCGCGACGGCGGCTTCGTTCGATCAGGCTATGATGCGACCTTGGACGAGACGCGCAATCTGCGCGACGCCTCGCGGCTCGTCGTCGCCTCGATGCAGGCGCGCTACGCCGACCAGACCGGCGTCAAGGCGCTCAAGATCCGGCACAACAACGTGCTCGGCTATTTCGTCGAGGTCACCGCGCAGCACGGCGACAAGCTGATGACGGCACCGTTGAACGCGACCTTCATCCATCGCCAGACGCTGGCCGGCCAGGTGCGTTTCACCACGTCGGAGCTCGGCGAGATCGAGGCCAAGATCGCCAATGCCGGCGAGCGCGCGCTCAATCTCGAGCTCGAGATCTTCGACCGGCTGTGTGCGGCCGCGCTCGCGATCGGCGACGATCTGCGCGCCGCCGCGCATGGCTTTGCGATGCTGGATGTCGCCACCGCCCTCGCCAAGCTCGCGGTCGACGACAACTACGTCAGGCCCGAGGTCGATGGCTCGCTCGGCTTTGCCATCGAAGGTGGCCGCCATCCGGTGGTCGAGCAGGCCCTGAAGCGCGAGGGTCAGCCGTTCATCGCCAATTCCTGCGACCTGTCGCCGACGCCGGGACACAAGAGCGGCCAGCTGTGGCTGCTCACCGGTCCGAACATGGCGGGTAAATCGACCTTCCTGCGTCAGAACGCGCTGATCGCCTTGCTGGCGCAGATCGGCAGCTTCGTGCCGGCGAGCCGCGCCCGCATCGGCATCGTCGACCGGCTGTTCTCGCGCGTCGGCGCCGCAGACGATCTCGCGCGCGGACGTTCGACCTTCATGGTCGAGATGGTCGAGACCGCCGCGATCCTCAACCAGGCCGGCGAGCGCGCGCTGGTGATCCTCGACGAGATCGGACGCGGCACCGCGACGTTCGACGGTCTCTCCATTGCCTGGGCGGCGATCGAGCATCTGCACGAGAGCAACCGCTGCCGCACGCTGTTCGCGACGCATTACCATGAGCTGACGGCCCTCGCCGCCAAGCTGCCGCGGCTGTTCAATGCCACGGTGCGGGTCAAGGAATGGCAGGGCGACGTGGTGTTCCTGCACGAGGTGCTGCCCGGCTCGGCCGACCGCTCTTACGGCATTCAGGTGGCGAAGCTCGCCGGTCTCCCCCCGGCGGTGATCAGCCGCGCCAAATCGGTGCTGGCGAAGCTGGAGGCTCAGGACCGCGGCCAGAGCGCGCGTGCGCTGGTCGACGACCTGCCGCTGTTCGCGGTGCCGTCGCGCGCGGCCGTGGAGCCTGCGATGTCGAAGGAAGCGGAAGAGCTGATCGCCGCGGTCAAGGCGCTGCATCCCGACGAGATGACGCCGCGCGAGGCGATGGACGCGCTGTATCGGCTGAAGGCGAAGCTGCCGCGCAACTGATTTGTTTCTCCGTCATTCCGGGGCGCGCATCAGCGCGAACCCGGAATCCATCTCTCGTCAGCGCACGCGGCCCAATGGATTCCGGGCTCGCGCTTCGCGCGCCCCGGAATGACGGCGGTGGGCTGGGAGGCGGCTGCTCCAGACTGTCCGTCATTGCGAGGCGCCCCCGCGCCGAAGCAATCCAGAGTCCCACCTGAGCCCTGGATTGCTTCGCTTCGCTTGCAATGACGGCGGAGAGAGCCGTAGGGTGGGCAAAGACGCGCAGCGTCGTGCCCACCATGTCGAGCACGTGGCGCAGAGTGGTGGGCACGCTGCGCTTTGCCGACCCTACGCGACCCGCCTCGCCGCCTTCCGCCGACCCAGCCACCACAGGCCGAGATTCCAGCCGACGCAGGTTGCGAGCGCGCCGCTCAATCCCACTGTAGCGCCCAGATGCAGGCTGCCGAGATGCAGCACGACGACGGCGAGCGAGAAGCCGATCAGGCCCCAGGCACCGTTGGCCAGCACGGCCGCGGTCGCGGGTCCGCCGATGCGCGGCTGCAGGATCAGCATCATCGAGGTGAAGACGATCGGAAACAGCGCCAGGATGCCGGAGACGCTCGGGCCGGCCCAGCCCGACACCGAGGTCACGGTCGCAACCAGCGTCGCGACCAGCGAGGCGCGTAAGGGAACGTCGTACCAGCGCCGTGTGATCAGCGGCATCTTTGCATGACGGTAGCGCGCGAGCTGCGGCAGGCAGATCGCAAAGGTCACGACGTTGGCAGCGATGCCCATCGACAGTGTCCACTCGACGCTCTTGATTAGGGCGGCGAGACCAAGCCACACCGCGACGGCGGTGGCGCTCGCCACCCCCACGCTGTGGCGCTGCGCCAGCACGGCATAGGCGAGACTGAGGAAGATCGTCGCGGCATTGATCGGCAGGCTGGTCAGCGCGCCCTGCGCGATGAAGGCGGCGTCGTGGTCGAGCGCGAGGAACACGTAGGTCGGCCCCGCCGAGATCGGCAGGGTCGCGACTAGCGCGCCAATGACGGGTCCCGTGCGCTCGGCGATCATCGACGCCGAGACCACGAATGACGCCGCGATCGCCATGCGCAGGGCCAGCAGCAGCAGCAGGAAGGAAGGATCGAGGGACATCAGCTCATGCCGCAGCGGCGGTGGGCTCCCTCTCCCGTTTGCGGGGGAGGGCCGGGGTGGGGGCGCGGCTCGGGTGGTGCACGTCGTGTGGAGAGAATTCCCCCACCCGCCTCGCATCTGCGATGCGACCTCCCCCGCGCGCGGGGGAGGCGCAGACCGAGCGCGCCTCGCCGGCTCGCGCTCACCAACGGCGGGACACAGAATGAACGAAGGGCTACGCCGCCACCCGCTTCAGACTGACCGACACCTTCGGGCCGTTCTTGATGGTCTGATAGACCACGCAATAGCGCTCGGTGAGCTTGAGCAGCAGGTCGAGCTTGTCCTGCGGGGCGTCGGTGTCGACCTCGAAGCGCAGGCGGATCTCCTGGAAGCCGACCGGGGCCTCCTTGTCGACGCCGAGCGTGCCGCGGAAATCGAGATCGCCTTCGGCCAGCACATGGCCGCTCTTGAGCGGCACCTCGACCGCGGTCGCGACCGATTTCAAGGTGACGCCGGCGCAGGCGACCAGCGCCTCCAGCAGCATGTCGCCGGAGCACAGCTCGAGCCCGGAGCCGCCGGTTCCCGGATGCAGACCAGCCACGGCAAGCGCGCGCCCGGTCTCGAGCTTGCAGGTCAGCCCCTCCTGCCCGACCTCACCCTTGGCCTTCAAGGTGATCACGGCGGCGGACGGGTCGGCCTTGTAGCGTTCCTTGATCGGCGCCTGCATGGCGCGCAGCTCGGCAGCATCCATTTGTCGTTCTCTCCCGGATTTATTTCAGACGAGATGTACCGGGACCGGCTGCCGCTGTCACCACCACAGGCCGCCGCCGGGCTCACCCCTGCCCTGCGCGTCCGGCATCGTCCGGTCGAGCGAGCGGTCCAGCGCGGTTAGCACGTGGCGCTTGAAGTGGTCGAACAAGGGCGCGTTGCGGTCCCGCGGCCGCGACAGATTGATGGTGATCTCCTCGAACAGCCGGCCGGGATGCGGCCGCATCACCAGCACGCGGTCGGCCAGCACGAGTCCAGAGATCGAGAAGATGATCCTGCAGGTCCTTGCGGGTGAGGGCGTCGAGCGCCGAGAACGGCTCGTCGCGGCAGAGCGCACGCGCGCCGCAGACCTCATTCACCGGCTCGGCCGCGCGTAAAGCGTCGCCCCCCAGTAGAACCACGGCCGCAACCGCAGCAAATCCGCGGCCCCGACAATCACCCGTCGCAGCTCCCTTGGAGCCTCGGAAATCTCTCTTTTATTACAATAGTTTATTCCGGAAGCGCGCGAGAATTGCTTTTCCTTTCGACGGCGCGGTTCAGAACGATCATCATCCCGTGACCACCGATGACAGCATGGATCGATTGTTGCATTGGAAGTTTCGTGACAGCACAGGCCTTGTTCGATATCCGGTTGCAGCCATGGACAGCGTCGCCCCCCATTCCCACCCTGATAGCATTTCCGATTTCGACAGCGCCGGTATCGCGGCTGCGGTCGACGCGCTGGCCGCGCAGCATTCGGGACGCGAGGACATGTTCCGCGCGGCCGTGGTGCAATTCCTCAAGGCCGAGCTGGTCAAGGCGCGCGCGGCGGCCCAGGCGCAACTGCTGAAGGACCGCCACGGCCGGCGCTGCGCCGAGCAGCTCTGCTTCGTGCAGGACGAGATCATTCGCATCCTCTACGCCGCGGCCACCCAGCACCTTTATCGCTCGCAGGTGCCGAGCGGCGCCGAGCGCATGGCGGTGGTCGCCACCGGCGGCTATGGCCGCGGCCTGATGGCGCCGGAATCCGACATCGATCTGCTGTTCATCCTGCCCTACAAGCAGACCGCATGGGGCGAGCAGGTGGCCGAAGCCATCCTGTATTCGCTGTGGGACATGGGGCTGAAGGTCGGCCACGCGACCCGGTCGGTCGACGAGTCGATCCGCCAGGCGCGCGGCGACATGACCATCCGCACCGCCATCCTGGAGACGCGTTATCTCGCGGGCGACCGGCCGCTCTATGACGAGCTGGTCGCGCGGTTCGACAGCGAGGTGGTGCAGGGCACCGCCGCCGAATTCGTCGCCGCCAAGCTCGCCGAGCGCGAGGAGCGGCATCGCCGCGGCGGCCAGTCGCGCTACCTGGTCGAGCCCAACGTCAAGGACGGCAAGGGCGGCCTGCGCGACCTGCACACGCTGTTCTGGATCGCCAAATACGTCTACCGCGTGCGCGAGACCGCCGAGCTGGTCGAGCGCGGCGTGTTCGACGCGCATGAATACCGCACCTTCCGGCGCTGCGCGGACTTCCTGTGGTCGGTGCGCTGCAACCTGCATTTCGTCAGCGGGCGTCCGGAAGAACGGCTGTCGTTCGACCTGCAGCGCGAGATCGCGGTGCGGCTGGGCTACACCAGCCATCCCGGCATGCAGGATGTCGAGCGCTTCATGAAGCACTACTTCCTGGTCGCCAAGGAGGTCGGCAATCTCACCGCGATCCTGTGCGCCAAGCTCGAGGACCAGCAGGCCAAGCCGGCGCCGGTGCTGAGCCGGATGATCTCGCGCCTGACCACCGGCTCGACCTGGCGGCGCGTGCCGGAGAGCGACGACTTCATCGTCGACAACAACCGCATCAACCTCGCCGCGCCCGACGTCTTCAAGCACGATCCGGTCAATCTGATCCGCATCTTCCGGCTGGCGCAGAAGAACAACCTCGCCTTCCATCCCGACGCGATGCGTGCGGTCACGCGCTCGTTGAACCTGATCAACACCGAGCTGCGCGACGATCCCGAGGCCAACCGGCTGTTCATGGAGATCCTGACCTCCAACGATGCCGAGGTCGTGCTGCGGCGGATGAACGAGACCGGCGTGCTCGGCCACTTCATTCGCGCCTTCGGCCGCATCGTCTCGATGATGCAGTTCAACATGTATCATCACTACACGGTCGACGAGCACCTGATCCGCTGCATCGGTTTCCTGCAGGAGATCGAGCGCGGCGGCATCGACGAGTTCACCCTGGCCTCCGACCTGATGCGCAAGATCCGGCCGGAGCACCGCGCCGTCATCTACATCACCGTGCTGCTGCACGACGTCGCCAAGGGCCGCCCCGAGGATCATTCCATCGCCGGCGCCAAGATCGCGCGCCGGCTGTGCCCGCGGCTCGGCTTCAACAATGCCGACACCGAGCTGGTCGCCTGGCTGATCGAGGAGCACCTGACGATGTCGACGGTGGCGCAGTCGCGCGACCTGTCGGACCGCAAGACGATCGAGAATTTCGCCGCGGTGGTGCAGTCCGTCGAGCAGATGAAGCTGCTGACCATCCTGACCACCGCCGACATCCGCGGCGTCGGCCCCGGCGTCTGGAACGGCTGGAAGGCGCAACTGCTGCGCACGCTCTATTACGAGACCGAACCGGTGCTGACCGGCGGCTTCTCCGAGGTCAACCGCGCCAAGCGCATTACCGCGGCGCAGGCCGAATTCCGCAACGCCTTCACCGACTGGCCCGACGACGAGCTCAACACCTATATCGGCCGGCATTATCCGGCCTACTGGCTCAAGGTCGAGCTGCCGCGCAAGATCCGCCATGCCCGCTTCGTGCGATCGAGCGAGGATGCGGGACACAAGCTCGCGATCAATGTCGGCTTCGATCCGGCCCGCGCCGTCACCGAACTGACGATTTTCGCGATGGACCACCCCTGGCTGCTATCGATCATCGCAGGCGCCTGCGCCTCGGCCGGCGCCAACATCGTCGACGCCCAGATCTACACCACGACCGACGGGCGCGCGCTCGATACCATCGCGATCTCCCGCGAGTATGAGCGCGACGAGGACGAGGGCCGGCGCGCGACCCGGATCGGCGAGACCATCGAGCAGGTGCTGGAAGGCAAGCTGCGGCTGCCCGACGCGGTGGCGCGGCGCACCACGCGCGGCAAGCAGCACAAGGCGTTCTCGGTCGAGCCGGAAGTGACCATCAACAATCAGTGGTCGGAGCTCTACACGGTGATCGAGGTCTCCGGCCTCGACCGCCCCGGCCTGCTCTACGAGTTGACGACGGCGATCTCGAAGCTGAACCTCAACATCGCCTCCGCCCATGTCGCCACCTTCGGCGAGCGCGCCCGCGACGTGTTCTACGTCACCGACCTCCTGGGCGCGCAGATCAACGCGCCGACCCGGCAGGCCGCGATCAAGAGCGCGCTGCTGCATCTGCTGGCGAACGACGACGCGGCCGCTCAACCGGCGGCATGAAGGACCATCGCGCGGCCCTGAGCCGCTCGGAGCCGATTTGAAGAAGGGGACCGGCACCAGCGCCGGCCCACGCAGGCTTGGGGGAGCCGAACCATGGCATTGATTGCAGACATCGTCGTCGGGCTGATCGGCCTGCTGCACGTCTACATTCTCGTGCTGGAGATGTTTCTCTGGACCAAGCCGGCCGGCTTGAGGGCGTTCAACAACACGCCGGAGCGCGCGGAGCAGACCAAGGTGCTCGGCGCCAATCAGGGCCTCTACAACGGCTTCCTCGCCGCCGGCCTGTTCTGGGGCCTGGCCCACCCGACGCCGGCCTTCGCGTTCCAGATCAAGATCTTCCTCCTGCTCTGCGTGCTGGTCGCCGGGCTTTACGGCGCGGCCACCGCGAGCCGCAAGATCCTGTTCATCCAGAGCGTGCCGGCCGCGATCGGCCTCGTGCTGGTCTGGCTCGCGGGCTGACCATCGAGTTTGCGGCCGTCCTTCGAGACGCCGGCCTCCGGCGGGCTCCTCAGGACGAGGGCGGAATTCGCGGCGCAATCTCCACCCTCATGGTGAGGAGCGCCGCCTTTGCGGCGCGTCTCGAACCATCAGGCCAATGCTCTCGCCTAAAGGCGACGAAATCAGCACACGCCCCCGCCCCGCGGAACCGCCCCACCCGCGCTCCCCTCGCCTTGCGTCCGCCAAGCCGTTCCTCCACACTGCCTTCCAGCGATGGCGCCCATTGGGCAGACCAGCCGCACAACAAATCAGGAGGAACGATAGACCCCATGCGACAGGGATATTTCCGTCTTGCAGGGGCGGCCGCTCTGGCCGTCACCCTCTCCGTCACGTCAGCCTCGGCCCAGAAGAAGTACGATCCCGGCGCTTCGGATACCGAGATCAAGATCGGCCAGACCGTGCCGTTCTCGGGTCCCGCCTCGGCCTATGCCTCGATCGGCAAGACCCAGGCCGCCTATTTCAACATGATCAACGAGCAGGGCGGCATCAACGGCCGCAAGATCAAGCTGATCCAGTATGACGACGCCTACTCGCCGCCGAAGGCCGTGGAGCAGGTGCGCAAGCTGGTCGAGGACGACGAGGTGCTGCTGACGTTCCAGATCATCGGCACGCCGTCCAACGCCGCGGTCCAGAAATACCTCAACGCCAAGAAGGTGCCGCAGCTGTTCGCGGCCACCGGCGCCACCAAGTTCACCGATCCGAAGAACTTCCCCTGGACCATGGGATACAATCCCAACTACTTCACCGAGGGCCGCATCTACGGCCAGTACATTTTGAAGGAGCACCCCAATGCCAAGGTCGGCGTGCTCTATCAGAACGACGATCTCGGCAAGGACTACCTCAACGGCATCAAGGCCGGCCTCGGCGACAAGGCGGCGACGATGATCGTGTCCGAGGCCTCCTACGAGGTCTCCGATCCCACCATCGACTCCCAGCTCCTCAAGCTCAAGGCGGCCGGCGCCGACCTCTTGTTCTCGGCCGCGACGCCGAAGCAGGCGGCGCAGGCGATCAAGAAGCTGCACGAGCTCGACTGGCATCCGGTGCACATCGTCGACATCAATGCGACGTCGGTCGGTGCGGTGCTTCAGCCGGCCGGTCTCGAGGCGTCCAAGGGCGTGATCTCGGTCAATTACGGCAAGGACCCGCTCGATCCGCAGTGGAAAGACGATCCGGGCATGAAGCGCTATTTCGAGTTCATGGCCAAGTATTATCCTGAAGGCGACAAGAACTCGAACTTCAACACCTATGGCTACGGCAACGCCGAGCTGCTGGTGACCATCCTGCGCATGTGCGGCGACAATCTCACCCGCGAGAACGTCATGAAGCAGGCGACGTCGCTGAAGGATGTCGTCGGCGACCTGTCGCTGCCGGGCATGAAGATCAACACCTCGCCGACCGACTACCGCGTCAACAAGCAGTTGCAGATGATGAAGTTCAACGGTGAGCGCTGGGAGCTGTTCGGCCCGATCCTGGAGGACAAGGGCGCGGCAGGTTAGCACTGCTCAACGTCGTTCTGGGCGGCGCGCAGCGACGAACCCGGAACCTCGAGATTCCGGGTTCGCGCTCCGCGCGCCCCGGAACGACGTGATCGACATCGAAGGTGCGGGGCTGCGCGAGGGCGCGGCCCCGTTTTGCGTCGCGGCACGGATTGCGCCGGTTGGTCGCTCCCTGAAACGTTGCCTTGTCGACTTGCTTCCTCCACACTCGCGTGCAGCGATGGCGACATAACAACCAGGAAGAACCATCGACAACATCACCGGAGGGAGGACTCGCATGAGAACGTCACTGTTCGGTCTCGGCGGCGCCAAGACATGTGCAATCGCACTTGCTGCGTCGCTTGTCATTGCTCTGCCCACGTCATCCGCCGACGCCCAGAAGAAATACGACACCGGCGCGACCGACACCGAGATCAAGATCGGCCAGACCGTGCCGTTCTCCGGCCCGGCCTCCGCCTATGCCGGCATCGGCAAGACGCAGGCCGCCTATCTAAAGATGATCAACGACAAGGGCGGCATCAACGGCCGCAAGCTCAACCTGATCCAGTATGACGATGCCTATTCTCCGCCTAAGGCGGTCGAGCAGGTGCGCAAGCTGGTCGAAGGCGACGAAGTGCTGTTCACCTTCCAGATCATCGGCACGCCCTCGAACGCCGCCGTGCAGAAATATCTCAACGGCAAAAAGGTGCCGCAGCTCCTGGCATCGACCGGCGCCTCGCGCTTCACCGATCCGCAGAATTTCCCGTGGACCATCGCCTACAATCCGAACTACCAGTCGGAGGGACGGATCTACGCCAAATACATTCTCGCCAACCACCCCAATGCCAAGATCGGCATCCTCTACCAGAACGACGATCTCGGCCGCGACTACATCGCCGGCCTCAGAAGCGGCCTCGGCGCCAAGGCCGATACGATGATCGTGTCGGAAGCATCCTATGAGCTGTCCGATCCGACGGTCGACTCGCAAATCGTCAAGCTGAAGTCGTCGGGCGCGGACCTGCTCTACGACGCCTCGACGCCGAAATTCGCGGCGCAGGCGATCAAGAAGCTCGCCGATCTCGGCTGGAAGCCGGTGCACATCCTCGACATCAATGCGAGCCCGGTGTCGGCGACCTTGAAGCCGGCCGGCCTCGACATCTCCAAGGACATCATCAGCACCAACTACGGCAAGGACCCGGCCGACCCGCAATGGAAGGACGATCCGGGCGTGAAGGCCTATTTCGAGTTCATGGACAAGTATTATCCGGAGGGCGACAAGCTCAACACCGTCAACACTTACGGCTATTCGACCGCGGAGCTGCTGGTGCAGATCCTGCGCCAGTGCGGTGACGACCTGACGCGCGAGAACGTGATGCGCCAGGCCGCCAGCATCAAGGGCTTCGTCCCCAGCCTCGCGCTGCCCGGCCTCTCGATCACGACGTCGCCGACCGACTTCCGCATCAACAAGCAGATGCAGATGATGAAGTTCAATGGCGAGCGCTGGGAGCTGTTCGGCCCGATCATCGAGGACACGGGCGCGGCGGGGTAAGGCCACGCGACTAAGCGCAAGAGGCAACAAATCGTGCCAAAACCTCAACTCCGCTCCCTCCCCCCTTGTGGGGGAGGGTTGGGGAGGGGGTAGCCACGAAGACGGTCGCCCGGAGCTACCCCCCTCCCTAGCCCTCCCCCCACAAGGGGGGAGGGAACGGACGATTTTCGTGGCAAAGCATAATGGCCCACGCGACGCTAACGAGCCTACGCTGCCCTCACCGGCCGCGGCCGCTCGGGTCATCACGGCGGCCTCTGGAATACTAGGTCACCCGCCTTCGGCGGATGACGACACTCGTCGCGACAGCAACCACCGTCGCCTCACAGGCGCATCAATCGCTGCTGACGCTACCCAGGTCCCGCTGCTTCACGACCCGGTCGATCAAGCCCCACTGCAGGCCTTCATCCGCGGTCATGAAATGATCGCGATCGAGCGTACGTTCGACATCCTCGTAGCTGCGTCCGCAATGCTCGGCATAGAGCCGGATCATGCGGCGCTTGGTCTGCTCCATCTCCCTGGCGTGGATCAGGATGTCGGACGCCTGGCCCTGGAAGCCGCCGAGCGGCTGATGCACGTGAAGGCTCGCATTAGGCAGCGCCGTCCGCTCGCCGGGCTCTCCCGCCATCAGCAGAAACGACCCCATCGAGCGCGCCGTTCCCATGCACAGCGTGTGCACCGGCGCCTTGACGAATTGCATCGTGTCGTACATCGCCAGCCCGCTGGTGATCACGCCGCCGGGCGAATTGATGTAGAGGTGGATCGGCCGCTTCGGGTTCTCCGCCTCGAGAAACAGCAGTTGCGCGCAGACCAGGGCGGAGACGGTGTCGTTGACCTCGCCGTTGAGGAAGACGATCCGCTCGCGCAGCAGCCGCGAATAGATGTCGAAGGATCGCTCTCCCCGGCTCGACTGCTCGATGACCATGGGGACGAGTTGCATCGTGTCGCGCATGCGCGAGCTCCCGTTCAGTGAGTTGCTGATGAGTTGAAGCGTCAGGCCGCGCGCATCAAACTGCGCGTGTTGCCGTTCGCCGCCGGCGGCGTTCGCCGCATCAGCGTCGCCGCGGCCAGCCCGTGGATGATCCTGAGCCGCGTGCCGCCATCGGCGTTGGGCATGACCTGGAACGTCACGATGCTTTCGAGGTAGGGCGGCTCGTCGTCGCGCATGCGGTAGCGCACTTCCTCGCCTGGCGTCGACGAGATCGGCGCGGCATCGGCGAGGTCGCCGGGCGGCAGCCAGGTGTCGCGCAGCGCCGGACTGCTGATGGCACGCCAGACTTTCTCCGGCGGCGCATCGAGCTCGTAGTCGAGCACCAGTTCATCGCCCTGCGCGTCAGCCTCGAGGTCGGTCATTGGTCCGTGTCCTTCAGCAGGGTTTTCAATGCATCGACCCGTGATGGCCAGTAGGCGCGGTACTTCGCCAGCCAGCGCGCGATGTGCGCCAGGCCATTCGGATCGACCTCGTAGTTGACGAAGCGGCCCTGCCGCTCTTCCCGCACCAGCCCTGCGTTCCGCAGCACCGCGAGGTGCTGCGACATCGCCGGCTGGCTGATCGTCAAACCTTCGCGAAGGGCGCTGGCGTTCATGCCGCCGGCCGCGAGCTTCTCGAAGATCGCGTAGCGCGTCGGATCGGCCAGCGCCTTGAAGATGTCACTCTCGATCATGACGACACATAAGCATAAACTTATGCGTTGTGCAAGCCCGCAGCCCAAGCATTGGCGAGCCTATCGAGCGATCCCACGCTCGCGGACTGCATTCCACTGTAGAAAACACTCTCGCAAAGTCCCCCGCTGCGCTCCCTCCCCCTTGTGGGGGAGGGTTGGGGAGGGGGGCCTCCGGGCGACCGTCCTCGTAGCTACCCCCCTCCCTAACCCTCCCCCACAAGGGGGGAGGGAACCTACCGCCGATGGGGCGTCGACTTCGACCAACACTGCTGAGAAAAAACTACGCCGGCACCTCGCCAAAGTTCTTCCCCACCGGCAGTACCGCATGCCGGATGAGCCGCGAGTCTTCCACCGCCGCCTGCCTGTGCTTCACCGCTTCGCGGTAGACGGGATCCCGGATCATCTCGACGAACGCCTGCGCGGACGGATATTCCGCGATGAAGCAGTGATCCCAGCGCTCCTCCTGCGGGCCGATCAGCATCAGCTCGAAGCGGCCCTGCCAGATGATGCGGCCGCCGAGGCGCTCGAACACCGGGCCGCTCTCGCGGCCATAGGCGGCATAGGCTTCCGCGCCGCTGACCTTGCGTCCGTCGGGATAGGCCGCCTCCTTGCGCAGTCGCACCAGGTTCAGCATGTGGATCGGACCCGGGCGGTCGTTCTCCCGGAACTGCGCGAACACCTCCTTGGTGGGATCGATATGGCCCATGAACTCCCTCGTCTGTTGTTGTTTACCTTGGCTTAACCATAACGCGGCGTTACGAGCGCGAAACTCCTAATCGCGCGTTAAGCTCTTCCTAACTGCCCCTTAAACTCCGGACATTACCGTGGTCGGACGGCGGGATCGCGGGCTCGGGTTGCGTATGGCGCGGGGACGGAAACAGGGCGGCGGACGCAAGGAGCCGCGATTCGGTCTTGCGGCCGCGATGGCCGATCTGCGCCTCGACCCCAAGGATCGCATTCCCTCCGACAACGCGCCCAAGAAGTCCGCTGCAAAGAAAAGGCCGGTCGAGCCGGACGACGAGGACGATGTGCCGGCGCGCGCGCCGAAAGCCACCCCACCGAAACCGAAGCCTGCCCGAGCCAAGTCACGCTGGGGGATGTCGGTCGGCCGCATGTTCTACTGGGCACTGGTTTGCGGCCTGTGGGGCGTGATCGCGCTGGTCGGCGTCGTGATCTGGGCCGGCGCGCATCTGCCGCCGATCCAGTCGCTGGAGATCCCGAAGCGGCCGCCGACGATCGAGATCGTGGGCTATGACGGCAGCATGCTGGCGCAGCGCGGCGAGATGGCGGGCGCCAATGTCGCGCTGAAGGATCTGCCGCCCTATCTGCCGAAGGCCTTCATCGCCATCGAGGACCGCCGCTTCTATCAGCATTTCGGCATCGATCCGATCGGCATCGCCCGCGCCGTGGTCGCCAACGTCCTGCATCGCGGCGTGTCGCAGGGCGGCTCGACCCTGACGCAGCAGCTCGCCAAGAACCTGTTCCTGACCCAGGAGCGTACGCTGGCGCGCAAGCTGCAGGAGGCCGAGCTGGCGCTGTGGCTGGAGCGCAAATATTCCAAGCGCGAGATCCTGGAGCTGTATCTCAACCGGGTCTATTTCGGCTCCGGCGCCTATGGCGTCGAGGCGGCGGCGCAGCGCTATTTCGGCAAGTCGGCGCGGCAGGTGACGATCGGCGAGGCCGCGATGCTCGCAGGTCTCGTCAAGTCTCCGTCGCGGCTGGCGCCGAACCGCAACCCGGAGGGCGCCGCCAAGCGCGCGCAGACCGTGCTCGCGGCGATGGCCGACGCCAAGTTCATCACCGACGCCCAGGCGCAGGCCCAGATCGCGCACCCTTCCGTCGCAGTGAAGCCGGCGGGCGCCGGTACCATCAACTACGTCGCCGACTGGATCGGCGAGGTGCTCGACGATCTCGTCGGCCAGGTCGAGGAATCGATCGTGGTGGAGACCACGATCGATCCGAAGCTGCAGAGCGTCGCCGAGGCGGCCATCATCGACGAGCTCGCGGCGAAGAGCGTCAAGTTCAACGTCAGCCAGGGCGCGCTGGTGGCGATGACGCCGGACGGCGCCGTGCGCGCCATGGTCGGCGGCCGCAACTATTCCGACAGCCAGTTCAACCGCGCCGTCACCGCCAAGCGCCAGCCCGGCTCGGCGTTCAAGCCGTTCGTCTATCTCACCGCAATCGAGCAGGGCCTGACGCCGGACACGGTCCGGCAGGACGCGCCGCTCGATCTGAAGGGCTGGAAGCCGGAGAACTACACCCGCGAATATTTCGGCCCGGTGACCTTGACCCAGGCGCTGGCGATGTCGCTCAACACGGTCGCGGTGCGCGTCGGCCTCGAGGTCGGGCCGAAGAACGTGGTGCGGACCGCGCACCGGCTCGGCATCGCCTCCAGGCTCGATCCCAACCCGTCGATCGCGCTCGGCACCTCCGAGGTGTCGATGATCGAGCTGGTCGGCGCCTATGCGCCGTTCTCGAATGGCGGCCTCGCCGTCTCGCCGCATGTGGTGACGCGGATCAGGACGCTCGACGGCAAGCTGCTCTACATGCGCCAGACCGAGCAGCCGGTGCAGGTGATCGAGCCGCGCAACGCGGCGATGATGAATCAGATGATGCAGGAGACGCTGATCTCCGGCACCGCGAAGAAGGCCGAGATCCCGGGCTGGACCGCTGCCGGCAAGACCGGCACCAGCCAGGATTTCCGCGACGCCTGGTTCATCGGCTACACCGCGCATCTCGTCACCGGCGTCTGGCTCGGCAATGACGACAACTCGCCGACCAAGAAGGCGACCGGCGGCGGCCTGCCGGTCGAGGTCTGGACGCGCTTCATGCGATCAGCGCATCAGGGCGTGCCGGTGGCGGCGCTGCCGAATGCACAGAGCCCCGGCGTGGTCCCGACACTGGCGCAGATCGCCTCACAGATCACGGCGCCGACGGCCCCTGCCCCCAATGCCGCCTACTCCGCGCGCTCGGCGCCGCCGCCAAGCCGCAACAATGTGCGGCCGGAGCCCGCCGCCGGCCTCGATGGCTGGCTGGTCGACCGGCTGTTCGGTGGTCGGCGCTGAGCTGAGCTCATCGCGTGACGACTTGCGCCACGCCCACCGTCATTCCGGGGCAAGGCCGCAGGCCTTGAACGCGGAATCTCGATGTGGCCTGGCTGGCGTTCGTTCAACAAGCTCGGCTTCCGGGTTCAATCGTCAACGCGCATGCGCGCGTTCACGATTGCCCCGGAATGACGATGGCTCGGCTGAGGATGGATGGAGCCCGGCTGGCTCAGCCGGCCGCCTTGGCGATCGGAAGCGGAGCCGGGTCAACCGCCCCAGAACCAGCCGTCTGCGCCAAAACGCGTCCGATCTGCCGCAGCATCAGGCTCGCGCGGTGGGCGCTGTAGTCCAGCAGCCAGCGGCTGAAGGCACTGGCGGCCATCGGCCGCGCGAACAGGAAGCCCTGCATCGCATCGCAGCCGAGCTCGGCCAGCAGCTTGCGCTGCGGCTCGGTCTCGACCCCTTCGGCGACCACGGCCACGTCGAGGCTCTGGCCGACGCGCACGACCGCGGTCACGATCGCCCGCGTGCCGCTGTCGTTCTCGAAATCACGCATGAAGCTGCGATCGATCTTCAGCTCGTCGATCGGCAGCTGGGCCAGCCGGCTCAGGCTGGAATAGCCGGTGCCGAAATCGTCCAGCGACAGGCCGACGCCCATGTTGCGCAGCTCGTTCATGGTCGCGATCACCGTGGCGCGCTCGTTGAGGATCACCCCTTCGGTGATCTCCAGCATCAGCATCTTCGCCGGCAGGTCGTTGGCGGCCAGGATCTGCGCCACCATCGCCGCCAGGTTGACGTTCTGGAAGTTGATCGGCGACAGGTTCACCGAGATGCAGGGGATATCGAGACCCGCACGCCGCCACGATGCCATCTGCTGACAGGCCAGCTTGATCGACCACACACCGATCTGCTCGATCAGACCACATTCCTCGGCAAGCGGAATGAACTTGGCAGGCGAGACCTCGCCGAGCACCGGATCGTGCCAGCGCGCCAGCGCTTCGACGCCGTGGATCGCGCCGTCGCGGGTGCGGATCTGCGGCTGATAGTGCAGGGTCAGGGCCTCGCTGGCGATCGCCTCGCGCAGCGCGGTCGAATGCATCAGCCGCTCTTCGGCGAGCTTGTCGATGTCGGCGCTGAAGAAGCGGTAGGTCGCCCGTCCCCCGCGCTTGGCCTTGTACATCGCCGCATCGGCCTGCTTGATCAGGGTCTCGATGTCCTTGGCGTTGTCAGGATAGAGGCTGAGCCCCATGCTCGCCGACATCGGCACCTGCCGCTTGCCGATCGTCAGCGGCATGGCGAGCGCCGCGGTGATCCGCGCCGCCGCCAGCGAGGCCTCGAGCGGATCGCGGTTCTGCAGCACGATCACGAACTCGTCGCCGCCGAGCCGGCCCAGCATGTCGCCGGCGCGGATCTGCGCCCGCAGGCGGTTGGCGAAGCCGACCAGGAACTCGTCGCCGGCGGCATGGCCCAGCGTGTCGTTGACGTCCTTGAAATTGTCGGCGTCGAGGAAGGCGACGGCGACGTGTCCGCCTTCCGGACAGGCCTTGATGGCCTCGGCGATCAGCGACGGGATGCGGGCACGGTTGGGCAGGCCCGTCAGCATGTCGTGATAGGCGACCTGCGAGATCGTCGAGCGGACCTCCTGGCGCTCGATGGCGAGCGCACCGAGCTGGACGCAGGCGGCGACGATCTGCTCGTGCCAGGGGCTGGGGCCGCGGCATTCACGGAAGTAGAAGGCAAAGGTGCCGATGACGCGGCCGTCCTTGCCCTTGATGGGCGACGACCAGCAGGCTCGCAGGCCGGCGGCGAGCGGGCCGGCCTTGTAGGGCTGCCAGCGCGGATCATTGTCGATGTCGCGCGACAGCACCGGCTCGCAGAGATAGGCGGCGGTGCCGCAGGAGCCGACGTCCGGCCCGATCGGGATCCCGTCGAGGCTGGCGGAAAAATCGGCCGGCAGGCTCGGGCCGCCGAGCGGATGCACGTGCCCATCGGAATCGACGTGCAGGATCGAGCAGACGACGTCAGGGGCGAGCTCTTCGACCCGGCGGCACAGTTGATCGGCGATGGTCGTGATCGAAACGTCGGACGCCAGCGACGCCATGATCAGCTGCTGCAGCGAGCGCAGCTGCTTGGTCTCCCGGATGTCCGTGAGCAGCCCGAACAGATATCTGACCTTGCCCCGCCTGGTCCGGTGCGCCTTGACATAGGCGGTCGTCCAGATCTCGCGGCCGTCCTTGTCGTAGACCAGCACGTCCTCCTCGATGCCGCGGTCGTCCTCGAGGCATTGCCTCAGCCGGTTGACGATGGCGGGATCGGTGCAGGGGCCGGTCAGCAGTTCCTCGGCGCGGCGTCCGATCGCCTGTTCAGGCGTGTAGCCGAACAGGCTGGCAAAGGCGGCGTTGGTGTACAGGACGTTGAGATGGCGATCGGTGACGATGACGGCCCGGTTGGTCCGATCGGCGACCGATGTCAGCAGCGCATTGCGCTCGCGCATGTCGACTTCGGTGGTCACGTCACGAATGAACAGCAACGAACGGACCGGCTCATCCTCCCGGCCCGGCGGGAGCGCGCACAACGACAGGCGGAGGCGGGTCCGCCCGCCGTCGGCATGACGCATCGTCATTTCGCGGGCGTCGGACTGATCCGGCTCCTGCTGCGTGTCGGTCGCCTCGGCGCACGGAGTCGCCGCGATCAGATCCGCGGGGAGACCCAGGCTTTCGAGGTCGGCGCCGACCAGAGCGGCCGGCTCACGCCGCAGCAGCACCGACGCCGCCTGATTGGCGTGCTGGACGTGGCCCTGCGCGTCGAGAAAGAGAATCGCCTCGGAGGCACCGTCGAGCGCGGCAGAGAGCAATTGTGTGGATGCGGCCGGTTGAAACTCGCTTGCAAACATCGTTCGATTCGAGGCGCGCTGCACGTTTCGAGAGAAACGATCGGCGCTTTGGTTGCAGCGAACGGCCCGGCAGCTCGCTGGGACGTCACCTTGGGTTGATTGCGGTAAATCTGGCGAGCGCAGCGTTACAGCCACGTTAAGGCGCCGCCGATTTGGGCAATATCCTGCGACTGCAGGCGAGAAGGCTTAAGAATTCGATAGTCCGCAGGCGGGTTCTGAGTTCATCGATGCAGATTGGAACCCGACGAAGAAATGGCCCGGACCAGAAGGCCGGGCCATTGGGACTCACATCGTCGAGAGGTCTGTCGTCGAGACCTCAGTCGTCGATGCCATAGCGATGCAGATCGTTGCCGCAGGTGTCGAGCCACTTCTTGGCGCGCTCGACCGAGGCGCAGATTCTGCCGCACACCTTCCAGAACCGCGGCGAGTGGTTCATCTCGATCAGATGCGCGACCTCGTGCGCGGCGAGATAGTCGAGCACGAAGGGCGGCGCCAGGATGAGACGCCACGAGAACGACAGCGAGCCGGCCGAGGTGCACGAGCCCCAGCGGCTCGACTGGTCGCGGATCGACAGCCGCTTGACCTTGACGCCGAGCTGCTCGGCATAGCCGTCGGCGGCCTTCTGAAGGTCACGGCGCGCCTCGCGCTTGAGGAAGTCAAGCACGCGGCGTTCGGTGTGCTCGATCCCGCCGGCCACGCACAGGATCTTCTCGCCGCTGTCGCGCGTCTCGGTCCACACCGTGCCGCGCTCGCCGGCGCGATGCACGATCTTGTGCGGCACGCCGCGCAGCGGCACCAACGTGCCCGGCAGGAATGGCGCCGCCTTCGGCAGACGGCCGAGACGCGCCGCGATCCACGCGCCGTGACGCTGCGCGAAGTCTTTCGCTTCGATGATGGTGCCGCGCGGAGGCATCGTCAGGATCGCTTCGCGATCCGACGGATGAATTCTCAGGGTATAACGTCGCGCACGACGGTGACGCCGCAATCTAATCGAGTAGATTTGCGAGCCGTGCTTGACGAGAAGACGCGAGGGTTCGGCGGGCCGCCGATAAAGTAGCGCGCGAGTGGCCATTTCTGTCAGTCCGGGGGGTAAGAACTCGCCCGGATTTTGCCATATCCACCGCCAGGGAAAGCGCTCGGCGCAAAAACAAATCATTTGCCCAACATACAGGGGTTCCGAAGGTTCCGCACCCCAGCAGTTGGGCCTCTCAGGCTCCCGAAGATATGAATTCAGGTTCAAAAGCATCGCTCAAGGAGCGACGCCACATTCACTGCTTGAGTCACTCCTGAATTCCGGTTTCTACCGTCCCTTCAAAGAGTTACCGCGCAGCCGGATTCGGATGCGCGGTGAATGTGATTGTCGCTCATTCAGCCGCAATGGCGAGCAGCGACTTGGGATCGGCCGCCGACAACATGAAATCGTTGATGCGCGGCACGATCTCCGACTTGAATCGCGAGCCGTTGAACACGCCGTAATGACCGACACCTGGTTGCACGTAGTGAACCCGGCGATGATCCGGGATCGACGAGCAGAGTCCATGCGTCGCTTCGGTCTGACCGAGACCGGAGATGTCGTCCTTCTCGCCTTCGACGGTCATCAACGCCACACGCGTGACCTTCGACGGGTCGACCAGCGTGCCGCGGTGGGTCATCTCGCCCTTCGGCAGCGCGTGTCGGATGAACACCGTCTCAACCGTCTGCAAATAATATTCCGCAGCCAGGTCCATGACGGCGAGATACTCGTCGTAGAAGTCGCGGTGCTTGTCGACCTGGTCGCCGTCACCCTTCACGAGGTTGGCGAACAGCGCCTTGTGGGCGTCGACATGGCGGTCGAGGTTCATGCTGATGAAGCCGTTTAGCTGCAGGAAGCCCGGATAGACGTCGCGCATCACGCCGGGATGCGGGAACGGCACCTTGGTGATGACGTGGTTGCGGAACCAGTCGATGCCGCGCTCCTGGGCGAGATTGTTCACGCCGGTCGGATTGCGCCTGGTGTCGATCGGGCCGCCCATCAGGGTCATCGAGATCGGTGCGAACGGATCGCGCTCGGCCTCCATGACCGACACCGCGGCCAGCACCGGCACCGCCGGCTGGCACACCGCCATGACGTGCATGTTGGTGCCGAGGAAGCGCAGCATCTCGATGACGTAGTCGATGTAGTCGTCGAGGTCGAAACGGCCCTCGGCCAGCGGAACCATCCGCGCGTCGGACCAGTCGGTGATGTAGACCTCGTGGGTCGGCAGGAACGCCTCGACGGTACCGCGCAACAGCGTCGCGTAATGGCCGGACATCGGCGCCACGATCAAGAGCCGGGGCTGGGGCGCGCGCAGAGGGCGGGTCAGCTTGCGGTCGAAATAGAGCAGCCGGCAGAACGGCTTTTCCCAGATCGCGCGGACCTCGACCGGGGTCCGGATGCCGTTGACCTCGGTCTCGTCGAGACCCCATTCGGGCTTGCCGTAGCGGCGCGTGGTGCGCTCGAACAGCTCGCAGGCCGCTGCGACCGACTTGCCCATCTCGGTATGCGCCCAGGGATTGAGCGGGTTCTGAAACAGGATCTTGGTGGCATCGGTGACAGCGCGCGCCGGATTGAGCGATGCATGCGCCATTTCGTACATCCAGTACATCGGTGTCGTCAGGACCGGACTGCCTTCCGACGCCAGGGGCGGTGCACCGCCAAACTCACCTATCGGCATTCTCGTTCAACCTCTCTGCAACGCAGCATACTGCCGAATGCGTAATTAAGCGTCAATGCGGTGTTGTACGTGTCAACGCCGCAAAGCGACGAAATGAGCCCGGAAATCCACGGGAAAAGCGCAATTATTCCCCTGCCGCCAGCAGCGAGCCGGCGCGCCGCGCGCTGCGCAAAAGAGCAATGAATGCCGCAAACGACGCCAGCAGCAGGGCGGCATTGAGCCCGAGCGCGGTCAGCATCAGGTCGGACCGGAAGACGTGATCGGCCAGCAGCGCGCGCATGCCTTCGAACACGTAGGTCGGCGGCAGCGACCAGGCGACGAGCTGCAGCCAATGCGGCAGCACCTGGACGGGATAGTACACGCAGGCCAGCGGCATCAGCGCGAACATCAGCGTCCAGACGATGCTCTCGGCGCCGAGCCCGTTGCGCAGCACCAGACCCGACACGAAGATTCCGACCGCCCAGGAGGTGAAGATCAGGTTGCAGAAGAACGCGATCAGCGGCAGCCCGAGGCTGTAGAAGTTGAAGTCGAAGAACCAGACCGCGATCAGGGTCATCGGGATGATGCCGATGGCCAGCCGGATCAGGCTCATCGTCATCAGCGCCAGCAGGAATTCGATCGGCGTCAGCGGGCTCATCATCAGGTTGCCGATGTTGCGCGCCCACATCTCCTCCAGGAAGGAGATCGAGAAGCCGAGCTGGCCGCGGAACAGGATGTCCCACAGGATGACCGCGCCGATCAGCGTGCCGCCGGCTTTGGCGAAGAAGCCGGCATTGGCGGTGATGTAAGTCTGCAGGAACCCCCAGGTGATGATCTGCAGGGTCGGCCAGTACATCAGCTCCAGCAGCCGCGGCCAGGACGACAGCAGCAGGTACCAGTAGCGCAGGATCATCGCGCCGATCCGGTGCGGCGAGATGTGGAGGGAAAGATCGTTCATTGCGCCGCCTCCCGGTCGCGGCCGCGGGCGACGTCGAGAAACACCTCCTCGAGCGTCGAGCGGTTGTAGCGCGCCATGATCTGCGCCGGGCTGTCGTCGTCCTCGATGCGACCGCGCTTCATGATGATGACGCGGTCGCACAGACGCTCGACCTCCAGCATGTTGTGGGAGGCGAGCAGGATGGTGGCGCCGCGGCGCGCGCGATAGCGCTCGAGATGGCCGCGCACCCAGTCGGCGGTGTCGGGATCGAGCGAGGCGGTCGGCTCGTCCAGGAGCAGCAGCTCGGGATCGTTGATCAGCGCCTTCGCCAGCGCGACGCGCGTCTTCTGCCCGGCCGAGAGCTTGCCATTGGCGCGATCGATGAAGTCGGTGAGGTCGAGCTGCGACGCGAGTTCGGCGATCCGCTCCTTGAGGTGGTCCACCGCATAGAGCCGGCCGAAGATGGTGAGGTTCTGCCGCACCGTGAGACGCATCGGCATGTCGACATAGGGGCTCTCGAAGTTCATCCGCCCCAGCACGGCCGCCGCCTCGTCCGGCATGCTGTGGCCGAGCACGGCGACCTCGCCCGAGGTCGGCTGCACCAGCCCCATGATCATCGCAATCGTCGTGGTCTTGCCGGCGCCGTTGCCGCCGAGCAGCCCGGTGATGCTGCCCCGGCGGATCGCAAAGGAGATGCCGTCGACGGCCGTCGTCGTCTTGTAGACCTTGGTCAGCCGCGACACGGCAATCGCGGGCGAAACCGAGCCGGAATCGGATGAGAGGGTCGGCACTGCGTCATCTTGCGTCATGGGAGGGGTTCATTGAGGCATTGTGCCGCAAACCGCAACAGGCCACCAACGGCCGCCCAGATTTGTCGCCGCGCCTGCGCGGCATTAGGTTCCCGTCATGACCGACGACGCCCTGATCATCGACACGCCCGACACCGACTATCGCCATCCGCGCCAGCGCGTCCGGCTCGACACCATCCTGCGACTGCGCTGGCTGGCGGCGCTCGGTCAGTTGAGCGCGATCTTCATCGTGGTGCAGGGGCTGGAGTTCGACCTGCCGGTGGTGCCCTGTCTGGCGGTGATCAGCATCTCGGCGCTGCTCAATCTCGGCCTGCAGATCGCCTTCAACCCGATGCAGTTGCTGGAGCCGGCCCACGCCGGTGGCCTGCTCGCGCTCAACATCATCGAGCTGACGGTGCTGCTCTATCTCACGGGAGGGCTGGAGAATCCGTTTTCCTACATGTTCCTCGCGCCGGTGCTGATCTCGGCGACCGCGCTGCCGGTCCGCCTGACGATCATGCTCGGCCTGCTCGCCGTCGCCTGCGCCACCGCCTTGTTCTTCATGCACCTGCCGCTGCCGTGGGAAGGCGAGGAGCCGCTGATCTTCCCGCCGATCTATCTGTTCGGCGTCTGGCTCTCGATCGCGCTCGCGATCGGCGTCACCAGCCTCTATGCGTTCCAGGTGACCGAAGAGGCACGGAAGCTGTCGGACGCGCTGGCGGCCACCGAGCTGGTGCTGGCGCGCGAGCAGCACCTCACCCAGCTCGACGGTCTCGCGGCGGCCGCCGCGCACGAGCTCGGCACCCCGCTCGCGACCATCGTGCTGATCTCGCGCGAGTTGGAGCGCGCCCTGCAGGACAACAGCCAGGTCACGTCCGACATCAAGACCCTGCGCGAGCAGGCGCAGCGCTGCCGCGACATTCTCGGCAAGATCACCCAGCTGTCGTCGATCGGGTCGATGTACGACCGGATGAAGCTGTCGACCTTGATCGAGGAGACGGTCGCACCGCATCGCGACTTTGGCGTCGACATCAAGGTGCGCGTCGCGGTGGCCGCGGCCAAGGAGCCGGTCGGCTCACGGAATCCTGCGATCCTCTATGGCGTCGGCAACATCCTGGAGAATGCCGTCGATTTCGCGCGCAACGCCGTCGAGGTGAACGCCTGGTGGAACAACGAGACGGTCGAGATCGTGGTGTCCGACGACGGCCCCGGCTTCGCGCCTGACATCCTGAAGCGGATCGGCGAGCCCTATCTGTCGCGGCGGCCCAGCGCCGAGGACGGCCCGGGAGGTAACCAGGGCGGCGGACTCGGGCTCGGCGTGTTCATCGCCCGCACCCTGCTGGAGCGGACCGGGGCCAAGGTCTCGTTCAGCAATCGCACCTTCCCCGACCATGGCGCCGTGGTCCAGATCGTCTGGCCGCGGCGGCGCTTCGAGGCCAGCGAGGATGACGATGGCGAGGCGGAGCCGGAATGAAACCTGCGGGGCAGCCGCCGCTGGCGCGGTCCTGGCATACGGCACACCGGCCCCGCGCGGCGTCACGCCGCAGACTGCGGCAACCCGCGATCTTGGCAGCGGCGACTCGGCAGACCATATGAAGATGGACCAGATCGTCTCGCAACCATCGAGCCATCTTCTCAAGGATATATGACCGTGGGCGCCATCGCCGAACTGACGAACCACCCGGACCGCTCTCTCCTCATCGTGGAGGACGACAAGCCGTTCCTGGAGCGCCTGTCGCGCGCCATGGAGACTCGCGGCTTCACCGTCACCTCCTGCGAAAGCGTCGCCGAAGGTATTTCACAGATCGGCAAGGCGGCGCCGGCCTTTGCCGTGGTCGACCTCCGGCTCGGCGACGGCAACGGCCTCGACGTGGTGTCGGCGCTGAAGCGCAAGCGCCCCGAGGCGCGCGCCATCGTGCTGACCGGCTACGGCAACATCGCGACCGCGGTGACGGCCGTGAAGATGGGCGCGGTCGACTATCTCGCCAAGCCGGCCGATGCCGACGACGTGGTCGCCGCGCTGCTGTCGACCACCAGCGAAAAGTCCGAGCTGCCGCAGAATCCGATGTCGGCCGACCGCGTGCGCTGGGAGCACATCCAGCGCATCTACGAGATGTGCAATCGCAACGTCTCGGAAACGGCGCGCCGCCTCAACATGCACCGCCGCACCCTGCAGCGCATCCTCGCCAAGCGCGCGCCGAAGTAAGGCCGAAGTAAGCGAGCGTTTGCTCGCTCCGGCGTCAGTGCGACTTCACGAACGCCTGCAGCGCATGGAACACGGTGCGCCGCGGGTTGCGGCTGCACCAGTTGCGCATCCAGCTGTCCACCTCGGTCAGGTCGAGCTTGATCTGCCGGCCCTCGTCGCCGCGGTCCGCATTGATGGCTGAGACGTAGCCCATCATCCATTGCTGATATTTTGATATGGCGTTGACGTAGGGCTCGTCGCCATTGCTGATCGCCTTGTAGGTGCCGGGTGGCTGCTCCTCGGCGGCGGCGATGAATCGCTCGCAGGAATCGGCGCCCGCGCCCAGGACGTAAAACGCCTTTTCCTCCGCGCGGACTCCAGTCGCGAAGAGCAGTGCCAACGCCAAGACCACCCGTCGCATTTGTCGTCCCTGTCCGCACCCCTGGGCTGGATACTGCTCGAACCTTAAAATTGTTCCGGCATGTTGCGCCCTATGCGGGGCAATTGTCGGGCGAAGTCGGGGAAATCAGCCCGAAAACGAGATGGAGACGGCCCGCAGCAACAATGGGACCCGGCTCTTGTCCCGCCGCATCCGCAGCGACAGTCTTCACCGGTACATGGATGCTGGATGCGTGCCACGTTACACGTCGCGGCGATCAATCGCCGGCATGGCCCTGCGGGTCGATCAGCCGGTTGATCCGCCGCGCCGCCGCGAGCCCGAAGCGCACCGTCATCAGCTTGCGCGTCGGCGCCGGCAATTTGTGCTCGGGCGCCTCGCAATGCAGGTGGGCGCCGTAGGCATCGGCCACGATCAGGCCGGTGTCCCGCGGAAAGATCTCGCACGGCAGGTCCTGCGTGAAGGCGAAGAACAGCCGGTCGCAATGGGCACGGTAGTCCTCCCATTTGTGATCGGCGCGGAGGTCCTCGACCGACGACTTGATCTCGACGATCCAGATCTCGCCGCGCTCGTTCAGCGCCACCAGGTCGGCGCGACGGCCCGACGGCAGCGGCAGCTCGCTGATGGTGGCAAAGCCGAGCGAGCGCAGCAGGCGCGAGGTGCCGCGTGCGATCGCCAGCGCCGTCTCCGACTGGCGGCGGTCGACGGGAACGAGGCTGATCCTGGCGGCGGACGATTCCATCGGTGCAGCATAGCCGATTCCAGGCGTCTCCCAAGCCCGGTTGACGCCCCGATGCGGGCCGCTGCAGCGCGGAGCTCTGCACCCGACAGCCGCCTTTTCACTTGGCGCACTGCGAAAAATCGGCATGCTGGCGGCATGAGCGAACAGGACCAGACCAGGGCGAAGGCCGGCGCGATGATCGTGCCCGTGACGCCGTTCGAGCAGAACTGCACCATCCTGTGGTGCGAGGCGACGAAGAAGGCGATCGTGATCGATCCCGGCGGCGACGTGCCGAACATCCAGGCGGCGATCGCGCAGGCCAAAGTCACCGTCGAGAAGATCTGGCTGACGCATGGCCATATCGATCACGTCGGCGGCGCGGCCGATCTGCGCGACCAGCTGAAGGTGCCGATCGAGGGACCGCATGTCGCCGACAAATTCCTGCTCGACAACGTCGTCGCCAGCGGTGCGCGCTTCGGCATCACGGGCGTGCGCGACGTGACGCCCGACCGCTGGCTCGAGGAAGGCGATACGGTCGAGATCGGCGAGCTCGTCTTCGACATCCTGCACTGCCCCGGCCATTCGCCGGGCAGCATCGTGTTCTTCAACAAGGACATGCGCTTCGCCCATGTCGGCGACGTCCTGTTCAACGGCTCGGTCGGCCGCACCGACCTGCCCGGCGGCAGCCACGACACGCTGATCCGCTCGATCAAGGACAAGCTGCTGCCGCTCGGCGACGACGTCGGCTTCATCTGCGGCCACGGCGCCGGCTCGAGCTTCGGCCAGGAGCGGATGACGAACCCGTTCCTGACGGGGATGGCCTGAGACGAACTACTTCAGGCCGGCCGCCTGCAGCGCGCGCTCGATCACCGCGGCCACGTCGATCACACGGCGCCGCTTCTGCGGCGGCGCCTGCGTCGGGACGGCGGTCGCGGGCTTGAGAACCGGCGGCGCGTCGGCCGGCGTCATGTCGACCGCCTTCGCGCCTGACGGCCTTGGAGCTGAAGGCTTGATTTCGACCGGCGTAACGGCCGGCTTCGCGGCCACCGCTTGCGCGACCACCGGCGCCGATGGCCTGGATCCCGGCAACTCGGTTTTCGGCTTCGCGGCCTTGCCGGAAGCAGACCGCGTCCCCTTCGCCCGCGCCGGCGGACGCGCCGGTGTCGGCTTGACCGGCGCCGCCTTGACCGGTGTCTCCGGCACGGGCTTGGCCTCGGTCGGCTCAACCGCGGCCGGCGCATCCGGCCGCCGCAGCATCTTCGTCAGGGCCGGCAGCGCCGAGATCGGCGACACCTCGGGAATGAGCTTCGTGCTCGGGGAGGTCGCGGCGGGCTTCGGCTGGCGGATCCAGTCCGTCACGCCAAAGAACTTCGCGATCAGATACGACGAGGAGATGCCGGCTTCGAGCAGGAACGGCCCGGCCTTGCCATAGCGCTTGTCGTTGGCCGCGACGCCGATTGGCGTGCCATGCGCCATGTTGGAGATGGTGAAGGATTCGACGATCGTCTCGCCATCGGCATTCCACCACTGCTCATGCGGATAGCCGTTGACCTCACCTGCGGCCATCGGCGCCAGCGGCAGGTGATGCAGGTCGAGCCATTGCTTGACGATCTCGCCGGCATTGTCCGGATGCACCGTATAGTCGGCGGTGCCGTGCCACACCGACAGCTTCGGCCATTTGCCGCGATGGCTGGAGGCGCGGCGCACGAGATCGCCGAGCTCGCCGGCCGGACGCGCCGGCGGCATCCGCATCTGCAGGATGGCGTCGCGCATGTTGCGCGCGGTGCCGAATGGCAACCCGGCGATCACGGCGCCGGCCGCGAACACCTCCGGATGCGCCGCCAGCATCGCCATGGTCATGGCGCCGCCCGCCGACAGGCCGGTGACGAAGATGCGGTTCACATCGATGGCGTAGTCGGCCACCATGCGGGCGATCATCTCGCGGATCGAGGCGACCTCGCCCTGGCCGCGCGTGATGTCCTCGGACTGAAACCAGTTGAAGCAGCGCTGCGGATTGTTGATGCGCTGCTGCTCCGGCATCAGCAGCGCGAAGCCAAAATGCTTTGCGAGCGTCGACCAGCCAGCGCCGAGATCGTAGTCGGCCGCGCCCTGCCCGCAGCCATGCAGCACGACGACGAGCGGCAGCAGCGGCTGGCGCTGCGCCGGCACATGGGCGAACATCTTCAGACGGCCGGGATTGCTGCCGAAGCTTTCGACCTCGACCAGCGGACATTCGGGAGCGGGACGGGACTGGCGGTGGAAATCTGCGAATCCGGTGATGCCATTCAACTCGCGCAGCCGTCGCAAATACTCAACATTTTCAGCGAGGGACAACGGCAGCTCCTTGGCAGTCACGGATCAAACCCACCATCACCCAGATGGTTGCTGCAGCGCAAAAGAAAAAGCCCGCGAGATTGCGGAGCTCGGCAATTTGATTGCGAATTTCGCTCTTGCTGCGATCTAAATGCCACGCCGACGCGGCTCTTCACGCAGCAATCACCGAAATGCGAACCGACGAGACGTTCGATCGCCGCAAGCGTGAAAACGACACGCGACGCAACCCGGAAAGGCAGTGACCGCGTTTGGCATGTCGCCATTGCAGCCACAGGTCAACGAATCGACAACCCCGCGCCGAGTGTGAGCACCGATCGGTGATCAGTAAACAAACAAATGGCAGCCATGCACCGGTCGTCCCGCGCGGCAAGATGATTGCCTCGCACCGAGGCGCCAATTAGCCTGATCGGTAAGCAACAACGAATTCCGCTTGGGAGAAAACACATGGCGCGGCTCAAATTCGGCGCGTTCCTCGCTCCGCATCATCCGATCGGCGAGCATCCGATGCTGCAATTCCGCCGCGACCTCGATCTGGTCTCGCAGCTCGACGAGCTCGGCTATGACGAGTTCTGGTGCGGCGAGCATCATTCCAGCGGATGGGAGACGATCGCCTCGCCCGAGATGTTTCTCGCTGCTGCCGGCGAGCGCACCAAGCGCATCAGGCTCGGCACCGGCGTCATCTCGCTGCCCTATCATCATCCCTACAACGTCGCCCAGCGCATGGTGCAGCTCGACCACATGACCGGCGGCCGCGCCATCTTCGGCTCGGGGCCGGGCGCGCTCGCCTCCGATGCCCACACGCTCGGCATCGATCCGATGACGCAGCGCGACCGTCAGGACGAGGCGATCGCGATCATCCGCCGCCTGTTCAACGGCGAGCGCGTCACCGCCAAGAGCGACTGGTTCACGATGAACGACGCGGCCTTGCAGATCCTGCCCTTGCAGGAGGAGATGCCGTTCGTCGTGGCGTCGCAGATCTCGCCGTCCGGCATGACGCTCGCGGGCAAATACGGCATCGGCATCATCTCGCTCGGCTCGATGTCGACGCAGGGCCTGATGGCGCTGCCGCAGCAATGGGAGTTCGCCGAGGACGCGGCGAAGAAGCACGGCACCACCGTGAGCCGCGCCAACTGGCGCGTGCTGCTGTCGTGGCACATCGCCGAGACGCGCGAGCAGGCGCGCCGCGAGGCCGGTCCCGGGCTGATGCGCTGGCACAACGAATATACGGTCGGCACCCTGATGCGGCCGGGTTTGAAACCATTCGCCTCGCCGGACGAGGCTGTCGACAAGACCGCCTTCGTCGAGGGCGCGGCGTCGACGATCGGCACGCCCGACGATCTCGTCAAGACGATCAAGAACCTGATGCAGGTGTCGGGCGGTATCGGCCACATCATCGGCTTCGTGCACGACTGGGCCAATCCGGAGAACACGCGCCGCAGCTGGGACATGGTCGCGCGCTATGTCGTGCCGGAGATCAACGGCTACATCGACGGCCTGCGCCGCTCGCAGAAATTCGTCATCGAGAACCGCGACATCTTCGAGCGCGCGGGACAGGCCGTGATGGCCAAGATCATGGACAACGACAAGGCCGCCGCGGCGCTGTCGCAGACCGGACCCGGCCGCATCGCGATTCCCGCGGTGAATGCGCCGGATCTGCAGGAAGCGGCGAAGCGGAGGGGATGAGAGTGTGGGCGGATTAGCGCAGCGTAATCCGCCACATCCGGCGTAGTCGGATCCATGAAGCCGCTGAGACGCACAAATCGAGAAGGCCCGTAATTGTCGGCGGATTACGCTGCGCTAATCCGCCCTACGCACGGCTACCTCACCGCCGCGACCAGCCTCTCGCACTCAGCGAGCGTCGCGATCTGCTTCAGCGTCTCGCGCAGCGCCGGCAGGTCGACCGGCTTCTGGAATTGCGGATAGACCACGAGCCCGAGCACGGTCGCAAGGCGAACGTGCTCCTCGCGCGTGGCGTCCTCGGCGCCGCTGATGAAGATCACCGGCGTGCGCGATTTCAGCTCGTTGAGCAGCAGCAGGATGTCGGCGCCGCAGCGATCGCCGAGCGACAGATCCAAGGTGATGCAGTCGAAGGTCCGCTGGCGCAGCACCTCGGCCGCCGCCTGGACCGACGTCACGCAGGTCGCCTCGTAGCCGCACTGCGCGGCGATCTTGCGCAGAATCGAGAGATGCACCTCGGCATCCTCGATCACCAGCAACTGATTGCTCATGCCCTTGCCCTCGTCGCACGTTGACCCGACGTCAGGTCGAGCCGTTGCTAGATCAGGCCGATGGCCGGGTGGTAAACATTCGGCTCCGTGGATTTACGGGTGAAGGGGACGCGGGGGCCGCCTGGGGCGAGGCAGACCTGATGACGTGCGGGCCAGCCGGAGCAGGCTCGCAGCGATCGTATGGTCATGGATGCCATCTCGTCGAGCGCCGCCTCAACCAGGCGACGTATCCCGCCAGCAACACCATGAACTTTTTGATCCAGCCAATCGCGATGCAATTGCCGCGTTCGATGCAACCGGCGATGGTGCCGCAACCATGTCGAATCGACGTCGCGCGCTGGGGCAAAGCATGACGAAATCTGGAGTGGCCGGGATTGCGGCCGCGTTGGCGAGCATCGTCCTCGCGGGATCAGCGCTGGCGGCCGACCTGCCGGTGAAGGCATCGCCGGTTGTGGCCGCGCCGTCGTGGACCGGCGTCTATGCCGGCGTGTCGGTCGGCGCCCGCTGGGCCGACAATGATTGGCGGACCAGCGACATCTCGCCGAACTTCGGGGCCGGCGTGTTCGTGCCGACGGCCGGCACCGGCGGCGCCATGGACAGCGTGGCGGCCAGGATCGGGGGCTACCTCGGCATCAACTGGCAGTTCGCCCCGTCATGGGTCGCAGGACTCGAGGGCGACCTTGGATGGGCCGACAACAAGACGACCGCGAATCCCCTGCCGGGAACCACCGGGCTGTTCTTCGGCGCGCCGCTGGTCGGCCTTCCAGCAGGCTCCGTGAAGGAGACGTGGGACGGCAGCGTGCGCGCCCGGCTCGGCTATCTGGTTACACCGGACACGCTGGTCTATGGCAGCGGCGGCGTGGCGTGGCAGCGCCTCGAGCTGAACGCCAACTGTACCGTTGTTCCAGGCAATGCTTTCTGCTTCGGCAATCCGCACAACGAGACCCAGGCATCGACCAGGGTCGGCTGGACCGTCGGCGGCGGCGTCGAGCACTTGATCGGCGGCCACTGGATCGTGCGCGCCGACTATCGCTACGCGGATTTCGGCACCTGGACCCAGACCTTCTTCGTTCCCGGCGGCGTCGGCCCCGGATTCGACGACCGCTTCACCGCGCACGTCACGACGCGCACCCACACCGCGACAGTGGGACTCGCCTACAAGTTCTGAGGCGCGGTCGGGCCTGAAGAATGCAAGGTGGGCAAAGCAGCCGCCGCAGGCGGCAGCGTGCCCATTATTGATCTAAGAGCTCCTCAGAAGATGGTGGGCACGGCGCCACCGCAAGCGAGCCCATGGAGCGATCAACGGATCGCCTTTGCCCACCCTACGGCCGCGTGATCCGCGGCGACATCAACCTATGACTTGCCAGCTTTTGGTCGGAGTCTGATCTCCGGAGATGGAGGCGCCAGCAACCGCATGGCGGACACCGGCGCAGCGAGCGTCACGAAAATTTTCTTAACCCGGACCTGCTACCTCTCGCGCGTAGGATGCGTCAGGCAGCCCGCCGCCTCGACCGGCGGGCTCTTCCGCGGGAAAGCTCGCCAATGTCACTCTCTTCAGCCAGGAACTACGCGCTGCGCGCCGAACGGTCGCAGGATCCCAAGGAGGCCGCCGACCTCCTGGCAAAGGCGATCCTGGAGCTGGCCGCCTCGATCGAGGCAACCGACGCCAAGGTGAAGAAGATCAACAAATCGGGCGGCTGACGGTCTCGGCGTCCGCGCCGGAACAGGTGGCGACTTCTGGCCGCGCGGCTTTCTCGCCGCGAAAAGGTGCGCTCATCCGGCTTCGATCGATTGAGGGCATCGCGGACCGGCGCAGGCGACACGTACCCGAATTCGGCGACGCCGTACCTTGATCGGCAGTCGTCCCTGGCGCGACAGGGGACAGGGCTATCGCTCCGCACCTCCGATTTTCGCAATAGCGTCGTCTTGCGACGAGAGCCCCCTCTTGAAGTCCTCCACGCTCCAGTCGCGAGTATCCCCACGAACTCGACCATAAGCCCCGCGTTCAACATCGACGATCGGACTCTCACCCGCCACAACGGTCACCCACATGCGGACGTCGCCGACCTGGAGCCAATAAACCCTGTCGTCCATCTGCTCAATGTGCAGCCAATCGTCGACAACGAGCTCATCGAATGTCCCCTGGTTCTGAAGCTCGACGCTTCGACCACCGTCGCGAACGGCACGAAAGCGCCACCGTCGGCCCGTCTCGTTCGATCGTCCGGCTTGGATCGCATATCGTCGCTTCAGCGCTCCAGACAGCCTTCGGATCAATGCCAACATCCTGAAGTCTCCAATCAGCGGAGGCGTCGCTCAATCAGCTCTCGACCGATCCGGCGACATTCGACCCCTCACATCATATCAGGTTCCGTCCCCGGACAGACTTCGGTCCTTGGCAACCTGGAGCAATGCCTTTGCCTGCGCTTCGGCGCGCTGGATCTCTTCGGACTGAAACAGAAACGCGCCGAGAGCCCCGGTTGTGATGTTCATGAAGGAAATGATGATCGTGACGTAGGTCATCAGCTGCGGGAATGTCATTCCCTGATTGTATCCCGGCTGATTGGAGACGTAGAAATAGAACAGCACCGCCGCAGCAAGACACCAGAATACGGCGAACGGCGCGTAGATCAGCATCTTCAGCAGCCCCTGATCTGCGATGGTGCCGGAGGCGGGGTTGCCTCGGAACAGGAACAACACGGCAGAACCGATATAGCCGGCGAAGACGGGAAAGACGACCTGAACGACCTGCAACGCCTCCTGGGGGCCGAAGGGCGTGAAGAGCGGCGAGACGATCAGGAAGGCAGAAAAAAGAACGGTGGTCACGAGGCTCAGAAAAATCAACTTACGTCGCGCCTGCTCCGCGGTCATCGGCCCCTCCATGATTCATCTCTCTCAGGTCCCGCGCTGGGTCTTGCACTTGAACGACGGCGCTAGCAGTTGCACGACCTTGCGACGCATTGCGGTCGCTTCATTGTCCTGCAGAAGCTTGTAGCCGTCCTGATTCGGGCTGTGTGTCGACGATGTCGCCGCCGTGAGTGATACCGTCGCCGTAATGCCACTCTGCTCGTCGCTGAAAATGTCGACCCTCGTCGTGGAGATTTCCCATGTCGTCTTGTCGGTGAAGAAAGCCGACAAGCCGTAGCGGGTCGCCATGAGAACCGTGCGATTGGCACCCTTTTTGGAAATCTCGACGGCGTATGACGGGTCTGCGGTGCTTGTATTGACCTTTCGGAGGTCATTGGCGACCGCTTCAGCGAGCGTATCGACATCCACCTTGCTCAAGGCCGAGACAGGCTCACACGACACCTCATCACCGCCGATGCCGTCGAGGCCACTGACGGCATTCAAGTAGAGCGACACGCGGAGGTAGGATGCTTTTCCATCGGAAGTGAGCACCGTGTAGCAATTCTCCGGGCTCCCGGCGACCCCTGCGACACTCACCACGCTGCAGTGCGCGATCGAGCGAATATGGTCCTTCGGAGATACAAGCTCGATGGCGATGCTGCAAAGATCGGCGCAGCCACGCAGATCCGCCGTCTTCGAAAATGCGACGTAGTTCTCCCAGAATTCGACGACCTTTGCACCGTCGGCTACGCGCCTGCTGTCGGCAAAATCGCCGAACAGATCGTGCCCCTTGAAATCGAACTCCTTGTGCAGAAGCGTCTCGAAGCGGTCAGGGGCCGTCGAAACCGCGATATCCTTCAGGTCCGACGCCTTTGCGTCATACATTGAGCCGACGACCCAATCCTGGGCGATCTTGTCGAAGCGCTCCTGCTGCGGCTTCGGCGCCTCGTTGTTGTACTCGAGGGAATGGTTGAGCGCGTCGTATGTCGGCGACACCGTTCCGTCATAGGCCGCGAACGGGATGAAACCCGGATAGGGTGCCGACACCAGGACAGGCTGGACCGTGTTGTCTCTGTCCGTCGACGACCTGAAGGCATTGACGATCGTCAGACGATTCATCGGAGGGTAATCGTATTTTCGCAGGACCCGAACAGCCTTCGGCACGGCCCGCGCAGCCGAGCTCTTGACTTTGGTCTGCTCTGACAGGCTGAGATAGCGGCGCGTACAAAGCAGCCGATAGCCGAAGAAGTCGCACGGGCGTGCGTCTTGCTTGCTCAACAGCATGTCCACTGCAGCACTTGCGGCGTTGGAATATTCGGCCTCCGCAAACACCTCGCGAATGCGGGCGGCTGAGCCTTCGCCGGCCTCCGATTCCCGTTGCCCGGCGATCCAGATCGCCAGGAGAACGCATCCGAGCCGAAGTACACGCTGCATGCCCCGCCTCCGATCGGTTTGGACTCACTGCATCGCAAACGAGAAGGCCCGCCAACGGCGACACCACCAAGCTGAACGGAAACTGGCATGAAAACGGCCAGGAGTCGGCGCCGGCAGACATCCCCAAGGCGATCACAATAACACAGCAACCTGGAATTCGCCGCAAAAGCCGGTAAAGTCGGCTAGCGACCCGACGAGCAAATCACTTCGAAAACGCGCAGTCTCCTCCGCGCGGGACACCGACCACCATCGACGGCCGGGCAACCGTGCGCGCTTAAAAGGCAATTTTGCTCGCCCGCTCAACCACATCACCCGTGTCCAGTCCTTCTCGCAAAAATATTGTCGTTTCCTTTTATCCGAATTCGTGATTGTATCTCCGCGTCCCGTCTCGATCAGAGGGGCGCTTCGCGGTCGTCACGAACGTTGAGGCGGGATGCGGTGGGCGCGTCGATGTTGCAGCGTGGGGGTGATCCCGCGCCGACGAACAGCAGAGATGCGCACGGTCAAGTCGCGTGGTCCTGACACCCCGACGCTGGTGTCACGCTCGTGTTGGCGCTCACGCGCCGCGCGGGCAACGGTGGCCAGAAAGCCCGGTGCACCGGGGAGATCGCGAAGCAGCCGTCAAAACCATCGCGCGGGGAATGCCGGGATGCCTCGGCTGAACCTGTGGTACCTGCCGCCTGCATTTTTTTCTGCAGGCGGGCCATGGGTGCGGCCTGCGCCCGGCATTCCCCGTGCCCTCTTTCCAAGGAGGGCAGCAGTCCAGCAGGACTCGGACGCATGAAGCGCGTCGCGAGATCGCGAACGCGTGCGATGCAGCACAACTACACCGAGACGAAATAACGCAGCGTATTGCATGATGGCTGCAACCGCCCTTCAATGATGTGCCGGCGCATCGCCGCGCCCCGCCGATCCGAAAACGGAGCCTCCTTGATGTCGATGCAAAGTGTGGCCACGCCATCGTTCCGCCTGACCTCGCCGCGGCGCAACTCGCTGACCCATATTCCGGGCGACGAAGGCTGGCCGATCATCGGCAAGACGTTCGAGACCCTCGCCGACCCCAAGGGTCACGTCGAGCGTAACGCCAGGAAGTATGGCCCCGTCTACCGCACCCACATGTTCGGCGACGTCAACGTCGTGCTGCTCGGCCCCGAAGCCAACGAGCTGGTGCTGTTCGACCAGGCCAAGCTGTTCTCCTCGGCGCATGGCTGGGGCCACATCCTCAATTTGCTGTTTCCGCGCGGCCTGATGCTGCTCGATTTCGACGAGCACCGCATGCATCGCAAGGCGCTGTCGGTCGCCTTCAAGGCCGGGCCGATGAAGTCCTATCTCGCCGGCCTCGACCGCGGCATCGCCGCGCGCATCGCGCAGTGGAAGGCAAATCCGGGCGAGATGCTGTTCTATCCCGCGATCAAGCAGCTCACGCTCGACCTCGCCGCGACGTCGTTCCTCGGCACCGAGATCGGGCCGGAGGTCGACGCGATCAACCGCGCCTTCGTCGACATGGTCGCGGCCTCGGTGGCGCCGATCCGCAGGCCGCTGCCGGGCACGCAGATGGCGCGCGGGGTCAAGGGCCGCCAGCGCATCGTCGCCTATTTCTCCGAGCAGATCCCGTTGCGCCGCGCGAAAGGCGATGGCGACGACCTGTTCTCGCATCTGTGCCGTGCCACCGACGACCACGGCGCCCTGCTGTCGACGCAGGATATCGTCGACCACATGAGCTTCCTGATGATGGCGGCGCACGACACCCTGACCTCGTCGCTGACCTCCTTCGTCGCCCAGCTCGCCGCACATCCGCAGTGGCAGCAGAAGCTGCGCGACGAGGTGACGAGCCTCGGCCTCGCCAAGGACGAACCGATGAGCTCGGAGCATCTGGAGAAGATGAAGCTGACCGAGATGGCGTTCCAGGAGACGTTGCGGCTGATGCCGCCGGTGCCGTCGCTGCCGCGCCGGCCGATCCGGGATTTCACCTTCAAGGGCTACGCGATTCCCGCCGGCACCGGCGTCGGCATCAACCCGATGTACACCCATCACATGCCGGAGATCTGGCCGGAGCCGGAGCGGTTCGACCCGATGCGCTTCACCGACGAGGCCCAGCGCGGCCGCCACCGCTTCGCCTGGGTGCCGTTCGGCGGCGGCGCGCACATGTGCCTCGGCCTGCACTTCGCCTACATGCAGGTGAAGTGCTTCGCGCGGCACTTCCTCGCCAACCTCGAGGTCTCGTTCGCCCCCGGCTATCAGCCGAACTGGCAGGTCTGGCCGATCCCGAAACCGCGCGACGGTCTGAAGGTGATGTTGAAGGCGGTGTGATCGGTCCGCATAGATGCAGCAAACGCGCCAAGGATCTCGGTTTGTCGCGGACTCGTTCCTCCTCGTCATGGCCGGGCTTGTCCCACGGCTGTCCGGTTCAGACAGACTGGACATGGTGCATGGCGTGGATTCTTCTGCG
>NZ_JBNPUE010000030.1:0-38879 GCF_051168015.1 Bradyrhizobium sp. HKCCYLRH3061
CGCGGCTCTACGGTCAAAGGACATTTGGAGACGACGTTCCGCCGCTATGGACTGCCGGATGCGATGTTCGTCGACAATGGTGGCCCCTGGGGCTTTACCCTCGAAGACCCCTGGACCGCGCTGACGGTCTGGCTGCTGAAGCTCGGCATTCGAACGATCCACAGTCGCCCTTACCATCCGCAGAGCCGAGGCAAGAACGAACGCTTCCATCGCAGCCTGAAGGCCGAGGTCTTTGCCTTCAAGCGTTACAGAGACCTTCCCGACGTCCAGCGGGCGCTCGACGAATGGCGAGCCGTCTACAATCTCGATCGGCCGCACGAAGCTCTCGACTTCAACGTACCGGCAAGCCGCTATCGGCCCAGCCAACGCACGATGCCGGATCGCCTTCCGAGGGCCGAATACGACGAGGGAGAAATCGTCCGATCCGTGTCGAGCACGAAGGCCTACGTCAGTTTCGAGGGACAGCTCTGGAAAGTTCCGCAAGCTTTTCGCGGTGAGCGGCTCGCTATTCGGCCGCTCAGCCAAGACGGACAATTCGGAGTTTTCTTTGCCGCGCATCAGATCGCAGCGATCGATTTGCGCGACCCAAAAAGTGTCAACTATGTCTCCGAACAGGTGTAAGCTATGTCTCCGGACTGAACAGCAGCGAAGCAATCCAGAGTCCTTGCTCGACCCTGGATCGCTTCGCTGCGCTCGCGATGGCGGAATTCCGAGTAGACGGCCTGCGCAAGAAACGACCTTCATCGCCACAAAGTTTGCAATGACGTAGTGCGGGGCAGGGCGTGGCCACAACCTCAACTGTCGTCCCGGCCTTGAGCCGGGACCCATAACCCCAGGGAGGAGTGCGGGGCACGATGGAGGAGCGATTGGGCCAAGCCATGACCGCCGGTGAGTCTGGGTCCTGGCTCAAGGCCGGGACGACACCTTTTGTGTGGCGCATGTCGCGCCACCAGCACATTGTGTGGCTCGAGTCCTCACGCCACCAGCACGGCCTCCGCGGCGAGCACGGCGTCGGCGCCGTCGGTGACGGTCTTTTCCAGCGACGGCGCCTGCACCGCGAACGTCTCGGCGAAGAAGCGGGCCAGCGCGACGTGGCGGGCGCCGTCGGTCTCGTTCTCGCTGCGCGCGGCCAGCGCCTCGTTGGCGAGCATGCAGCCGCCGAGCGCGGAGCCGAACAGGCGCAGGTAAGGCGTGGCGCCGGCGAGCGCGTCGTTCGGCGCGGTGCCGAGCTTGTCCAGCAGCCAGCGGCTGGAGCGGTCGAGCGCGCCCAGCGCGTCGCGCAGCTTGGCGCCGGTGGTGCCGAAGGCCGGATCGTTCGAGGCCTCGACGCGGCGGACGATGTCGGTGAGCTCGTCGAGCAGCTTGAACACCGAGGCGCCGCCATTGGCGCCGAGCTTGCGCGTCACCAGGTCGATCGCCTGGATGCCGTTGGTGCCCTCGTAGATCGCGGTGATGCGGGCGTCGCGATAGTGCTGTGCGGCGCCGGTCTCCTCGATGAAGCCCATGCCGCCATGGATCTGCACGCCGAGATAGGCGACCTCGTTGCCGATGTCGGTGGAGAAGGCCTTCGCGATCGGCGTCAGCAGCGCGCCGCGCGCGGCGGCCTCGGCACGGACGGCCGGATCCTTGGCGCGCACGGCGACATCGAGCGCGACGGCGGTGGCGTAGCAGATCGAGCGCGAGGCGGCGGTCAGCGAGCGCATCTGCATCAGCATGCGCTTGACGTCGGGATGGGCGATGATCGCATCGGAGCCGGTGCCTTTGCTGCCGACGGCGCGGCCCTGTTTGCGCTCCTGCGCATAGGCCAGCGCCTGCTGATAGGCGCGATCGGCGACGCCGACGCCCTCGAGGCCGACGCCGAGCCGCGCCTGGTTCATCATCGTGAACATGCAGCGCATGCCGGCATTCTCTTCGCCGACGAGATAGCCGATGGCGCCGCCATGGTCGCCCATCGTCATGGTGCAGGTCGGCGAGGCGTGCATGCCGAGCTTGTGCTCGATGCCGCTGGCATAGATGTCGTTGCGGGCGCCGAGCGAGCCGTCGGCGTTGACGAGGAATTTGGGGATGAGGAAGAGCGAGATGCCCTTGGTGCCGGCCGGCGCATCCGGCAGCCGCGCGAGCACGAAATGCACGATGTTGTCGGTCATGTCGTGATCGCCATAGGTGATGAAGATCTTCGAGCCGGTGATGCGGTAGGTGCCGTCGGCGGCGCGCTCGGCGCGGGTGCGCAAGGCGCCGACATCGGAGCCGGCCTGCGGCTCGGTCAGCTGCATGGTGCCGGTCCACTCACCGGAGATCAGCTTGCCGAGATAGATGTCCTTCAGCTCGTCGCTGCCGTGCGCGTCGAGCGCCTCGATGGCGGAGAGTGTCAGCAGCGGACACAGGCCGAAGGCGACGTTCGAGGCGCTCCAGATCTCGGTGCAGGCGGCGTTGATGGCGAGCGGCAGGCCCTGGCCGCCATGCGCCTCGGGGCCGGACACCGCGTTCCAGCCGGCCTCGGTCCAGCGCTTGTAGGCATCGGGCCAGCCCGGCGCGGTCGTCACCTTCTTGTCGGCGAGCTTGACGCCGTTCCTGTCGCCGATCGTGTTGAGCGGGGCGAGCACGTCGGTGGCGAACTTGCCGGCCTCCTCGAGCACGGCGGCGGTGATGTCGGGGTCGAAATCGCCGTAATGGCCGGCCTCGACCGCCGCCTTCAGCCCGGCGCCGTGGTTGAGGGCGAGCAGCATGTCGTTGAGCGGGGCGCGATAGGTCATGGCGTGTCCTCGGGGGTCGAAATTTGCCGGTTTGGCCGCCGTCATCCCATGAAACCGGCCGGGTCTCAACTTTTTCGCAAGTCGTTGCGGCAGGCCGCCGCGGCGGCTCGGGACGGGCGGGATAAGAGCTTGTCCAAATTGACGAATTGGCGGCAGCCCCGGATCACTTGGGCGCGCCGTAAAATTCCTGCCGCCCGGCGGTTGAAATGGGCGGGCGCGCTCTGTAGACCACGGACGCCGATCCGGAATCGCCGGGCGTCTCCACGCTACGCCGATCCGCCGAGCCTGATGGGGCGTAGCCAAGCGGTAAGGCAGCGGATTTTGATTCCGCCATTCGGAGGTTCGATCCCTCCCGCCCCAGCCAGATTTCTGCTGCCCGGTCAGTATCTTACATTTTCACGATTTTGTTGTTCTGAAACTCGCCAGAGACCGCATTCTGAAACTCCGTTTGCGTTGTGCTCGCCAAGACGTGAGCTCGTCGTTTGCGTGTGGCCGCAAGGATGCGCGGAGCTGTGCGCTCGGCATAGCCGGCGCAACTTTCCTTTGTGCAGGGTGCCGACAGGGCGCGCCCCTGTCCCTCGGCAAGTTCGGCTTCCTCAAGCTCGGTCATCCCGCCGTGTCGGCAGGCGTCGAGACTGTCAGCAAACCCTACTCGTTCTCCGGCCTGCAGAAGCTCGTTCAACGGATGCGGAAGGAAATTTGGTCTGCCCGTCACGTTCACACTCGACGGCGAATTCGGCCGGGTATAGTCGGTGAACTACGCGCCATGCCTTGCGGCATAGGCCGACGAGTTTTTCGCCGCGCCGAAAGAGGACACTTTCGCCCGCGCTATTCGCGGCGCGCGGGGTGATACTCTTGATCGGCAGCGATCCGATGCGCTCACCTTTTTTGTTTCGCAGATCGCAGACGGCTTGCATGCTGTGCTCATAGCTTGGCCACGACCGCTTCGAGACCTTCTCAAGATACGCCTTCGTCTGCTTATATTCGCGGAAAAGCCAGTCAAGCGACCCGACGCGCGCTATAGAAGCTTTCGCGTAGATCACACCCAATCTCGCTCGAAGAGCGCCATTTTCCGCTCTCCGTGACAATTGGTGATTGTAAGATCGTCACCGGAGAACCGGACACTCATTGATCTGTGTCAAGAAACAAAGCCTATCGAGAAGACAAGGTTGCGGCCTCTACCGAGGAGCCGCTTTATCGATGGCACAGGTAAGAAGTGACACCCACGACATCCGGATCCCGCCGATTGGTCTTGCAGGAGTGTTGCATGTCCCGGGAGATGCCTATGCAATTGTCGCCTTCGTACATGGGAGTGGTTCAAGTCGGTTGAGTCCGCGAAACCGGGCGGTCGCAACCGCATTGAACACCCGGGGTATGGCGACGCTTCTATTCGATCTTCTCACCGACGATGAAGAGGATGATCGGGCCAACGTCTTCGATATCTCGCTGCTAGCGGATCGGCTCGCTGGCGTTGTCAGCTGGCTGGATGCACAGCCGTCTCTCGCAAGGCTTCCCCTGGGCCTGTTTGGGGCCAGCACTGGAGCTGCGGCTGCACTCGTTGCGGCCGCGAAATTTCCCCGCCGCGTGAGGGCTGTCGTATCGCGGGGCGGCCGTCCGGACCTTGCTGGTGACTTCCTTGATGAAGTTCGGGCCCCCACCCTCCTTGTTGTGGGAGGAGCGGATGTCGGCGTGATCGAACTCAACGAGGAGGCGTTGGCACGGCTGCAGGGTTTGAAGGCCCTGGAAATCATTCCGGGTGCCAGCCACCTGTTTCCCGAGCCGGGAGCGCTGGAGGCGGTTATTGAGCATGCTGCTCGCTGGTTCGAACATTATCTCGGGGCTGGCTCGGAGAAGTCGGCGCCCGGTATCGGGACCGAAAACGAGCGCAAGGGATCGTAGCGCCGTTCGAGAGCCGATTGGAGACGAGATGGATCGTTTTCGTCTCCGGCCACATGCGACCTGCCTCAGCCGAACGTGAACAGCCAGTCCGTGACGGCACGACGATCACGACGCTGGGCGCAAGCCTGACAAGCTTCTGCGATTCGCTGCCAAGTAACAACGATGCAGGCACGCGACGTGTCATGACCAGCCCTGCGCAGAAAGGCAGTTTGAAGCAATGCTGGATATCGCCGATCCGCTCCAGCCTCGCAACCTCCGCGGCTGGATTGACGTTTCTCTCAAGCCGCCTGCCTGGTCGTCAGACCTTTGATTTACCTCATGGCACCCGTCTGTCCATGGGGCTGGATATGACAAGCATCTCCGAGCGGAGTCATGTCGGATGAATCCTATGGACAGCGGAACCATCACAGTCCAGCAAGGAGGCGCGTCTGTCCGCCCCGAAGCGAAGGGCCGTCACTATCAGAGGATCATTGAGCAAGCGGAAGGCCTGCAGCCCCTCCGCACAGCCGTCGTCCATCCAGTTGATGCCCTGTCTCTCAGCGGTGCCATCGAAGCAGCGCGAGCGGGCTTGATTCTGCCCGTGATGGTCGGGCCCGAGGCGAAGATACGGGCGGCGGCCGAGCAGGCCAAGCTCGATTTGACCCCTTACGAACTCGTTCCGGCTGAGCACAGCCATGCGGCCGCTGTACAGGCGGCCGCCCTCGCCCGCGACCGCGGGGTGGAAGCGCTGATGAAGGGCAGCCTGCATACAGATGAATTCATGATGCCGATCCTGGCTGAGGAGAAGCTGCGGACCGAGCGCAGGATGAGCCACATATTTGTCATCGACACCCCGCTCTATCCGCGGCCGCTTTTCGTGACCGACGCAGCCATCAACATCTATCCAAATCTCTCCGACAAGAGGGATATTGTGCAAAACGCAGTTGACCTTGCGCATGCGCTTGGCAATCCGTCGCCTCACGTCGCAATTCTCTCGGCAATCGAAACTGTTACCGAGAAGATTCGCTCCACGATCGATGCGGCGGCACTCTGCAAGATGGCGGATCGCGGTCAGATCACTGGAGCCGTCATCGACGGGCCACTCGCCTTCGATAATGCCGTTTCCAGGGAGGCGGCGACGAGCAAAGGCATCATCTCTCCGGTTGCCGGACGGGCTGATATCTTTGTTGTGCCCGACATCGAGGCGGGTAACATGCTGGCAAAGCAACTCGAATATCTCGCCGGCGCGGACGTTGCGGGCGTTGTGATCGGTGCTCGCGTTCCCATCATTCTGACGAGCCGGGCCGACAAATCACTGGCGAGACTCGGATCTTGTGCAATCGCGTTGCTGTGGGCACGCTATCGCGTGCCGACTGCCTAGCAGAAACAGGACTTCTCGTCCTTAGACAGAGCCCAGCATCGCTCCGACCGGGGGGGCGCGCGCCGCCGCCCGTTGCATCCTGATTCAAGCGGCCGGCGATTGAAGTTGCCGGGCAAGGCTCAGAACTCGCAATTCCCGCGGGCGCAACCAACTTACTCCTTGGCCGATTCCAGTTTGGCTCTGAGATAGGCGATCATTCCGGAGAGAGTAACGAGTTTGGGATAGTCGATCTCCGGAATATCGATGCCCGTGCGGTGATGCAGGGCGGTCACGAAGTTCAGGAAGTCTATCGAGTCAATATCGACGGTCTCGCGCAAATCAGCTGCTGGATCAATGTTTGCCAGATCGACTTCTGGCGCGATGTTGTTAAGCTCCTGTTTGACGATTTCGCTGAGCTCACCCTGCGTGATTTTGCGAATCTCGATCTCGGTCATAGCTTTTCAGGCTCCTGCAAAAGTCTGCCGATCTCGGCCAGAAACAAGGCGCCGGCGTGTCCATCGGTCACGCGATGATCACCTGCCAGCGTCATGGTCACCACGGAACGGGGGCCGATCACGCCATCGATGATCCAGGGACGCGTAACGACCTTACCAAAGCCAACGATCGCGACCTGGGGTGGATAGATGATGGCATAGAGAGCTTCGACTCCGCGCTCGCCTAGGCTGGATACTGTGATCGTCGGATCTGACAGTTCCGAACTGCGAATCCGCCCCGAGCGCGTTCGTTGCACCAGGTCGCGTAAGCTGCTCATCAAGTCGTGGAGCGGCAGTCGGTCCGCGTCATGCAGAGCCGGCGCCGCCAAGCCGCCGCCGCGGATCGCAATGGCAACCCCGACATGCACCGCCTTTGACGGCTCGAATTTGTTGTCGCGGTAGAAGCCGTTGAAGGCTGGAAAGCGACGAATCGCCAGCGCGACCGCCTTCAGCGCAAGCGCGCCGATCAAAAGGCGGCTGTCGGGCGGAAGCGCCACGTTTTGGTCGGCCAGCCAGTGTTCGCATGGCGTGACGTCGATCTGATGTTCAAGATAATAGTGTGGGATCTCCCGCTTCGACCGGGCCATTGCGGCCGCGATGGCTGTCCGCATCGCCGCGAGATCAAGCCAGCCCGCGCGCCTCTTTTCGGTTGGTGGCGGGGTTGCGCCGGACTGTCGCTCCACGTCGACGTAGACGATTGCTCCGCCCGGTCCGCTGCCGGTGATGGTGGAGAGATCGACGCCGCGTTCTGCGGCGAGCCGTCGTGCGGCAGGCGAAGCGGGAAGCCGTCCCACGACAGCAGCCGCAAGCGGTGGCGGCATTGGCGCGCCGATCGGCGTGGGCGGTGGTTGGGAGGGCACCGCAATCGGGGGATGCGCGGTTGGCAGAGGTAACGGCGGTGGCACCGGCGCTGTGACGGCGGCTCTTTCTTCACCGTCGGTACGGATCAGTGCTAGCGGCGTTCCGACTGGCACCTTGCTGTGAAGATTGACGAGGAATTTTTCGATTTCGCCGGCCAGGAAGGTTTCGATCTCGATCGCACCCTTCTGTGTCTCGACCACCGCAACAATATCGCCGCGTTTGACCCGGTCTCCCGGCTTCACCAGCCATTCCACCAGCGTGCCGGCTTCCATATCGGCGCCGAGAGAGGGCATGAGGAATTCGGCCACGGCCCGCCTCACGTCCGGCCGAGCGCCGTTTTCGCAGCGGTCACGATCTTCGCTGTCTGTGGCAGTGCCGCGTTTTCGAGGTGGTGAGGGTAGGGGATCGGCACCTCCTCGCTGCAAACCCGCCCGATCGGCGCGTCGAGCGACCAGAAGGCTTGTTCGACGATGCGCATGCCGATCTCTGCCGCCAGGCTCCCGGAGCGCCAGCCTTCGTCGACGATGACGGCACGTCGGGTCTTGGCCACCGAAGTCATGATCGTGGCGTCGTCGAGCGGCCGCAGACTGCGCAGATCGATCACCTCGGCATCGATGCCATCGGTTGCGAGCGCGGTCGCAGCCTCGAGCGTCTTCCAGAGCGACCCGCCATAGGTGATGAGAGAAATATCGCGGCCCTGGCGGCGCACGGCAGCCTTGTCGATATTGACGGCTCCGGCACCGGACGCGAGCTTGCCCGACATGTTGTAGAGCATGACGTTCTCGAAGATCAGCACCGGGTCGGGTTCCTGTAGGGCGGTCCACAGCATGCCGCGGGCATCTTCCAAGGTTGCCGGCGCGAGCACCTTGATGCCGGGAATATGTGCGTACCAGCCTTCAAGGCTGTGGGAATGTTGGGCTGCCAGCTGGCGGCCGGCACCGGTGGCCATGCGGATCACAAGCGGCACGCCGAACTGATTGCCCGACATGTGGCGCACCGTCGCTGCATTGTTGAGGATCTGATCGAGCGCGAGCAGGCTGAAATTGACCGTCATCAGCTCGACGATCGGCCGCATGCCAGCCATTGCTGCGCCAATGCCGGCGCCGGTAAAGCCTGACTCCGAGAGCGGCGTATCGCGAATCCGCTGCGGCCCGAATTCGGCGAGCAGTCCGTGACTCACCGCGTAGCAGCCGCCATAGCGACCGACGTCCTCACCCATCAGAAAGACGCGGTTGTCGCGGCTGAGCGCGTCCCGAAGCGCTGCACGCACCGCCTCGCGATAGGTCATCTCGATTGCATTGGTCCTGGGTGCCACCTGCTGCATGAAACCTCACATCCCGGTGGGGACCGCTCTGTCTGCATAAACAAAGCGGCTCAGTTGCTCGGTCGGCTCCCATGTCCCGGCCTCAGCAAAAACGACTGCTTCAGCGATTTCGGCATCGATCTCGGCCGTCATGCGGGACACCTCGTCCGGATGGACCATGTGATTGGCCTCGAGCCATCCCTGGAAACGCACAATCGGCTCCCGTGGACGCCACGACTCGACCTCGGCCTTGTCGCGGTAGAGCTGGGGATCGAACATTGAATGCGCGCGCAGCCGATAGGTGCGGCATTCAAGAAAATAGGGCATGCGCGTTTTGCGCACCGCCTGGACCGCGCGGCGGGCCGCCGCCTCGACCGCCACCACATCCATGCCATCGACGGCTTCCGAAGTGATGCGGTAGCATGCCGCCTTGCGCTGGATGTCAGTTTCGGATTCCGAAAGGGCGAGCGCGGTTCCCATGGCGTAGAGATTGTTTTCGCACACGAACAACACCGGCAACTGCCAAAGCTCCGCCAGATTCAGGCTTTCGTGGAATTCGCCTTCGGCCACCGCGCCGTCTCCGAAGAAGCATGCCGTGACGAGATCATCGCCCTGCATATGGGAGGCGAGCGCAAGGCCGATCGCCAACGGCAGGCCGCCACCGACAATGGCATTGCCGCCATAGAAATTGGTCGCGGCGTTGAACAAGTGCATCGAGCCGCCACGTCCGCGGCTGCAGCCTTCCTGCTTGCCGTACATCTCGGCCATCACGGTTGTCATCGGCACGCCGCGCACCAGGGCCTGCCCGTGCTCGCGATATGTCGCCACGATCCGATCGCGTTTTTCCAGCGCGGTTATCACTCCGACAGCGACCGCTTCCTCGCCGTCGTAGAGATGCATGAAGCCGCGGATCTTCTCCTGAGTGTACAATTCGGCACATTTCTCCTCGAAGCGGCGGATGCGGATCATGTGCTTGAGCAGACCCAGCATGTGCTCGCGCGACAAATGCGGCTTTGTGGCTGCAACCGTCATCGTTCCTCGCTTTCGAGAGTGGAGAGGTCGCCTTCGGGCAGACCGAGTTCGCGGGCCTTGAGGAGGCGCCGCATGATCTTGCCGCTGCGAGTCTTCGGCAGGTTCTGGCGGAACGCGATGTCCTTTGGCGCGACCGCCGGTCCGAGCCGCTGCCGCGCGTGGCCGAGGAGCTCCTTTCGCAGCGCGTCGCTCGGCGCAAAGCCCGGGTTGAGCGCCACATAGGCCTTGACCACCTCGCCGGCAGTGGGCTCCGGGATGCCGATCACGCCGGCTTCCGCAACGGCCTTGTGCTCCATCAGGGTGCTCTCCACCTCGAAAGGTCCGATCAGATGGCCGGAGCTCTTGATGACGTCGTCGGCGCGGCCGACGAACCAGTAATAGCCATCGCTGTCGCGCATCGCGAGGTCACCGGTGAGATACCAGCCGCCTGCAAAGCACTTCTTGTAGCGCGCCTCCTCGTTCAGATAGCCCCGCATCATCGACGGCCAGCCAGGATGCAAGGCCAATTCGCCCATGGCCATCGGCTTGGCAATCTCGCGCAGCCCGCCGCCTTCCAATCGTTCGACGATGCCGGCCTCGATGCCGGGTAGTGGTCGGCCCATCGACCCCGGCTTCACGTCCATCGACAGAAAATTCGTGATCATGATGCCGCCGGTCTCGGTCTGCCACCAATTATCGTGGAACGGCTTGCCGAAAGCCTCCATGCCCCACATCACGGCTTCCGGATTGAGCGGCTCGCCGACGCTGGCGAGCAGGCGCAGCGTCGACAGGTCGAACTTCTTGGCAAATTCGGCGCCGGCCTTCATCAACATGCGGATTGCGGTCGGCGCGGTGTACCAGACCGTGATTTTCTGATCCTGCAGAATGCGGTACCAGCGCTCGGTGTCGAACTCGGCCTGGTCGATGACCATGGTCACGCCATTGGTCAGTGGCGAAATGATTCCGTAAGAAGTCCCGGTGACCCATCCCGGGTCTGCGGTGCACCAGAAAATATCGTCGGGATGAAAGTCGAGCACGAGCTTGCCGGTCACATTGTGGGCGATGACCGCCTCGTGCACATGCACCGCTCCCTTGGGCGTGCCGGTCGTGCCGCTGGTGAAATGGAGCAGCGCCATATCCTCAGGGAGGGTCCGCACCGTCTCGAAGACTTCAGAGGCCTCCGCAAGCGCCGCAGCAAGGTCGATCGTATCGGGCGGCAAAGTGGCCGAGCATTCAGTCAGGAACACTCTTTCCAGGCTGGCGAGCTCCCTGCGCCAGGGCTCGATCTTGCGGCGATAGAAGGCTTCGGTGGTGATGAGCGCCTTGGCTCCGCCGATCGTCATGCGCGCCTTGATGGGCTCGGGTCCGAACGCCGAGAACAAGGGTGAAAACACGCCGCCATTCTTCAACGTGCCGAGGGCTGCGATGTAGAGTTCCGGCACCCGCCCGAGCAGCGAGAAGACCCGGTCGCCCTTCCTTATCTCGTGCCGGGCCAGGGTGTTGGCGAAGCGGTTCACCTGGGCGCCGAGCGCGGCATAGGTGAAATCGCGAGTGCTGTCGTCGCGGCCGATCCAGCGCAGCGCAAGCTTGTCGCCGCGACCGGCCTTCATATGGCGGTCGATGGCCTCATGGGCGATGTTGAGACCGCCGCCGGGAAGCCCGTCGAGCAAGGCTCGCGCATCGGCCCATGAGAAGGTCCGCCTGGCCTGATCATAATCGATCAGGTTTGCGCCGACGTAGTCTTGCGGGCGCTTGCGGATTCGTTCCCATTGCCGCTGCTCGGTCTGAGCTTCACTCCCGCCGCGGGAGTTCGCCGCGTCCGTGGTGGTCATGATTGGCTCCGGTTCATTGCGAACGCGCCCGACGCGTCGCTGTACCAGCTAAAATTTGGTCCGAGCGCGCGGACGCTCGTTGATCTGCGTCAACAGTGAGCCCCGCGGTCTGCCGGTTTGGCACCATGTGACCTGTCCCCGAAGTTTCATCCAGCCGTAATTGGAGTCCTGTTGGGTTTGCACTGACGACGCAGGTGCGGCGCCCGCGTTTGGAGGCGCATATGAGCTGACGGTCATTGTCGATGACACCAGGCGAGCGAGCCGGAGATCCAGTTCGAGGGCCGCGATCACGCCACCCTAGTCATATCAATGGGGGCGCGTCTCGCGAGCTTCTTGCCGATGCCCGACACGCGCGCTTTACCGCTGATTGACAATGGGTCATGTTTCTGTGCGCTCAGGTTGGCAGCGCTATCTCTCATAGCGGCCGACAAGAACCGCTTCCGCGAGCGCAAATTTGCGTGCCTCGCGCTCGATATCCCGGCAGGACGCGTTTGCCTTGGCCCTGACATGGTCGGTCGAAAGCGCGAGCAGCCGAAAATGATAACGATGCGGCCCGTGGTCATGTGGAGGGCAGGGCCCGCCATAGCCGGTCTTGTGGAAGTCGTTCACCGCTTCCTTGATGATCACATTCGTGGCATTCTCGGCAAGCTCCGTCTTCGTGAGCGGAATGTCGTAGGCCGCCCAGTGATGCCAAGTGCCGGCGGGCGCGTCGGGATCGTCGCAGAGCAGCACGAAGCTCCGCGTTCCCGCTGGCGCACCGAACCACTGTAGAGGAGGCGAAACGTTGTCTCCGTCACAGGTAAAGTGCCGCGGAATGACCGCTCCGTCGGCAAAGGCGCTGGAAACGAGCTTCATGGCTCTCTCCTTCAGGCTGCGGGGGACATCGGCTCGGGCTTGACGAGTTCTTCCAGATCCGGCTCGCCGCAACGAGCGAGCATCCATTGTCGCACTTGGTCGCGCAGCCGAATGATGGATTGAAAATCGATGCCGCCGGGCTGGATCGGATCGCCGATCTCGATGCTGACTGCGCTGTAGCGCGGGAACCACTGATCGCTGCGCAACATTGTCCGTGTGCCGGCGATGATGCCCGGCAGAACGGGAAGATCGGCTTCTGCCGCGGTCTTGAAGGCGCCGAGATAGAAGCCGGACAACCCGGCCCTGCGGGTGAACGTTCCTTCTGGAAAGAAGACGAGAAGCCGCCGGTCGCGGGCTAGCGCACCCAGTCGCGCGGCATCCGTCAGGCTGCCCGAGACGTCGTAACGTTCGACGAAGGGAATATCGAGCCGGCGCAGGATTGGTCCTGCGACAAGCTGCTCGGCCAATTCACGCTTTGCGACGATCGCTGGCTCCCCGGGGAGTGTCGCAGCCAGAGCAAAGGCGTCCATATAGCTGGAATGGTTGAATACGAGTACCGCCCCTTGCGCAGGGATTTTCTCCAGGCCCTTGATCGCAAGCGGAACGCCCATCCCTGCGAGCGCAATGCGACCGATCTGCCTGAGCGCCGACCAGCGCGATCTCGGCGTCGGAAGGATGAGCACGGCAAGATATCCCGCAGCAAAGGCGCCGCCGAGCATGATCCACCACCATGCTGCATAGATGTCCTCGTAGAGCAGTCGGCCAAGCCGACTGGCCTGAGTCGCCGCGCTGGCAAGGGCAAGACGCAACAACTGCAAACCAAGTGTGCCCTGGTGCGTATCGATATCGCCTCTTTGGTATAGCTCCCGGGCCGCACTGCGGCGAATCTTTCCGCTCGATGTCTTCGGCACTGTGCGGGGCGGCGCCAACACGATCTCGTCGGGTGGCGTGCCTGCGACGTCCGTCACAACCTCCTGGGCGCGCGCCTGCAACTCGAGGCGGCGAGGTTGGTCGGACTCACGGGTTTCGACCAGCACGACGACGCGCTCCGTCCCCGAGACGCGATCGGGTACGCCGAACACCGCGACGCCGCCTTTGTGCACGCCCGGGATATTGGCAACTGCTTGCTCGATCTCTTGGGGATAGAGATGCCTGCCGGCTCGTATGATGATGTCCTTGACTCGTCCCGTCACGAAGATGTCGCCCCCAACCATGTAGCCGCGGTCGCCGGTGTCGAGCCAATCTCCATGGAACAGTTCGCGCGTCTTCGTCTCGTTGCGGAAATAGCCGCTTGTCGCCGATGGGCCGCGAAACTCGATCCGTCCTTCCCGCCGTTCGCCCAGCTCGCGGCCGGTCGCGTCAACCACGCGGATTTCATGGCCGGGAAGCGGCTGGCCGCACGCCGGAATCTCCAGGACCGCTGTATCGCCAGGCGGTGCCGGCTTCGCGATGCCGTGAATACTCAGTTCGTCGCGATTGATGCGATCGATGACCGGCCCGCGGCCGAGCGGCGGAAAAGCCAGGCCGACGGAGTTTTCGGCCAGGCCATAGACCGGCGCCATCGCCTTTGCGGGAAAGCCGTGACGGCCGAACCGCTCGGCAAACTGGCGCAGAGTCTGGACGCTGACCGGTTCGGCGCCGTTGGCGACCATGCGCAGCGAGCCCAGATCGAGTCCCTCGAGATCATCATCGCTGATCTTGGCAAGGCATAGCTCGAAACCGAAATTGGGCGATGCTGAAAACGTTGCGTGATACCGATGCATCGCCCACAGCCAGCTCTGCGGTCGGATCAGAAAACTCAACGGCGACATCACGTAGAGCGGTGCTGCATAATGCATGCAGCCGAGCCACGCGCCGATCAGCCCCATGTCGTGATACAGCGGCAGCCAGCTGACGAAGACGTCGGCGGAACCGGCTTCCATCACCGTGCCCATCGCTCTGATGTTGGCGAGCAGCTTCGCATGGCTGAGCACCACGCCTTTCGGGTCACCGGTGCTGCCTGACGTATACTGGATCAGGGCCGTTGCACTCGCATCCTTCAAATGGGGTAGCGGCGCCGGCGCCGCGGAGGCTTCGATGTCGGCGACACTGGCGACGCTGACCAGGCTTTGCACCAGACTGCGAAGCAGGCCGGCTAATCGCCGTCCTTCCGGCATGGTGATCAGCATCCGGGTGCCGGCATTGCGCAAAATCATGGTCTGGCGCCGTAGATGGTCCTCAAGCTGCGACAGGCGCATCGGCGGGTAGATCGGGACCGGTATCGCGCCGGCGTAGAGAATGCCGAAGAAGGCGACGAAAAAATCGATGCTGGTTGGGAGCATCAATCCAATCCGGTCTCCTGCCGTGATGTCTCGTGCGATCAGACCACGGGCCACCTGCCGGGCTTTCGCCGCAAGTTCTCCATAGCTGAGCGTCCCGAGCGTCGTCGCCTCGTCCTGCAATACTGTCAAATGCAGCCGGTCGGCGTGTCGCGTGGTGTGCCAGTCCAGCACCTCGATCAAGGTGCGCGCCTCGCTTGCGGCCGGTACGGCCGGAAGCGCCGAAACCGGGTGCCCGACTGAGACCGGGCGGTCCAGCGTCGGGCCGGCCCGTTCGAGCGCGCGGACCAGATCCTCGACGGTTTCTGCCTCGCCGACCGCCTGCGCCGGAAGGCGAACGTGGAAAGCCCGCTCGATGCGCAGGATCAATTCAGTGCGCGCGAGGCTGTCGATCCCGAGGTCTCGCTCGATGCGACTCGAAGGCTCGACCTCCATGAACCGGCCGCGCTGAGGATGAAGCTCGTGGACGAGATCCTTCACGAGCGCGATCAAGGCGCGACGACGCTCGAGAGTGCCTGGCGCAAAATCATCCATGACATCAGGTAGCTCGAATAGCTCACGCGACTATTGAGCAATGTCAATTTGGCCATGCGCAGATGCGGCACTGGCAACCGCCAGCAGTTGCCCGCCGCATCCATGTCGCAACCAGCGTCGCCACCATGACCGACGCATTGCGTCAGGTGCGTCTGTTCCTGTGCGGGGACGTCACCGGAACGCACTTGGCGGAGCTGGTGCCAAGCCTCGGCCGCTCGCGCGCTATGGTTCCTTCACAGCCGAGAGGTGTGCCTTCAGCCCTGCGGCCCCGACCGCCCCGGGGACTATGCTGTCGCCGACGACATAACCCGGCGTGCCATTGATGCCGAGCGCCGAGGCAAGGCGCGTGTTCTGCTGCAGGGCCTCGTTCACCTCGACGCTCGCCGCATCCTTCTCGATCTCGCCTGCGTTGAAGCCGAGATCTGCGGCCACCTCAAGCGCCGCGGCACGATCGACCCTTCCCTTCTTCGCCAGCAGGCGGCGATGAAACTCCAGGGATTCCCCGGCACTGGGATGATGCATCTGCAGCGCGATCGCGACCTTCGCGGCTTCGACGGAGTCCGGCCCGAGAATCGGAAGCTCTTTGAGCACGATGCGCACGTTCGGTTCGTCGGCGATCAGCGCAAGGGTGTCGCCGAGCGCCTTGCGGCAATAGCCGCAGTTGAAGTCGTAAAATTCGACCACCGTCCTGGTGCCGTCAGCGGCGCCGAGTGTCGTCTGCAACGGCGCGTTGTACAGCGCCTTGGCGTTGTCACTGATCGCCTGCTTGACGCTGGCCGCCGCAGCCGCGGGCGCGGTCTGGGCGACAGCGTTGCGCTTGGCAATCAGCGCCATCAGGGCAGTGCGCACCGCCTCCGGGTGATCAGCCAGGTATTTCTCGATTGCCGGCCCCAGGGCTTCCGGGTGCGCGGCGAGATATTGCTGGATCGCCTGGTCGATGTCCGCGCGCTGCCACTCAGCCTGGGCTGTCCTGGGTACGGCGATCGCCGCGGCAACGAGCGTGACTGCTGTGATGGCACGAATACGAATGCGCGAGAGCTTCGGCATGTCAGTTACTCCAATCATCCCTCAGTTCCTTCCACTCGTGTTCTTCACCACGACAAGCGAGCACTGCATCATCATCGGCACCACACAAAGCTCCTAGCGACCTCTCTCGAGCGGCGGTGGTGCAGTCCAGCGAGGCGCAAGCGGCGCAATGCGACCACGTGCGGCCGGCCAGCAGCGCTTGCCGAGTGGCCCGGGAACCATGCCGGGCGGGCAGGTGATCGGGCCTGTGTTAGACGGCGCGCGCTTGTCTGGAACCTTGGGTATCGAGGGACGTCGCGGTGACGGCCCGGGCACGACAGGCACAGGCGAGGGTTTTCGCGCCACGCAAACGCCCTCGTCGTCGCGAACTTTGCCCGCGGCGCAGGGCTCTTGCGGAACGGACTTCTTCTGGGCTGGCGCAACACATCGCGAGCGATCCTTCGGATTGACGGCGGCCGGACAGCACTCGCCGCTCGTCGTCAGGTTTGCGGTCGCGCAGCACTTGCCCGCCGCGGTCGGGACGTAGCCTGCGGCACAGCAAAGCGAGATCTTGGGAATCTTGAACGTTGGCTGGCACTGTGTCCCGTCGGCGCTCGGCGTCTGTCCGATCGGACAGCAAACCCCTTTCGAAGTCGCCTGGCTTTTCAGGCAGCATTTGCCCGCGATCTTCACATAGCCGGGCGAACAGCAATCCGGGCACTTTCCGTTTGGGATTTTCGGAATGGAGGGCTCGCAAACGCCATTCACGAGAGCGCTCAGGCAGCAAGCCTGAACGCCACCCGGACCGGAATAGATGTGATCGTTGTTGCAGCACTCCTGCTTGGGGCCGATCGCCGTCTGGGTGACCCCGCACATCGGTTTGGCAATGTCAGTCGATGGAATCGAGCCGCTCGAACAGGCACCGCCGGGTCCGAGGTCGGCAGGTGAACAGCACCTGCCGCCCAGGAGGATTTCAGGCGGCGCGCAGTTCGACGCGCAAGCGCCCTTGCTCCACACCTGATTGATCGGACAGACCGGGAAACCCGGGGGACCGCATACATGCGTCTGACAGGCGCGGAAACTCGGCGGTGGCAGCGGCACGCCGGCCGGGAGCGGGCCCGGGAGCAGCTCCGTCGGCTGCTCCGCGCAGATCCGCAGGATAGCAATGTCTCCCAGATGCCCCCGGGCCGACAGATCGGGCGGCGCATCGGCATAATCGATGAAATAGCTCATCCGCGGCGGCGCATCGCCACGACGGATGCGCCAAGCTGGATTTCCCTGCAGGCCGTCGATTGCGAGCATGTCTGTATGACCAAGCTCTGCGGAGAGCTTGGGGTCGGTCGTGTAGCGCAACTGTTCTCCGGTGATCCAGACGAAGCCGCCGCAGGAGCGGGGATTGATGTTGCCGCGCTCATCGTAGCTGTAGCCGATGGCGACGCCGCCATTGTCGTTGCGGAAGGTCTCGGGGAAGCCCACCGCATATTCGTCCGGCACGGCCTGCCAGATCGGCTGTTGGGCCTCGGTGACGCCGATCATGGTATAGCGCAGCGCGCGACCGATCGATGGCGCCGACAGCGCCTCGAAATCCTGCGCGCCAGTCGGCGCCGGCCGCTCGGCAAGATACATCCGCCCTGCATCATCGAAGGTGATGCGCGAGATTTCGGTCGGGCCGGCCGCGGGTGGCACTGCGACCTCGATCCTGATGTCCGAGCCGAACGAACCATCCGGCTTGAGGCCGACCGACCAGATGCGCAGTCCGTCGGCGACAGCGTAATAGAGACGACGATCGCGTATCGCGAGACCGAACACGCGCCGTGCCGTCGCGGCATAGCCCCAGGTCTCGGGGCGGGCGCTATCAAACTGTGGGCTCGCGAGATTAATGCCGGCCCCGCCAGCAGCGGGCATCGGCGCAAGCCCGACGGCGGCCGTGCCGGCGGTGCCGTGATCGTAGACGCCGAGATCCGCGCCGTTCGGGTCGAGGCGATGGATCAGGCCGGTCTCGCGGTCGGCGACGAACAGCGACTTCGTGGCAGAATCATACGCGAGCGCGCCGAGCGCTGCGCCCGAGTTCGCCTTTCCCTCAGTGAGGACGTTCGCAAATAGCTTCACCTCGCCGGTAAGGCCGTTGATCTTCCAGATCGACCCAGGGCCTCCTCCGGGGCCCCATTGTGCCGGCATGAAGACTGCACCGGTCCTCCCGGATCTGATGTGCTGCGGCTTGCCATCCGATCCGGGTGCGACGATGGGCAGCCCATAGGCCGATGTCGCCGCGACATAGATGTTGGGGGGCGACTGGTCGTCCAGCGCAACACCGAACACCTGTCCGATCCACTTCGCGCTCACCGTGAACGGTTTCGGAGCGCCGACCACCTGTGCTTCCGGCGGCCCGCCCATGCGGCTGAGATCAACGACGCGCAGCGACGGTCCGTCTGGATTAATGAAGGAGTTCAGATCGGGGTCCTGGCCGGGCTCGATCTCGAACGGACGCAGACCGCCGGAGAAACCGGTGACGACCGCCTGGCCCGGCGCGTAGATGCTCCGGGGGGCCTGAGCCGATGCCGTGCTGACGAGCGCGAGTGCCAAGCTCGACACGATGACGATGCGCCGCATCGCACGAGCGGCGATAGCCAACGAGGTATGACGACAATATTCCATGATGTTCTGTCGCCTCATTTCGGGGGCTCAGGTCGCGGAACGCAGGTGCCGCTCTTCGGGTCGGGGATGGTGTCCGGCGGGCAGCATTGCCCGCAGGAGGTCATCTGGGCCGGATTGCAGCAACTCCCATCGAACGCCATGCCTTGGCTCGGATCGGCGCATGGCGTGATGCAGTCGCCGATGCCGCCGATGCGAACCTGTCCGGTGGGGCACGCCGGCGGCGGACACATGCCGAACGGCGCAAAGCCCAAGTTGGCGGGCTGGTTCGTGTTGTCACACAGACATGACGAGATCCCGCTCGGCATCATGGCGCCGGGATGCGTGCCGTCCGGGCACTCGCACGCGAAGGCGTATCGATGATCGCCTGAATCAGGATTGGGGACTTCCTGCCAGTCAGCCTTCATCGGCGACGGGCAGAAGCAATACTGCACTCCTTCGCAACCTGTACCCTCAGCGGAAGGGGGCAACTGCTCGATGAGTGTTCCCTCGGCAGTCGTCGTGCATGCCAATGTCGGCTGCCACGGCTCCATGTAGCTCCCCGTGCTCTGGCAGCTCGGGATGGAGTGGCCGATCGAGCCGGGCGCAACACATGCAGGGTCATGCATTCTGGTGAGGAAGTCCTTGCCTTCACACTTCTTCAGGTCGATGGCAGCGCAATTGGCGAAACGGGGCGGTGGTCGCGTGCAATCGCAAGCGCCGAGACCAATCTCTTCCTGAAGCCAGCACAGCGCGTCCTCCATGCATTGCCCGATGTCCGAGCCAAGGGAACCCGCCCCCTGCTCGGTTGAGCAGGCGCATTGCATGACCTTCGCGGGCGAACCGACGGCGGACAGCACATTGGCGAGCTCCCCGAGCAGGCCCTGTCCAATCTTCGAGCCGCCCGCCGACTGCAGTTGGGCGAGGATCTGGGTGAGGTTTCCCTGTACTTTGCTGCAGAACGAGTTGACCGCGCCTTGCCCCGCAGCGCCGGCGACCTCGGTGAGGACCCCGGTGGCTGCAGCCGCCGCAGCGCACCCAGCTCCGTCCGCACAGGCATCCGCGCAACTCGACAGTCCGCCCACCGTCTGTTTGGCAGCATTGAATATGTCGCCTGGGTTGCAGCCTGCTCGCGCCGGCGACGCTAACAGCAGCATTGCGGCGGCGATCGCTGCGCCGTGGAACCACCAACTTCCTCGAAGTTGCATGACCATCGCCCGCCACTGACTTGGCCCGATAGAGATAACCGAACCCGCGTCCATTGAATTTGAGATGCGTCAATCGATAGACGGCCGATCGTGCCGGCCGTGGCGTCACGACGCCAATCTCATTTCACCGCCTGCTTCGGCACACAGGTGCCGCTGTTCGGGTCAGGTATCGTGCCCACCGGACAACATTGCCCGCAGGACGTCATCTGCGCGGGATTACAGCAACTGCCATCAAACGCCATGCCCTGGGTTGGATCGGAGCACGGTGTCACACACGCACCGGTCAGGCCCATACGCGTCTGTCCCGCGGGGCACGCCGGCGGCGGACACATGCCGAACGGCGCAAAACCCAGGTTCGCCGGCTTACCCGTATTGTCGCAGAGGCACTGCGACAAGCCGCTCGGTAGGATCGGGCCTGGGTGTGTTTGATGATCCGGATTGTTGGCCTCATATGGACAATCGCAGGCGAATAGCCAGCGATGCACGTCGCTGTTCGGATTGGAGATCTCGTGCCAGGCCGGCACCATCGGCTTGGGACAAAAGCAAGATATGACCGGGTCACAGCCCGTATCCTCTTGCGTGGGAGGTAGTTGAACGGCCAGCGTTCCCTCCGCCGACTCAATCCTCTCCACCGTTGGGATATTGTCGCCGTAGCCGCACTTCTGCCACTTGTCATTGCAGTTCGCAATCGAGCTGTAGGGAACGCAGGCGGGGTCCTTCATCTGATCGAAGTGACCTTCCGTCTGGCAATGCTTGACGTCGACCGATCCGCAATAAGCCATCTGAGGCGGTGGCCGCGAGCAATTGCAGCCGATCCCCAGCCCCCCGCACAACGCATCTTGAATGCACGCGCCGATATCGGCGCCGATCGAATTCGTGCTCTGCTCCGTTTCACAGGCGCACTGCACAACCTTGGCAGCTGAGCCCACGGCTGCGAGCTCAGTTGACAAATCGCCGAGCACTTCCTTCGCGATTGCATTGCCGAATATCGTGTTCAGCGCACCGACGATATCCTTTCCCTTCACTTTGGCTTCCGCGCAGAATTGATCGACCAGCCCTTGTCCTTTTCCGGTGTCCGATCCTTCGAGGGCGACCCCCGCAAGAGCTATTTCAAGTGCGACCGCGGCAGCGCAGGATGCGTCATCCTCGCAAACAGACTTGCAGTCCGATGTTGCCTTGAGCGTTCCGCAGAACGCGTTGGCAACGTCCTCGAAGCTGCATCCTGCGCTCGCAGAGGAGCCGAGCAGCGCGACTGCCGCCATGATGGCGACACCTTGGATCCACCAGCCCGTGGGAAATGTCATCGTCGTCGTCCCAGCCCGGATACCTCCAGCTTAGGCAAAGTCCAATCTATTGAAATTGAGATGCCTCAATCGACGCGGCATGCTCGTCACGTCATCGACGACGGCGCCTTCAGCTTTCCTTGTACGCGTGGCCCCGAAGACAGCGGGGCGAAACCGCCCGTCGCAGCGGACCCGAATTCGACCCTCCAAGATCCTTCGCCTTCGCGCTGACGATGACTGCGACCCGTCCAGCTTCATCTGACGCATCTCGGAAGCTCATCGAGCAGCAGGCCTCGCGGTCGGCCGAGGATTATGTGGTCCTTGCCGAGCAGGCGAGCGGCCCCATTTCGCGGCGCAATGCACCATCCTACATCTGGGGCGCCGCCCTGGACGAACTCGCGCGCATGCAGCCGGATGCACGGATCGTCAATCTCGAAACGGCCGTGACCCAAAGTAACGACGGGGCTCACAAGGGCATCAACTACCGCATGAGCCCAGAGAACGCGGGCTGCCTCATCGCAGCAGGAATCGACCGCTGTGTCCTGGCCAATAACCACGTGCTCGACTGGGGCTACGCCGGCCTGGACAGCGCTGAGCTGTGACAGCGAAGAGATCGTCGAGGCCGTAAGCCGGCGAGGGATGCGTGGTTATGTACGATCGGTGATCGAAGCGCGACGGCAGGTCCCATCGCGCATTGCTACGATAGCCAAGGATCCATCGAGCTATGATCTCGTTGTTGTCGGCACGCCGGTGTGGGCCTGGTCGCTTTCGTCGCCCGTCCGCGCCTTCCTGCTGGCAAGCAGGTCAAGACTTCCTGCGGTGGCGTTCATTTGCACGCTGGGCGGGGCAGGCAGCGACAGAGCCTTCGGCCAGATGCAGGAACTCGCGGGCAAGCCTCCAGTCGGATGTCTCGCAATCACGGCACGTGAGGTCGCATCGGCTACGTACCAAGCGAAGGGTCGTAATGTTTGCGGAGGCCCTGCAGCGCAGTCTGGCCGAGCAGCGTGAAAGAGCGGCGCCAACTGCGGCCTGAATGGCTGCGTGCTGATAGGCAGCCTGCGACATTTCAGCGAAGCGCGCCGAGCAGATCGCCCCGCGATACGGTTGGGCTGCGGCGAGGTGTGTCAACCGGCGTGCAAGATATTGGACGCCGGTGGGCATCGAAAGTGCGCTCGGCAAGGGTGTGAGCGCCGGCCGTCTGCCTTGGCGGGTGTCATCTTGAGACGGTGACCGTCTCGGCGAGATCCTGGGGTGCTTCGGCATTGCCCGGCGCAGCATCCATGAGACGCGAGCAGTCATACCTCGGCCGCAGAAGCGGTCGAGTTCAGGATTCGACGGAGACGAACGGCCGGTCCGGCGGGCGAACGACAAGCACCGGCACGTTGCTGTGTGTCAGTACTTTGTTCGTTTCGCTTCCGAGCATGATGGCGGTGATCCCGCGCCTGCCGTGCGATGCCATGACGATCAGGTCGCATGACCTCGCTTTCGCCATGTCGACTATGGCCAGATAAGGATGATCATGTTCGACATGCACGGCCTCGCAGCCGACGCCAGCGGCCAACGCGACCTGCTTGGCCGCATCGAGGTACTTCGTGGCAAGGGCCGCGACCTGCTTCGCGTACTGCGCCGGCGTGTCCGTGACCATTGCCGGCTCGACGGCAAAGGTGTGGAAGGGGGTGGATACGGTCAATATCGTGACCTTGGCGCTAGCCGACTTGGCGAGGGCGATGCCGTACTCAACCGCAGCCTGCGACAACGTCGAGCCGTCCGTCGGGATTAGAATATGTTTATGCATGCGGCATCCTGACTGTGAAACCATTGCGGCCCGACCGATGCAGTTCTCGACCACGGTTCCGCGTGCCGCAAAGGGGAGCCGCTAAAGAAAGCGTAGGCACTTGCAGCAACCGTGATGACAGGCTGCTATTGTTTCGATCTTGCAGGCGGGGAGGTTGATTTCCATCAAGCTCCAACACCAAGGCTGGTCCTGCATCCAGCCGGAGGGGTGTCAGACCCGCTTGCCGGAGTCGGGATCGAACAGCTTCGCCTTGTCCATGTTGACCTCGAAAGAATAGAGGCTGCCGCCGGCCTGGCAGACGCTGGGGAAGGCCAGGACGCCAAGCAACATGCCTAGTGCTGCAGTATGACCGCCGAGCCGCATGGGAAGTCTCCTCATCCCTCTCGCTAAGTTTTGGTCGCGATTAACCTTAAATTGTAAAAGACTGACATGTCCATCGCCAAGAGCGTTGACCTGCGTCAACAATGTCGACGGTCGCTTGAGAGCTGGTAGATCGGCAGCAACTCGACAAGGTCCAAGCCCTGGCTGTCGCGCTGGGTGTTGAGCCTTCAGATCTGCTGAAGCAGACTCTCTAAAAGAGGACGTTTGGAAAGATAGCTGGTGAACCGGCACGGTCAGCAACAGCGATCCTGCAATATCGGATCACCGGCACGTTGCACCTCGGCGTTCGGGCGTCCGTCAGCGCGGAAGCATAGCGTTCAAGGCGAAACTCAGAAGAGCCGGACGATCTCGGGGCCAAGATCGTCGTCTGGTTGCGCTTCGCTTGCCGGCAGTTGGAGAATCTTGCGCGGACGGGCAGGGGCTACGTTGCACTATCTCTCGAGCGCCTCGGGAAAAGTCCCATGCTGGTGGCATTCACCTTCGGCGGGCTATCGAAGCGCCCAGAAGGAACGCGAACAGCAGAGAAGCAAGCGGGGCCCGGCGGGCGGCGTTGCTTAGGACGCTGAGCGGCATGCCTGGCTTGCGCCCGGACTCCACGGCGCTGCGCACCTGCTTCGCAGCCTGCTTTACGAGACCAGCGAAGGAGCCAAAGGCGGTCTTCTTGTCCTCGGCAGGATAGAGCCCTTCATAGATGAACGGCGGGAGCGATGGATCGTCTCTCATGGTCGTTTTCTCGTTTTGCGGGATGCGCTTGTTTGCCTGTTGGCATCAATGGCGCGGAATTAGAGATGGTTCCGCGCCTCCCCCTTGGGCGCGGTTGTGATCCTGAGGCCGTGGCTTTGGCGGGTCGTCCTAGCCCAGCCCAACCATTGGACGGTGCGGGCGCCGCTAAAATTTCCCATTTGAGATCAAGGCGCCTCAAAAGAAGGAGGGGTGCATAAGCCATTGATCTCATTTCTGGCCTTTCGCCCCTGTCGTGCCCCACACGACCGGAGGCTGCGGGCAAAGGCCTGTTCTCTCTCCGTCCATCTAGCCTCCAGAGATGGGGCGCTCAAATGAACGGCCTCAGCGCGTCCACAGTCGCGACATAGCGGTCCAAGGTCGAAATATTGCGCTGAGGCGGGTCAGGACTGGTGCCGCCTCGTGATCGCGATGCGCGTCGCCTGGCCGTACAGCCCCGCCATCTGGTCAAGCTGAGCCGCTGTCGCGGCGCAGCCGTCGATCCAGCCGGGTAGGCCGTCGAACATCGGCGACAGGGTTGCCGCGCGCAAGGCCGCATAATCCTCGGTGACGGCGCGGCCGCGTGTCGTGGCGCGGTAGCGTGTCTCCTTGCGTGAGGAACGGCCTTCGGTCTCGATCAGCCCGGCGCGGACCAGCTTGCGCGTCGCATATTGCAGATTGGGCACGTCAACGCGGTTGAGCAGTTGGCCAACCTCGGCGAGCCGCTTCGGCTCGTCGCCCATGCGTACGACATTGAGGACGGCGACATCGTCGCCGGTCAGCGGCACCTCGCAAACGGCGGCGAGGCAGGAAGCCTTCCAGCGATAATAGGACTGGGCCAGCCGCTCCAGCGCGAATTCAAAGTCGGACAGCCGTCGCTCGGTGTCACTGCGCGCAAGATGCCACGCTCCCTTCGCGTCGCCTTTGCTGCCGCTCTCGGCCTCATCGCGAGCCGCCTCTGACCGTGACCGCGCCTTGCCGCCCGCCACTCTCGCCTTCACCGCCACGGTCTTGCGCCTCGCCCCAGCGCTCGTCGTCCTCTTCAATAGCCCGTCTCCCGATGCCGCTCCGCACAATGCGTGTGCAGCGCATGCTCAATCTCTGCTGTTTACATCCAACGTTTTTACATTAAAAATTCAATGAAGAAAATACATCAGGCGCGGCGTCACCGTGGACGTCGGCCGGCAGAACCGGGGAGCACGACAGTGGCTGGTCAGTGGATCGACATCGCCGCCGCCGATGGCGGCACGTTCAAGGGTTATCTGGCGGTGCCCGCGTCAGGCTCCGGTCCCGGCATCGTGCTCCTGCAGGAGATCTTCGGCGTCAACGCCTCGATGCGCGCGGTCGCCGACTATTATGCTGAGGAAGGGTATGTGGTGCTGGCGCCGGACCTGTTCTGGCGCTTCGAGCCGGGCATCGAGCTCGGCTATGGTGAGGCGGATTTCGGTAAAGCCTTCGGCTACTACCAGCGCTTCGACGTCAATCTCGCGATCAAGGACACGGCCGACGCGCTGAAGGTGCTGCGCGCCCGTCCCGAGTGCAAGGGCAAGGTCGGCGCGCTCGGCTTCTGCCTCGGCGGCAAGCTCGCTTATCTCACCGCCGCCCGCACCGACGTCGATTGCGCCGTCTCCTATTATGGCGTTGGCATCGAGGCCGATATCGCCGAGGCCAAGAACATCAAGGGCCCGATCGTCTTCCACTTCGCCGAGCTCGACAAGTTCGCGCCCGCCGAGGCGCGCGAGGCGGTCAAGGCCGGCTTTGCCGGCCGCGACGATGCCGAGTTCTATCTCTATCCAGGCTGCGACCACGCCTTCGCCGCGCCGGAGCGCGCCAGCTTCGACAAGCCGGCGACCCTGATGGCGCATTCGCGCTCGATCGCGCTGTTCCGGAAAGTGCTCGGCCCGCACTACGATCTGTCGTCGCTGTGGGACCGTCACACCGAGCTCGAATTCGCCACCCGCTCGGCGGAGGCGACGATGGGCACCATGGTCGCCGAGCCCTACGTCAACCACATCCCGACCATGACCGGCGGCGTCGGCTACAAGGATCTCTTGAGGTTCTACGCCAACCATTTCATTCCGAAGACGCCGGCGGACACCAAGCTGGTGCCGATCTCGCGCACCATCGGCGCCGACCGCGTCGTCGACGAGATGCTGTTCTGCTTCACCCACGACATCGAGATCGACTGGATGCTGCCCGGCATCCCGCCGACCGGCAAATATGTCGAGATTCCGCTGGTTGCGATCGTCCGCTTCCGCGGCGACAAGCTCTACAACGAGCACATCTACTGGGATCAGGCCTCGGTGCTGGTGCAGATCGGCCTGCTCGATCCGGCGAAGCTCCCGGTCGCCGGCATCGAGACGGCGAAGAAGCTGGTCGACGAATCCTTGCCCTCGAACACGCTGATGAAGCGCTGGGCCGAGAGCGCGCCGAACTGATCAATTCGTCCGGCGGCGTCGGCAGGGACGTCGCTTCTCTTCGCTCATCGTCCTTCGTCCATGCGGAGTTGCATCACCATGCGTGACCATCAGATCTCTCGTCGTACGATGTTGCAGCTCGCAGGCGCAGCTGCGTTGCCACTCGCCACCGGCCTGCCGCTGCGCCCCGCCAGTGCCGCGCCGGGCACGCTGACCATCGCCTACAACGTCAACCTGCCGTCGTTCGATCCGACCGTCGGCGTCTCGGCGGTCAATCCGACCATCCAGTCGATCTACCAGGCCATCTTCGATCCCTATATCGGCCAGGCCGCCGATCTCTCGTTCAAGCCGGGCCTCTTGACGAAGTGGGGCTGGAACGAGGACCGCACCAAGGTCACGATGGAGCTGCGCTCCGACGCGACCTGGCATGACGGCTCCAAGGTGACGCCGGAGGACGTGGTGTGGTCGCTGACCCGCGCCGCCGATCCGAAGGGCGGCAACCCGATCCAGTTCGTCTGGTCGAAGATCAACAACTTCAAGATCGACGGCCAGACCATCACGGCCGACGTGGTAGAGTTCGAGCCGGTGCTGTTCAAATGGATGGCGTTCCTCACCGGCTACGTGCTGCCCAAGGCCTATTACGAGAAGGTCGGCGCGGAGGGCTTTGAGAAGGCGCCGATCGGCTCCGGCCCGTACAAGGTCGATGCCTTCGAGCGCAACGCGTTCCTGCGGCTGAAGGCGCATCCCGGCTATTGGGGGCCGAAGCCGGCGTTCGAGACCGTCGTCTTCAAGTTCGTCACCGATCCGACCAGCCGCGTCGCCGAGATCGAGTCCGGTGGCTCCGACATCACCTTCGAGATTCCCTATGAAGAGTTCGACCGCCTCAAGGCCAAGCCGAATTTGGCAGGCCTGACGCAGCCGATCTCCGACATCGGAATGATCTTCCTTACCGACATCGATCCGATGCTCGACCGCAACATCAGGCTCGCCGCCAACCACGCCATCGACAAGAAGGCGATCGTCGACAAGCTGCTGCGCGGCTATGGCGTGCCGATCGATACCTTGGAAGCTCCGGGCTACGCCGCCTTCGATCCCTCGATCAAGGTCGCCTATGATCCGGAGCTCGCCAAGAGCCTGCTCGCCCAGAGCGGCTACTCGGCCGCTAAGCCGGTCAAGTTCACCATCCAGACCACGCGCGGCTTCAAGCCGAAGGACTACGAAATGGTCCAGGCGATCGCCGGCATGTGGCGCAAGATCGGCATCGAGGCCAACATCGAGGTCTACGAGATCGCGCAGCATTTCGAGCTGCGCGCCCGCCACGCGCTGGCGCCGGCGGCGTTCTACAATTGGGGCAACGCGATCGGCGATCCCACGACCTCGACCGGCTTTGCGATGTTCGGCCCGTCGCCACATTCAGCCTGGAAGGGCAAGGACCTGATCGAGCGCATCGGGCCCTTGTGGGGCGAGAAGGACGAGGCCAAGCGCATCGCCGGCTGGAAAGCGGTCGACAAATACATCGCCGAGGAGGGTGAGGTGATCCCGCTGCTGCAATACGTCCAACCGATCGTGCACAAGAAGGGCCTCAAGGTGGTGCCGCAGGCCAACGGCATGATCCTGCCGCAGCTCGTGACCCAGGGCTGAGACGGAGTCGGGCGATGCGCTGGAGCGCCATTCTCAAGCGCCTCGCTCTGATCCCGCCGACCCTGCTCGGCGTCGGCGCCATCGTGTTCGTGCTGCTGCGCGTGGTGCCCGGCGATCCCATCGCGATGATGATCCCGCCCGGCGCCTCGCCGGCCGACATTGCGCGGCTGCGCGCGCTCTACGGCCTCGATCAGCCGCTGCTGTCGCAGTTCATCACCTGGCTTGGCCAAGTCGCGTCGGGCGATTTCGGCCGCTCGATCAGCCTGCGCCAGCAGGTGTTCGAATTGGTCGGCGCGCGGCTGCCGGCGACCCTTGAGCTCGCAGCGCTCTCGGTGATCATGGCGCTCGTGATGGGCGGAGCCGTGGCGCTGGTCGGCAGCCTCACGCGCGGCACCCGCGCCGAATGGCTGCTCGACACCGCCAACGGCTTCTTTCTCGCCATTCCTGATTTCCTGTGGGCCCTGATCCTGCTGCTCGGCTTCGGCGTGCTGCTGCCGCTGCTGCCGATTTCCGGCCGGCTCGATCCGCAGCTTGCCGTGGCCTTCCGCACCCACTTCTATCTGATCGAGAGCCTGCTCACCCTGCGCCTCGACGTCGCCGCCGATCTCTTGCGCCATATGTTGCTGCCGTCGCTGGCGCTCGCGCTGCCCTTCGCCGCGCTGGTCGCGCGTCTCCTCAAGGCGCAGCTCGCAGAGGCCGAGGACCAGGACTACGCCCAGATCGCCCGCACCCGCGGATTTTCGCGCACCACGATCCTGCAGCGCGAGGTGTTCCCCAACGCGCTGATCCCGACGGTCGCGCTCTCAGGCGTGCAGATCACCCTGCTGCTCGGCGGCACCGTGCTGGTCGAGCGCATCTTCTCCTACGAGGGCATCGGCAACATGGCGATCGATGCCGTCATCAACCGCGACTTCCCGCTGATCCAGGGGCTGATCCTGACCTTCGCCGTCCTGTTCATCGCTCTCAATCTCGCCGTCGACCTGCTGGTGGCGCTGCTCGATCCGAGGCTGCGCCATGGTTGACCTGGTTCTTTCTGGCCCGATCACGGCCCAGCCGTCGCGCTGGCGCAGCGCTCTCTCACGCGGCGGCGCGCGGCTGTGGATCGGCGGCGGCCTTGTCGCGCTGCTGCTGCTCATCGCGCTGTTCGCCCCGGTCATCGCGCCGCATGATCCGGCCGAGCAGGATCTGATGTCGGCGCAGCTGCCGCCGGCCTTCATGCGCGGCGGCGAGGCGGCGTTTCCGTTGGGCACCGACAGCCTCGGCCGCTGCGTGCTGTCGCGCCTGATATATTCCGCGCGTACTGCGGTCTCCGTCGCGCTGATCGCCTCGCTGCTCGCTGCGGTCATCGGCATCGCACTCGGCCTGATTGCCGGCGCCTTCGGCGGCTGGATCGATCAGCTGGTGTCGCGGCTGATCGACGTCTGGATGGCGTTCCCGCCGGTGCTGCTGTCGATCGTGCTCGCCGCCGTCATCGGCGCCGGCCTCACCTCGGTCATTGCTGCGATCGTGGTCGTCGACTGGACCCGCTTCGCCCGCATCACCAGAGCCGAAACGCAGGCCCAGCTTGCGCGCGACTACGCCGCCGCGGCCCGGGTGCTCGGCCTCACCCGCGCGCAGGCGCTGCGGCTCGAGATCCTGCCCAACCTCGTGCCGCTGATCGTCACGTTGCTGGCGGTCGAGATGGGCATAGCTATCCTGGTCGAGGTCATCCTGTCCTTCGTCGGCATCTCCGTCACCGGCGACACCGCGAGCTGGGGCGGCATGATCACCGAGGGACGGCAGATCGTCTACCAGGCGCCCTGGATCATGGCGCTGCCGATCGGCGCCGTCATCGTCAGCGTGATCGGCTTCAACCTGCTCGGCGACGGCCTGCGCGCCGCGCTCGATCCGGTGCAGCGCCGATGAGTGCCGTGCTCGACATCGACAATCTCCACGTCGCGATCGGCGCCGCCAATGTGCTGCGCGGCGTCTCCTTGCGCGTCGAGGCCGGCGAGGTCCGCGGGCTCGTCGGCGAATCCGGTGCCGGCAAGTCGATGGTCGGCCGCACCATCTTCGGCCTGCTGCCGGCGAAGGCCGCCATCACGGCCGGCCGCGTGAGCTTCGAGGGTCGCGACCTCCTGGCGATGCCGGACAAGCAGCGCCGCGACCTGCTGGGACGGCGCATCGCGCTGATCCCGCAGGATCCGATGACGTCGCTCAACCCGGTCCGGCGTATCGGCGCGCAGATATGCGCGGTGTTGCAGCTGCATCTGAAGCTGTCGAAGCGTGCCGCGCGCGATCGCGCCGCCGAGCTGCTTGCCGAGGTCGCGATCCACGATCCCGCCGGTGTGCTGCATCTCTATCCGCACGAGCTGTCCGGCGGCATGCGCCAGCGCGTGCTGATCGCGATGGCCTTCGCCTGTGACCCGTCGCTCGTCATCGCCGACGAGCCGACCACCGCGCTCGACGTCACCGTGCAGCGCCAGGTGCTGCAACTGGTCGAGCGGATGCGCCAGCGCCACGGCGCGGCGATCCTGTTCGTCACCCACGATCTCGGCGTCGTCGCCAAGGTCTGCCGCAGCATGACCGTTCTGCATGCCGGCCGCGTGCTCGAGGATGGATTGACCTCGGACGTGCTGGTGAAGCCGCACCACGCCTATACGCGCGCGCTGCTGGCGGCAACGCCGCGCGCCGACCGTCCCGCGGATAGTTTAAAGCCGGTGCCTCCGGCGCTGATCGAAAGCCTGTGGGCCGAGGCGCACAGGCTCGATCAGCTCGCGGCGGGGAGGCCGGCATGAGCGAGATCCTGCTGCGCGCCGGCCAGCTCGGCTTCGCCTATCCGGCGCGATCGAAATCGCTGTTCGGCAAGCCGGTCATGCGCGACGTCATCAAGTCGGTCGATCTCGCCGTTTCGCGCGGCGCGGTGCTCGGCCTCGTCGGCGAATCCGGTTCGGGCAAGACCACACTGGGCCGGCTGCTGGTGCGGCTCTTGGAGCCGACGTCGGGCGGCATCCAGTTCGACGGCATCGGGATCAGCCATCTGTCGGAAGCCGCGCTGCGCCCCTTGCGCGCGCGCATCCAGATGATCTTCCAGGATCCGCAATCCTCGCTCAATCCGCGCCTGCCGCTCGCGGTCACCTTGACGCGCCAGCTCGAGGTCTATGGACAGTTGAAAGGCCGGCGCGATCGCCGCGACCGCGCCGCCGCGCTGCTCGATCTCGTCGGCCTGCCGACAGCCTTCGTCGACCGTTATCCGCACGAGCTCTCCGGCGGCCAGCGCCAGCGCGCCGGCATCGCACGCGCGCTGGCGCTGCAGCCTGACTTCATCGTCGCCGACGAGATCGTCTCCGGGCTCGACGTCTCGACCCAGGCGCACATCCTGATGCTGTTGAAGGAGCTGCGCGCCAGGCTCGGGCTGACCGTGGTCTTCATCAGCCATGATCTCTCAGTGATCCGCGTGCTCTGCGACGAGGTCGCCATTCTCAAGGGCGGCGAGGTGGTCGAGCACGGCCCGGTCGGCCGCATCTTCTCCCATCCGCAACACGCCTATACGCGCCAGCTCCTGGCCGCCATTCCGTTCCCCGATGTCGAGCCGGGCTGGCTCGACGACACCTCGCCCCGTGAGCAACCCCAGCAGCAGGGATCAGCCGCATGAGTGCTTCGATCAAGGACTCCGTCGTCGTCATCACCGGCGCCACCGGCGCCATCGCGAAGGCGCTCATCGCCGAGCTGCTCGCCCGCGGCGCTGCGAAGATCTATGCCGCCGCCCGCGACGTCTGCGCGCTCACGGCGTCCGACAGGGTCGTGCCGTTGAAGCTCGACGTCACCAGCGATGGGGACGCGGCAGCCGCCGCCGCACAGGCTTCCGACGCGACGCTGCTGATCAACAATGCCGGCGTCAATCACAACACTGCGTTCATGCTCGCGCCCGATCTCGCCATCGCCACGGAGGAGATCGAGATCAACTACCTCGCGCCGTTGCGGCTGACGCGCGCCTTCGCGCCGGTGCTGATCAAGAACCAGGGGGCCGTGCTCAACATCCTGACCATCCTGGCGCGGGTGAACCTGCCGCTGATGGGCTCCTATTGCGCCTCGAAGGCCGCGGCGCTGAGCCTCACGCAAGGACTGCGCGGCGAACTGACGCCGAAGGGCGTCCACGTCGCCGGCGCGCTGCCCGGTGCCGTCGACACGCGCATGACGGCCGGCCTGCCGATCCCGAAGATGACGCCGGCCGAGGCCGCCAAGGAAATTCTCGACGGCTACGAGACCGGCGAGGAGGACATCTATGTCGGCGACATGGCCAAGGGCATCGCCGCCGGCCTCGCGCAGGATCACAAGGCGGTGGAAAAGCAATTGGCGTCGGGCTAGCACGAACGCCTTGATAAAAGCCGCACCCGGAGCAGCGACGCGAGAAGGTCGACGCGGCAGAGAGCGCGAGGCATGTAACCGAGATTTCTGCCGCGACGAGGCGTCAGTTCTTCCGATCCCGAAAACTATAGGTGACAGGCCCCAGCGCGGGCCCAGGAGACTGAGACGACTGGCATTGGCTTCCCGAGGCACCGGTTTCCTTTGAAGCCTGCCAGGCGGACGTAAAGGCCAGGGAGCGGTCCGAGAGCGTGGCCGAAGTGCGACAGTCTGCCGTTACTCGCTTCTCCGAAGACGGCCGGCCCCTAGGCAGGTTGCAGGAACTGGGTGACGTCCGCCATTTGTTGGGGAACGCGCCTTTTGCCAAGCTCGAAAAGGTCATCGTAGCGCAGCGCGGAAGGAACGCTGCCCTATGGGAGCAGATCGAACCAAGGCGTCGTGAACGAGGACGGCTGCTTGAGGCCCGGTATAGACCAGGCGTTGCCCGCCTAAGGTCAGATTGATTGAAGCCCCTGGCTCACCCGCCGAGCTTGTCACCCCTAAATGGAGGTGCGGCATGCCCCGGAAGTCAAATACGCCTGGTGAGGCCCGTAACGAGTTTGTGCAGCTCGCGCTTGTCCCGAACGCCAACATTCAGAGCCTTTGTCGGCGGGGATCACCGTTCAATGAGAATACGCGCAGCGGGCGATAACACGCGCCTTTGCCCACGGGACATGAGCGCAGCGCTCGCATCTGAGTTTCAGAGGGAGGATAGTTCCCCAAGCAGTTTCACAGTCAGATCGTCACCAAGTGTGGTTATCAGCGCTGGCCATCGCCCATCAACGGCTTCATGGGCTCCCCATCTGGACTATAGGACGACACGCCGTCTCCGACGGAAAAGGACATCAGGTCGTGTCCGATGACTAATGGACCCTGGTACGTCGCGCGGGTGCGCCGAAGCAGCGCCTCCTCGGGCACATCCTGCACCGGCTTCACCGTCGCGAATACGACATGCGAATAGACCGCCAGCTTCGGCTTTGCGAGCGAGAAGATCCGCCCGGCTTCCTCCGGTGAAGTGTGATGGGCTTCGATAGCACGATAAGAGGGATAATCCTTCACGAGATCAGGTTCGATGATTGCGACCTCGTGAACCAGCAGATCGGCGCCCTTCGCGGCGTTCACGATTCGCTCGTCATATTTGGTGTCACCCGATAGAACGACTTTCTTGCCGCCGTACTCGATCACGTAGCCGAAGGCTGGCTTGATCTTCTCACCGTGGTTGACCTCAATCGCCGTGACCTTCACGCCGCCCTTCTCATAGACGAGTCCGGGCTGAATGTCGTGCGCATTAAATGCCACGCCTTCCGGCGGCAGATGTTCGTCATCCTCGCGAATGCGAATATCCTCCGAGAACGCCTTGGTCAGGTTTTGCGTCATTGCGACGGTTCCGGCCGGCCCGAAGATCACCATCGGTGATTTTCGTGAGGCCCAGGGCGTTCCGATCCAGCCGCTGAGCCACATATCAGGCAAGCCGACAATATGGTCGGAGTGGAGATGCGTGATGAAATGAGCGGTGATGGCGCCGAGCGGAATTCGCTTCTGGAAGAGGCGAATGGTCGAGCCCCGCCCCATATCAAACAGCAATTTCTCGGGTCCGGCCTCGACGAGTGTTGACGCACTGAAGCTTCCGATCCGTGGAGTCGGTGTGCCGGTTCCGAGCAAAGTCACCTTCATCTCATCTGCCGCGGAGGGATTTCCCCACAGCAGAACACAGGCCGCAATTGTAGAAGCAACTAGTCTCACTATGCCAGTTTCGATTGCTTGCATCTGAACACCGGACATTTTCGAGGTTGCTGATAGCAGGGGGGCCTGTGGCCGTCGCCACCTTTATCAGCTTGGTCCATTTAGGGACGCGGCTCGATCGTTGATGTGTGTCTTTCGGCTCAGCGTCAATGGTCGACGAACGTTTGACCAAATCAAATGTGTTCTGCGATGCACAATGCTGCTGTTGGAGATTGTCAAACGACGGTATGTTTCGAAAACGTCACCTCATCCGCCATCCTCCACCCTCAGCCGGAACGTCATGAGCAATTTGAAGGATCCGTCAAACATTGACGAGTATCTCGCGTTTCGTATCTATAATCTTGGAAAGCTCGCCGCGCGGGGCGCGGGCATCATGCTACGACGGGAGTTGGGGATCGGTCGGCGCGACTGGCGCATTCTTGCTTACCTCGCGCAACGTCCCGGCATAAGCCTGAGCGAACTCGCCGAAGTCGCCGACATCGAGCTGGAGCCTGCAAGTCGAGGGGTCGGTAGGCTCGTGGGCAGCGGAATCGTTGCGAAGGCAAGGCTCCCCAAAAATAAGCGACTCTTGGCACTTTCCCTGACGGACACGGGACAGGCCCTGTACGAGCAGGCGCAACGGATAACCAAGGCGTACAACAGAGACTTGGCAGCGTGTCTGAGCGATGAACACGCACAGATATTGGACATGCTGCTGAGGAGACTCTCGGAACGAGCTGCGGAGCTCACTGATCTGCAGGCAGGCGCTGGCGGCGAAGAAGACATCGTCGAATAGGGTATTCGATGCCGTCATGACCCCCGGCTGCTGCCATTAGTCGAACCGACGCCAGCTGGAGGCGAGTTCAGCGTATGCGGGCAATGTGGGGGCGCTCCCGAGGCCGCGGACAAAAGACGCGAATGCCGGCGGCGTTCTAGATCTGCCTACTAGACCTGCGTAACGGAGTCGAAGTCCCAGCTCACATCGGGCGGGTTCTCGCCGATCCTTATTGTGCCGTCGTTGATGAGCCGATAGGGCGGCACCGGAAGATTGTAGGGTGCGGGAACGCCGGCAAAGACGCGTCCCGCCAGATCGTATTTGGAACCGTGACACGGACAGAAATATCCGCCGCTCCATCCCGCTACCGGGATCTGTGTGCTTGGGTCGGGATAGAACAGCGGGATGCAGCCGAGATGCGTACAGATCCCGACGAGAACGCCGTATCTGGGTTCGATCGAGCGATGCCAATTGGTCGCGTAAGGAGGCTGCTGCATGGCCTTCGACCCAGGATCCGAGAGGCGCGCGACGAGGTTCGCGTCCTGCAAGGTCCTGAGCGCCTCGGGCGGACGGTTGACGATGAAGATCGGCCTTGAGCGCCACCGCACCACCGCCTGCTGCCCCGGCTGCAGCTTGGAGGCGTCAAACTCGACCGGCCCGCCTGCGGCGAGGGTGGAGGCATCCGGGTCCATCTGCGCCACCATCGGCACCAACGATGCGATTGCGCCGACACCGGCGAATGCTCCGGTGGCGACGTAGAGAAAGTCGCGCCGCGTCAGTGCCGTAGCTGCGGCGGCTGTTGGCGATGTTGCATCTTTGGCCATCGATCGCTCCATTTCACCTAAGAGCCCTTCTATGCCGAACGCCGCAGTCCGCCGGGCGATCGCAGCCGAACAGTTCATCTTTCTGTGCTTCGGCAGCGCATGCCGCCTTACTACGAATTCATCTCGCCGAAAGGATGAATTAATTCGTCGGACAGGACGTAGTAATCTGACGAGCGTTACTCCTTCGTGCAACGCCGTGAGGCGCAACATCTCGAAGGAGACAATCCATGTCGGACAGCAATCAACAACCTCGCCGCAGGAGCATGCCCGCGCGGCGCCTGACTTTGCTCGGATCGGCTGCCGTGATCGGTTCGGCGATCGCGCTGTCAGGACCGCTCGGCTATGGCCGCCTGATCGATCAGGCCTGGGCGGCGGCGCCTTCCCAGGGCGAGCAGGGCCCCACTGGCTTCGCCGATCTGGTCGCCAAGGTCAGGCCCGCGGTGATCTCCGTCCGCGTCAGTGTCGACGAAGGTGACGAGACCGACATGCTGGGGCCGAACGGGGAGCCGTCCATGCAGGGAACGCCGTTCGAGAAGTTCTTCCGCCAATACGGATTCGCCGACGGCCCGCAAGGCAAGATGCGTCGCCACCAGATGATTACGGGAGTTGGCTCGGGATTCTTCATTTCGGCCGACGGCTACGCGGTGACCAACAACCACGTCGTGGACCACGCCAAGTCGGTGCAGGTCACCACCGACGACGGCAAGTCCTATACCGCCAAGGTCATCGGGACCGACCCGAAGACCGACGTCGCGCTGATCAAGGTCGAAGGCAAGTCGGACTTCACCTATGTCAACCTGGACAGCAAAACGCCGCGCGTCGGTGACTGGGTCGTGGCGGTCGGCAATCCCTACGGCCTCGGGGGCACCGTCACGGCGGGCATCGTCTCGGCGGAAGGCCGCGAGCTCAGCTCGAGCCCCTATGACAACTACATCCAGATCGATGCGCCGATCAACAAGGGCAATTCGGGCGGTCCCACCTTCGATACCAACGGCGATGTCATCGGCGTCAACACCGCGATCTATTCGCCCACAGGCGGCTCGGTCGGCATCGGCTTCGATATACCTGCGCCGACGGTCAAGATGATCGTTGCCCAGCTCAAGGACAAGGGCGTGGTCACCCGGGGCTGGCTCGGCGTGCAGGTCCAGCCGGTGACGGCAGGTATCGCAGAAGGCCTCGGCATGAAGAACGCCGCCGGCGCGCTGGTCGACGAAGCAAAGCCGGATACGCCGGCGGCGAAAGCCGGGATTGAACCTGGCGACGTCATTACGGCCGTCAACGGTGAAGCCATCAAGGACTCGCGCGCCCTGGCGGGCCGGATTTCGGCGATGGCCCCCGGAAGCTCGGCAAAGCTCGACATCCTTCGCAAGGGTGAGTCCCGGACCATCGCTGTGACGCTTGCGAACATGCCGAACCAGCAGGAGAAGCAGGCCAGTTCCGACGATCACGACAACGGCACGGCTCGCGGCGTGCCACATCTCGGTCTGTCAGTCGCGCCCGCAGAGGACGTGGCGGGCGCCGGGAACAAGGTCGTTGTCACCGCCGTTGATCCCGACGGCCCGGCGGCGGAGCACGGTGTGCAGTCCGGCGATGTGATTCTCGATGTCGGTGGCAGGACCATCGGCACCGTCGCCGAACTGCGCAACGCATTGTCGGAGGCAAGGTCCGCCGGCAAGCGCGACGTGCTGATGCGGGTCAAGTCCGCCGCCAATACCCATTTTGTTGCGGTCCCGATCGGCTGACGCGCCGATACGGAGCCTGCTGCCGGTGCTCTCCCCATCGCCGGCGGCAGGCCACGCGTTGTGTGCGGGATGAACGACGGACATGCGGCGAGCCCCGTGTCGACCCGACGCCTCGGCGAGGGGCGACTCCGCAGAATCGTTGCGGCGGCCGGCGCGTCCTGTGGCCACATCTGACGCATCCGGTACTGAAACGGCAACCGGATGTCGCGAAGTGCGTTTCACGTCAGGGGGCGACCAACGGTGGGGAGTCAGCGCCATGGGCATGGTCAACAAGGAAACACCAACCGAGCGCCTTGCGGCCCGCGCGAAGACGGATCGACTGCATCCGCACGTTACCGGATCCCGGCCGGACTTCCGGCCTGGCTGGACGTCTCGGTCTGTAGGGCGCAGGCGGAGGACAGCGAGATGATGTCGCGGGTGCCGTCGACTGGCTGCAAGTCGGTGGCGAGATGGAGCCGTTTCGCGATCGAGGGACAGCAGCCGGGATACTGGCCGGCCGGATCAAGATCCAGCGCGGGCGTTGGATCTGACGGTCGCTCGGACAAGCGCGCAGAGAGACTGACGCTAAAGCTACCGAGCCGATGCCAGGTCCGCCAAACCAGTCTCTGCAAGGTCGAGATCGCAGGGTCAAGATCGAGTGCGTCGTGATCGAACCCCTCGGTTTCACAACAAAACGACAGGAGGACGCCATGATCGAGCAGCTCACGAACTTTCCAGACCAGGTCGTCGGGTTCCGCTGCAGCGGCCGGGTGACGAAGGAGGACTATGACAAGGTGCTGGCGCCCGCCGTGCTCGCCGGACTTCAAGCCAACCGGACTCTTCGATTATACTACGAGACCGGCAAGGATTTCACGCTCGATGCCGGCGCAATGTGGGAAGACTTCAAGATCGGCATCGAGCATCTGATGCGCTGGGACAGGATCGCGGTCGTGACCGACATCGAATGGATCCGGACGGCGGTACGTCTCTTCGCGTTCATGATGCCGGCAACGACCAGGGTGTTTTCGCTGTCCGAGGCGGCCGAGGCCCACGCCTGGATCGCCGCATGACCAGAGGAGCAGGGTGAGGGGACGCCGCCATTGGCGCTAACTTACCAAATTAGCGCTTGGTATTCTCGTTTTCTTGGCGGCTCTTGGAGATGGCGTTGAATGTT
>NZ_JBNPUE010000031.1:0-34556 GCF_051168015.1 Bradyrhizobium sp. HKCCYLRH3061
CCACCCCAACTTGCCAAAAACCCACAACAGTTGAGCCTCGCAATATGCGGAAGCTGAACCGGACAGCCGTGGGCTTGGCCCGGCCATGACGATGAGGAGACAGGTGAGCGCAAAACTCCGCTCGCGGATAGCCTTGGCACCCGGGCGGTATTGCCGCTATTGCCAAAGCTCGCATCCCAAAACATTCCCCTTGCCAATTTCTGAAAATCGTGATTTACTCCCACCGTCCCGCCTCGTTGCAGAGGGGCGTATCGCGATCGTCACGGACGTGGAGCGCGGGATGCGGTGGGCGCAACGGGTCGCAGCATGGTTGTCCATGCGGACGAACGATCCGGTGCGCACGGTGAAATCGTGTGGTCTCGGCGCCGCGGTGCTGGCGTCAAGTCGTGGTGCGGTTGACGCGCATCGCGATGACGGGGGCAAGACAGCCGTTCCCCGGAGAGAGCGCGTATAAGCCGTTCCAACCATTGCGCAGGGAAGGCCGGGATGTCCTCAGCCGAACCTGTGGTTCTGCCGCCTGCATTTTTTCCGCAGGCGGGCCATGGGGGCGGCAGGCTCCCGGCCTTCCCTGCGCCCTCTCGTTTCAAGAGGGCGAATAGCCGCAAAGCTCGGGCCGTGCGGGCCGCGAGAATGCGCCATCATGTCTGCGCGTATGGCCATATCTGTTGTATGACGATGTGAGACGATGCGGTGTCGTCGCCTCGAGCGGCCGTGAAGACGCAACAAATGGGGACCACATCATGCCGACCGAACGTTTCCAGTTTGAAGGCGCCAGCGGCGACAAGCTTTCTGCCGCGCTCGATCTGCCCGGCGGCGCGCCGCGCGCTTACGCGCTGTTCGCGCATTGCTTCTCCTGCGGCAAGGACACCCACGCCGCGCGGCGCATCGCCATGGCGCTGACGGCGCATGGCATCGCCGTGCTGCGGTTCGACTTCACCGGCCTCGGCTCCAGCGAAGGCGACTTCGCCAACACGACGTTCTCCTCCAACGTCGCCGACCTCGTCCGCGCCGCCAATCATCTGCGTGAAACGCGACAGGCGCCGGCCATCCTGATCGGCCACAGCCTCGGCGGCGCCGCCGTGCTGGCCGCGGCCGGCGACATCCCCGATGCGAAGGCGGTGGTGACGATCGCGGCGCCGTCGGATCCGGCCCATGTGACGGCGCTGTTCAAGGACCGACTCGAGGCGATCCGCCGCGACGGCTCGGCCGAGGTCTCGCTCGCGGGGCGCCCGTTCCGGATCAGCAGCTCCTTCCTCGACGACATCGCCGAGCAGCGCCTGCTCGACAAGATCAAGCATCTGCACAAGGCGCTGCTGGTGATGCACTCGCCCCTCGACGACACCGTCGGTATCGACAACGCAACGAAGATCTTCGTCGCCGCCAGGCATCCCAAGAGCTTCATCTCGCTCGATCACGCCGATCATCTCATCAGCGGGAAAGAGGATGCCGCCTACATCGCCGAGGTGATCGCGAGCTGGGCCGGCCGTTACGTCGCGCCGGCGGCCGCCGAGCCCGCGCCCGCGGATGGCCCGCGCGACGTGATCGTGCGCGAGACCAGGTCGAGCAAGCTGCAGCAGAGCATCGCGCTCGGCCCGCATCATCTCACCGCTGACGAGCCGCTCTCCGTCGGCGGCCAGGATACCGGCCCGGGCCCCTACGACCTGCTGCTCGCGGCGCTCGGCGCCTGCACCTCGATGACGATGCGGCTCTATGCCGACCGCAAATCCCTGCCGCTCGACCGCATCACGGTCACCCTGCGCCACAGCAAGATCCATGCGGAAGATTGCGCGGAATGCGAGACCAAGGTCGGGCTGATCGATCAGCTCGACCGCGAGATCCACCTCGACGGCGCGCTCGATGAGGAGCAGCGCAGGAAGCTGATGGAGATCGCCGACAAATGCCCGGTGCACCGGACGCTGACGTCGGAGATCCGCATCGTCACGCGCGCGGCGGAGTGATCAACGCGCCGCCTGCGGCTCGATCTTCAGCGGCCTGACGCGCAACGCTCCGCGCAGGCCGGCCGCCGTGCCGATGAAGATGCCGGCGATGGCGACGAACGAGGGCAGCGCCAGGGTCGACAGTCCCGTGAGCCCCTGCCCGACCGAGCAGCCCAGCGCCATCACGCCGCCGATGCCCATCAGCGCGGCGCCGCCCGCCGAGCGCAGCATATGCTGCGGCGAATGAAAGCCCTCGAGCTTGAAGCGGCGCGTCGCCACGGCGGTAACGAGGCTGCCGGCGAGCACCCCGGCCACGGTGGCGATGCCGAAATTCGCGGTCGAGCCGGTCGACAGCATGATGTATTGCAGGGCATCGGCGATCGGCGCGACGAAGGTCAGGGACGCCACCGGCACGGGGTTGAAATCGTCCGCGCCGAGATAGCCGGTCGCGAACCATCCGGCCGCGATCAGCAGGCCGACGATGAGGCCCGCGAGCATCTGGCCGGGCGCGCGCCGGAAGGGCGCATGCGCAAAGGCGAAGACGATCAGCGCGCCGCCGAGCGCGAGCGCCGGCAGCAGCCGCGCCGCTGCACCATGCAGGCCACCGACCGAGAGCACGGCCGGCAGCGACGTCGCGGTCGCCGTGGTCTGCGAGCCCTGCATCAGCGCGATGCGCAGCGGCGCGATCAGGCCCTTCAAGGTCATCTCGGCGGCGATCGCCAGCACCGTCACGACAACGAAGGAGCGCAGATTGCCGCGGCCGAGCAGCACCAGCGCGCGCGAGCCGCAGCCATTGGCGAGCACCATGCCGTAGCCGAACAGGACACCGCCGGCGAACATCAGCGGCACCGAGAAGGTCGGCTGCAGATAGATCGACTTGCCGAGATCGACGGCGCCGTTGGCCGCGAGCAGCTGTGTGGCTATGATGGCGATGCCCATCGCCAGGGCGTAACTTCGCACCAGGCGGCTGTCGCCGTCGGCCCACCAGCCGCGCAGGCTGCTCATCATGCAGAAGCCGCTGAGCAGCCCCACCACGCCATAGACCAGGCCGATACCGAGACCGGTCACGACGGCGACATCAGCAGCTTCCGGCACGCGCAGGAGTCCTTCTGGTTGCGGAAAAGAGGCGGCGGCACGCGGGCTGCGCAAGCACCGCTTTCGCTTGACGCGCGCGGATTATTCGCCACGATATCGAGCTTAACTAGTTCAGAATGCTTGTTCCAACAAGCATCAACGGGAGAGAATGCCGTGGTGTCACCAGCGCATCCTCATGCGCCGATCTTGGCCTGTTCGCCGCCGGGGGCTCGCCGGTGAGTGGCGCGGCCCCGCTCTCCCCCGACGCGCTCGCCCGCGCTTGCGCCGACGCCATGTGGCAGGACGATCGCGCCAGCCAGGGCCTGGGCATGCAGATCATCGAAATCGGCCCGGGCTGCGCTACGCTGCGCATGACCATCCAGCCGCACATGGTCAACGGCCACGGCATCGCCCATGGCGGCTTCATCTTCACGCTGGCCGATTCCGCGTTCGCGTTCGCCTGCAACTCCCACAATGACCGCACCGTGGCGGCCCAGGGCAGTATCAGCTTCATCCGGCCGGGCAAGCTCGGCGATGTGCTGACCGCCCGCGCCAGCGAGGTGTCGCGCAGCGGCCGCTCCGGCATCTACGACGTTCGCGTCACCGCTGAAGACACCGTGATCGCGGAGTTTCGCGGCCATTCCCGCAGCATCGGCGGCACGCTGGTGCCGACCCCCACGGCTCCGCCGGAGGACTGACACGATGACATCGAGCAAACCTCAACCGGCCGGCAGCTACGTACCCGAGATGGACGACACCGAGCGCGCCTCGCGCGACCAAATCATGGCGCTGCAGACCAAGCGCCTCGCCTGGTCGCTGACGCACGCCTATGACAACGTCGCCCATTACCGTCGCGCCTTCGACAAGGCTGGCGTGCATCCCTCCGACTTCCGCGAGCTCGCCGACCTCGCCAAGTTTCCGTTCACGGTCAAGACGGACCTGCGCGACAATTACCCGTTCAACATGTTCGCCGTGCCGCGCGAGCAACTGGTGCGGGTGCATGCCTCGTCGGGCACGACGGGCAAGCCGATCGTGGTCGGCTATACCCGCAACGATATCGCGACCTGGTCCACCGTCATGGCGCGCTCGATCCGCGCTGCCGGCGGCCGCAGCGGCATGATCATCCACAATGCCTATGGTTATGGCCTGTTCACCGGCGGTCTCGGCGTCCATTACGGCGCCGAGCAGCTCGGCTGCACGGTGGTGCCGATCTCCGGCGGCATGACCGAGCGGCAGGTGCAGTTGATCAATGATTTCAGGCCCGACATCATCACGGTGACGCCGAGCTACATGCTGGCCATCCTCGACGAGTTCAAGCGCCAGGGGCTCGACCCGCGGCAGAGCTCGCTCAAGATCGGCATCTTCGGCGCCGAGCCATGGACCAATGCGATGCGCGCCGAGATCGAGGATGCGTTCGCGATGGACGCCACCGACATCTACGGCCTGTCCGAGGTGATCGGTCCGGGTGTGGCGCAGGAATGCCTGGAGACCAAGGACGGGCTGCACATCTGGGAGGATCATTTCTATCCGGAGATCGTCGATCCCGACACCGGCAAGGTGCTGCCCGACGGCGAGATCGGCGAGCTGGTGTTCACCTCGTTGACCAAGGAGGCCTTTCCCGTCATCCGCTATCGCACCCGCGATCTGACGCGGCTGCTGCCGGGCACCGCGCGGCCGGGCATGCGCCGCATGGAGAAGGTCACGGGCCGTTCCGACGACATGATCATCCTGCGCGGCGTGAATCTGTTCCCGTCACAGATCGAGGAGATCCTGCTGTCGACCGAATGGTGCGGCGGCCATTTCATGCTGGAGCTGACCCGCGAAGGCCGCATGGACGAGCTGACGATCTACGCGGAGTCGCGCCCGGAGCACTGGGACGAGACCGGCCTCGGCGCGCACGCCGAGCGGATCTCGATCCACATCAAGAACACGATCGGCCTGACCGCCAAGGTGAAGGTGGTGGCACCAGACACGCTGGAGCGCTCGGCCGGCAAGGCGAAACGGATCAAGGACAAGCGGCCGGTGGGGTAGTTGGGGAGTGCGCCGCGCTGTCACCCCTCATGGTGAGGAGCGCCGAAGGCGCATCTCGAACGACGAGTCCCGCTCCATACATCGCCATCTCACATATGATCGTAATCCACCACCACCCGCTCCGTCACCGGCTTGGCCTGGCACGTCAGCACGAATCCGGCCTTGAGCTCCCACGGCTCCAGCGAGTAGTTCAGCTCCATCTCGGCCTTGCCTTCGACCAGCTTGGCGCGGCAGGTGGAGCACATGCCGCCCTTGCAGGCGAATGGCAGGTCGACGCCGGCGCGGAGTGCGGCGTCGAGGATGGCCTCGCCGTCGGCGACCGGGACCTCGCGGCGCTTGCCGTCGATGATCAGGGCGGCGACCGCCTTGGGCGGCGCCGTATCGGGCACGACAGCTCTCGGCCGCGGCTTGCCGCCCGCACCGGAGACGAAGCGCTCGACGTGGATGCGCTCGTCGGCAATGCCGAGGATGTGGCAGGCAGCCTCGATGTCCTCGCTCATCCCGGTCGGACCGCAGATGAAAACGTGGTCGACCGTCTCCGCCGGCACCAGCGAGCGCAAGAGCATACGCACCTTTTCGCCGTCGAGACGACCGTGCAGGATCGGAAGATCCTGCTCCTCGCCGGAGATGACGTGGAACACCGAGAAGCGGTCGAGGAAGCGATCCTTCAGCTCCTCCAGTTGCTCGCGGAACAGCATGCCGGCGGTCGTGCGGTTGCCGTAGAACAGGAAGAAGCGGCTGTCCGGCTCGCGCGCCAGCACGGCCTTCACGATCGACAGGATCGGCGTGATGCCCGAGCCAGCGGCAAATCCGACATGGGTGCGCGCCGCCGCAGGATCCAGCGCCACGCCAAAACGTCCGGTCGGCGTCATCACGTCGATCTCGTCGCCGCGCTTCAATTCGTCGGTGACGAAGCTCGAGAACGCGCCGCCATCGACGCGCTTCACGGCGATGCGGATCTCGTTGTCATCGGGGCCGGAGCAGATCGAATAAGAGCGCCGGACTTCCTCGCCGCCGAGCGTCGTCTTCAGCGTGAGATACTGTCCGGGCGCGAAGCGATAGTCGTCCGCGAGTTCGTTTGGAATGGCAAACGTCAGCGACACCGCATCCGGTGCCTCCCGGCGCAAGTCACGGATGGCGAGACGGTGAAAGCGCGGCGTTGTCGACATCGAACCCATCCTCACGTCATTGCGAGGAGCGAAGCGACGAAGCAATCCAGGGCTCCGGGCGTGGCCCTGGATCGCGTCGCTGCGCTCGCGATGACGGCTTTAGCATCAGTGACACTTGAAGTAATCGAACGGCTCGCGGCACGATCTGCAGCGCCACAACGCCTTGCACGAGGTCGAGCCGAACTCGGCGAGTTGCTCGGTGTCATCAGACCCGCATTGCGGACACGCCACCTCGGCCACACCAAACAGCGCGCGCCGGCCACTCGACGGCGGCGGCGGCGCGATGCCGTACTCCCGCAGCTTGCGTCGCCCTTCCTCGCTCATCCAGTCCGTGGTCCAGGCCGGCGACAGCACAATGCGCACGCTGGCCTCGCGGAAGCCGGCGCGCTCCAGCGCCAGCTCGATCTCCAGCGCGATCATGTTCATCGCCGGGCAGCCGGAATAGGTCGGCGTGATCGCGACCTCCACCCGTTCCCCGACCACCTCGACCTCGCGCAGCACGCCGAGATCGTCGATCGTCAGCACCGGGATTTCCGGATCGGCCACCGACGCCGCCGCCTCCCAGGCGCGCTGGCGGAGTTCGGCAGGACTGGTGTCGGCGACTACCACGTCGCACCGGGGAAGCTGCGCTGCATGTATTGCAGCTCGCTGAGGAGATGGCCGAGATGCTCGCTGTGGCGGCCGTCGCGGCCGCCCTGCTGCATCCAGTCGTTCTCAGGCAGCACGAGGGTCGCCTCGCGCGCGACATGCGAGACGATCGACAGCCATTCCGGCAGCAGCATCGTCGGGTCGATCGCGATGCCGGCATCGATCAGTCCGCGCTCGGAGTCGTCGACGCTGAACATCTCGCCGGTGTACGCCCAGAGATCGTCGACCGCGGCCTGCGCGCGGGCGTGGCTCTCGTCGGTGCCGTCCCCGAGCCGGATCACCCACTCGCTGGCATGGCGCAGATGATAGGCGGATTCCTTCTCCGACTTGGCCGCGATGGCGGCGAGCGTCGCATCGGTCGAGCCCATCATGCCGCGCCAATACAGATCGGCGAAAGCCGCGTAGAACAGCTGCCGCACCATCGTGTGCGCGAAATCGCCATTCGGACGCTCGACCAGCAGCAGGTTGCGGTACTGCCTGACGTCCCGGAGATAAGCGAGCTTATCCTCGTCATTGTCGCGGCCCTCGACCTTTGCCGCGTAGCCATAGAGCTCGCGCGCCTGGCCGATCAGGTCGAGCGCCATGTTGGACAGCGCCATGTCCTCTTCGAGCATGGGCGCGTGGCCGCACCATTCGGAGAGGCGATGACCGAGGATCAGCGCATCATCGGCGCGGCGCAAGGTGTAGAGCACCAGCGGCGTTTCGGAGACAGTGATCGAGGGGGCGGTCATGACGTTTCGCCTCTGAAGCCACGCATTTGACCTCCTCCAGGAGCCCGCCGCAGGCGGGCGTCTCGAGGATGGGCCAGGAGCCGTATCGGGCCTCATGGTTCGAGACGGCGCTGCGCGCCTCCTCACCATGAGGAGTTGCACCTACATATGTCCGACTTCCTCGGGCACTTCATAAAAGGTCGGATGCCGATAGATCTTCGTTTCCGCCGGCTCGAACATCATGCCCTTGTCGGCGGGATCGGACGCGGTGATGGCGCTCGACGGCACCACCCAGATCGACAGGCCCTCGCCGCGGCGGGTGTAGAGGTCGCGCGCGGCCTGCAGCGCCATGGTCGCGTCCGGCGCATGCAGCGAGCCGCAATGCTTGTGCGCGAGCCCGTTGCGGCTGCGGATGAAGACCTCCCACAACGGCGTGTTCGGCGTCGCCATCTCGCTCTCCCTTGTCTATTCGGCGGCCTGCGCCATCCGGCGCTGCGCGCGCTTCTCGGCGTAGGCGGCCGCGGCTTCGCGCACCCACGCGCCGTCGGCATGCGCCTTGCGGCGCGCCGCCATACGGTCGCGGTTGCACGGGCCGTTGCCGGCCAGCACCTGCTTGAACTCGTTCCAGTCGATCGGACCGTGCCGCCAGTGGCCCTGCTCGTCCTGCGTCATCGCGGGATCGGGAATCGTCAGGCCGAGATACTGCGCCTGCGGCACGGTGGCATCGATGAACTTCTGGCGCAGCTCGTCATTGGAGAAGCGCTTGATCTTCCACTTCGTCGAGGCGTCGCTGTGCTGGCTGGCCTGATCCGGCGGGCCGAACATCATCAGCACCGGCCACCACCATCTGTTCAACGCATCCTGCGCCATCGCCTTCTGCTCGGGCGTGCCGCGGCAGAGCGTGAGCATGATCTCGTAGCCCTGGCGCTGGTGGAACGATTCCTCCTTGCAGACGCGGATCATCGCGCGCGCATAGGGGCCGTAGGAGCAGCGGCACAGCGGGATCTGGTTCATGATCGCGGCGCCATCGACCAGCCAGCCGATCACGCCGATATCCGCCCAGGTCAAGGTCGGGTAGTTGAAGATCGAGGAGTACTTGGCCTTGCCGGCCAGCATCGCGTCGACCAGTTCCTCGCGCGAGGCGCCAAGCGTCTCGGCCGCGGCGTAGAGATACAGCCCATGGCCGCATTCGTCCTGGACCTTGGCGAGCAACGCCGCCTTGCGGCGCAGGCTCGGCGCGCGCGTGATCCAGTTGCCCTCGGGCAGCATGCCGACGATCTCGGAATGGGCGTGCTGGGAAATCTGCCGGACCAGCGTCTTGCGATAGGCCGACGGCATCCAGTCGTTCGGCTCGATGCGCTCCTCGGCATCGATGCGCGCCTGAAAGCGCGAGGCGCGTCCGGCGTCCTCGGCGAAGCTGCCCTCCTCGGGCGAATTGAGCGCCTGCGTGTACATGCGGCGGCGTCCTCCCAGGACTTGGTTGCCGCCAATATATAACGAGATTTTATCCGTGCAATCGAATTCTGTAATATATCAGCCCACCTCATGAGCATCGGCGAACCGCCGCAGCAGCGTCGCGCCGGCCGCAGGCAAAGGCCCCTCTTCATTGGTCGCGTGAGCGTCGAGCCATCGCTCGGAACCCGGCAGCAGCAGCCGGTAGATGTCGCCGCAGAGCACACGCGCTTGTCGTCCCGGCCAGTTCCCAGGCAGCAGCTCGGCCGGCAGCAAGGGATCGCGCAGCACGATGCGGCGGTAGTGATGGATCAGCAGGATGCGGGCGGTGAAGGCCTGGCCGTCGGACAGCGGCTCGCCGCGTTCGATGCTGGCCTTGAGCGGCGCAAAGGAGGCGCTGAACTTGCGATAGGCTTCCGCAGTCCGCTCCAGTGCCCAGCTCTCGGCGACCAGCCGCCGCGCCATATCCGAGCCTGCGGAGGCCTGCAGGCGGACCGCCCCCTCCACCGCGTCTGGCACGGCGATGCTCGAGGGCGCCACGAACACGCCCGGCAGCGGGCTGCCGAAGCCGGCGTCGCGCAGCGCGATCCGCGCCTGCTCGCGGTCATCAGCGCTGCCGATGAGCAGCAGTTCGAAGCTGCCGTTCCATTCCGCCGGCGGCGAATCGTAGATGTGGCGGGTGGCGCCGGCAAAGGTCTGCTCGCCGCGCCGGGTCAGGCGATAGAAGCTGTTGCGGCCGCTCTTCGTCCGCTCGAACCAGCCTTCCGCCGTCAGCCGCGACATCGCGGTGCGCACCACGCTGCCGTCGATCGCGAGCCCTTCCAAGAAGGCCAGCAGACTGCCGAGCCAGACGCTGCCGCCGCGCGGCACGATGGCGTCGCCGAACACGGTGATGATCAGCGAGCCCGTGCGCGACGGCTCGCTCTTGAGCTCATGGACGATGCGGGACAGCGGCTGCGGCATGGTGCAGGCTTTAGCCGGTTTCGCCCGATCGCAAAAGAAAAGGCCCGCATGGAGCGGGCCTTGCAGATGGATCGACTGACGCGCGAGGCGATCAGGCGGTCTTGTTGTAGGCCTTGGCCATGTTCTCCTGCGCGAGCTTGGCACCCTCGGTGACGAGCTTGCCGACATACTCGCTGGTCGACTTGGCGCGGGCGACGAGCGCCTCGCCTCGGGCACGGGCCAGCTCACCCTGGATCTGAACGGCTTCGCTGATCGACTTCGCGGACGCCAGCTTGTCCAGGCCGTCGAAGAACGCTTCGGTGTCCTGATACAGCGCCTGCTGGATGTTGCGGCTGATCTTGCCGGCCTCGGTCACGCCGTCGAACACGGCGGTTTCGATCGCCGACGTCACCTTCTCGGAGCCAGCGAGGGCCTCCGCAGCGCGCTCCTTGGCGGTCGACGCGGTCTTCTTGACGAACTCCCGCGCGGACTCCGGCACTTCCATCGTCTGCAGGTTCTTGAACGCGTCGGTCACCGGCGCAAAGGCATCCTTGACGGTGTCGAACACGGTATTGGTCTCGGTGGTCATGGCTGTCTCCATCCTCAATGCTTCTGAGCTATGGCTCGCTCCGTCCCTTATGAAACCGGAGTGACTCAGCTATACCAGCACACATAGTGCATCGCAACAAAAATGTTGCAATGCACCATCCAGGGAGGATGGGGGAAAGGCCGTCCCCGCTCAAGTGCCCGACGGCGCATCATTGCCTTGGCGCGAGCCCCGATCAGGGCCGCCCCCATGCTTCTTGTTGCGAGACTTTCCGGGCCGGACCGGCTCGGCCGTTCCCGGCGCGGTCTCGACCGCCGCGGGTTCTGGTTCCGCCGGCGGCGACGGTTTCATCACCCTGTCGAGCACCTCCCGGATCTCGCGCAGCTGCGCCTCGATGGACGCCATCGGGGCAGGACCGGACGGCTGCGCCGCCTTCAGAATCTGGTCGAGCAGCGCCTTGATCTCGCTCAACTGGGGCGTGACATCGATGGCAGGCTTCGTTCCGGGGAGCGGCGCTTTGGATGTGGCAACAAGCTCGTTGAGCAAGGCCTTGATCTCGTTGAGCTCAGGCGTGACGTCGACCGGAGCCGGCGCAACCGGCTGCGCCTTGGATGCGGCGAGAAGCGCGTCGAGCAAGCTCTTGATCTCATTCAACTGGGGAGCGAGATCCACCGGCGGTTTCGATGCCGGCAGCGGCACCTTCGCGGCGCCCAGCAGCTCCTTCAACAGCGCCCGCGTCTCCGCCAGTTCGCCTTCGATCGACGCCAGCCGCTCGTTGAGCGCAGTCAGTTGACCGCGGCTCGGCACGTTCATGCCGGCGAAGTAGTTTTCCATCAGATCGGCCATGGGCTTCTGTCCGTTTCCAGAACCAGTTGCAGGATCGTCGGAGGATGAGCGGGCCGCGCCCAGCGGGCGCAATCGCGTGAAGGCCGTGAAGCTCTTCTGCATCTCACCGACCATCTGCTGCCAGAATGCGATCGGATCGCCGGACTTGTTCACCATCGGCACGCTCCTTCAGGCCACGCGGAGACTCAACACAACCTGTCATAGCACGTCATCGCTGCGATGCGGGAGGATCATGGGGCCGCTTCTCTCTGTCGGCGGAACCATGCCATAGATGGCCTGTTGGCCTTGAACGAGGGATCATCGTGACTGCAAATGCTCATCAGCCGCCGCAGACCGTGCGCGCCAACGGTATCGACATCTGCTACGAGATCTTCGGCGACCCGGCGGCCCCTCCTCTCATGCTGATCATGGGCCTCGGCGGGCAGATGATCATCTGGTACGATGAGTTCTGCGAACAGCTCGCAAGCTGCGGCTTTCGCGTGATCCGCTTCGACAACCGCGACATCGGCCAGTCGAGCAAGCTGCATGGCGGACGCCGCCTGACGCCGTTTGAGCTGCTCAAGCTGCGCTTCTTCAACATTCCCGTCGCCGCGCCCTACAAGCTGCTCGACATGGCCAAGGACACGGTCGGCGTGATGGACGCACTCGACATCAAGTCGGCGCATCTGGTCGGCGCGTCGATGGGCGGCATGATCGCGCAGGAGATCGCGATCTCCTTTCCGCATCGCGTGCGCTCGCTGACATCGATCATGTCGACGACCGGCAATCCGCGCATCCCGCCGCCGACGCGCGAGGTCGCGATGCTGCTGATGGCGCCGCCACCGAAGACCAAGGACGAGTACATCAAGCGCTTCCAGAGGACCTGGAAGGCGCTGCGCGTCGGCTCCTTCCCCGAGGACGAGGCGAATGACGTGGCGCTCGCCGAACGCTGCTTCGCGCGCGGCATCAATCCCGCTGGCGTCGGACGTCAGTTGCGCGCGATCCTGGCCTCCGGCAGCCGCAAGCCGCGGCTGCATCTGGTGACCGCGCCGACACTCGTGATCCACGGCAAGGTCGACCCGCTGGTTCATCCCACCGCCGGCAAGGACACCGCGGAGTCGATTCCGAATGCCAAGCTCCTGATGATCGACGGCATGGGTCACGCCACCCCGCGGCCGATGTGGCCGCAGATCATCGACGCCATCACCGAGCACGCGCACGGCGCGAATGCGCAGGCGGCGTAGAATGGCAGTCGGTGGTCACCGCCGCCGCCCGGAAACAAGCTGTCGTCCCGGCGAACGCCGGGACCCATAACCACCGGCTTTGGTGATGGCGACGGGCTGTGGCTCCAGCCCGCTTCAGCCATCCGGGCCTGTGGTTACGGGTCCCGGATCGGCGCCTGCCGACGCGTTGCGTCGACAGGCTTGTCCGGGACGACACATGTTGCTGAGGGTCGCTATTGCCTCACGCGACGCGAGTCTGTGTCTCAGCCGTTCTTCAAACGAACCGCCGGAAGCCCCTAGCCAAACCTCCGCCGCCGCCATTCGATCAGCTTGGCGCTCACCTCCTCCGGCTGCTCCTGCTGCGTCCAGTGGCCGCTGTCGCGGACGAGATATTTCTCCAGGTCCGGGACCAGCTTCTCCATGCCGTCGGCGGCCGAGGGCGGCAGCACGGCGTCGTTCTCCGCCATGATCATCAGCGACGGCACGCGCACCGTATGGTCGAGCCCTTCGGCGCGCTGCCAGTTGCGCGTCATGTTGCGATACCAGTTGATGCCGCCGGTGAAGCCGGTGCGCGTGAAGGTGTCGACGAACACCTGCTTCTCGGCCTCCGACAGGATCGGCTGCCGCGTGTCCTTGGCGGCGTCATAGGCCGCGATCATCTGCGGGAACGCCAGATTGAGCGACGGCGACGCTGCGATCCCGCCGGCCGGCGGCTCCGTCGGCGGCACATCGCTGCGCGGCAGCGGCTTGCGCATGAACGCATCGAAGGTCTCCGCGACACGGCTGCCGAAGATGCGGTCCGGCTCGCGTGCGGGATCCTGGAACTGCACGATGTACATCATGTCGCCGAACCGCTTGCGCATGATGGCGATGGGATCGGCAGGCGCGCGCGGCAGATGCGGCGTGTTGATGCCGACCACGCCCGCGACTCGATCGGGGTATCGCAGCGGCATCTGCCAGACGACGAAGCCGCCCCAGTCGTGTCCGACGAAGATCGCCTTGTCGATGTTGAGATGATCGAGCAGGCCGACGAGGTCGGCGGTGAGATGCTCGAGGTCATAGGCCTCGACCGGCTCCGGCCGGTCGGTCGCGCCATAGCCGCGCTGGTCGGGTGCGATGACGCGGATGCCGGCCTCGGCCAGCGCCTTGATCTGGTGCCGCCACGAGAAGGCCAGCTCCGGCCAGCCGTGACAGAGGATCATCGGCGGCCTGTCGCTGACGGGGCCCGCCTCGTAATAGCCCATGCGAATGCCGTTGGTCGTCGCGAACTGCAGCGCCGGCATCCAAGACGGATCGGTCATGCATCCTCCCCTGAAGCTGTTCAGCCGGCCTTTTTCGACCGGTCTTCGGCTCCGGCGTGGAGCCTGCTCCATGCCGTGACGTCACGCCGCTTCTCCTCGGAGTTCCGCGCGAGCGAAATCCGAGCAGCCGTTTGCCGCGTCAGGCCGACTTCTTGTCGCTCGAACGGCTGCCGCCGAGGCCTGTCATGGTCAGCATCAGGTCCTGAAACCGTTCGGCCAGGCGAGGATCGAACGTGAACCAGCTCTGCATGATGGCTTCGGGCGTGAGCTTGTCGATGTTGCTCGTCATCTGGTTCTGCAGACGGTCCATGACCGCGGCCTGCATCGGACCGACATCGGGAAGTCCGAAAAACTGCCGCGCTTCGAGCGGTGTGCAATCGATCTCGATATTGACTTTCATGTCCGCTCCGCTGTTCGAACCATCCCGACGCCAGCCCCGGGCCGGGCCCCCTTCACAAGGAACGCCCATCCCGGACTCTCGGCAGGGATGTCCAGTATCACCGCGCCGGCCCCCCTCTAGCAAGCGGCGCGTTGCTGCAGGTGCGCAATTCCCGGGACATGGTCAATCCGGCGGGTCCTCAGCCCGATCCCGGACGGCGCCGCGCGCGTGCGCTGCACAGCGGCCGCGGGGATAACCATATCGTTTAGGCTTAAACAAACTGCACTTGTGTGCCGCCGCTGAACTCTGGCAACATATTCGGATCGATCTGCCGCGGGTCGTACGGCGCACCGCCAGGCCAGAGCCAACGGGATCAGTTCATTCCGGCGCGGCATCAGACTTGCAAGCATATCGCCCGGCGTCTTGTTGCTTCTTGAAGTTCGTGCAAGAGGCGCTGCAGACAACACGAACTTCGAAGCAAAGCAGGCCGGACATAATCGCGCCTGCCGAAAAACCAAGCGTCAAACGCGGAGAATTTGGACATATGTCGGGACGCAAATCCCTGCTCATCGCGGCAGCGGTCGCATTCGGCCTCGCCGTCATGCCGGCCTCGGCCCAGACCCTGCGCTATGCCAACCAGGGCACCCTGAAATCGCTCGATCCCTACACCTTCAAGGAATCGACCACGATTGCGCACCATGCTCACGTCTATGAGGGGCTGACCGCGCGCGACAAGGATCTGAAGATCATCCCCGCGCTGGCCGAGAGCTGGGAAACGCCCGAGCCGACGCGCTGGCGCTTCCATCTGCGCAAGGGCGTCAAGTTCCACAATGGCGAACCCTTCACCGCCGACGACGTGATCTTCTCCGCCGATCGCGTCCGCGCCACCGGCTCCAACTTCCTCTCCAACGTTCCGCCGGACGCAAAATTCATCAAGGTCGACGACTACACCGTCGACGTGAAGCTCGATGCCCCCAATCCCATCCTGATCTCGCAGTGGGATACCTGGTACATCATGAGCAAGAAGTGGTGCGAGGACAACAACTCGGTCGCGCCGACGCCGGTGTCGGCAACCACGCCGAGCTACGCCGCGCTACATGAGAACGGCACCGGCCCCTTCATCATCGAGAGCCATCAGCCCGGTGTGAAGACCGTATTCAAGGTCAATCCGAACTGGTGGGGCAAGCCCGAGCACAATCTGAAGGAGATCGTGTTCACCACCATCGCCTCCGACGCCACGCGCGTCGCGGCGCTGCTGTCCGGCGAGGTCGACATCATCGAGCCGGTCCCGGTGCAGGATATCGGCCGCGTCGATTCCAGCCCGAACGCCCATGTCCTGAAGGGACCGGAGCTGCGCACGATCTTCCTCGGCATGGACGAGACGCGCGACGAGCTGCTGTACTCGAACGTCAAGGGCAAGAACCCGTTCAAGGACATCCGCGTGCGCGAGGCCTTCTACAAGGCGATCGACGTCGAGCTGATCAAGACCCGCGTCATGCGTGGCCTGTCGACGCCGTCGGCGCTGATGATCGCGCCGCAGCTCTATGCGCTGTCCAAGGACTTCACGCGGCCGAAATACGATCCGGACGCCGCCAAGAAGCTGCTGACCGAGGCCGGCTATCCCGACGGCTTCGAGGTCGGCATGGACTGCCCGAACGACCGCTACGTCAACGACGCCGCGATCTGCCAGGCCGTGGTCGGCATGCTCGCCCGCATCGGCGTCAAGGTGAACCTGAACGCGCAGCCCAAGGCGCAGTACTTCGCCAAGGTGCTGAAGCCCGGCGGCTACAACACCTCGTTCTTCCTGCTCGGCTGGACGCCCTCCTCGATGGATGCGCACAACGTGATGCACGACATCATGGGCTGCCGTGACGATGCCAAGGACCCGACCCGGGGCGAGGCCAATCTCGGCAATTACTGCAACAAGGAGTTCGACGCCCTGACCGACAAGGTCCTGGTCGAGACCGACACCGCCAAGCGCAATCAACTGATCAAGCAGGCGTTCGAGATTGGCATCAAGGATTACGGCTACATCCCGCTGCATCAGCAGGCAGTGGCCTGGGGCGTCTCGAAGAAGGTGAAGATTCCGCTGCGCGCCGACAACGCCGTGCTGCTGTTCCTCGCCACCAAGACCGAGTAGTCCTCACGCGACGACGAGTCCCGGAAAGCAGAACTGCTTTTCGGGACTTTTCATTTCCCGCGGCAGGTGCTACGCGCCGCCGCATCTCGAAGGACCTGAAAGGATCAGATGCTCGCCTTCGCGCTTCGCCGAGCAATTCAGGCCATCGGCGTCATGATCGCCGTCGGAATCATCGCGTTCGCCATGTTCCGATTCGCCGGAGATCCGGTGAGCCAGCTGGTGCCGATCGATGCGTCGGCGGCGGAGCGGGCCAGCATCCGCCAGTCGCTCGGGCTCGACGATCCCTTCATCGTGCAGTTCGGGCGCTATCTGTTCGACGCGGCGCAGTTCAAGTTCGGCGTCTCCTATCAGTTCCGGCAGCCGGTCTCCGATCTCCTCAAGGAGCGCATGCCCGCCACCCTGGAACTGGCGGTCTGCGCGACGATCCTGGCGCTGGTCTTCGGCATCCTGATGGGCGTGTTCTCGGCGCTGCACCGCGACTCCCTGCTCGCCAAGCTGTTCCAGATGCTGTCGCTGATCGGCATCTCCCTGCCGACCTTCCTGATCGGCATCCTGCTGATCTATCTGTTCTCGGTCACGCTGGGATGGCTGCCGTCGTTCGGCCGCGGCGATACCGTCAGGCTGGGCTGGTGGACATCGGGCCTGTTCACCGTCTCCGGCTGGAAGGCATTGATCATGCCCTCGATCACGCTCGGCCTGTTCCAGATGACCCTGATCATGCGGCTGGTCCGCGCCGAGATGCTCGAGGTGCTGCGCACCGACTATATCCGCTTCGCCCGCGCCCGCGGGCTGACCACGCGCGCGATCCATTTCGGCCACGCGCTGCGCAACACCCTGGTGCCGGTGATCACCGTGGTCGGTCTGCAATTCGGCTCGGTGATCGCGTTCTCGATCATCACCGAGCAGGTGTTCCAGTGGCCGGGCATGGGCCTGCTGTTCGTGCAGGCGGTGCAGAACGTCGATATCCCGATCATGGCGGCCTACCTGATGATGGTGTCGCTGATCTTCGTCACCATCAATCTCGTGGTTGATATCCTCTACACCGTGGTCGATCCGCGCCTGCGCGCGACCATCAGCCGTCCGGCCTGATCATGAGCGACGCAGCCCTCCCCCACCCCACGCCAGTCGAGACGCCGCGCGCCGCCGACGGCTGGCTGAAGCGTGCGTTTGCGAGCGACCTGTTCTACTCGTTCCGCCGCTCCAAGCTGACGGTCGCCGCGGCCGTGATCACGCTGCTGTTCTTCCTGCTTGCGATCTTCGCGCCGCTGCTGTCGCCGCAGAACCCGTTCGACCCGGCCCAGTTGCAGCTCCTGAACTCGCGCATCTCGCCGCTGTGGACCGCCGACGGGCAGAGCCCGTTCCTGCTCGGCACCGACGAGCAGGGCCGTGACGTGCTCTCCGCCATCCTCTACGGCCTGCGCATCTCGCTCCTGGTCGGCATTCTCGGCGTCGCCTTTTCCGGCGCGCTCGGCATCGGCCTCGGGCTGATCGCGGGCTATTTCGGCGGCCGGGTCGACACCGTGATCATGCGCATCGCCGACGTCCAGCTCACCTTTCCGCCGATCCTGATTGCGCTGCTGGTCAACGGCATCGCCAAGTCGGTGTCCGGCAACCGGCTGGACTGGCTTAGCATGCTGGTCGTGCTCGTGCTGGCGATCGGCCTCTCCTTCTGGGTGCAGTATGCGCGCACGGTGCGCAGCTCCGTGCTGGTGGAGAAGAACAAGGACTACGTCGCCGCCGCACAACTGATCGGCCTGCCGGCGCCCGTCATCATGCTCCGCCATGTGCTGCCCAACACCACCGGTCCCGTGCTGGTGATCGCGACCATAAACCTGGCGCTCGCGATCATCACCGAGGCGACCCTGTCGTTCCTCGGCTCGGGCATGCCGGAGACGATGCCCTCGCTCGGCACCCTGATCCGGATCGGCAACAACTATCTGTTCGCCGGCGAATGGTGGATCGTCGCATTCCCTGGCATCGCGCTCGCCGGGCTGATCCTCGCCATCAACCTGCTCGGCGACTGGCTGCGCGACGCCCTCAACCCGAAACTGCGATGACCCGCGTGATTGCGTCCTTCCGAGGCTCGAGCTCATGACCGCCCCCGTTCTGTCCGTGCGCAACCTGCAGGTCGAGTTCGCCACGAGACGCGGCACCCTGCGCGCGATCGACGGCGTCTCCTACGACATCGCCAAGGGCGAAGTGCTCGGCGTCGTCGGCGAATCCGGCGCCGGCAAATCCGTCACCGGCCTGGCCGTGATCGGCCTGATCGATCCTCCGGGCCGCATCTCCGGCGGCGAGATTCAGCTCTCCGGGCTGCGCATCGACAACCTGCCGCCGGAGGAGATGCGCAAGGTGCGCGGCAAGCGCATCGGCATGATCTTCCAGGATCCGCTGACCTCGCTCAATCCGCTGTATCGTGTCGGCGACCAGATCATCGAGACAATCAAGACCCACACCAATCTCAACGACCAGCAGGCGCGCAAGCGCGCCATCGACCTGCTCGCCGAGGTCGGCATTCCCGCGCCCGAGAAGCGCATCGACGGCTATCCGCACGAATTCTCCGGCGGCATGCGCCAGCGCGTCGTGATCGCGCTCGCGCTGTGCGCCGAGCCCGAGCTGATCATCGCCGACGAGCCGACCACCGCGCTCGACGTCTCCGTGCAGGCGCAGATCATCTCGCTGATCAAGCGGCTCGGCCGCGACCACGGCACCGCCGTGATGCTGGTGACCCACGACATGGGCGTCATCGCCGAGACCTGCGACCGCGTCGCGGTGATGTATGCCGGCCGCGTCGCCGAGATCGGCCCGGTGCAGGAGGTGATCCAGAACCCGCTGCACCCCTACGCCAAGGGCCTGATGGGCGCGATCCCCACGCTCGCAGGCGAGGAGAAGCGGCTGGTGCAGATCCCAGGCTCCATGCCGCGGCTGTCGGCCATCCCGCCAGGCTGCTCGTTCAATCCGCGCTGCAGCGCAGCCTTCGACCGCTGCCGCGTCGACCGGCCGGAGCCGCTGCGCCAGGGCACGCAGGCGGTCGCCTGCCATCTGTATGATCGCGCGACGGAGACTGCGGCATGAGCGACTTCGTCGAGGTCAGGGATCTGCGCCGGGTGTTCGACGTCTCGAAACCCTGGCTCAACCGCATGATCGAGCGCCAGCCGCAGGAGTTTCTCAAGGCGGTCGACGGCGTCAGCTTCGGCATCAGGAAGGGCGAGACCTTCGCGCTGGTGGGCGAATCCGGCTCGGGCAAGACCACGGTCGCGCGCATGGTGGTCGGGCTGCTGGCGCCGACGTCGGGCGAGGTCATCATCGACGGCGTGTCGATGAGCGAAGCGCGCCAGGCGCAGGTGCGGCGCAAGCTGCGCCGGCGCATCCAGATGGTGTTCCAGGATCCCTACGCCAGCCTCAACCCGCGCTTCCGGGTCGACAGCATCATCGCCGAGCCGATCCGCGCCTTCGACATCATCGAGGGCGAACGCCAGATCAAGGACCGTGTCGGCGAGCTCCTGACCCTGGTCGGCCTGCATCCCGACGACGGCCAGAAATTCCCGCACGAATTCTCCGGCGGCCAGCGCCAGCGCATCGCGATCGCGCGCGCGCTCGCCTCCGAGGCCGAGTTCATCGTCTGCGACGAGCCGACCTCGGCGCTCGACGTCTCCGTACAGGCGCAGATCCTCAATCTGATGCGCGATCTGCAGGACAAGTTCGGCCTGACCTATCTGTTCATCAGCCACAATCTCGCGGTCGTGCGCCACATGGCGAGCCGCATCGGCGTGATGTATCTCGGCCGCATCGTCGAGATCGCGGAGGGCCGCTCGCTCTTCAACGACCCGCGCATGCCCTACACCAAGATGCTGCTGGGCGCCGTGCCGGACCTGTCGATGTCCGGCCGCCAGCGCATTCCGGTCAAGGGCGAGATCCCGAACCCGATCAACCCGCCTGCGGGATGCACCTTCAACCCCCGCTGTCCCCTGGCGTTCGATCTGTGCCGGCAGAAGGCACCGGAGCTGATCGGAGGTGTGGCCTGTCATGCGGTGAACCAGCCGGCCGACACGGCCGTTGTGACGGCATCGGTGGCGTGAAGCAGCACGACGGAATTTGAATGAGGTCGTCATTGCGAGGAGCGAAGCGACGAAGCAATCCAGGGGCGTCAACCTGGACCCTCGATTGCTTCGCTTCGCTCGCAATGACGGCGACTAATAAGACAGATCAAAGGGCGCCATGAGCTTCATCAACCCCGATCCCTTCACCACCCGCCCCGAGATCGACGGCACCTTCGGCGTCGTCACCTCCACACATTGGCTTGCCACGGCGGTGGGCATGGCGATGCTGGAGCGCGGCGGCAATGCCTTCGACGCCGGCGTCGCGGCGGCCTTCACCCTGCAGGTCGTCGAGCCGCATCTCAACGGTCCCGGCGGCGACGTGCCGATCATCCTGCACGACGTCAGGCGGGGGCGCACCGAGGTCATCTGCGGCCAGGGCCCGGCGCCATCAGGCGCCACCATCGCGCACTACAAGCGCGAAGGCTTGGACATGGTGCCCGGCACCGGCCTGCTCGCTGCCTGCGTGCCCGGCACGTTCGAGTCCTGGATGCTGCTGCTGCGCGACTATGGGACGATGCGGCTGCGCGACGTACTGGAGCCGGCGATATGCTATGCGCGCGACGGCTATCCGCTGGTCGAACGCGTCTCGGCGACGATCCAGACCGTCGAGCAGTTGTTCAAGACGCATTGGCCGACCTCGGCAGCGCTCTATCTGCCCAACGGCAACGTGCCGCGGCCGGGCACGCTGTTCACCAATCCCAAGCTCGCCGAAACCTACGCGCGCATTCTGAGCGAAGGCGAGAGCGCCGGCGGCGATCGCGACGCGCAGATCGAGCGAGCCCGCAAGGCGTGGTCGCACGGTTTTGTCGCTGAGGCGATCGACCGCTTCTGCCGGACCCAGGAGGTGATGGACGTCTCGGGCGCGCGTCACAAGGGCGTGCTGACCGCCGACGACATGGCGCGCTGGCAGCCGACGATCGAGGCGCCGCTGACCTATGAGTACGGCCGCTACACCGTCTGCAAGGCCGGCATCTGGAGCCAGGGTCCGGTGCTGCTGCAGCAGCTTGCGCTGCTCAAGGGCTTTGCGCTCGACGGTCTCGATCCGACCGGGCCGGACTTCATCCATTGGCAGATCGAAGCCGCCAAGCTGGCCTTCGCCGATCGCGAGGCGTTCTATGGCGATCCGAACTTCGCCGACATCCCGATCCAGACGCTGCTGTCCGATGCCTACAACGACGAGCGGCGCAAGCTGATCACCGACAAGGCCTCGCTCGAGCTGCGTCCCGGCACGCTCGACGGCTACGGCGCCAAGGTCAAGCTGCGCGAGGCGACAGGCCACCGCGAGGCCGTCGGTGCGATGGGCTCGGGCGAGCCGACCGTCGGCCGCTTCGGCGAGGTGCGCGGCGACACCGTGCATTTCGACATCATCGATTCCCAAGGCAACATGATCTCGGCGACGCCATCCGGCGGCTGGCTGCAATCCTCGCCGGTCATCCCCGAGCTCGGCTTCTGTCTCGGCACACGCGCGCAGATGTTCTGGCTGGAGGAGGATCATCCCGCCGCGCTGGTGCCGGGCAAGCGGCCGCGCACGACGCTATCGCCGACCATGGCGCTGCGCGACGGCGAGCCTTACGTGGCCTGGGGTTCGCCCGGCGGCGACCAGCAGGACCAGTGGAACACACAGTTCTTCCTGCGCCACGTCCATGCCGGCATGAACCTGCAAGAGTCGATCGACGCGCCGGCGTGGCACTCCGAGCACTTCCCGATCTCGTTCTGGCCGCGCACCGCACGCCCCGGCGTGCTCGTGGTCGAGAACCGCGTGCCCAAGGCGACCGTCGAGGAGTTGCGCCGTCGCGGCCATGTCGTCGAGGTCGGGCCGGACTGGTCGGAAGGCCGGCTCACGGCCGCATCGCGCGTCGGCCGCCGCCGCCGCGCCGCGGCCAATCCACGGGGCATGCAGGGTTACGCCGCCGGACGATAAGAGAGCAACGCGACGATGACCTGGTCGATCATTGCCAAGGACGATTTCACCGGCCGGATCGGCATCGCCGTCGCCACCCGCTTCTTCGCCGTCGGCGCGCGCGTGCCCTTCATCGTCGCCGGCCACGGCGGCATCGCGACACAGGCGCTGGTCAATCCCTATTACGGCATCGACGGCGTGACGCTGCTCCGCGATGGCCGCCATCCGCGCGAGATCGTGCAACTGCTGACGTCGGCCGATCCCGGCCGCGAGAGCCGCCAGCTCCACATCCTCGATCACAACGGCCAGATTGCCGCCCACACCGGCCGCGACTGCATCGACTGGTGCGGCCATCTCGAAGGCCGAGGCTTTTCGATTGCCGGCAACATGCTGGCCGGCCCGCAGGTGCTCAACGAAACCGCGAACGCGTTTCTCGCTCATGGCGCCCTGCCCTTTGCGGAGCGTCTGATCGCGGCCATGAAGGCCGGCGAGGCGGCCGGCGGTGACAAGCGCGGCAAACAGTCCGCCGCCCTCCTCATCCACGGCAAGGAGGAATGGTCCGAGCTCGATCTGCGGGTCGACGATCACGCCGATCCGCTCGCCGAGCTCGCACGCCTGGAAGGCGTCAGCCGCAGGCATTGGGCGGTGTTCCGGCAGTTCATGCCGACGCGCGACAATCCGGCGGGGATTACGGATCGCGCCACGATCGATGCCGGCATCGCCGCGGCGCTCGCGAACCAGACATGACCGGGCCGGAAGGACGGCGCGTGACCGGGGTTGGTATGGATAGTGCAACAACGCAGGCTGCATTTTCGTAGGGGACATCGGATGATGAGGAACTGGTGCTTGGCCGCCGTCGCGGCCGTTGTCGTGGCCTCCTGGGGGCCGGCCGCGCAGGCGCAGACCACCTTGCGCATCGGCCTTGCCGAGGACCCCGACGTTCTCGATCCGACCATGGCCCGCACCTATGTCGGGCGCATCGTGTTCGCCGCCACCTGCGACAAGCTGTTCGACATCGACGAGAAGCTCAACATCGTGCCGCAGCTGGCGCTGTCGCAGCAGACATCCGCCGACGGCAAGGAGGTCACCATCAAGCTGCGGCCCGGCGTGAAGTTTCACGACGGCGAGCCGTTCGACGCCGAGGCCGCCAAATTCTCGCTCGACCGCCACCTGACCTTTCCCGGCTCGTTCCGCAAGCCCGAGCTGGCCTCGCTCGATCATGTCGACGTCGTCGATCCCCTGACGATCAAGCTGGTGTTGAAAGCGCCGTTCTCGCCGCTGATCGCCCAGCTCACCGACCGCGCCGGCATGATGGTGTCGCCGAAGGCCGCCAGGGAGGCCGGCGACAAGTTCGGCCTGCATCCGGTCTGCGCCGGTCCGTACAAGTTCGTCGAGCGCGTCCAGCAGGACAAGATCGTGTTCGAGAAGTTCGCCGACTACTGGAACAAGGACAACGTCTTCATCGACAGGATCGTCTACCAGCCCATCGTCGATGCCACGGTGCGGCTGGCGAACCTGAAGTCGGGTGCCCTCGACCTGATCGAGCGCGTGCTCGCGACCGATATCAAGGATGTCCGCGCCGATTCCAGGCTTGCGCTGTCGACTGCGATCGAGCTCGGCTACCAGGGCATCACGCTCAACATCGGCAAGGACAAGGCCAAGGGCCCACTCAGCCAGTCAGCCAAGGTGCGCCAGGCGCTCGATCTCGCGATCGACCGCGAGGCGCTCAACCAGGTGGTCTTCAACGGCGAATTCATGCCGGGCAACCAATGGGTCAATCCCTCGCATCCGTATTATCAGAAGGCCTTCCCGGTGCGTGCCCGCGATGTCGAGAAGGCAAAGGCGCTGCTGAAAGAGGCCGGCGTGACGACGCCTGTCGCGGTCGACTTCATGGTACCGAAGGGTGCCGAGACCGAGGCGGCCGCCCAGGTGGTACAGTCGATGGCCGCCGAGGCCGGCTTCGACATGAAGATCCGTGTGACGGAGTTCGCGACCTCGCTGAAGCAGGCCGAGGCCGGCGACTATCAGGCGTTCATGCTGTCATGGAGCGGCCGGATCGATCCCGACGGCAACAGCTACGTGTTCCTGCACAGCAACGCGCCGCAGAACTACAGCGCCTGGGCCAACGCCGAGGCCGACAAGGCGCTCAGCGACGCGCGGCTGGTGACCGACATGGCCCAGCGCAAGGCGCTCTACGAGAAGCTGACCAAGCTCGAGATCGAGGACGAGCCGATCCTCTACCTCTATCACCGCCGCATCCTGATCGCGCACACCAAGAAGCTCGAGGGCTACAAGCAGATGCCGGACGGTCTGGTGAGGGTGGTCGGGCTGAAGCTGAAGTGAGCGGCGAAGTGGCCCCTGTTTGTTGGGACGCGCCGCTGGCGCCGCGAACTCCCTCTGCTCCCTCCCCCCTTGTGGGGGAGGGCTGGGGTGGGGGGTGCCACGCACTCCGATCTCGCTTGGGGCACCCCCCTCCCTGTCCCTCCCCCACAAGGGGGGAGGGAACGCAAGCGGCACGACCGGAGTCTGATTGCAAGCATCAGCGTCGGGAGAGGCACTGATCATGCTGACCTTCCTCGCCCGCCGCATCGCCCAGATCATTCCGACCTTGATCTTCGTCTCGATCCTGATCTTCTCGCTGCAGCAGCTGCTGCCCGGCGATCCCGCGCTCGTGATGGCCGGCGAGGAGCGCGATCCCGCTGTCATCGAGCAGATCCGCAAGCAGTATCGCCTCGACCAGCCCCTGCCCGTTCAGTACGGCTACTGGATCAAGGGCGTGCTCTCGGGCGATTTCGGCGAGTCGCTGCGCATCAAGATGCCGGTGCGCGATCTCATCCTGCAGAAGCTGCCCGTGACCCTGCAGCTCGCCTCGATGGCGATCGTGATCGCGTTCCTGATCGGCATTCCCGCCGGCATCGTTTCCGCCGTGAAGCGCGGGACGGCCTGGGACTATGCCGCCAACCTGTTCGCACTGTGGGGCATCTCGACGCCGAACTTCTGGCTCGGCATCATGCTGATCTTCCTGTTCTCGATCCAGCTCGGCTGGCTCCCCGCCTCCGGTTACGTCTCGCCCGCCGAGGACTGGCGCGCCAGCCTCGCCGCCACCATCATGCCGGCCTTCGTGCTCGGCAACGCCATCGCCGCGATCCTGATGCGCCACACCCGCAGCGCCATGCTGCAGGTCCTGGGCAGCGACTACATCCGCACCGCCCGAGCCAAGGGCATCTCCGAGCGCCAGGTGATCCTGCGCCATGCGCTGCGCAACGCCCTGACGCCGGTCATCACGCTGGGCGCGCTCGAGCTCGGGACACTGTTGTCCGGCGCCGTGCTGACCGAGCAGATCTTCTCGATCCCCGGCTTCGGCAAGCTGATCGTCGACGCCGTGTTCAACCGCGACTACGCCGTCGTGCAGGGCGTCGTGCTGGTCACCGCCACCGTCTACATCATGCTGAACCTGATCGCCGATCTCGCTTATGTACTCGTCAATCCGCGCTTGAGGAGCTGACATGGCCGAGACGACGCTGTCGGCTCCATCAGGAGCACGCGCCCTCGCTCCGCTCGAGCGGCCGATGCAGCGCACCTGGCGCCGGCTGGTCAAGCGCAAAGGCGCCATGGTCGGGCTCGGCCTGATCACGGCCTTCATCCTGCTCGCGGTATCAGCGCCGCTGGTGGCGCCCTACGATCCCATCAAGACGAGCTGGGCGCTCGTGCGCAAGGCGCCGTCCGCGGCGCACTGGTTCGGCACCGACGATCTCGGTCGCGACGTTCTGGCCCGCGTCATCTACGGCGCGCGTGCCTCGCTGCTGGCCGGTGCGATCTCCGTCGCCATCGCGCTGGCGATCGGCGTCCCCATCGGCATGGTCGCCGGCTATCGCGGCGGCTTCATCGATGCCCTGATTAGCCGCATCACCGACGCGATGCTGGCCTGCCCGTTCCTGATCCTGGCGATCGCGCTGGCGGCGTTTCTCGGGCCGAGCCTCGGCAACGCCATGATCGCGATCGGCATCTCCGCGACGCCGATCTTCGTCCGGCTGACCCGTGGCGAGGTGCTGGGCGTCAAGGTCGAGGAATATGTCGAGGCCGCCCGCAGCGTCGGCGACACCGACCTGCAGATCGCGGTCAGGCACATCCTGCCGAACATCATGCCGGCGCTGCTGGTGCAGGCGACCTTGTCGGTTGCCGCCGCCATCATCGCCGAGGCCGCGCTCTCGTTCTTAGGACTGGGCCAGCAGCCGCCGGCCCCGTCCTGGGGCAGCATGCTCAACGCCGCCCAGCGCTTCCTCACCAATGCCCCCTGGATGGCGATCTGGCCGGGGCTCGCGATCTTCCTGGTGGTGCTGTCCCTCAACCTCCTCGGCGACGGCCTGCGCGACGCGCTCGATCCGCAGCAGGAGGAGTAGGCCCTCGCTAGCGCAACACCCTCCAGTGTCGTCCCGGCGAACGCCGGGACCCATAGCCACCGTCGGTCGTTGTTGCGCGAGAAGGTCACTCCGCGCCTGCCTCAAACCACTGCCTGGGGTTATGGGTCCCGGCGTTCGCCGGGACGACAGCGAGGGGTGTCGAGAGACCGGTCAAAACAAAACGGCGGCTGCCGGGGCAGCCGCCGTCGATGTCGTGAGACCAGGCGCCCTCGTCACGTCGCCTTCAGCGCATGATCGGTCTCGGCGTCGAACTGGGCGATCTGCCGGGCGCGCTGTGACTTGGCAGCGGCCTGGTGGTTGGTGGCGATGACGGTGTAGACGGCCGGCAGCACGAACAGCGTGAACAAGGTGCCGATCGACATGCCGGCGACGACCACGAGGCCGATCGAGAAGCGGCTGGCGGCTCCGGCGCCGGTCGCGGTCAGGAGCGGGATCAGGCCGGTGACCATCGCCGCCGTGGTCATCAGGATCGGCCGCAGGCGGATGCGCGCGGACGTCTCGATGGCGGTGCGGCGGTCCATCCCCTCGTTGAGCTGCAGCTCGTTGGCGAACTCCACCATCAGGATGCCGTGCTTGGTGATCAGGCCGACCAGGGTCAGCAGGCCGACCTGGGTGTAGATGTTCATGGTCGCCAGCCCGAAGAACAGCGGAATCAGGGCGCCGACGATCGCCATGGGCACGCTGATCATGATCACCAGCGGATCCCTGAGGCTCTCGAACTGCGCCGCCAGCACCAGGAAGATGATGATCAGCGCGAAGCCGAAGGTGATGGCGAGCTGATTGCCCTCCTGGACGTATTGACGGGCGTCGGCGAGATAGTCGTGGCTGAAGCCGGACGGCAGGTTCTTGGCCTGCTTCTCCAGGAAGTCGACCGCCTGCCCCACGGTGACGCCCGGCATCGGCACGGCGGAGAAGGTCGCCGAGTTGAGCTGGTTGAAATGCGTCAGCGAGTTCGGGTCGGTCGCGGTCTCGATGCTGACGACGGTCGACAGCGGCACCTGCTGGCCGGCCGAGGTCGCGACATAGTAGCCGGACAGCGATTCCGGCGAGATCCGCTTGTCGCGCGGCACCTGCGGAATCACCTGATAGGAGCGGCCCTCCAGGTTGAAGCGGTTGATGTAGTTGCCGCCGAGCAGCACGGCCAGCGTGTTGCCGATCGACTGCATGGTGATGCCGAGATCGCTCGCCTTGCTGCGATCGATCCAGACCTTGACCACCGGCTGGTTGAACTCGAGGTCGCTGTCGGAGACGATGAACATGCCGCTCTTGCGCGCGGCGTCCTTCAGCTTGGCCATCTGCTCATAGACCGCCTGGAAGCCGCTGGTCGAGCTGATCACCATCTGCACCGGCAGGCCGCCGGGGCCGCCCGGCAGCGCCGGCAGGTTGAAGGCAAAGGCGTTGATGCCCTCGATCTTCGACAGCTCCGCCTGCACCAGCGGCTTCAGCTTGATCGAGGAACGCTTGCGCTCGTCCCACGGCTTGAGCAGCATGCCGGCGAAGCCGCCTTGCGGGCCTTGGATGCCGTTCAGGACGAAGCGAAGGTCGGTCTCGGGGAACTTCTGGAACGCCTTGTCGACCTTGTCGGTGTAGAAGTTGATGTAGTCGATATTGGCGTATTTCGGCGCCTTGGTGATCGAGAACACGATGCCCTGATCCTCCTCCGGCGCCAGTTCCTTCGATGTGTGCATGTAGAGGAAGCCGACGAGGCCGAGGATGGTCAGCGCGAACAGCGCCGTCACCGGCCGGTAGTCGAGCGAGCGGTCGAGCTGGCGGCCGTACCAGCGCGTCATCGCGCCGAACACCCGGTTGACGAGCCGCGCAAAGCGCCCTTCTTCGGCACTGCGCAGCAGCACCGAGCACATCATTGGCGACAGGGTCAGGGCGATCACGCCGGAGACGATGACCGAGCCGGCGAGCGTGAACGCGAATTCGCGGAACAGCGAGCCGGTGAGACCGCCGAGGAAGCCGATCGGGGCATACACCGCAGCCAGCGTGATCGTCATCGAGATGACGGGGCCGACGATCTCGCGGGCGCCCTGCAGCGCAGCCTGCACGGGTGCCTTGCCCTCTTCCAGATGGCGATGGATGTTCTCCACCACGACGATGGCGTCGTCCACGACGAGGCCGATCGCCAGCACCATCGCCAGCAGGGTCAGCAGGTTGATGGAAAAGCCGAGCGCCAGCATCATCGTGCAGACGCCGATCAGGGACAGCGGGATCGTCACGACGGGGATGATGACCGAGCGCAGCGAGGCCAGGAACAGGAAGATGACCACGATGACGATCAGCACGGCCTCGCCGAGCGTGTGCTCGACCTCGTCGATCGACGACTGGATGAACTTGGTGGAATCGTAGGCCACCTTCATCTTCATCGACGGCGGCAGGTTGCGCTCGAGGTCCGGGAACAGCGCGCGCACACCCCTGACGATGTTGAGCGGGTTGCCCTGTGGCGTCGCATCGACGCCGATGAAGATGGCGCGCTCGCCGTTGAAGGCGACGCTGGCGTCGGTGCTCTGCGCCGCGAGCTCGACAGTCGCGATATCCTCCATGCGAACGAAGCCGCCGTCCTTGGCCTTGACGATCATCCGCTTGAACTGGTTGACGTCGGTCAGGCCGGTATTGGTCGTGACGTTGGAGACGATGAAGTAGCCCTTGGCCTGTCCGGCCGCGGACTGGAAGTTGTTGGCCGCGATCGCTGCCGCGACGTCGGTCGGCGACACGTTGCGGCCGGCCATCTTCTCGGGGTTGAGCCAGATCCGCATCGCAAAGGTCTGGCCGCCGAGAATGTTCGCCGCGGCGACGCCGTCGACCGTCGACAGCACCGGCTGGACCACGCGCGTCAGGTAGTCGGATATCGCCGATCCCGACAGCTCCTCGCTGGAGAAGCCGAGATACATCACCGAGGTCGTCTGGCCCGTCGTCTTGGTGACGATCGGGTCGTTGGATTCCTTCGGGATCAGGTAGCGGACCGAATTGACCTTGGCGAGCACCTCGGTGAGCGCCTGGTTCGGATCGAAATTCAGCTTGATGAACACCTGGATCGTGCTGGTGCCCTGCACCGAGGACGAGGTGATGTAGTCGACGCCCTCGGCGGAGGCGACCGCCTGCTCCAGCGGGGTGGTGATGAAGCCCTGCATCAGGTCGGCGGACGCGCCGGGATAGACCGTCGTGACGTTGACGACCGTGTTCGACAGCTTCGGATATTGCCGGATCGGCAGCACGAAGGCGGCGCGCAGGCCGAGCAGCAGAATGAGCAGGCTGACCACGACCGACAGCACCGGGCGCTTGATGAAGATATCGGTGAAACGCATCGCGGCAATCCCGTCAGCAGAGGTCAGATGAGGTCCGGACGGGCCGCCACGATCAGGCGGCCCGGCATTGGCTCAGAGGTCGCTCAGTAGCGCGGCGGCTTCGCCGGGACCGGCGGCAGCGGATCGGTGGAGATCGCGACCGCGGCGCCGGACTGAATCTTGAGCTGGCCGACGGCGACGACGCGATCGCCTTCCTTGAGGCCCTTGAGGATCACCGCGCGGCCGTTGATGCGGTCGCCGGTCTGCACATAGATGCGGTCGGCCGTCAGCGCGGTCTTGCCGTCATCGGTCTTCTTCTCGTTGATGACGAACACCGAGTCGCCATAGAGCGTGTAGTCGACCGCGGTCTCCGGCACCGTCAGCACCGGCGGCTTGTCCGGCAGTACGACCGTGGTGGTCGCGAACATGCCGGGCCTGAGGATGCGCTCCGGATTGGCGATCGTCGCCTGCACCCGGATGTTGCGGGTGTCGGTCGCGATCTGCGGCTCGATCGTGGTGATCTTGCCCTCGAACGTCTTGCCCGGATAGGCATCGACGCCGACGCGCACGGTCTGTCCGACCTTGAGCTGACCGCTGTCCTTTTCGGTCACGGTGAAGTTGACCCAGAGCTGCGACAGATCGGTCAGCGACACGATCTGCGATCCGGCGGACAGATACTGGCCGACTTCGACCTTGCGGACGCCGAGGTCGCCGTCGAACGGCGCGCGCACGAGCTTCTGCGCGATCAGCGCTTCGGTCTTGGCGACGCCGGCCTGGGCCTGGTCGTAGGCGGCCTGGGCCTGGTCGACGGTCGCCTGCGGGCCGAACTGGCGCGAGGCCAATTGCTTGGCTCGGTCGAGCGACAATTGCGCCACGGTGACCTGGGCCTTGTAGTTGGCGAGGTCGCCCTGCTCCGGCGCATCATAGAGCTGCACCAGCGGTGTGCCCTGCTTCACCGTCGTGCCCGGCGTGAACATGATGTCGGTGATGCGGCCCGAGGCGTCGGAGGTGACGTTGACCTGATGCACGGCGGCGAGATCGCCGACTGCGGTCAACAGGTTCGGCACCGTCTCCGAACTCGCCGTCGCGACGCTGACGTTGAGCGGCGGTGGCTTCATGTTGGCGAAGAACTGCGCGATCATCTTGTCGCGGAACATGTTGAACCACACGAAGCCGCCGACCAACGCCGCGAGCAGCGCGCCCACGACGATGAACCACAGCACCGGGCGGGTGCGCTTGCGCGGCTTGTCGTCGACCGGCTTTCCGGAGAGCTTGGGTTCCGTCGCAATGTTCATGTCATGCACTTTCTGCCGTCGCCGGCCGGGCCGGAGGTTGCGACAATTCGTGATCGAGGTGGCACGCAATGGCGGCATCGGTCAGGCCGATGCCGCGGAGAATGAATTCGCTGAGCTGGCGCTCCAGGCTCGCAGCAGTTCCATACGGCACACACGGAACGGATGGAAGCCGCGTCAAGGCCGCCATCAATACGGTGTGGTGCGCGAACCAGAACAGGTCACGGGGCGCAGCCACGAGACGCACGGCATCACCACACGCAATGGCGCTTTCCATGGAGTTAACGAACTTGGCGCCGATCAGATCATCGATCTTCGTATACAGCAGCCTTGCGAATTCGCCATCGTCGAGATGGCTCGACGCCATCAGCCGCAGCCGCTGCTCTTCTTCCTCATTGGGGCCGTCGGCGATCCCGAGGAAATGCCGGACCATCCCGGCCATCATCATGACCAGCGTCGCGGTCGAAGGTTCCTGACTGAGCAGCACCTCGAAATCCGGATCGGTCTCGCACTCCTCGGTGAGGATCTCCGCATAGAGCGCCGCCTTGGAGGGGAAATGTTTGAACAGCAGCGCTTCGGAGATCGCCGCCGCCGCGGCCACGCTCTTGGTCGTGGTGCCGGCATAGCCATGACGCGCGAAGCAGCGCTTGGCTGCACCGAGGATCAGCTGCCTCCGGAGATCGCTTGTCATGCGCAAAGTGGACATCGGCCGTGAGTAAATACTCACTTGATCTATGTCAAGAAAGATGCCGCGGCGCAGCAGGGTCGGCGGCCAAGTCCCTGAAATTACAGGTGGGATTTCACGGGCGCCAAAGGCAACTCTATACCTCTCAAAGCGGCGGATCTGCGGCACCGCTCCATCAAATGGATGCAATGCCGCGCGGGGACCACCGCGGCGGGCGCATTTTCTTCCGCCGCGCGCCATGCGACGGTCACCGGGACAAAAACAAGAATCGGCCGGGAGGACCAGACATGACCGACGACGCAGCGCTCGCCAGCCAGTTCGATCTCGAGAGCCTGACGCCGGCGTTCTACGCCGATCCCTACCCGACCTATCGCGCGCTGCGCCGGCACGCCCCGGTCAAGCGCATGCGCAACGGCTCCTATTTCCTCACCCGCTACGACGATCTGGTCACCGCCTACAAGGCAACCAGGACGTTCTCGTCGGACAAGAAGCGCGAGTTCGCGCCGAAATACGGCAACTCGCTGCTGTACGAGCATCACACGACGAGCCTCGTCTTCAACGATCCTCCGGCGCACACACGGGTGCGCCGCCTGATCATGGGCGCGCTGTCGCCGCGCGCGATCGCCGAGATGGAGCCTGCGCTGATCGCGCTGGTCGACGGGCTGCTCGACCGGATCGCGACCAAGGACAGATTCGAGCTGATCGAGGATTTCGCCGCCGCAATTCCGATAGAGGTGATCGGCAACCTGCTCGGCGTGCCGCATGACGAGCGCGCGCCGCTGCGCGACTGGTCTCTCGCCATCCTCGGCGCGCTGGAGCCGGTGCTGACGCCGGAGCAGTTGTCACGCGGCAACCAGGCCGTCGGCGACATGCTGACCTATCTCGAAACCCTGGTCGCGCGCCGGCGCGCCGCCCCCGGCAATCCCGAGCGCGACGTGCTGACGCGGCTGATCCAGGGCGAGGCCGACGGCGAGCGGCTGAGCGAGACGGAGCTGCTGCACAACTGCATCTTCCTGCTCAATGCCGGCCACGAGACCACGACCAATCTGATCGGCAACGGCCTGGTGCTGCTGTGCCAGCATCCGGCCGAGCGGCAGAGGCTGATCGAGGCGCCCGGCCTGATACGCACCGCGGTCGAGGAGATCCTGCGCTACGAGAGCTCCAACCAGCTCGGCAACCGGATGACGACCGAGGCGGTCGAGCTCGGCGGCGTCGCCTTGGCGCCCGGAACATCGGTCACGTTGTGCATCGGCGCCGCCAACCGCGACCCCGCCCAGTTCGACGACCCCGAACGCTTCGACATCACCCGCCTCGCCAACCGCCACCTCGCCTTCGGCACCGGCGCCCACCAATGCGCCGGGATGGCGCTGGCAAGACTGGAGGGCGCCGTGGCGATCTCGCGGTTTCTGGCACGGTTTCCGAACTATCAGCTCGACGGCGAGCCGGTGCGCGGCGGGCGGGTGCGGTTTCGCGGCTTTGCGAGCGTGCCGTGTGTGGTCGAGGGCTGACGCGATCGTCGCTCTCGCGATAGCTCCTCCGTCTTGACTTCAGACGGCCCAGCCATGACGGCCTGGGTGGCAGTTCGTAGGGCGGATTAGCGAAGCGTAATCCGCCGCTGACACGGCCAACTGCTGTTGAAGGACACGCTCTGCTGCTGGCGCGGCGGATTACGCTTCGCTAATCCGCCCGACCGACTTTACGTAGCGCTCCTCGCTTTGTTTTCGAATTGCAAGATTTTTGTTTCGCTTCATCAGAAATCATGTTATACGCGCGCCGTCCCGTCTCACAAGAGGGGCGCTTCGCGGTCGTCACGAACGTTGAGGCGGGATGCGGTGGGCGTGTTGGTGTCGCAGCGTGGTTTTCCGCGCCGACGAACGGCATCGATGCGCACGGTCAAGTCGCGTGGTCCTGACACCCCGACGCTGGTGTCACGCTTGCGTTGGCGCTCACGCGCCGCGCGGGCAACGGTGGCCAGAAAGCCCGGAGCACCGGGGAGAACGCGAAGCAGCCGTCAAAACCATCGCGCGGGGAATGCCGGGATGTCTCGGCTGAACCTGTGGTTCCTGCCGCCTGCATTTTTTTCCGCAGGCGGGCCATGGGTGCGGCCAGCGCCCGGCATTCCCCGTGCCCTCTTTTCGGAGAGGGCAGGACGAAGCGCAAAGCTCGGACGCGAACCGCGCCGCGAGGGGGTGACCGCATGTCTCACCGCCGCCCGCTTGAGTCTCACCGTCCAAGAACAACTCTCACCGTCATTGCGAGCGAAGCGACGTGTCCGCCAAAGCCCGAAGGGCGACGGCGGAAGCAATCCAGGGCCGCGCCCGCGACTCTGGATTGCTTCGTCGCTTCGCTCCTCGCAATGACGATGCGAACAATGAGGCCGCGCGGAGGCACTTCAATAGATTGCTCGTCATGCCCGGGCTTGACCCACGGCTGTCCGGTTCAGACAGACTGGACATGGTGCATGGCGTGGATTCTTCTGCGGTCTTGAGC
>NZ_JBNPUE010000032.1:0-32811 GCF_051168015.1 Bradyrhizobium sp. HKCCYLRH3061
CGAAAGCGATTCGTCAGTCACTCGACCGAGGAATCATCCATTTCCGGCAGCAAAATGGTAAGTTAGCGCCAATGGGGCCACGCCTGAGGCCCCCCACCTGTTCGATCGCCCGTCGTCGCAACCCGGCGGCGCGATTCGAGTTAGAAGCCGCGACTGAAATTGCCGTCAGCCCGCCCAATCTCGAGCGCTTGGGCCTTCGATACCCGATCGCGACACATGATGTATTTCAGAACCTGCGCGTCGGTCCCGGCACGATGGGCACGCCACATGTCGAGGGAGAAACCGTTCTTTGCCACGCAGGCTGAGAATGAGGACTGTCGTTGCGCTCTCTGGCGTTTGCAACGCTGGAAGCGAAGAGCGCGGTCGATACCAGGAAAAAACCAAGCAGTTTCATCAAATCATTCCCTTGAGATGTCATGTGAGATCAAACACGGGAACAATAGCCAGCACGATCGCAAGCATAAGCGTGGGGTTGCCCATAAAATCACGGGGAGACATGATGACCTCATGTGATGAGGCGCAACGCGTGCTTTGACCAGATCATTCCTCGCACCCTTTGCGGGTGCTCATTTACCGAAAGTCGTCATGGCAGTATCCGACCCGCCGACAACAGGCCCCGACTGGCCGCTTGCCATCTACGAGGCGCTGAAGGCCGCCGACGTCCGGCAACTCTGCTACGTCCCGGACGCCGGCCATTCCCGTCTGATCGGCCTTGCGCATGACGATCCCGCAATCGCCACCACGGTCCTGACCACCGAAGAGGAAGGCGTCGCGCTGTCCGCCGGCGCCTGGCTCGGCGGCCAGCGCGCGGTGCTGCTGATGCAATCGAGCGGCGTCGGCAATTGCGTCAACATGCTCTCGCTGCTTCAGAGCTGCCGCTTCCCGTTCCTCACTTTCGTGACGATGCGCGGCGAATGGGCCGAGTTCAATCCGTGGCAGGTGCCGATGGGAAAGGCCACGCAGGCCGCCTTCGAGATCATGGGCGTCACCGTGTTCCGGCTCGAGCATCCCGAGGACGCCGGCGAGATGGCGGCCGCCGCCGCCAAGCTTGCCTATGACAGCGAACAGCCGATCGCGGTGCTGATCTCCCAGCGCATGATCGGCGCCAAGAAGTGGACGGAGGCCAAGTGATGCGTGCCGCACTCGACCGCCGCGCCGCCGTGAAGGCGCTTTTGCAGGACCGCGGCGACCTCCTGGTCGTCAGCGGCCTCGGCTCATCGTCCTACGATGTGTTTGCCGCCGGCGACCATGATGCGAATTTTTACCTGTGGGGCGCGATGGGCGGCGCAGCCATGATCGGCCTCGGATTGGCGCTGGCGCAGCCGTCACGACCCGTCGCGGTCATCACCGGTGACGGCGAGCAGTTGATGGGGCTCGGCAGCCTCGCGACATCGGCTGCGAAGAGGCCGCGCAATCTTGCGATCGTCGTGCTCGACAACGCCCATTTCGGCGAGACCGGGATGCAGATGAGCCATTCCGGGCTCGGCGCAAATCTCGAACTGATCGCGACCGGAGCCGGCTTTCCCTCGGTCAGCACCATCGAGGACAGCGCGGCGCTCGATGCCTTTCGGCCGAAGCTGCAAGATCTGTCCGGGCCGCATTTCGCCCGCGTCGCGATCTCGACCGATCACGTCGACCGCGCGCTGCCCGCACGCGACGGTGTCTTCCTCAAGAACCGTTTCCGCGGTCATCTCGGATTTCCCGTCAGCTAGAACGCAGCCGCAGGCCGCCTGCTCTGTCGCTCCGGCAAGGCTGCTCGGCTGCAACGCTGGCATTCCAAGCTTGCCAAGCGTGACCCGCTTGGTCATAGGCTATCAGGAACAAGTCCAGGGAGAGAGCCCAGGCCGCGTCACGGCGGCCCGCGGAGCAACACATGACAGACCAGCATCAGCACGACGATTACGCCGACATCCGCGACGCAGTGGCCAAGCTGTGCGCGCAGTTCCCCGGCGAATACTGGCGCAAGCTCGATCGCGAGATGGCCTATCCTTCCGCCTTCGTCGATGCGCTGACGCAGGCCGGCTATCTCTCCGTGCTGATCCCCGAGGAGTATGGCGGCGCCGGATTGAAGCTGTCGGCGGCGGCGGCGATCCTCGAGGAGATCCAGCGCGCCGGCTGCAATGGCGGCGGCTGTCATGCCCAGATGTACACGATGGGCACGGTGCTGCGGCACGGCTCGGCCGAGCAGAAGTCCAAATGGCTGCCCAAGGTCGCCAGCGGCGAATTGCGGCTGCAGGCGTTCGGCGTCACCGAGCCGACCTCGGGCACCGACACGACCTCGCTGAAGACGGTCGCGAAGCGCGACGGCGACAGCTACATCGTCAACGGCCAGAAGATCTGGACCAGCCGCGCCGAATATTCCGACCTGATGATCCTGCTCGCGCGCACCACGCCAAAGGACCAGGTGCAGAAGCGCACAGAGGGTCTCTCCGTCTTCATCGTCGACATGCGCGAGGCCAAGAAGGCCGGGCTCACCATCCGCCCGATCCGGACGATGATGAACCACGCCACCACGGAAGTCTTCTTCACCGACATGCGCGTGCCGGCGGAGAACCTGATCGGCGAGGAAGGCAAGGGCTTCCGCTACATCCTCTCCGGCATGAATGCCGAGCGCATCCTGATCGCGGCCGAATGCGTCGGCGACGCCAAATGGTTCATCGCCAAAGCCACCGCCTACGCCAAGGAGCGCGTCGTGTTCGGCCGCCCGATCGGCCAGAATCAAGGCATCCAGTTCCCGATCGCCAAGGCCTATGCGTCGATGCGGGCCGCCGAGCTGATGGTCAAGGAAGCCACCCGCAAATACGAGGCCGGGCAGGATTGCGGCGCCGAAGCCAACATGGCCAAGATGCTCGCGGCCGACGCCTCGTTCGAGGCGGCCAATGCCTGCATCCAGACCCATGGCGGCTTCGGCTTCGCCGAGGAATACGACGTCGAACGCAAGTTCCGCGAAACGCGGCTGTATCAGGTGGCGCCGATCTCGACCAACCTCATCCTCTCCTACGTCGCCGAGCACGTGCTCGGCATGCCGCGTTCGTACTGATATGCACGGTCGGAACAATCGCCCGCGGCCATCCTTCGAGACGCCCGCCTGCGGCGGGCTCCTCAGGATGAGGATCTTGTATGCGACGAAATCTTTAGCCCCTCATGGTGAGGAGCGCCGCCCTTGCGGCGCGTCTCGAACCATGAGGCCCCATTTCGTGAGTTCACGCCATGCTGCCGCTTGAGGGAATCACTGTCGTCGCCGTCGAGCAGGCGGTGGCCGCGCCGTTCTGCTCGTCGCGGCTGGCCGATGCCGGCGCTCATGTCATCAAGATCGAGCGGCCCGAGGGCGATTTCGCCCGTGGCTATGACGCCGCCGCCAAGGGGCAGAGCAGCTACTTCGTCTGGCTCAACCGCGGCAAGGATTCGCGCGTCGTCGATCTCGCCAAGCCGGAAGGCCGCGCCGAGCTCGAGAAGCTGATCGCCGGCGCCGACGTGCTGCTGCAGAACCTCAAGCCCGGCTCGATGGACAGAATGGGCTTCGCGCGCGAGCGGCTGCGCAAGGACTATCCGAAGCTCATCTGCTGCACCATCACCGGCTATGGCGACACCGGTCCCTACGCCGACCGCAAGGCTTATGACCTGCTGATCCAGGCCGAGAGCGGGCTCGCCTCGATCACCGGCGGGCCGGATGGTCCGTCGCGCGTCGGCATGTCGATCGTCGACGTCGCCACCGGCGCGACGGCGCATGCCGCGATCCTGGAGGCGCTGATCCGGCGCGGCCGCACCGGCGACGGCGCCGATATCAGGATCTCGATGTTCGACGTGATGGCCGACTGGCTCACGGTGCCGCTGCTCAACGCGGAAGCCGGCAATGCGCCGAAGCGCATCGGCCTCGCCCATCCCTCGATCGCACCCTATGGCGTGTTCACCTCGAAGGACGGCAAGGACATCCTGATCTCGATCCAGAGCGAGCGCGAGTGGAAGACGCTGTGCGCCAAGGTGCTGGACCAGCCGGCCCTGCCCGACGATCCGCGTTTCGCCAACATGGTCGCGCGCGTGCGCAATCGCAGCGTCACCGACGGCATCGTCGCCGAGCGCTTCGCGGCGCTGTCGCGCGATGAGCTGCTGGGCAAGCTCGCGAGCGCCGACATCGCCTTTGCCGAGGTCAACAGCATGTCGGATCTCGCGGTCCACCCGCATCTGCGGCGGATCGAGGTCGACACGCCAAACGGCGTCGTCAGCTATCCCGCACCGGCGGCGATCGTGGTCGGCGACGACAGGCGTTACGGCGCCGTGCCCGCGGTCGGCGAGGCCGCCTCGCCCCATCAGCGAAAGGGATGATCATGACGGACACGGTCGATCTCGATCACCTCCGGCAATGGATCGGCCGCAGCGCCGAGGCGACCGACCTCGTCACCCCGCAGCTCACCAAGGGCCTGCGCGCGACGCTTTTTCTGGACATCGGCGAACCGACGACCGGCGACATCGCGCCCTACACAGTGCACTGGTGTTTGGGCCAACCGGTGTTTCCGCACGATCAGCTCGGCCCCGACGGCCATCCGACGCGCGGCGGCTTCCTGCCGCCGGTGCCGCTGCCACGGCGGATGTGGGCCGGCGGCGAGGTGCAGTTCGTCGATCCCCTGCGCGTCGGCGATGTCGCGACGCGTGTTTCGACGATCACCGACGTCACCCTGAAGAGCGGCTCGACCGGCCAGCTCTGCTTCGTGTCGGTGGAACATGTCGTATCGACGTCGCGCGGGGTCGCGATCCGCGAGCGCCAGGACATCGTCTATCGCGACATGGGCGGCGCGCCGGCTGCGCCGGCAAAAGCGCCGCCGCCTCCGCCGGTCGCGCAGCACAGCGAGACGCGCGTGTCCGATGCGGTGCTGCTGTTTCGCTATTCCGCGCTGACCTTCAACGGCCACCGCATCCACTACGACCGCGACTACGTCACCAGGGTCGAGGGTTATCCGGGGCTGATCTTTCACGGCCCGCTGCAGGCCGCGCTGCTGGTCGAGTTCGCCGCCAGGCTCAAGGGCAAGCCGCCGGCCAGGTTCACCTACCGCGGCGTGCAGCCGTTGTTCGAAGGCAGCGAGTTCTCGGTCAACGCCAACGACAAAGATGGCGGCCTCGAGCTGTGGACGGCCAACGCCGAGGGGCAGCCGACCATGAAGGGCACCGCGACGTGGTGAGATAGGCTATCGTCATTGCGAGCGAAGCGAAACAATCCAGGGCCGCACCCGGGACTCTGGATTGCTTCGTCGCTTCGCTCCTCGCAATGACGGCAATTCGAGGAAACGCCTTTGGCAAGAACAACCAAAACAACAACCAAGCCCGTGACCGTCAAGCAGGCCACCTTCGCGCTGCTCCGCGCCTTCGGCATCAAAAAGGTGTTCGGCAATCCCGGCTCGACCGAGCTGCCGTTCCTCAGCGACTGGCCCGAGGACATCGACTACGTGCTCGGCCTGCAGGAGGCCTCGGTCGTCGGCATGGCCGATGGCTACGCGCAGGCGACGCGCAATGCCGGCTTCGTCAATCTGCATTCGGCGGCCGGCGTCGGCAACGCGCTCGGCAACATCTACACCGCGCACCGCAACCAGACGCCGCTCGTCATCACCGCCGGCCAGCAGGCGCGCTCGATCCTGCCGCTGCAGGCGTTCCTCTATGCCGAGCGCCCGTCCGAATTCCCGCGGCCCTACGTCAAGTACAGCGTCGAGCCGGCGCGGCCCGAGGACGTGCCGGGCGCGATCGCCCGCGCCTATTACACCGCGATGCAGCCGCCCTGCGGGCCGACCTTCGTCTCGATCCCGATCGACGACTGGATGCATCCGGCGCAGCCGATCGCGGCGCGCAAGGTCAGCCGCGAGCTCGGCCCCGATCGCGCCGCGATGGACGAACTGGTGGGCGCGCTCGCCGCGGCGAAGAACCCGGCGCTCGTGGTCGGCCCCGGCATCGATCGCGCCGGCTGCGTCGATCTGGTGGTCGCGGTCGCCGAGAAGGCCAGGGCCGCAGTCTGGGTCAGCCCGTTCTCGGCGCGCTGCGCGTTCCCCGAGCGCCATCCGCAATTCCAGGGCTTCCTGCATGCCTCGCCCGGACAATTGTCCGATGCCCTGAAGCCGCACGACCTCGTCGTCGTGATCGGCGCGCCGGTCTTCACCTTCCATGTCGAAGGCCATGCCGCGATTTTCGACGGCGCCGCCACGCTGTATCAGATCACCGACGATGCCGAGGGCGCGGCCGTGCCGCCGATCGGCACCAGCATCATCGCGACGATGCGTCCGGCATTGTCGCTGCTGCTGGAGCTGCTGCCGGAGACCGGGCGCGCGGCGCCGAAGGGCCGCGTACTGCCGGCGGCGCCGAAGCCAGCCGATCCGATCCCGGTCGACTATCTCCTACATACGCTGGCGCAGGCGCTTCCGGCGGGCAGCGCCGTGGTCGAGGAGATTCCCTCGCACCGGCCGGTGATGCACAAGTACATGCCGATGCCGGGCGCGGATTCGTTCTACACGATGGCGAGCGGCGGGCTCGGCTACAGCCTGCCGGCGGCGGTCGGCATGGCGCTGGGCCGTCGCACCGGCCGCACGGTGTGCCTGATCGGCGACGGCTCGGCGATGTATTCGCTGCAGGCGCTGTGGACATCAGCGCAGCGCCGGCTGCCGCTGACGGTCGTGGTCATCAACAATTCCGGCTATGGCGCGATGCGCTCGTTCAGCCAGGTCATGCAGGTGCGCAACGTGCCCGGGCTCGAGCTGCCCGGCCTCGACTTCGTCAAGCTCGCCGAGGGCATGGGCTGCGACGCGGTGCGCGTGAGCCATGCCGCCGAGCTCGAAGGTGCGCTGGCGCGAGGCCTCTCCCATGCCGGCACGAGCCTCATCGAGGTGATGGTCGACGCCGCGGTGCCGCTGCTCTACGCCCAGAAGGGCTGAGCCCGCGTTCGTACAGCGGACGTTCTGTCAACCACGCCGTATGCGACAATGCGTCGCATCTTCAATGGCGGCAGCATGGCTCGCCGCGAAATGCTCATCGGCCCGCCGCAACCGTGCAACCGGCGGTGTCGAGCGCAACCGATTGTTTCGAAAGCTTTCTGCTCCCCCGCGCCATCTCGCCGCGGCCGGCTTGCCGCAAACATCGCGAAATCCTGCCGTCAGCTTGCAGGCAGACGCCTTGCTGCTTGCAAGGTCCGACCATTCTGCAAGCCAAAATCATTTTCAAAAGGTTCCATCATCCAATCCAGCGTACCAAGGGAGTTGAGCTGATGGCGGATAAGAAGAATCTTCAAACCGCGGCGTCGAGGACCGATCTCTATCGCCATGTCAGCGTGCTGGCCCTGATGTCCGCTCTGGCGGTGACGGCTCTGCCGCATCAGGCCCATGCGCAGGCGATGACCACCGCCCTTGCCACATCGGCCACCACCAACGCCGCCGCGAAGGCGGCGCAGGATGCGGCGGCAAAGGCCGCGGCCCAGGCAGCCGCCAAGGCTGCCCAGGATGCCGCTGCCAAGGCCGCGGCTGCTGCCGCCGCCAAGGCCGCGCAGCAGGCTGCTGCGAAGGCGGCGGCCGACGCGGCTGCGAAGGCTGCAGCCAACGCCGCTGCGAAGGCCGCGGCCAGCGCCGCCGCCAAGGCTGCCTCCACGGCTGCCTCCACGGCTGCGACCGCCGCTGCGGCGACCGCGGCGAGCAGTGCCGCCAAGACTGCGGCTGCAACGACGACGGCCGCGGCCATGACGACCAGCACCACCGCCAAGCCGGTTGCTGCCACCACCACTTCGGCTGCGACGACCAGCACGGCCGCCAAGCCTGTCGCCGCCGCCAGCACCGCTGCCAAGCCCGCTGCTGCCGCCACCGCGGCAACGACGACGACCGGCACGGCCAAGACCGCCGCCGCGACCACCACGAGCACGACCACCACCGCCGCCAAGCCGGCCGCGGCGGCCACGACCACTGTCGCGCTCGCCAAGGCCACCGCGGCGCCGGCAGCCGCAGCGACGCCGGCCAAGGCGGCCGCTGCAGCGTCGAGCAGCAGCGATGCCGTCGCCAAGGCCAATGCCGCCGCAGCAGCCGCGGCGCAGACCGCGGCCGCCGCCGAGGCGCAGGTCGCTGCCGACCGCAAGGCGATCGACGTCGCCCGTCAGGCCGAGCAGAACGCGAAGGGCGCCGCGATCGAGGCGCAGGAACAGGCTGAAAAGAACCCGACAGCCGCCAACCAGGCCGCGGCGACCGCGAACGCCGCGAAGCTGAGCGCGGCCTCGGCCGCGCTGCAGGCCGCGTTCCAGAAGCTCGACAAGGACATCGACGTCTCCAACGAGGCCAAGGAAGCCGCCAACGCCGCCAAGGACACCGCGCGCGAGACGGCCGAGGCCGCCGGAAAGGCGGCCCAGCAGGCCGGCCAGGCGGCCGGCAACGCCAACAATGGCGGCAATGCCAACAATGGCGGCGCGGCGGCCGGCAACGGCGGCAACAACAACAATAACAACAATCAGCAGAACCAGGAGGCCAAGGAAGCGGCCGAACAGGCCGCGCTGCAGGCGGCGTTGAAGACCGGAGAGCAGGCCCGTGCGGTCGCCCAGCAGAAGACCCAGGCCGCGCAGGCGGCTGCGACCCAGAACCAGAAGACCGTCGAGGCCGCGCTGAACCAGAAGATCGGCACGATCGATGCGACGGTGGAAGCGGCCGAGCAGAAGGTGAATGCCGACCGGCAAGCCCTGGAGCAGGCGCGTCAGGCCGCGCAGCAGGCGAAGCAGGACGCACAGGAGGCCGCCGAGGTCCTCGAGCGCGCCAACAATGCGGCCAATCAGGCCGCACTGGCGGCGGCTCAGGCCAAGGCGCAGACCACCGCCAACGCCTTCAACCAGGCAAATGCGACGCTGAACGCCGACAACCAGGCTCTGACCCAGGCCCGCGAGACCGGCGAGCAGCAGGAGCAGGCGCTGCGGGCTGCGGCTCAGCAGCAGATCCAGGCCGGCTACACCGCCGCCCAGCAGGCCACCCAGGCCGCCTGGGCCGAGGCGCAGCAGATCGGCAACGCCGCGCTGGCCGCGCTCGAACAGTAAGGCCGCTGCGCGCCGCCGCTCGGGTTACGCCGGGCGGCGCGGACACCGATAACGATAACAAGACCATCACCAGCCGCATGCCGAACCGACCGGGGATGGCGCACGCGTCGGCGACCTGACCTCATCCCGCCGCGTGAGACTCCCCGGTCACCCCACCCGTCAGGCATGCATTGCCTCGAGGCCCCGTCCCCTGCGGGGCCTTTCTTTTTTGCGCGAGACGGGCCAGCCCGCCCTCGACGGCGATGCAGACCGGGCGCATCGTCCGCAAATCCGGTCGGACAGACGTCGCCGCGTCGGATGCGCGGGTTCGCGTTCGTGCCCTCGCTGTCGCGCGGCTCGCGCGGAACGACGGGCCGAGGTGCACGCGGCGACTGTCGTCCACCCGCCCTGTTGCCAGCTCAATATTGGAATCGCACGCCGACGACGCCGACCACCGCCATGAAGTTGTTCAGCGCGATATTGGAGCGGGTCCATTCGGTGCGGACCTCGCTCTTGAGCTGAACATTGCGGTTCATCTTGTAGGTGCCGCCCGCGGCAACGAACATGCGCTGGTCGACGCGGCCGATGCCGACGAACTGATCCTGGCCGTAGCCGCCGCGCAGCGTTCCGATCAGCCACGGCTCGAACTGATGATCCATCTGCAGGATCACGTCGCGCGACAGGATGCCCGAGACGTTCATCGCCGGCGTCTCGGAGGCCTGCGAGCGCGCCACCAGCACGAAGGTGGTGGCGTCGGTCGCGGCCCAGGCGAGCGTCGCATCCGCGATCACGCCGTTGATGTTCGGCATCAGCGGCGAGTCCATGCGGCGCGTGAGATAGCCGACCGAGGCTTCGCCGGTCAGCGTTCCCACGTTGACGACGGCGCCGCCGCGCGCGGTGATGCCGCTGGAATCGCGGCGCTGGCCGTTGAAGTCGACCTGCAGATCGTGGTTGCGCCGATCGAAACTCATGTCGACAAACGGCGAGATGTTCGGCGTCAGCGCATAGGTGACGCGGACCTGCGCGCCCGGCTGGGTGTAGTTGCGGTCCTGCGTCCGCAGCGGCACGTTGGCGACGATCAGCGCGTCGTTGAACACGACGCGGTCGGCCGATCCCTTGAATGCGATCTCGGCGGGACCGATCTTCTGCAGCACGCCGGCGCTGCCGCCGAACGTCGTGGCGCGGGGCAGCTTGAGCGCACCCGGCAGCGCCAATGCATCGTTGACGAAACGCGCCTCGCCGGTGATCGCGGTGCCCTCGGTGACGTCGTAGCGTCCTTGCGCCCGCGCCTCGAAGGTCGGATGGCTGAGCGAGCGGACGTTGGTGTCCTCGGTGTAGGCGCCGCGGAAATCGGCGTTGAGCTGATGCCGCTCCCATTGCGAGCGGACCGCGACTTCCGTCGCCACGATGGCGACCGGTGAGCCCTGCCCGCCGTTGCGCCGGGTCGGATTGGTGTCGTAGCCGGCCTGGATCTCGACGGCGGGCTTCACCAGGAACGACCCGACCGTCACACCCGTCGGATCGTAGGGCTTCGCATCGGCGGTCACCGGTTGCGGTTTCACCGTGTTCAGATTGCGATCGGGAAGAACGTCGCGGTTGCGCAGCACGGCCGCGGGCTGGGCTGCTGCCACGGTCTCGTCCGGCTTGGCCGGCTGTGCCTCGGCGGCTGGCTTTGCTGCGATCTGCCGTGCGGCGGGTTGCGGCGCGGCGCGTTGAGCGTCTCCCGCCGGCTCGGCCGTGGCGACGCGCGCGCCACGGGCGGGATGAAACGCGGCGAATCCGAAGCTGCCGACCGCCGCGTCGCGCTTGCCCGGCGCGGCCAGCGACGGCGCACCGGCATCGCGCACCGGACGCAGCAATGCGCTGACGCCACGCGGGTCCTGGCGCATCATCAGCGTCCGGCTGTCGTTGGTGATCCGCGGAACGTTGTAGTAGATGCTGCGCGCCGTCACGTGACGGAAGAACAGCCGGTCGGCGCGTCCCGGAACGACGTCCGTCGGCTTGGCCTTGATGGTCTGCTGCGCGGACGCGCCGTCCACCACCATCACGGTCAACAGCAGCACCTCGACGAGCGCGAGCGTGACCCCGCGGTGGGATCGCGTCACCATGAGCCGCTTGGTCCGCACCGCGAACGCGCCGGTCTTGGGTGGTGAATGAGCCTGCAAAGCAATGCCGGGGTATGCCAATATCACGTGACGACGTCAGGTCAGGGCGCCGTCGCAATGAATACGCAGCGCATGCACGCGACGAGCTCCCCTTGCCTGGCAGATAGCCGGAAAACGTCGGCGGAAGTTTTGCCGAGCCGGGATGATTTCAGGCGAGATTGAGAGCTGTTCGCAATGAGTCGCCGCGAAGCCGCGCAGCGGTGTCTTGGCGTTCGCAGACCAAACTAATTAGTTGAAACGAAGACGATCGCTGCGCGGAAGCCGGCGAAATTCGGACCTCGGCATGATCCTCTTTCGACGACAATCAAGGGTCCGAGACGGCTGCGGCGATCGCGGGCGCTGCGTCGTCGGCGACGGCCGACGCCTCTCGGATTCAGGACGCGAGGAAGCCGCCATCGGCCGCCAGGACGTGGCCGACGACATAGGACGACGCGTCCGACAATAGCCACAGCACCGCCTCGGCGATGTCCTCGGGCTGCCCCATCCGCCGCAGCGGCAGGCCGGCGGCGACGGTCGCGATGTCGCCGACACCGGCGCGCAGCATCATGTCGGTGACGACGCGTCCGGGCGCGATCGCGTTGATCCGGACGCCGCGCGGCGCCGCCTCCATCGCGGCCGATCGCGTCAGCGAAATCACGGCGGCCTTCGACGCCGAATAGAGCGCAAGCCCCGCATTCGGATTGCGCACGCCGCTCACGGAGGCGTTGATCACGATGCGGCCGCGGCCCTGCGCATACATGACCGGCAACTGCGCGCGCAGGCACAGGAACACCGAGCGCACATTGGCGTCGAACACGTCCGCATAGACGCCGTCGCCCTGCTGCTCGATCGGCGCCCGGCGCTCCTGGAGTCCGGCATTGTTGAACGCCGCATCCAGCCGGCCATAGCGATCCAGCACGACCTGCACGAGGTTCGCGACGTCGTCCTCGCGCGTGACGTCGGCCTTCACCGCGAGCGCCTCGGCCCCGAGCGCCCGGCATCGTGCCGCCGTATCGGCCAGCTCGGCCTCGCGCCGTCCGGCGACGACGACTGCCTCTGCGCCGCCGGCGGCGAGCTTCAAGGCGGCGGCCCGGCCGATGCCGGAGCCGCCCCCGGTGACGAGGCAGACCTGCCCCTGCATCCGCGACGCCGCGGGCGCGCGTGCCCCGGCCGTGAGCTGCGTATCACTCATCTCCGACCCTCCGCTGTACGGCGTCGTCGATGCCACGTTGCATCGTCTATTTGTTGTATGATACAACTATATGGCAGGAGTCAAGATGCCCGACCCGGATCTCACGCTCGTCGACGACATCCGCGCCGCCGCGCGCCTGATGGTGCGCGAGCTCGGCTTCATGGAAGCGACGCTGGCCGCCACCGACCTTCCGCCGTCGGCGGTTCACACCATCCTGGAGATCGGCCTGCGCGGCCCGCTGACGGCGATGCAGCTCGGCACGATCCTGCATCTGGAGAAATCCAGCATCAGCCGCATGGTCCGCAAGCTGATCGACAGCGGCGAGTTGCAGGAGACGATCGATGCCGGCGACGCCCGTATCAAGCCGCTCTGCCTCACAACCAAGGGACGGAAAACGCTGGCGGCGCTGCACGCCTTCGGCCGCCAGCAGGTTCGCGGCGCCCTGTCGTCGCTGTCGAAGGCCGAGCAGCGCACGGTGCGCGAGGGCCTGTTGCTGTACGCCCGCGGGCTCGAAGCTTGGCGCGCGGCAGAGCAGGACATGCAGCCGTCGGAGCCATGAGCGCGCCCGACGGGCAGATTGCGCATGCGCGTCATGACGAAACTGCCCGTCGTGTTGAAATGCCGCAGCACGTGGCCTTGCACCGTCGGGCAAATCAGGACGATGTTTCCGCGCATCCCGCCTCACACGAAGGGGCGTTGCGCGCGATCTTCACGACACGCGAGGCGGGGAGCGATGGCCGCGAGATGTCGCAGCGTGCTTGCGCGCGGACGAACGGCAACTTGCGGACGTGAAGTCGCAGGGTCCTGATACCCCGACGCTGGTATCACCCGCGCAATGCGCAAGCATTGTCGCGGCATGGTGGCCAACAAGCCCGGCGCACCAGGGAGACTGCGTATAAGCGTTAAAGACCGTCGCGCAGGGAATGCCGGAGTGTTCGGCTTTGCCTGTGGTACCTGCCGCCTGCATTTTTTTCTGCAGGCGGGCCATGGGTGAGGCCCTCACCCGGCATTCCCCGCGCCCTTCGTCTGTTCGGAGGGAGCCAAATGACCGTACAACTCGGACGCCCAAGGTCGCGAGAACGCGAGGTCATGTCATGAGCCGTGCGGATATGGACGCAGGACCTGCCACGCCGTCATTGCGAGCGAAGCGAAGCAATCCAGGGCAGCGCTCGCGACTCTGGATTGCTTCGCTTCGCTCGCAATGACGGAAACGACCAATGTCCGATGTGTCGCGAAGGGTCCACTGTCAGATTGTCCGACAACTCAAATCATCCGACGACAATGGCTGCAATCCTACTTGCCGAACTCGTCCCGCATCTTCGCCTGGATCTTCGCCATGCCGCCGAGCCAGCGGTCGTAGTTCTCGGTCTTCTTGCGCATGTAGCCGAGAACCTGCGGATGCGGGAGAATCAGGAAGCTCTCCTCGGCAAGCCCTTTCAGCACGTCCTGCGCGACCTGCTCGGGTGTCAGATCACCGTCGCCGGATTGCGGGCCCTTCGGGATCGATCGCAGCATGTCCGTGTCGACGCCCTGCGGACAGAGGATCGAGACCTTGATGTTGTCGGCCTTGTGCGAGATCGCGAGATTCTCGGCAAATCCCACCGCGGCATGCTTGGTGGTGGAGTAAGGCGCGCTGCCGACCTGCGACAGCAGGCCGGCCGCCGAGATCGTGTTGAGGAAATAGCCGCCGCCGCGCGCCTTGTAGCGCGGGATCAGATGCCGCGCCGCGTAGACATGCGCCATCACGTGAATGGCCCAGCTCCGCGCCCACGGCTCGTCGGAGGTGCCGCCGACATTGACCGACAACGGGTCGAAGCCGCCGCCGATGCCGGCATTGGAACAGAACAGCGCAATCGGCCCGAACTGCCGCTCGGTTTCCTCGATCACGTGCCGGATGTCGGCTTCCTGGGAGACGTCGCATCTGAAGGCGGCGCCGCCGATGCCATCAGCGACGGCCTTGGCGCCGGCTTCGTCGAGATCGGCCACGATCACCTTGGCCGCCCCAGCAGCCGCGAACGCCTCGCACAGCGCCTTGCCGATGCCGCGGGCTCCGCCGGTGACCACAACAATCTTGCCGGTCACCTGCATGCAAAGCCCTCCTCGTGGAATTTTCTAGGTCAAGACCAGGTCGAGCACCGCGGTATAATGAAAGCCGGCGCCCAGCAACACGAAACCATGCCAGATCGCGTTCTGGAAGCGCAAGCGCCGCCACGAGTGGAAGATGACGCCGAGGCTGTAGAGGATGCCGCCGGTGAGCACGCAGGCCAGGACCGAGGCCGGCATCACCGAGATCACCCGGTCGTACATCATGACGCCGCTCCAGCCGAGCGCGAGATACAGCCCGATCGACAGCGCGTCGAAGCGGCCCGGCCAGCGCAGCTTCAGAACGATGCCGAAGATGGCGACGCCCCAGACCCCTAGCAGCAGCGCGGCCGAGAACACCGTGTCCTTCAGGGCGGCGATGAACGGCGTATAGGTGGCCGCGATGAGCACGTAGATGGCGGAGTGGTCGAAGCGGCGCAGCACCCATTTGGTCGGCGACACCGGCCACAGATTATAGGTTGCCGACAGCGTCAGCATCGAGAGCAGTCCCGCGACATAGATCGACACCACCACGATGTCGACGGCGCTGGCATAGATCGAGGTCAGCACGACGAGCACGGTTGCGGCGACCAGCCCGGCGGCGATGCCGACGACGTGGACGACGCCGTCCGCGATCATCTCGACCTTGTCGTAGTTCCAGCGCATCGCGCCGGTGGCGGCATGGACGGAGGTCGAGGCGAACTGCTTCAGTTGAAATACGGTCATGTCAGAGCCTGGTGCCGGTTTTCCGGGACAATTGTGCCGGAAGGATTATGGTTTCCAGTGGTCAACGTTCCGTTCAAAGTCTGGTTCTATCCGGAAACGGGCCGGAATTGTGAGCTTGAATCCGGTGTTTTGCATCGCCACCTGTCAACAATCGCTCACGCCCTTTTCAACTGGCGAATTCCCCTCCTCCCATGGTGACCTTTTCCGAACTCGTCGAGGAAGCGCGGCTCTCGGCCCGTGCCCTGCTCGATTATGGCGAGAGCTTCCTCAACCCGACCGTCCGCCTTGGCGTCACCGGGCTGTCGCGGGCCGGTAAGACCGTGTTCATCACGGCGCTGATCCACGACCTCGTTCGCGGCGGGCGCATGCCGGTGTTCGAGGCCTTGGCCTCGGGCCGCATCGCCCGCGCCTATCTGACGCCGCAACCCGACGACGGCGTGCCGCGCTTTGCCTATGAGAGCCACGTGCGGGCGCTGGTCACCGAGCGACGCTGGCCGAGCTCGACCGTCGACATCAGCGAGCTCAGGCTGGTGATCGAATTCCAGCGCGCCAACGGCGCCGAGCGGACGCTCACGCTCGACATCGTCGACTATCCCGGCGAATGGCTGCTCGACCTGCCGCTGCTGAACAAGAGCTATGAGCAATGGGCGCGGGAAAGCCTCGCGCTGTCGCGCAGCGAGCCGCGCGCGCATGTCGCCAGGGACTGGCACGCGCATCTGGCGACGCTCGCCCCCGAAGGCCGCGAGGACGAGTCGGCGACACTCGAGGCCGCACGGCTGTTCACCGACTACTTGCGCGCCTGCCGCGACGAGCGCTTCGCTATGAGCCTGCTGCCGCCCGGACGCTTCCTGATGCCGGGCAATCTCGCCGGCTCTCCGGCGCTGACCTTCGCGCCGCTTGACGTGCCGGCCGACGGCCAGGCACCGAGCGGCTCGCAATGGGCGATGATGGCGCGGCGCTACGAGTCCTACAAGGACATCGTTGTCAGGCCGTTCTTTCGCGACCATTTCGCCCGGCTCGATCGCCAAATCGTGCTGGTCGACGCGCTGGCGGCGTTCAATGCCGGACCGGAGGCGCTGCACGATCTCGAGGCGGCGCTGACCGGCATTCTCGATTGCTTCCGCGTCGGACGCGGCAATCTGCTGACCGCACTGTTCCGGCCGCATATCGACCGCATCCTGTTCGCGGCGACCAAGGCCGACCATCTGCATCACACCAGCCACGACCGGCTCGAAGCCGTGCTGCGGCGCGCCGTCAACCGCGCGGTGGCCCGCGCCGAGAGCACGGGCGCTGCGATCGATGTGGTGGCGCTGGCCGCCGTCAGGGCGACGCGCGAGGCGCTGGTTGCCCGCGGCCGCGACAAGCTGCCGTCGCTGCTCGGCACGCCGGCGGCCGGCGAAAGCGCCAATGGCGAGATCTTCGACGGCGACACCGAGGTGGCGACCTTTCCGGGCGAGCTGCCGGCCGATGCCGAAGAGCTGTTCAAGGGCGGCGCCTATCGCGGCCTGTCGAGCACCGCGGCCGACGGCACCGATTTCCGCTTCCTTCGCTTCCGCCCGCCTTTGCTGACCTCGGACGCTGGCGGCGAGCCCGCTTTGCCCCATATCCGCATGGACCGTGCCCTTCAGTTCCTGATCGGAGACCGGCTGCAATGAGCGATCGCGCCAAGCCTCGTCGTCCCCAGACCTTCCGGCTTGATGATCCCGACGTCGTCGTGGTCGATGCCGAAGAGGCCACGCGGCCGGGCCGCGGAACCATCCAGATCACGCCGGAGGCCGATCCGGCGCAATTGCCGGTGCCGGTCGAGACCGTACTGCCGGCGCGGCGCAGCTTCGGCTGGGGCGCACTTTTCTGGGGCTCGGTCACGGGCCTCGTCCTGCTCGGCCTCGGCCTCGGCGTCACCAGGTTGATCGAGGATCTGTTCGCGCGCAGCGAGGCCCTCGGCTATGTCGGCGCGGGATTCGCGGCGGCAGCCGCGGTCGCATTGGCGGCCGTCATTGCCCGTGAGACCTACGGGCTGGTGCGTCTCGCCACCATCGAGAAGCTGCATCAGCGCGCGGCCGCCGTGCTGCTGTCCGACGATCGCGCCGAGAGCCGCGCGGTGGTCGCCGAGCTGCTGCGGATCGCACATGCCAATCCGCGGCTGGCGCGCCCGCGCGCGGCACTCGCCGGCCACGCCGACGACATCATCGATGGCGGCGACATGATCAAGCTTGCCGAGCGCGAGCTGATGGCGCCGCTCGACGTCGAGGCGCGACGGCTGGTGTCGGTCGCGGCGCAACGTGTATCCGTGGTCACGGCGGTCAGCCCGCGCGCGCTGATCGACGTGCTGTTCGTCTTTGTCGCGAGCCTGCGGATGATCCGGCAGCTCGCGCGGCTCTATGGCGGCCGTCCCGGCGCGCTCGGCATGATCAGCCTGTTGCGCCATGTCGTCGCGCATCTCGCCATCACCGGCGGCATGGCCGCGAGCGACAGCCTGATCCAGCAGGTGCTGGGCCATGGCATCGCAGCCAAGCTGTCGCAGCGCCTCGGCGAAGGCGTGCTCAACGGACTGCTCACGGCGCGGCTCGGCCTCGCGGCCATCGACGTGACGCGGCCGATGCCGTTCGCCGCGCTGCCGCGGCCGGCGCTCGCGGATCTCGCCAAGGATCTCCTGCGCAAGCAGGAAGAGCAGGAATGAGGCTCAGGCCCGCGGCGCGGGGTCGAACTCACCGGCGAGCCAGCGCCATTGGTACAATGGCGAATCCGGCGGCGGCGCCAGCTCGGGCGTCCAGCCCGTCAGCCTGCCGAACGCGTAGGTGTCCATGACGCGGCCACGCCAGCTCCGCTCGACGCGTCCGAGCGGCTCGCGGCGTGCGGTCGTGCCCGCCAGCAGCGGGCCGGCATTGTCCGGCTCGCGCACGACATAGAGGCCGGCATGTCCCGCGATCAGGTTCATGCCGGGATCACGAAAGCCGATGAAGCGGGCGCGCTCGTTGATCTGGATCACCGGCACGCGGCCGCGAAAGAACCACCGCATCATCGCGTAGGTGCGATAGTCGGAGGTCGCGATCCAGGTCGCGCCGATCTTTTGCAGCTCCTGCTCGGCGCGCGCCGCCACCTGCTGATAGCCCGCCTCGGCGCCGATCGGGTCGGCCCGTCCCAGAAAATTCCAGGGCGCGGCGACGTAATAGAGGAAGATCAGGACCACCATGGCGATGCCGCTGACGACGGCGATGCGCGCCCAGCGCACGGTGGATCGGACGAACCAGGCGGACGCCCCGTCCTGCGGCAGCTTGACGATATTGATGGCGACCGCCGCAAACCCGATCGGCCACATGAACATCGGCCAGGTGTCGCCGATCCGCAAGGTGAACGACTTCCAGAGGAAATAGAGGAACGGCACCAGCACCGCCGTCGACAGCAGGATCGCGACCGGCTCCCGCGTGCGATAGCCGCGCCAGGCCGTGAAACTCAGCGCCGACAGCGTGACCGGCAGCAGGACGAAGCCGACCTGTCCGAACTGCAATCCGATGTAATCGCCGAGCGTCCGCAACGACAACTCATGCGGCGCGGTGGCGCGAACGAACTGGAAGCGGAACGAGGCCCAGTCGTGCTGAACGTTCCAGATCAGCACCGGCGAGAACACGGCCAGCGCAATCAATGCTCCGCACCACGGATAGGGACTGAGGAGCCAGCGGCTGCGCCAGGCCGGGACGAGCACGAACGCCGCCACGGCGGGCAGCAGCATGACGACGGTGAATTTGGACAGCAGCGCCAGCCCGCCGAACAGTCCGGCAGCGAGCCACCAGCGACCGTCGTCGCTCTCGGCGAGCCGCACCAGCGCCCAGATCATCGCGAGCGCAAACGGGATCACCGCGACGTCCGGGGCCACCTTGGCCATCAGCAGGCCATAATAGAGCGCGGCCTCTGGCAGCAGCACCACGATGATCACCGCCCGCATATTGTGAGTGGCGCGGCGAACGATGTCGGCGAGCAGGAGCTGCGTCGCGCCCATCGCGAGGATGCCGGCAAAGCGGACGCCGAGATTGGTATCGCCGAACAGGGCAGTGCCCAGCCGGATGAACCAGGCGATCATGGGCGGATGATCGAGGAAGCAGAGCTGCAGCTCCTTCGACCAGGTCCAGTAATAGGCCTCGTCGGTGCGCAGATCGAGCGCAGCGGCGTAGACGAGACGGATGATCGTCATGCTTGTGATCACGGCCGCCGCCATCAGCCACGCAGCGCGCGTGGACCGAAACTTTGGGCTGTCGATGCCTGGGGAAATGGCCGTCACGCGGTGCTTTTCCCCGACTCCGCCGGGCGAGTCAACGTTCGCTCGCGCCGCCGGATGACCGCCGCCATCAGCCCTCTAGGACAACAGGGAATAAATCTCTAGCATTGCGGCTCCAGATCATACGGACCACATGACCATTTCGATTTCCCATCGTTTACAGTCCGCCCGGCGCGGCATCGGTGTGCGGCAGGTACGGCTGATCTGCGGCTTCATCCTCTTCAGCTACCTGCTCAGCCATTTTCTCAACCATGCGCTCGGCAACATCTCGCTGCAGGCCCTCGCCGAGGGCGTGTCCTATCATGTGGCGTTCTGGCAGTTTCCTCCGATCGCCGTGCTGTTCTATGCGGCCGCTCTCACCCATGGCGGGCTCGGCGTGTGGGCGCTTTATCAGCGCCGGCAATTCAGCCGCAGCACGATGGAGCCTCTGCAGCTGCTGCTCGGCCTCAGCATCCCCGCGTTGATCTTCAGCCACATCGCCGGCGTCCGCATCGGACAGGCCCTGTACGGACAAGAGAAGCTGTACCCGCAGGTTCTGTACTCCTATTGGACCGGCCCGTCCTGGCGGATCTGGCTGATGTCGGCCGCGCTGCTGACGTCATGGGCGCATGGCTGCATCGGGCTGCACTTCTGGCTGCGGCTCAAGCCGTTCTACAAGCGCGCGGCGCCGTGGCTGCTCGCCTGCGCCGTGCTGATCCCGGCGCTGGCGCTGCTCGGCTTCTACCGTGGAGGCCGAGACGTCATCGCGGCAAGCGCAGCGCCGCAGTGGCGGGTCGAGAATCTGTCGCGGCAGATGGGCACGCCCCTGGAGCAGGCAGTACTCGAGACCATCATGAACGGCTTCCTGATCGGCTATGGCGGCCTGATCGGCTTGGCGCTCGCCGCGCGCGGCGTGCGAGCGGTGCATGAGCGACGTGGCGGCATGGTCACGCTATCCTACAACAATGGCCGCTCCATCCGGGTGCCAAAGGGTTTGTCCGTGCTCGAGGCCAGTCTGCGCAACAACGTACCGCATGCCAGCATGTGCGGCGGCCGCGCGCGCTGCTCGACCTGCCGCATCAGGGTGATCGGAGATCCCGGCGCGCTGCCGCCACCCTCGCCTCGCGAGGCCTTCGTGCTCGCGCAGATCGGCGCGGCCGACCCGTCGGTCAGGCTGGCCTGCCAGTTGCGCCCCACCGGCGATCTTTCATTCTTTCAGCTGTTCATGCCGAACCCGACACCCGGCGAGCGCACTAGCTCGCGCGCCGGAATCGGGCAGGAGCGCTACCTCGTCAGCCTGTTCGTCGACATGCGCGGATCGACCGGCCTCGCTGAGAAACGGCTGCCGTTCGACGTCGTGTTCATCGTCAACCGCTTCCTCAGCGCCGTCTCCCAGGCCGTGCTGGCGAATGGCGGGCAGCCCAATCAGTTCGTCGGCGACGGTATGCTCGCGCTGTTCGGACTAGCCACCGATTCACATGTCGCGTGCGGCCAGGCGATCCAGGCGGCGCGCGACATCGCGGCCAACATCGCCGAGCTGAACGCGTTCCTCAGCCATGATCTGCATGACCCGATCCGCTTCGGCATCGGCATTCACGGCGGCGAGGTGATCGTGGGCGAGATCGGCTATCGCGACCACATGGTGTTCACCGCGCTGGGCGACGCCGTCAACGTCGCATCACGACTGCAGGACATGACGAAGACCCTCGGCTGCCAGGTCATCATCTCGGACGAGGTCTACGCGCGGGCGCGACTTGCCGCCGACGTGCTGCCGCAGCGCGAGGTCGAGATTCGCGGCCGCGCCGAGCCGATGCGCGTCAGGACGGCCATGGATGCCGCCGAACTCGCGATGCTCTCGGACGAAGGGACGGCTGCATGACGAGTTGCGTTGAACCTGTTTGCAGCCTGCGCTGTCATACCGAGAACGGTTGCAGCGGGTCCGCGGCGACGGGCGGAACGGTGGCGTTGCGGTCAAAAGCCGCAAAGCCGCCACGATATCGATCATTTCGGGCCAAAACCGCCCGCTGTTTGCGCTATCACGCCTGTCACAACCGCAGTATTCTCGAATTCCGGGCCTGACGGTTTGCGGGGACCGCCGGTTCGAATTGGATTGATCCCGCGGAGGCGACGTATGGCTAAAGGTACGGTCAAGTGGTTCAACCCGACCAAGGGCTATGGCTTCATCCAGCCTGCGGCCGGGGGCAAGGACATTTTCGTTCACATCTCCGCCGTGCAGAAGGCCGGGCTGGCGACCCTCAACGAGGGCCAGACCATCGAGTACGACGAGATTGCCAACCGCGGCAGGAGTTCGGCCGAGAACCTGAAAGTGTAGCGGATCAATTGGCGCGCCATTCCGCCTCGCGGCTTTTCGGCGCGATCGTTCCCCTCACCAAGCCAGCATGATTGTCGACACGTCGAAATAGACAGGAGCGGTGCCCGCTCCTGATCACATCTTTACGCTTGTTTGTAGTTTCAGCTCCCTCCCCGCCATTGCCTCGCCCGCCCGCCCCGGGTCAAATGCGCCTCGAACCGCGCCGACAACAGAATTCCAGCGCGCGGAAACAAGCGACGGGAGCGACGCATCATGGACGACAACGGCATTTTCCATGGCCTGAAGGTGCTAGACTGCGCGAGCTTCATCGCGGCTCCCGCAGCCGCCACCGTGCTTTCCGATTTCGGCGCTGACGTCATCAAGATCGAGCCGCCCGGCGCCGGCGATCCCTACCGCAACCTGCCGAACCTGCCGGGCTATCCGCGCAGCGAGCATAACTACGCGTGGTATCTTGAAGCCCGCAACAAGCGCAGCCTCGCGCTCGACCTGTCGAAGCCGGAAGCGCAGGCCGTCCTGCATAGATTGGTCGGTGAGGCCGATGTCTTCATCACCAACTTTCCGCCGTCGGTCCGCGCCAAGCTCGGCCTCACCCACGACAAGCTCGCGCCGCTCAATCCACGGCTGATCTACGCGTCGTTCACCGGATATGGCGAGAAGGGCGAGGAAGCCGACAAGCCCGGCTTCGACAGCAATGCCTATTGGGCGCGCTCCGGGTTGATGGACCTGGTCCGTGCCGACGAGAGCACGACACCCGCCCGCTCCGTCGCCGGCATGGGCGACCACCCCTGCGCGATGGCGTTTTATGGCGCGATCGTCACGGCGCTTTACCAGCGCGAGAAGACCGGCAAGGGCTGCCATGTCGCCTCCAACCTGATGGCCAACGGGGTCTGGGCAGCCTCCGTGCTCGCCCAGGCCAAGCTTTGCGGTGCGACCTTCGTCGAGCGGCGGCCGCGCGAGCGCGCGCTGAACGCGGTCGCCAATCACTACAAATGCCAGGACGGCCGCTGGATCATGCTGTCGCTCCTCAATGAGGAGAAGCAGTGGCCGATCCTCGCCCGCTGCCTTGGCCGGGAGGAGCTGATCGACGATCCGCGCTTCATCACCAAGGCCGATCGCCACGCCCGCTCGGTCGAGCTGATCCATGAGTTCGACGCGGTGTTCGCGACCAGGCCGCTGGCCGAATGGCGCCGTATCCTCGACGGCAGCGGGCTCGTGTTCGGCGTGGTCGGCATTCTCGACGACATCCCGAACGACAGGCAGATGATCGAGAACGATGTGCTGGTGCCGTTCGAGAACGACACCATGCTGACCGTCAACAGCCCGATCTTCATCGACGGCCAGCGCAAGGTCGCACCGCGCAAGCCGCCCGGCATAGGGCAGCACAGCGACGAGATCCTGCGCAGCGCCGGCTTCGACGACGAGGCCATCCGCGACCTGCGCGCACGCGGCGCAGTAGCCTGAGCTAGCGCGTCGCGATGAAGCACATGCCGAACCGCGTCGCCGGCCCGGTCTGACAGGACAGGTTCGCGGCGCAGGTCCAGGTCGAGAAGCTCTTGTCGTTGTCCGTCGCGTCAGCGTGGCGCGCGTAGCAATGCCCGCCCCAGCCGTCATTGTAGACCGTGCCGGCGAGCTCATCGCTGCCGCGCAGCTGCGGGCGGCTGGCGAAGCCGCGCGAGAAATCCGGCGTACGGCCCTCGGCAAAGGCGTTGAGGATGTCGCGCCGGCGGACCTGGTCGCCGAAGAAATGCGGCGAGCCCGGCACCACCACGGTGTTGGACGGCTTCTCCGCCATCCAGTCGACACCGGGGAAGTGGAAGCCGCCGATGCCGCGGGTCTGATGGCAGCCGCCGCAGCTCGAATCGTTGAGGCGACGCTCGAAGCCTGCGACCGACTGGATGTTCTGCAGCACGATGCCCTGCGCGGCCGCCTTCTCCAGCGCGCCGACCACATCGGACTGGGTGAACACCGCGCCCTGCCCGGCCGCGCTCCCCTGCACCAGCCCGTAGGCCGGCAGCAGATCGGAATTGACGAAGCCGACCGGGGTAGGCGCCACCGCAACCTTGGCCAGGAACTGGTCGGGGATCACCGCGGTGCCGCGGTCGAGCTCGCCGAGATGGACGGGGTCGAGCAGCCAGGCCTTGAACTCGCGCGCCAGCGCGGCATCCGAAAGCAGCCGGTCGCGATCGACCTGATCCTCCAGCACCGCCTCCTCGAACGTCCCGCTCGCGGCCTGATAGTCGAACACCTTCATCATGTAGTCGGTGCGGAAATCGCGGATCGCCGATTTCGGCGCATGCGCGATCTGCAGGTTGGTCTCGATGCGGTGGATGTTCTCCGGCCTGATCAGCGCCAGCGGCCCGTCCGGCGCCGTCAGCTTCGCGGCAAGCTCCGGCCCGGTCAGTTGCAGATCGGACGTCGCCAGCCACCGCTTGGCGATCTCGGCGCAGCTCGGGGAGTTGCTCTTGGCTTGCGCGTCGCTGCGCGCCTTGAGCACGATGTTGAGCGTCATCGGCAGCCGCGGCGAGGCGACCTCGCCGTCCTTGGCCTCGGGCGGCGTCGTCCGCGTCAGGCGGTACAGCAGCCGCACCTCGCCGCAATGGTCGGGATCGACGAAGGCGCGATCCATGCGATTGACGACACCGGCCAGCACGAAGCGGGCATCGGACGAATCGAGCACGGTGCGGTCGAACAGCTGGAACGCGTAGGACGTGCCGACGCCGATGCTCTCGTTCGGCAACGTCGTCTTGTGCTTGTCGACGTAGCGGTCGAACTCCGCCTCGAGCGCCTTGCGCACGGGGGCCATCGACGGCAGCGCGAACAATGCCGCGTCGGTCAGCGGCGCATCGCTCGCGCGCGCGAGCATCTTTCCGAGGCCGAACGCGCCGTTGTCGAGCTCACGCAGCGCGAACGGCTCGAGGATGGCGGCGCCGCGCTCGATCGGCGCGCTCTCGTCCGCGTAAGCGAACGGGGCGCAGCACAGCATCACAAGGCCGAATACCGACAGTCGCAAGATCCGCCTCCTCGATTCCATGGCGCAACTGACGGCCTGCTAGCCCTCGAAGATAGCCGAAAGGCGGGCGGCTTCGGACAATTGTGCGACGAGGCGCCTCACGTCGCGGTGAGGCGCCTCGTCAGATTCGTCTCCCAAAACACATGGTCGGTCAGCGCGAGACGACAAGCCCCTTGGTGGTGACGACCACCCAGCGGCCGTCCTGCTTGCGGATCGCGTCGACCTTGCCGAGGCCCGGCACGGGATCGCCGGCATAGACCTCGTAGAGGCCGCCGCGGCCCTCGATCAGCGCACCGCCACGACCGACGTCGCGCAGCACCCAGCCCTCGACGACCTTGGGCTTGGCGGCCTCCGCGCGGTTCGGCTCCGGACGAGCAGCGGCCTCCGCCCGCGCCGGCTCGGTCCGGCTCGCCTCTGCCCTTGCTGCCTCGGTCCTGGCTGCCTCGGCGCGGTTCGCCTCCTGGCGGCTCGCCACCCCCGCGGGCGGGGCCGCCGCATTGATCGCGCCCACCGCCTGCGGCACGGATGCCGCGCTATCACGTGACGCCGCCTGCTGCGATGTCGCGGAAGCCTGCGCGGCGCGCAGCCGGTCCACGGCCTCGCTCAGACGCTGCAGCTCGCTCGGCTTGGCCGACGATTTCGTCGACAGGTCACCCAGGATCTTCTCGAGCCGGTCGAGACGCTCGGCGGACTTGTTGAGCTCGACGAGGCTGGTCTGATTGGTCTGGTCGAGGCTCGCCTTCAGCGCGGCGACATCATTGTCGATCCGCGCCACCGTCGCGCCAAGCGTGGAATCCGCAGCCTCGCCGGCGGTCGCATCGGCCACGTCACCACCGCCGGAGCGCGTGACGAATTTGGCGGTGACCAGACCACCGGCAACGCCGCCGACGACCATCGACAGCAGCAGGATCGCGGCCATGGCCGGAAGGCCGAGCCTCCCGTTCGCGGCATGCGGCAGGGTCTGCGCCTGCGGAGGCGGCGACGCCCCAGCGGCGCGAGCTGCCGTCGCGGCGGCCGCCGGCTTGGGCGCCGCATCGACCTTGAACGGCTCGGTCTTGAACTTCGCCCTGGCCCAGGCTGCGGCCTTGTCGACGGCGGCAAGAGCACTCGCCTTGGTCAGCGGTCCGGCGGCCGCCTGGACCGGCGTGACCGGACGCGACGCGGACGCCTCTGGCTTGGCTGCCGATGCCGGCTTGGCAACGGGCTCCAGCTTGGCAACCGTCTCTGGTTTCGCCGCCGGCTCGGGCTTTGCGGCCGGCTCGGGCCGGATGACGGCTTCCGTCTTGGTGGCAGTCACGGGCTTGATCGGCGCATCCGGCTTGATGGGCGCGTCCGGCTTCGGCGAGGTCGCCGCCATCGGACCCACCTTCGGCGCATTGGCCGCGAGCGCCGACAGCTTCGGCGTCTCGACCTTGAGGAGCTCGCCGGCCGCCGCCGCCTTGATCGGCTCCGACTTGACCGGCTCGGTCCTGATCAGATCCAGGATCGTCGAGGGAGATTTCGCAGCACTCGGGATCGCTCCGGCTTCGACCTTGCCCGGCACCGTGCCCCTTGCCGCCTGCGACTTTGTCAGCTCGGGCTTGACCTTGTCGGACTTGCCCTTGTCGGATTTGACCAGGTCGAGCCGCGCAGGCTCGGGCTTGGCGCGCTCCAGCTTCACCGCCTCGATCTTGGCGGGCTCGATCTTCTCCGGCTCGGCCGTGACGGCTTCGCTCTTGGCCTGCTCGGGCTTGATCGTTCCGATCTCGGTGCCGGCCGTCATCCCGGTATTGATCGCAGAGCTGTTGATCGCTGGGCTGTTGAGCCCAGGGCTGTTGAGCCCAGGGCTGTTGAGCCCAGGGCTGTTGGGCGCAGACTTGGCGTCGGTCGTGGCGCCGTCCAATGCAACCGGTCCGGCCTTGGTGTCGAGCTGCGGCTCGGGCGCGGTCACCGCTTCCACGATTGCCACCTTGGGGTCGATGCCCGGACGATCAGCCGCCGGCGCTTCGTGATCCGGCGCGATCATGGGCGGGGCCACCGCGGCGATCGTGGGCACGGCCGGATCGACTGCGTCCGGGGAGGCGGATGTCGTCAGGGCCGGGTCGACGCTCGCAGGGGCCGCGCCAGTCGTACCGGCCACGCCAAGGCTGGCCCGTTCGGGCTTTTGGTCGCTCACGTTCAGAGTCTCCGCATGACGTTGAGCACTTGGTAACCTTAGTTAGCGTTCGATTGATTGCCAAAATCTTACTTTTGCAGGGCTTACCTGAGTTTTAGGGATTCATACCGGGCGGATTTGCGCCGACAAAGTGGAGCAGATGTGGCGGGCGGTGCCCGAATATTCAGCTCTGGGGGCCCCATCCGGCAGCAGCACGCACGATTGGCACGCGGCGCAGCGTGGTCGACGCGGAGTCAAACAGAGCCGCTCTCGCGGCGCGATTGCACCCGAGCTTTGACCATCATTCCCTCCGCATCGGTCGGAGGGCGCAGGGAAGGCCGGGTGCCGACTGGCACCCGTGGCCCCCGTGCGGAAAGATTGCACGGGGCAGGAACCACAGGTTCAGCCGGAGCGACCCGGCCTTCCCTGCGCGATGGCGTTACGGCTGCTTCGTAGTCTCCCCGGTGCGCCGGGCTTTCTGGTCACCGTCATCCGCACGAGGCGAAGCCTGCATGCGAACTTGGCATCGGCATCGGGATGCCAGGACCCTACGACTTGACCGTCCGTACCGCGCTTGCTCGCCGGCCCGCTTGCGCAAAGCCCCAAGCCCGATACGGCCACCGCTCCCCGCTGCTACGCCTCGTGACGATCGGCCGAAACGTCCCTCTTCATCGCAGGCGGGATGGCCGGGATCATCGTCGTGATTTGCCCGACGCGACAAGTCGGCAAGCGTGCGACAAACTGGCTCGACGGGCAGTTGGCGCATGACGGGATTGCGGGAATTGCCCGTCGGGCTGCGTGGGAATGAAAGGTGGTTGTACGTTCATTCCGTCTTGTGCAGCGTTACTGTAATTTCCCCGTAATCTCCATTGTCTGTCAGCTTTGCTCTGGGGACTCTAACTCTTGGGCACGCCGCAGGCGAATTCCCGGCGGCTGCAGCGCCAGTTCGATCACGCTGCGTCGATGTTATCCGAAACTGCACAGGTTCTTTAGTTCTCCACAGGATGCGCCTGTGAATAGCTGGGATAATGTCTACGATTTACGGTTGCCGACGGGGAAGCATGTTCCACTAGCTCTGACGATTCGGGGAGGACCGCCAGCTTGCGACTGGCGGCCCCGAATTGCCCGCGCAATCCAGCCGGACTGCGGGCCAGTTGCTGGTGTTCACAGCACCAGCATTACATTCGGTCATCACCGACAGGTCAAGTCCGGCATTGTCTCAGTCGAGAGAATGTCGAATGGCTAGCTACAAGTACGGCAACTATCTTGCACAATCCACGCACGACGCTTTTGATCAGGACCATGGGCCGGGAGAAGCGGCCCCTTTCGCCGGCATATACCGGTGCATGGGCTGTCATCGCGAGATCGGCATTGCATCGGGACACATCCTCCCGCCACAAGGTCATCACGCGCACACTGCGGAGCAAGGATCGATCCGCTGGCGCTTGATCGTCTACGCGGACCACAATCCAAAGTGAGCATCAGAAAAGGAAGTCCGACGAAAGTCGGACTTCCACCTTGTCGAAAGCATCAGCGACTGCCTCAGCAATGTCACACGGCCACACCCGAATTCCGACACGCGGCTTCTGCATCTACTGCCGCAGAAACGACGTTCGTTTAACCGATGAGCACGTCGTTCCCCTCGCACTCGGCGGCCAGCACATTCTCGAAGGAGCGAGCTGTGACGGCTGTGCCGATATTACCAAGATATTCGAGCAGGACGTCGCTCGTGAATTATGGGGTTCGCCGCGCAACAGCTACAACGCTCCGAGCCGGCGCAAGAAGGAGCGGCCCAGCCATATCATTCTGGCCGATCCTGAGCGGCCCGAGCGTACTGTCAAGGTACCTTACAGCGAGTACCCGGCTGCTATGGTCTTCTACAAAATGGGCAAAGCCGGATTGCTCGAAGGGCTTCCCGAACACGTCGATGTCTCTTCGGTCTGGAAACTGGTTGCCATCTCCGACCAGGAAAAGGCGAATGTCTTCATCGCAAAGTACGGCATGAAAGTACCATCTCGCTTCCGGCATGTGCCAAAGAGCTTCGCCCGCATGCTGGCGAAGATCGGCTATTGCCACCTCTTGACTGAGTTGGAACCCGGAACGTTTCGGCCGATCTGCTTGCCTTACATTCTGGGTACCAAGCCCAATGCGTCCTTTGTTGTCGGAGGCACCCTCGACGACGCGCCTCCCGATACTGTCGGTTACCGGCTGGCTACGGCTGCCTTCGGATCGCTAGAGAGATTAATGCTCGTCGCTGAAATTCGACTCTTCTCAAATAACCAGACACCAACCTATCACGTCGTGGTCGGGGACGTGAGCGGCCGTGAGCAAGTCCTGGCGGTTCTATCCCGGATTGGGCCGTTTAAGCATATAGGCGAAACATCCAGCAGCGCCGCTATCAGCAAAGAAGACCACTGGTCTCCTCGCGTGTGGCCGTTACCGTTTTGGTATGCAGATTGACATAACAGAGAAGGCGCCGGCTCTGGTCGCATGTGTTCGCCGCATCACCCGACTAGGGCAAGATCACCACGACGACCTAGTTCAAGTATAAATTCCGTATCTCGAATCTTGATGGCGCGGGCGGCAATCCGGTCTTCTTCGGAATTACGAATTACGGAATTGCGGCGCGTCGACATGATCAGTCGGCCTTTTTCAGTCTGCCTTGGTGCGGCGAAACTCTTCGCCGAGCGAATGCCAGATGTGGGAATAGAGTCGTCCGAACTCGGCCGTTTCGCGCAACCCGACGGCATCCCGGGGCCGGGAGAACGAGACCTCGAAATCATCCTTCAGCCGGCCGGGGCGCGCCGATAGCAGGATGATGCGGCTCGCGAGCGTCAGCGCCCCGCCGAGGTCTTGCGCGACGAACAGCACCGTGTGCCGCTTACGTTCCCAGATCCTCGAGCAGCGTCTTGTGCATCTCCAGCTTAGTGGGTATCGAGCGCGCCGATTCGGAATTCTGCTGCGCTCTCCCGTCATTTTAAATGAACGCTCTGGTTGCTTTCGTAGACTAATACCCTGTGTTCGGGCTATTTTTGTTCGGGCTATTTTTCATTTTCAGCATTTCAAGGGGAGCGCTCATGCGAAAGCTCATTTCTTCGATCGGATTTTTGTGCGCCGCACTTTTGATCCTTGCCTCGTCAGACGCGCACGCGCAGGCGACGCGGACCTGGGTGTCCGGCGTCGGCGACGACGTCAACCCGTGCAGCCGCACGGCGCCCTGCAAGACCTTCGCCGGCGCGATTTCGAAGACCGCAGCCGGCGGTGAGATCGACGTGCTCGATCCCGGCGGCTACGGCGCCGTCACGATCACCAAGTCGATCACCATCGACGGCGGGGGGACCATGGCCTCGGTCCTGGCGTCGGCGACCAACGGCATCAACGTGAATGCCGGCGCCAACGACGTCATCATCCTGCGCAATCTGAGCATCAACGGCGCCGGCACGACCCTCGGCCTCAACGGCGTCAATTTCCTCGCCGGCCGGAAGCTCGTCATCGAGAACTGTACCGTCGAGAACTTCTCGCAAAGCGCAATCTCGGTCACGCCGTCCGGCGCCGCGCAGGTGGTGATCGCGGACTCCTCGCTCAAGGCGTCCGCGTTCGGCGTCACGGTCTCGACCGCGAATTCGAGCAGCGCGATCAGCGTGCTCGTCTCGAACACGAGGACCATCGAAAATGGCAATGCCGGAATATCCGCCACGGTCCCGGCCGGCAAGCCGGGGATGGGCGTGTTTCTCGATCGGCTGACCTCCGAGTTCAACAACACCGGCGTTCTGGCAAGCGGCAACGGCGCCATCGTGACGTTGGGAAATTCCGTCATCCAGGGCAATTCCAACGGCGTCGTCCAGACCGGCGGCGGCTCCGTCTCGTCCTTCAAGAACAACGCGATCAGCAACAACGGCGTCGATGGCACGCCGCTCACGGGGATCAGCCTGAACTAGCGAGGCCGTTGCGGGCAGCCCGGCATCTGGCGACCGGGGCCTGGCGGACATCATGCAATCACATCAGCGAGGTCCTGTTGCCGGCGAGACCTCGCTCGATTGCCTCGATGCTGGCGCTCAGACGCCGGCGGCGGCCGCGTGCTGGGCCGCCATCTCGGCATCCGCAGCGGTGACGCGCTGGAACGCCGGCCGCTGGGTGATGCGCTGGGCGTAGCGCACGAACACCTCCTTGCGCGGCACCACGCCGAACATCATGGTCCAGTTGAAGGCGACGCCCCACAGCACGTCGGCGGCGGTCATGCGCTCGCCGAGCAAATACGGCCCCTTGGCGAGCTGCTGCTCCAGCGCACCCAGCATCGTGTCGTAATCGGCATAGGGCGACTGCGTGACCGGCGCGGGCTCGCGCTTCATGAAATGGTCGATCACGGCCGGCTCGAACGACGCGCCGTAATAGGCGATCCAGCGCAAATAGGGCCCGCGCAGGGCATCGTCGACCGCCGGCGTCAGCCCCGCCTGGGGAAACAGATCGGCGAGATAGATGAAGATCGCGACCTGCTCGGTCACGATCTGGCCGCGATGTCCGATCGTCGGCACCTTGCCGAGCGGATTGACGGCCAGGAATTCCGGCTTGCGCTGCTCGCCCGCCTTCATATTGAGGACATGCAGATCGTAGGGCGCGCCCAGCTCCTCGAGCAGGATGCGCGCGCCCGCGGCGCGGGTCTGCGGCGAGTAATACAGCGTGATCTTGTCGTCGGTGGTCATGATGGTCTCCTCCCATTGCCGGCTGCGGTGGCGGGCTTGTCGCACACCATACCTGACAAGGCGTGTCAGGTATGTTTAAACAACGTCATGCGCGCGAGCCGGCTGCTCTCCATCCTCACCACCTTGCAGGCCAAGGGACAGGTCACGGCGCCCGAACTCGCAGCCGCCTGCGAGGTCTCGGTGCGCACGATCTACCGCGACATCGACGCGCTCGCCGCGGCGGGGATCCCCGTCTATGCCGAGCGCGGCGCCGAAGGCGGGTTCCGCCTGCTCGACGGCTATCGCGTGCGGCTGAACGGGCTGTCCCCGGCCGAGACCGATGCGCTGTTCATGGCGGGCCTGCCCGGCCCCGCCGCAGCCCTCGGGCTCGACGACGCGATGAGCGCGGCGCAGACCAAGCTGGTGGCAGCGCTGCCGCAGAGCCTGCGCGCCAATGCCGGCCGCATGCAGGCGCGCTTCCACCTCGACGCGCCTGGCTGGTTCGGCGAGTCCGAGGAGCCGCCGCATCTGCGCGCCATCGCCGACGCCCTCCTCGCCGAGCGGCAGATCGACATCCGCTATCAGACCTGGCGCGCCGAGAAGCGCCGCCGCGTCGCGCCGCTCGGCCTCGTGCTGAAGGGCGGCAATTGGTATCTCGCAGGAGGGGTCGAGCGCAGCGTGCGCACCTATCGCGTCGCGCGCATCCTCGACTGCACGGTGACGAACGAGAGTTTCGCGCGGCCCGCCGATTTCGACCTTGCCGCCTATTGGCGCGCCGCGACGGAGCGGCTGGAGGCGGAGCTGCATCCGAAGACGGCCACGGTGCGCCTGTCACCGCTCGGTGTGAAACTGCTGGAAGTGTGGAGCCAGCCTTACGTGCGCGCCCGCATGCGCCTCGCCGACGAGGCCGATGCGCAGGGCTGGCGTATCGCGACGATCCCGACCGGGACGACGCTGTGGCACGCCGCGGGTGAATTGCTGCGGTTTGGCCCCGAGGCCGAGGTGCTCGATCCGCCGGAGTTGCGCGCGAAGATGGCCGAGCTGGCGCAGGCGATGGCGAAGCGCTACGGCGCCTGAGCTGCGACGGTGTGAGTTGTGGACGTATTTTCCATCCGCGTCGTTGCGAGCGCAGCGAAGCAATCCAGGGTGGAGGGCAGGACTCTGGATTGCTTGGCTGCTGTTTAGCCCGGAGACATAGCTTACACCTGTTCGGGGACATGGTTGACACTTTTGGGGTCACGCAAATCGAT
>NZ_JBNPUE010000033.1:0-31556 GCF_051168015.1 Bradyrhizobium sp. HKCCYLRH3061
ACTTGCCAAAAACCCACAACAGTTGAGCCTCGCAATATGCGGAAGCTGAACCGGACAGCCGTGGGCTTGACCCGGCCGTCCATCACTCTTCGCAAGGCGATGGATGCCCGGGCCTTCGCCGCGCCGAAGCGGCTTCGGCCGCGCAGGCGGGGCAAGCCCGGGCATGACGAGTAGTGACGTTCAAGGACCTCACCGCGACTGCGGCTCCTCGCGCTGCTCGATGCGGTCCTTGTTGTTGACCTGCTCGTCTTCCGGCTTCGCCACATCGATGGTCTTGCCGGACTGATTGCCCGGATTGTAGTGATACTGCCCTTCCTGCTTCTCGCCGGGCTGCTTCCGGTTCGGATTGACGTTGTCGGCCATGGGACTCTCCTCGGGACTGTTCCTGTGCCGGCGACAACGGGCCGGTACGACCCGGGTTCCGCGGCGCCGTGCCGCAGGCGTTCACATCTCCCGCGACCGGGCCGCGCTGCCCTCGGTCACCGCTCTGTGCGCACCATCACGGTCGCCGCGGGCCGGCTTCGACATGATCCCCCATCGGCTGCGCGAGGCAGCCTCGAGAACCAAGGGACAAGGTCATGACTTTCCGCATTCGTCTGTCTGCCGCCGCCGCCATCGTCGCGGCCGCCGCTCTGCTGGCCTCCGCATCGGCATCGCCGGCCTCGGCCGGCTGGGAATGGCTCGGCAACAAGAACTACATCAATTGCCTGCAACTGTTCTACACCGGCAACTTCCTGATGCCGGCGAACGCATCGCCGGCCGAGCGCGCCGCGCGCCACGAGCAGGGCCGTCGCTACTGCAATCGCCAGTTCTACGGCCACGACTGAGCATGGCGGCACATGCGCGAAGGCCGCGGCCGAACTCGGCCGCGGCCTTCGCGCGCGAGGTTCACGCCCCCGTCACGCGCCAGATGCAGTTGCCGACGTCGTCGGCGACCAGCAGCGATCCGTCCGGACCGATGGCGACGCCGACCGGGCGGCCATAGGAGAAGCTCTCGTCCGGCGCCAGGAAGCCGGAAAGGATGTCGCGCGCCGGGCCCGACGGCCTGCCGTTCTCGAACGGGATGAACACCACCTTGTAGCCGGACAGCTTGCTGCGGTTCCACGAGCCGTGCTGGCCGATCACCATGCCATCCGGAAAACCCGGGAGCGTGCCTGCGGGCAGCCAGCACAGGCCGAGCGAAGCCGTGTGGCCGCCGAGCGCGTAGTCCGGCGTCAGCGCGGTCGCCACCAGCTTCGGATCCTGCGGCACGCGGTCGTCGACCGTCTTGCCCCAGTAGCAATAGGGCCAGCCATAGAAGCCGCCCTCGCGCACCGAGGTCAGGTAGTCCGGCGGCGTCTCGTCGCCGAGCCCGTCGCGCTCGTTGACGACGGTCCACAGCACCTTGGTCGACGGCTCGAACGCCAGCCCCACCGCGTTGCGCAGGCCGGCCGCGAAGATGCGGCTCGCACCGCTCGCGATGTCCAGCTCATAGACGCAGGCGCGGCCCTCCTCGACCTCGAACCCCAGCTCGGCGATGTTGGTGAGCGAGCCGACGCCGGCATAGAGCTTGGTGCCGTCGGGGCTGACCAGCAGGCTGCGGGTCCAGTGCCCGCCCGGCTTGAAATTCGTCAGCCGCTGGCCCTGCGCGGTGATGCGCTCGGCGCCCGCACTGTACGGGAAGGCGACGATGCCGTCGGTGTTGCCGACATAGAAGGTGTCGCCGACCAGGGCCATGCCGAACGGCTGGCTGAGATTCTCCATGAAGGCGTTGCGGCGTTCGGCCGTGCCGTCGCCGTCGGCATCGACCAGCCGCGTGATGCGGTTGGCGCTGACGCCGAGCGCGGCGGCGCGGCGCATCGTCGCCTGCATCGCGTAGCCGAACATGTTGCGCACCGGGCTCGGCACCTGCGTCGCTTCCGCGATCAGCACGGACTTGTCCGGCATCACGTAGATCCATCTCGGGTGATCCAGCCCGGTCGCGAACGCATTGACCTTCAGCCCCGGCGCCGCCACCGGCTTCTCGCCATCGCGCCAGCCGCGCGCCGTCGGCATCTTCAAGGTCGGCAGCATCCCCTGCGGCTTCGCTTGCGGAATCTGCGGCTGCGCGCCCCAGGCCGGCGCCGGCGTCTCCCCCTGCAATTTGCGCCATTGCAGCGCCGCATTGCCAACCAGCGCGACACCGCGCGCGACGATCGAGGAGAGGGTTGTCATGGGAGTCCTGTGAGGCTTGGACAAACAGTGGGTGAGGGCCATCGCGAGACGGCGAGAAGGTCAAGCGGTTATGATCTACGATGCCTGTCGTGACAACTGCGTAGGCCGCGGATGGGGGCTGCGGAAACCCGGCGGACTTCAGCCATCAAGCGAGATGCCGGGCTCCCCTCCCCCTTGCGGGGAGGGGTTGGGGGTGGGGGGCCCCACGAGCGATGTGAGACGTTCAGAAGATATCCGCCTCTCCGAGATCCGCTCGCGAGCGGCCACACTGGCGAGCTTGGCCGCAACAGCTTCGCGCACCGCATCGATCACTGCTTGGCGGAGACGTCCGCCTGCGGCGGGCTCCTCAGGGTGAGAGGGTGTGGAGGTCGTGCGGGGTGGCAGGAACGGGATTGGTGCAAAAGCTCTCACCATGCCGGAAAAGATTCGTATTGCTATTTTCCCGAAATCGTGCTCTACTCCCCGCCATCCCGTCCTCATGCAGAGGGGCGTACGCGTCGTCACGATACGTAGAGGCGGGGAGTGGTGGCCGCGGGCCTGTCAGGTGCTGATGCGCTGGACGATGGCAAGCTCGCGGACGGTCAAGCCGTGTGGTCCTGGCGCCCCGACGCTGGCGCTAAGCCTCGATGACATGACGTGTCACGAGGTGACGGGGGCAAACAAGCCCGGTCCCCGGGGAGAGCTCGGAGCAGCCGTTAAACCCATCGCGCAGGGAGGGCCGGGTCTGTCCGGCTGAACCTGTGGTTCCTGCCCCGTGCAATTTTTCCGCACGGGGGCCACGGGCCTCAGTCGAGGTCCGGCCTTCCCTGCGCCCTCGGCATTTGAAGAGGGTCTTGGTGATGATGATCCCGGGTGCGATCGCGCCGCGGGAGGTGTTGGTGTGTCTGCGGGCATCATGCTCGACTTGCCGTGGCGCCGAGAGAGCCGCCGACGCGCCCGACATGGCCGCGGCCGTGGCGCCGTCATCGAATTGCGCTACACTGGTGTCACACGCGGCTGCCGCGTTGGCGGCGGGGACGATGAACGTCAGGGGGATGGACGGCATGACGGGGGTGATCAATTCAGGCGCAGCGCGATCGTCTGCGTCAGGTGTCGCTCTCAACAGCGGGCCGTCCCGATGACGTCGCTCGACAAGTCCGCCTTCACGCCGCATGCCCTGCGCGAGAGCGTGCTCAACGAGGTGCATGCGCGGCCGTTCACGCCGCTGACGCAGCCGGTGCTGGTGATCCGCTTCGCCTTCATGGCGAAGGGCGACAGTCCAGCGGTCGACCGCGCCAGCCTCACCGCGTTCTGCGCGCAGCACGGTGCGCTGCCGCCGGAGCCGGGCGTCAAGCATCACCAGGTCGATCTCGGCCCGGTCAGGCTGCGCTTCGAGCAGCATTCGGAATTCGCCACCCTCACCTGGATCTGGAGCCCGCCCGCGGACTCCGGCCCGCGCCGCTTCGGGGCCATCGCGCCCGAGCTGCAGGCGCTGATCGCGGCGCTGCCGCAGGCCGGCGAGCTCTTGGTGGCGGTCAAGCTCGAGGTCGAGAACGCGGCCGATCCGGTGGCGCGCGCCGAGGAGATCTTCGACAAGAGCAGCCTCGCCATCGTGACGATCAAGGGCAGCGCCGGCGCGGTCGCCTCCGATTTCCGTCTCGACGATGACGGCTTCACCCGCATCCTGGTCTGCGCCGACGGCCCGACGCCGGAGCGGCTTGGCGCGCTGGTGCAGCGCGTGCTGGAGCTCGAGACCTACCGCACCCTGGCGCTGCTCGGCCTGCCGGCGGCGCTGGCGCTGGCGCCGGACGTCGACCGCATCGAGCGGCGGCTGGTCGAGGTGCTCGCGGAGATGCAGGGCGCGCAATCGTTCAAGCTCAACAACCACCTGCTGCGCGAGCTGACCGAGCTCGAAGCGCTGCTGGAGCGCGGCGCCACCGGCAGCCTGTTCCGGTTCGGCGCCAGCCGCGCCTATTACGACCTGGTGCAGGCCCGTCTGGCGGTGATCGAGGGCGAGCCGGTCGCGCCGTATTCGAGCTGGTCGTCGTTCCTGGCGCGGCGCACCGCGCCAGCGATGCGCACCTGCAACGCGCTGGAGGGCCGGCAGTCCAACCTGTCGCTCAAGCTGGCGCGCGCCGCCGATCTGCTGCGCACCCGCGTCAATGTCGAGCTGGAGCAGCAGAACCGCGATCTCCTGCGCTCGATGAACGAGCGCACCAAGCTGCAGTTGCGCCTGCAGAGCACGGTCGAGGGCCTGTCGGTGGCCGCGATCGGCTACTACGTCGTCAGCCTGTTCGGCTATCTCGCCAAGGGCGCGCACGACAGCGGCCTGCCGGTCGAGCCGACGCTGGCCACCGCCGCCTTCGTGCCGGCCGCGATCGCGCTGATCTGGTTCACGACCCATCAGATCCGCAAGCGGCACCTCAAGGAGGATCACGAGGCGGAGAAGGCCGAGCAGGAGTGAACGGCGGGGCGGCTTGCCAGCGCGCGGCCGGACGGCTAAGCGGCGGGCTGGTCAGCAAGAGGCGATGAGACGATGAGCGGTGCGACGATCGATGTCCTGGTTCACGCGGATGGTGCGGCGACGCGGCAGCGGATCACGCTGAGCCGCCTCGTCATCGCCGGCTGGACCGGGCGCGATCCGGTCGCCCGCGACAAGCACATCGCCGAACTGGAAGAGCTCGGCATTGCCAGGCCCGCGACGACGCCGATCTATTACGAGGCCGCGGCCAGCCGGCTGACGACGTCGGACAGCATCGAGGTCAGCGGCGGCGACTCCTCCGGCGAGGTCGAGTTCGTGCTGGTGCAGGCGGGCGGACGGCTGCTGGTCGGGGTCGGCTCCGATCATACCGACCGCAAGGTCGAGACCTACAACATCACCGTGTCCAAGCAGATGTGCGACAAGCCGGTCGCGCCCGAGCTGTGGCTGGTCGACGATGTCGCCGCGCATTGGGACCGGCTGATGCTGCGCGCGTTCGCGACCATCGACGGCGAGCGCGTGCTGTATCAGGAGGGCGCGCTGAGCGGCATGCTGGCGCCGTCCGACCTGATCGCGCGCCGTTATGGTGAGGCCGGCCTGCCCGAGGGCACCGCGATGTTCGGCGGCACCTTTGCCGCCAAGGGCGGCATCCGCCCGGCCGACCGCTTCGATTTCGAGCTGGTCGATCCCGTGCTGAACCGCGCCATCCGCCACGGCTACGCGGTCGAGCAGCTCGCCATCGCCGGCTGATCGCGATCACGTTCGTGTGCGGCGGCAGAGGTTAAAGAACGGGCCGCGGCGCGTCGTCGCGGTTTGGCTCCACCGATCACGGCGCGCGCAGGCGTTGCAATCGGCAAGGGCCTGTTAAGCAAGACCGCCTAGGGTGCCCGAGTGTGCCGAAGCGGACCAAAGTCTTGTTGCGCGTTCTGGTCCGGCACACGCCTGTCACGATCTGAGACGCGATGCGTCTTGCCGATCCTTAACTGATCCTTACTTGTTAGCAGCGGATTCGACGGGTCGGAGGAGAAGGGCGATTAACTAGAAGTTTAGGATTGGGTTTGTGCGCGTGAACGTCTCCCTTAAGGGTTTTATTAAATACCCCGGGAATTGGGAGAGTGCGATGCGCGTCGCGATCGTCCACGATTGGCTTTACGTTCTCGGCGGCGCCGAGAAGGTCCTTCAGGAGATCCTGCGCTGCTATCCCGGCGCCGACGTCTTCACGCTGTTCGACCTGTTGCGTCCCGAGGACCGCGCCAAGCTGGGATTCGAGACGTCGCACACCAGCTTCCTGCAGAAGATGCCGCTATTGCGGAAGTATCACCGCTCCTATCTGCCGCTGATGCCGCTCGCGATCGAGCAGCTCGACCTGTCGAGCTACGACCTGGTGATCTCCTCGAGCTGCGCGGTGGCCAAGGGCGTTCTGACCGGGCCGGAGCAGCTGCACATCGCCTATGTGCATTCGCCGATGCGCTATGCCTGGGATCTGCAGCACCAGTATCTGCAGGAGAGCGGCTACGCCACCGGCGTCAAGGGCCTGATCGCCCGCGCGTTGCTGCACAAGATGCGGATCTGGGATGCCCGCACCGCGCACGGCCCCGACGCCATCTTCACCAATTCGCAGTTCGTCGCCCGCCGCATCAAGAAGATCTACGGCCGCGACGCCAAGGTGATCTACCCGCCGGTGACGATCGCGCAGCGCGCGGCGATCCTCCCGGTCGGCAACCACTTCCTCGCCGCGAGCCGGCTGGTGCCCTACAAGCGCATCGAGCCGATCGTGCGCGCCTTCAACACCATGCCGGACCTCGAGCTGGTCGTGGCCGGCGACGGTCCGGAAGCCGCGCGGCTCAAGGCGATCGCGGGGCCGAACGTGAAGTTCGCCGGCTTCGTGCCCGACAAGCAGTTGCGCGACCTCATGACCACCGCCCGCGCCTTCGTGTTCGCGGCGGAGGAGGATTTCGGCATCATTCCGGTCGAGGCGCAGTCCGAAGGCGCACCGGTGCTGGCGCTCGGCCGCGGCGGTGCGCGCGAGTCGATCCTCACCACGGGGCCGCGCCAGACGGGCATGTTCTTCGAGTCGCCCGAGCCCGAGGCGATCGCGTCTTGCGTGCGTGCGTTCGCGGCCAAGGAGAAGTCGATCTCGCGTCTCGATTGCCGCCAGCGCGCCGGCTTCTTCTCGGCCGAGCGTTTCCGCAGCCAGTTCGTCGCGGCGGTCAACGAGGAGATCGACAGTTTCCGTGCGGGACATCAGGGCCGCGCGACGCGGCTGATTGCGTAGTGTTGGATGTGGCGCGGGTGCAGATCATGAGGCAGGCGGCTCTTGGCGAGGCCTTGTCCGGCATTGACGCCGTCGCCCGGATCTGGCGCCGCCGCGGCGTGTTCGCCATCGTGGCCGGCGCCATCCTCGCGCTCGCCGTGGCCGCACTCGTGCTGCTGCCGGTGCGCTATCTCGCTACCGCTTCGGTGATCATCGCCGAGCAGGAGCCGGGTGCCAACACCTCGGCGGCGTGGGCGCAGAAGATCGGCGATCCCGCCGACATGGAAAGCCAGCTCCTGGTGATCCGCTCGCCGCGCCTGCTGCGTCAGATCATGTCGTCGCCCGGCGTGGTCGATGCGGTGATCGGCGAATGCGAGCGCGGCCGTCTCATGGGTTCGGCCGATGCGTGCCAGCGCCTGAAGACCGATCCGGGCGCGTTCATCGATCATGTCGACAGCCGCTTCAGCATCGCCTCGGCCGGCCGCTCGCGCGTCATCAACATCTCCTATCAGTCGAGCAGTCCCGAGGTTGCGAAGACGCTCGCCAACGCGTTGACGCAGACCTTTCTCGAGGACCAGCGCACCGAAGGCGCCAACAGCCGCGAGGTCGCGAGCTCCTGGCTCTGGAAGGAATTGAAGCAGCTCGACCAGCAACTGCGTGAGGCCGACGACAAGATCCAGAAGTTCCGCCGCACCAAGGGTCTGATGCGTGGCGCCAATGCGCCGATCTCCTCGGAGCGGCTGACCAGCATCGGCCAGCAGCTGTCGCAGGCGGAGGCCGCGCGCGCCGACGCTGCCGCGCGGCTGCAGGAGATCAAGTCGGAGCAGGAGCGCGGGCCGACCGACGCCCCGTCGGTGCTGCAGAGCCGCACCATCGCCGACCTCAAGCAGCAACTGACGACCGTGAGCGCGCAGCTCGCCAGCGCGACCGGCGTGCTCGGGCCGAAGCATCCCTCGATCCTGGCGCTGACGCGCGAGCAGGCGATCATCCAGCAGCGGCTGGTCGCAGAGATGCAGAGCATCGCGGCGAGCGCGCAGAAGACGTACGATGCCAACACCGCGCTGGTGGCCTCGCTGAAGAAGCAGATGGACGCGGCGAAGGCGGAGGCCGGCTCGGCCACGCTGGACGAGGCCTCCATCGAGAGCATGGTGCGCGACACCGAGATCAAGCGCCAGCAATATGCCGAGCTCTACAAGAAAGCGAGCGAGCTCGAGACCGAACGGCGCGTCCTGCGCGGCAGCACGCGTCTCGTCAGCCTCGCTGAGCTGCCGAGCAAGCCGTTCTTCCCGAAGAAGATCCCCTTCCTCGCCGCCGGCATGACGCTCGCGTTGATCTTCGGTGTCGGCGCTGCGCTGCTCGCCGATAAGCTCGGCGCGCGCCTGATCAGCCCGCCCGTGCCCGTCGCTCCGGAAGCGCCGGCCGGGCAGGTCGAGACGCCCGCTGTCGACGAGGCTCCCGCCATCGTCCCTGAATTGGCCGAGCGTGTGACCGCACCGGAGGCGGCGAAGCCACCGGCAGCGCCCGAACGAGGGTCTCATCTCCCGAGCGTCGCCGACGTTTCGATCCTGGCCTGCCTGCCGCGCTTGAAGAGTCTGCGTGAGATGTCGGCGCTCGGCGCCATCCTGCAGGGCCATCAACCGCTGGCGATCCCGCGCGTCTTGCGCCTCGCCTCCGAGGACGCTGATTTTCAGCACACGCTGCATGAGCTCGTCCACGAACTCGGTTTGAAGCGGTCCGCCCGATCGCAGCGCATCGTCGTGACCTCTCCTGATGCAGCAGATGGCAAGACGACCACGACCTGTGCGCTGGCAGAGCACCTCGCGGCCGCAGGCCGGCGCGTGCTGGTCGTCGAGTGCGACGTCTCGCATCCCGCCTTTGCCGAGATCATGGCGCTGCCGGCAAACCCCGGATGGGTCGGCGCGCTGGAGCGCGGGACGCCGCTCCGGGACATGGTTCTGCCCACCGCGCATCCCTCGCTCGACGTGCTGCCGGTTGGTGAGGCGACCGGTCCGGTCGGCGACATTCTCGACGCGATCAGCCTCGACGGTCTCCTCGCTGGTCTCGATGGCTATGATGCCGTGATCGTCGACACACCATTGCCGTCGCAACGGAACGACTTCCTTGCCGGTACGGACTGGGCGATCGTCTGCGTTCGCAGCGACCGGTCGTTGATCGAGCCGGCGGTCGCGACGGTGAACAGGAGCAGGGCGCTCGGAGCCCGCGATGTCGGCATCGTCGTCACCATGACCGACGTCGAGCACCGCAGCGCGCCTGTGGTCCAGACCGCGCCCGTGGCAGCCTACGCCGGAGCCGGGTGATGTCGACCGAGCGTGTCCTGTTCGTCGATCATACCGGGCAGATCGGCGGCGCCGAGCTGATCCTGCTCGATGTCGTCCAGGGCCGCAGGGATTCCGCGGTGTTCCTGTTCGAGCCGGGCCCGCTCGGCAAGGCGCTGGCTGAGCGTCGCATGCCGGTCATCACGTCGCGCTGGGGCCGCGGCCTGGGGCAGTTCAGACGCGACAGTTCGTGGCTCAAGGCGCTGCCGCTGTTCGGCAGACTCGCGGCGATCACCGCGGAGCTCGCGCATGTCGCACGCAAGCATGACGTCCTCTATGCCAATTCGCAGAAGGCCTTTGTCCTGTCGGCCATCGCCAACATCGCGGCACGGCGGCCATTGATCTGGCATCTGCACGACATCATCAGCCCGGCTCATTTCGGCGTGCTGCAGCGTCGCATGCAGATCTTTCTCGCCAACCGCTTTGCGGCGAAGGTCGTCGTCCCCTCCGAAGCCGCCGCAGCCGCCTTCATCGCGGCCGGAGGTCGACGCTCTCTCGTCGAGGTCGTGCCCAATGGTCTCGCCGTCGAACCCGTGCCGGCGTCGCGCCAGGAGCTGAGGCAGCGGCTCGGCCTGCCGTCGGGACCGCTGGTCGGCGTGTTCAGCCGGCTCGCGCGGTGGAAGGGACAGCATGTTCTGATCGAGGCGCTGGCCGATTTGCCGGGCGTGCACGGTGTCATCGTTGGCGACGCATTGTTCGGCGAGCAGGACTACGCGGCTGAGCTGAGACGGCTCGTTGCCGATCTCGGCCTCGGCGACCGCGTTCATTTCCTGGGACATCGCAGCGACGTGCCGCTGCTGATGCAGGCGATGGACGCGATGGTGCATCCGTCGATCGATCCCGAGCCGTTCGGCCGCACCCTGGTCGAAGCGATGCTCGCCGGCGTGCCGGTGATTGCCACTGACGCCGGCGCTGCGCCGGACATCCTCGAACATGGCCGGGCCGGTCTGCTCGTGCCGCCAGGTGATGCGCGTGCGCTGTCCGAGGCTTTGGACGCGGTGCTGGCTGAACCCGAGATCCTCGCGCCACAGCTCGACTACGCGTCGCGCCGCGCGCGCACCCACTACAGTCTTGCACGCATGCTGGACTCGATCGGGCTTCTGATCCGCAATGTCGGCGCGGGAGCGGCGGTGTGAGCACGATCGTTGCATCTGCCCCGTCCTCCGAGCGGTGTACGGTCGATCTCGTCGCAGACTGCGATTCGCTCGGCCCGACCCTCGCCATTCTCGCGCCAGTGCTGCCGTGGCCGAAACTGCTCGAGGACGGACAAGTCCCTGCGCGGTGGATAGGGCCGCAGGCCGTATCGGAGGGGGTCGCATGAGCGCCTCCGGTCCTTCGCTCAAGCGCTTCAGTGCGCTGCTGATCAGCGGTGCGCTGGCCAGCAAGATGCTCGGCTTCGGTCGCGAGGTGCTGATGGCGCATGTGCTGGGCGCCTCGCTCGTCGCCGACGGCTTCCGCGCCGCCATGGCGGCCGTGCTCATCCCGCTCGCGTTCCTGCAGAACGAGAGCGTGCCGGCGATCATGATCCCGATGCATCGCGAGGCGCTGCAGCGGCCTGATGCCGCGCGCAGCCTCGGTGCGCTGACGATCGTCATTGCCGTCGTCTCGAGCCTGGTGACCGCGATCATCCTGCTGCTCGGTGAGCTCTGGGTGAACGCCGTCGTCGGCGGCTTCTCGGCGGAGGGGCGCGAGCTCACCTTGCACTTCGTGCGGATGATGGCGTTCGGCATGCCGGCCTCGGCGGTGCTCAACGTGCTTGCCGCCGGCGAGATCGCGCTCGGCCGCACGCGGTTGACCAATGTCCGTGCCAGCCTGCTCAACGTCGCGGTGATCGGCGGCATCGGCCTGCTGGTTCTGACCGGCGACGCCTACATGCTCGCCTGCGCCTTCACCGTTGCTTTCAATGGCCTCGCCGCCTGGGGCCTGTTCACGCTCTGGCGCGACGGCGCGCTGAGCGTCTCCGGCCTGACCGCCGGCATGGTGATCGAGAAGGGGTTCGAATTCTTCCGCCGGCTGCGCGTCCTGCTGGCGTTGCCGCTGGCGGAGCAGGGCAACGTCTGGATCGAGCGCTTCACGGCATCGCGGCTGACGACCGGCGCCGTTGCGTCACTGGACTACGCGCGCTCGCTGACCGAGAGCGCGCTGCTGCTGATCAGCCAGCCGCTCGGCATGGCGGTGCTGTCGCAGCACGCCCCGCGCGATCCGCGCGCGCAGACCGAGGCGCTGCTGCGGCCGCTGCTCGCGCTGACCTTGCCGGCCTCGGCGTTCCTGCTGGTCTTCTCGACCGACATCGTCCGCTTGATCTATTTCCGCGGCGCGTTCGGCGACGAGGCCCTGCTGCTGACCTCGCATGCGCTCAAGGGCATCGCCTGCGGCGTCTGGGCTGCGACCCTCGGCTGGATCCTGATCCGTCTGCTCAATGGCGCGGGGCGCAACGGCGTCGCTGCGGTCATCATCGTCTCGGCCTATCTCGCCAACATGGGCTTCAACCTGCTGATGCCGCTGTTCGATCCGTCGCCGGCGGCCGGCATGCAGCTGCTCGGCGTTGGCGAAGCGATCCGCAGCCTCGTGCTGCTGTCGGGCGTGGTGTTCGTGCTCGGCGATGCGCGAAAGCTCCTGCTCGTGATCGGCCTGGCCCTGCTGCCGACCGCATTGATGGTCGTGCTCGGCCTGATGATTCAGACTTCCGTGCCAGGCCTGCTGCCGCGCCTGTTCGCCGGCGGATTGGCGTATCTGCTCTGCCTGGCCCTCGCGATCGGCATCCTGCTGCCGGCCGTGGTGGGCACGGCGCTCCGTCATGTTCGTCGTACGTTCAAGATGAAGGGAGAGCTGAGTTGACCCTGCTGGCCCTCGCTGCCGCCAAGGCGATGATGGCATCCGGTGCCTTCGTCCTTCCTGTCGCCAAGGCCGTCGATCGTGTGCTCGGCCCGCGCGGCTGCTGTTTGACGTTCCATCGCACCGCGCCGGCAGAGCAGTGGGAGCGTCTGCCCAATCGCGACTTCTACGTCGATGTCGACTTTCTCGATCGCTTCCTCAGCTATGTCCTCGACCAGGGTTGGGATGTCGTGACGATCAGTGAGGCGCTGCGCCGGACGGCAAGCGCCGAGCCGTCCGGCCGCTACGTCAACTTCTCGATCGACGACTGCTACCGCGATACGTGCGAGCTGCTGGTGCCGGTGTTCCGCAGGCACAAGGTGCCGGTGACGCTGTTCGTGACGACCGGGATTCCCGACGGCACCTTGCCGCTGTGGGCCGCTGGCCTGGAGGATGCGCTGCGGCACAGGGGCCATGTCACGGTCGACGATGAGAGGATCGCGCTGTCGAGCGACGAGCAGCGCCGCGCGGTGTTCGCGCAGGTCGCCTCGCGCTGGGATGGCCAGCAGGCCGCGGATCGTTACGCCGCGTTCTGTGCCGCCAACGCCATCGACATCGAGGTGATGCATTGGAAACATGCGATCTCCTGGGACATGCTCGAGGCGCTGGCAGCCGACCCCCTGGTCGAGATCGGAGCTCACACCGTCTCGCATGCGCGCATCTCGACGCTGTCTTCCGAAGACGCCCTGCGCGAGCTGGCCGGCGCGCGGCTGCGATTGAACGAGCGGCTCGGCATCGACGTCCGGCACTTCGCGTTTCCCTACGGGCGCGCCGCCGATTGCGGACCGCGGGACTTTGCGCTGGCGCGGCAGGCCGGATTTGCCAGTGCTGCCACCACCCGCAAGGGCCTCGTCAAAGCCGGGCAGGATGCGTTCTCGATTCCGCGCAACACCATGAATGGCGCGCATCGGACGCTGGCGGCGATGGAGCTGCATCTCACGGGCTTCAGCGGGACTGCAGCGAAGGTGATGGGCCGTGTCTAGCAGGGGACGCTTGCGGATCGTCTCGATTGCGCATCCGGCCACCAGCAGCGAGGCCGGCCGGCTGCGCTACCGCCATCTCGCGTCCCGGCCCGACGTCGAGCTGCATCTCGTGGTGCCCGAAGTGTGGAAGGAATTCGGCCGCACCATCACCGCGGCTCACTCCAACGAAGGGTTTCCCATCCATCGCCTCCCGATCCGGCTCCCCGATGCGGGTCCGATGAAATGGTACCTGCACTTCTATCCGGCGCTGCGCCGCCTTTTGCGCGAGCTCGATCCCGACGTGATTCACCTTTGGGAGGAGCCCTGGAGCATCGTCGCGCTGCAGGCGCAGATGCTGCGTAGCCGTGCGGCGCTCGTGCTCGAGGTCGACCAGAACATCCTGAAACGGCTGCCGCCACCATTCGAGGCGATCCGCAAGTTCGTCCTCGGCCGCACCGCCCACATCCTGTCACGCAGTCCCGATGCGGCTGAGGTCGTGAGGGCGTGTGGCTATACGGGTCCGGTGACGCCGATCGGCTATGGCGTCGATCTCGCGACCTTCATGCCGGCGGATGATCGATCGAATGCGACGGCCGGCTCGCCGCTGCGGCTCGGCTATGTCGGCCGGCTGGTGGTCGAGAAGGGACTCGACGATGCGCTCGAAGCGCTCGCGCGCAGCAAGTCGGCGGCGACGCTGAGCATCATGGGCGAAGGTCCGCACGAGCCGCATCTCCGCCGGCGCGTCGCCGAACTTGGCTTGGTCGGGCGCGTCACCATCCAGGGCTGGGCTGCACCCGCTGCGGTTGCGGCTTTTCTGCGCGGCCTGGACGCATTGCTGCTGCTGACGCGCACCACGGACGCGGTGCGCGAGCAGTTCGGCCGGGTGATCATCGAGGCCCAGGCCTGTGCCATCCCGGTGATCGGATCGACCTGCGGAGCGATTCCGGATGTCGTCGGCGACGGCGGCTGGATCGTGCCGGAGCGGGACCCCGGCAGCCTGTGTCGGCTCATCGATGAGCTCAGCGGCCGGCGGGCGGAGCTCGCCGTTCGCAGTGAAGCGGCCCGCGCGAACGTGCTCCGGCGCTTCACCTATGAAGCGGTCGCGGCGGCGATTGAAACGGCATGCCGTGCGGCGCATCAGTCGAGAGCCGCATCCGGTCTCGCCCGCCCACAGCGGCTGCAGACGAATTAGCTAGGCCTTCACCGGCAGCGCCATCGCTGCGTGGCCAGGCTGTCGCTTGGCGGCATCGATCTGCTTGAGCAGTTCGATGTATTGCAGTCCGATCTGGTCCCAGCCATAGGTCTGCGCGGTCGCCCGGGCGCCGTCCTGCAGCCGGCGCATCAGCGCGGGATCGGCGAAGACGGAAGCGAGCTTGGCCGCGATATCGACGGCATCGGCCGTGATGCGGAAGCCGTTGACGCCGTCGTGCAGATAATCCTCGATGCCGCCCACCGGCGTTGCGAACACTGGCACTCCGCAGGCCATGGCCTCCATGCAGACCAGCGAGAAGGTCTCATAGCTCGTGGGAAGCACGAAGGCGTCGGCCGCCGAGTACAGCGCGGGCATGTCCGAGCGTGAGCCGGCGAAGATCAGTCGTTCCTGGGCGTTGCGCGTCAGCCTGCGGTAGGGCGCGGGATTGTCCGAGCCGACGACCAGCAGCCAGACGTCGTCGCCGAGCCGATCGAGCGCGCCGATCGCATGCGCCAGTCCCTTGCGGTTGAATTCGTGGCCGGCGAATAGCAGCAGGCGCGCATTGTCCGGGATGCCGAACTCACGCCGGATCGCCTGGCCGCTGGCGGTGTCGCGCTTGAAGCGCGCGAGATCAATGCCGTTGGAGATGACGTGGATGCGGGCGGCCGGCACGCGGAAGAAGCGCTGCAGCTCCGCGGTGACGCGGGAGGACACCGCCACGAACGCCCGATACCGCAGGCCTCCGATCATGAACCGATCGCGTAGCGCGACCCACAGATGCATCGGGTTGAGCATCCAGCGCCAGCTGCCGGCGGCGCGCTTCTCGGCCAGGCTCTGCGCATTGACCGCATGCACGATCAGCACGTCGCCCTTGAGACTGTCGCCGTGGCTGACGACGACGGCGTCGGGGTGCCGCGCCAGCGCCCGTGTCGCGGCCAGGGTGAACAGCGGCACGACAATGGCGCGGCCGATGTGCCGGAACAGTCCGCGCGTCGGAATCCGCGCCAGCCACGGCGCGACGCGCTCGACTCTGATCGTGTGTTCGAGATTGTCCGCGACGGTGCTTGCGAGCACGACGTTCGATAAACCATTCCGGCCGAAAACGCGCGCCAGCTCGATAGCGACGGTTTCCACGCCGCCGGCATTGCTTATCTCTTGAACGACCTGGACGATCTCAAACGTCATAACGGACATCTAAGGGATCAGACATTGCGACTTCGTTCCAATCTGCTGGTCATTAGCACAGCCCTTTTAACGTTTTTCACGTCGCCATGGCCGAGCGCTGTCCGCGCAGGCGAAACGAACGCCTCGGCACTGCGGATCGACGAGCGCATCGGCGGCGGCAATCTGGTCACGCATCTGGCCGGCAGGAGCAAGCAGATCTATCAGGCGCTGCACGGCGTTGGTGCCAGGATGGGGCGAATGGACTCCTATGGCTGGCGGACGCTGGCGCGGCTGCCGACACCGCACGATTTCGATGCCGCCATGCTGGAAGCGCACAAGAACGGTATCATGCCGCTGATCCTGCTGGAGTATGAAGGCAGCTATCAGAGCCTCGATCCACCGCAGCCGATCGGGTCCTATCAGGACTGGTTCGCGGCTGGGCAGGCGATGGCAAGACGTTTCCGTCCCGGTGGCGCTTGGGGCCGCGAAAACGGTATTCCCGATTGGGGTGCTACGGTCTTCACCGCAATCAACGAGCCCGATGTGCAGGCCACGATTCCGCGCCAGGACTATCACGACGCGCTGGCCGGACTTGCCGACGGTGTTCACAGCGTCGACCCCAAGCTGCGGGTGGTTCCCGGAGGCTTCGCCACCTGCAACTCGCATGGCGATGCGACGTTGCGCGGCTACGGTCCGGCGATCGCCGATCTGCTTGAGGACGGCCGTCTCGACGGCATCGACCTGCATACCTACTACAATGACAAATGGTATCCGATGACCCACGGCCGCGAGTTCTCGGTGCAGACCTGCTTCGACCGCATCAAGCGGGCGATGGGGCTGAGCCGCGACATCAACTTCTACGCAACCGAGTTCAACGTCGCGCGCGCCGGCGCGTGGGACAGCGAGCCGGACGCGGCGAGATTGTTTCTCAATGCGATCTGGGACCAGCTCGCGGTGGTCGGCAAGGACGGCCGCTCGCCGGTATCCGTGCTGGCGTTTCCGTGGAATCTTGGCGACACGCCCGATGTCGACGGCCTGGCCTATGCGATGGCGACGGGCAAGGATCCCTGGACCCCGGAGGCCCGCAGCCTCGTGGTGAAGACGGTGTTGCAGCTCGCCGGTCACATGAGGATCGTGTCCATCGACCGGCGGCTGGCGCTGTACACGCTGCGCGGAGCCGACGCCGATCTGATCGTGTGGCAGAACATTGCCGGCTGGACCGACCAGCCGGGGCGCGCGGTCGAGCTCGACCTGCCGACATGGACGCGCAGCCTTGAGGTCTGGGGCTGGGATGGCTTGCGGCGCCGGATCGAGGCGAAGCCCGGCCGCTTCTTCGTCGACGGTCTCAATGCCGATGAAACCTACATGTTTCGCATCCCGCGGCCGTGAGCGGCAGCGCCGTTCGCGACGATCATGTCGACGCTGATCGAAGCGTGACGGGTATGGCTCGCGCATTCCATTAACTGAAAAGTAAGGCCAGCAAGACGTGGTTCACTGCCGCCAAAGCCTTTTACGATAATTGCCGCCATGACGATCCCGCCACGCGACGGTGTGCTGGACCTCTCTCGGGTGATGCTGGAATGCAGCCAATCAAAAAAGCGGAGATTGCAAACGACAGGCCGGCGCCCGCGCGGGCCGTGACCGGCGTTCGCATCCGGGAGATCGGCGCGGCGGATCTGCCGGCGGTCGCCGCACTGCTGACGCGCGGCTTCGCCTTTCGCAGTGAGGCCTATTGGTTGCGCGGACTCGAACGCCACGCGGCGCGCCCGCGGCCGGCCGGCTATCCGGCGTTCGGCTATTGTCTCGACCATGGCGGGGTCCCCGTCGGCGTCATCCTGCTGCTGTTCTCCGCGCTCCGCATCGGCGGTGAGCCGATCGTCAGGGCCAATGTCTCGAGCTGGTATGTCGAGCCGGCGTTCCGTGCCTTCAGCTCGATGCTGGTGCGCGCGGCGACGCGCGACAAGACGGTGACCTATTTCAACATCACGCCGGCCCCGCACACCTGGCCGCAGGTCGAGGCTCAGGGCTTTTCGGTCTACTGCAAGGGACAGGTCTATGCCGCGCTGGCGCTGTCACGACCGCGCCCGGATGTCCGTGTCGATGAATTCTCCGCGGACAATCTGCACGGGCTGTCTCCCGACGAGGCCGAGCTGTTGCGGCAGCATGCGGAGTGGGGATGTCTCAGTCTCGTCGCGCGTGCGGCCGATGCGGCGTATCCGTTCGTGTTTCAGAAGCACCGGGTGATGAATGCGCTGCCGGTGTATCGCCTGCTGTATTGCCGGGATGTCGCCGACCTCGTGCGGCTGGCAGGCAACATCGGCTGGCTGCTGCTGCGGCGCGGCGGCCTGCTGGTGCGGCTCGATGCCAATGCACCCATCGCAGGGCTGGCCGGCTGGTACTCGGACAAGCGCGGACGCAAATACGCCAAAGGGCCGCATCCGCCGCGTCTCGGCGATCTCGCCTTTACCGAGGCCGCGCTGTTCGACGGCTGAGAGGTGGCAATCGATTGGTTTGCGCGGTCCCGCTGCGGAGGCCGGGATCTGGCTCGCGTGGACCATGGGACCGATGTGACGGCACGCACAGTCTGGGTTTCCGGCATGCGCCATCCTCCTGGCAACGGAGGAGGTCATCCATGTCTTACGTTTTCGAACTCGCGCTGGCGGCGATGCTGCTGTTCTTCCTGTTCCTGCCGATCACCGATCGCAGGACGGTCATGATGAAGCTCTGCATGATCATGACAGTCGCCATCCTGTTCACGGTTACGCTTGCCATGCCGCATGGCGGCGCACCCTCCGCCCAGGCCCTGCTGCTGACGGCGAACTGATGCGGCGCGGGTGAGCTTGGGCCTTGGCGCTCCCTCATGAAGTTTGGACGGGGCGATCCGGACGGCATGGCTCGCCGACCGAGCGGCCGGTGGTTGGCAGTCCGGCCCTCATCGTGTAGCACCGGCTGAACGTCACGCTACGCTCAGGGGATCCGGATGCCTGCTCTTGCCCATGCGCTGCTTGCCGCCCTGAAGGACCACGGCGCCCGCGAGATCTTCGGCATTCCCGGCGACTTCGTGCTGCCGCTGTTCAAGGTCATCGAGGAGAGCAACATCCTGCCGAGCGTCACGCTGAGCCATGAGCCGGCGGTCGGCTTCGCGGCGGATGCGGCGGCGCGCTATCATGGCGGCCTCGGCGTCGCCGTCGTCACCTATGGCGCCGGCGCCTTCAACGTCGTGAACGCGGTCGCCGGCGCCTATGCCGAACGCTCGCCGGTCGTGGTGATCGCGGGCGCGCCCGGTGCGCGTGAGCGCGTCTCCGGCTTCCTGCTGCATCATCAGGCCCGCACCGTCGACACGCAGCTCGCGGTGTTCAAGGAGATCACCTGCGATCAGGCGGTGCTGAGCGATCCGGCCACGGCGCCGGCGCAGATCGCGCGCGTGCTGCGCAGCGCCAAGGAGATGTCGCTGCCGGTGTATCTCGAATTTCCGCGCGACATGGTCGATGCCGAGGTCGAGCCGGTGGCGCCGCTGCCGCCACGGCGGGCCAGCCGCGAGGCGCTCGACGAGTGCGTCGAGGAGATCCTCGCCCGCATCGCGCAGGCAGAGCGTCCCGTGATCGTCGTCGACGTCGAGATCCGCCGCTACGGCGTCGAGGACAGGATCGCCGCGCTGGCGCGCAAGCTCCGCCTGCCGCTCGTGACGACCTTCATGGGTCGCGGCCTGCTCGACAGGGCCGACGATGTCGTCGCCGGCACCTATCTCGGCGCCGCGGGCAATCCGGCGATCACGGAGCTGGTCGAGAATGCCGATCTTGTGCTTATGCTCGGCGTCATCCTCTCGGACACCAATTTCGCGCTGTCGAACCGGGCGCCGGACCCGCGCCGCATGATCCTGGCCGCCAGCCGCGAGGTCCAGATCGGCCATCACACCTATCGCGACATGCCGCTCGGCGATCTGATCGATGCGCTGGACGAGCGCGCGGCACCGCAGGCTGCGGCTCCCGGTCTGCCGCGGCAGCGCTCGGCGTATCCGCGTGGCCTGGCTGCCGATGGCGCGCCGATCGCGCCTTCGGACATCGCGACCGCGATCAACGACATGTTCGATCGCCATGGCCGGATGCCGATGACCTCCGATATCGGCGACTGCCTGTTCACGGCGATGGAGATCGACAATACCGCGCTGGCCGCGCCGGGCTACTACGCGGGGATGGGCTTCGGCGTGCCGGCCGGCATCGGCGTGGCCGCGACCGGGCTTCGTCCGCTGATCCTGGTCGGCGACGGCGCGTTCCAGATGACCGGCTGGGAGCTCGGCAATTGCCGCCGCTACGGCCTCGATCCGATCGTCGTGCTGTTCAACAATTGCAGCTGGGAGATGCTGCGCGTGTTCCAGCCGGAGTCGCGGTTCAACGATCTCGACGACTGGCACTATGCCGACATCGCCAATTCCATCGGCGGCACGGGCGAGCGCGTCGCCACCCGCGGCGAACTGGTCGCCGCGCTGGAGCGCGCGGTGCATCGTCGGGGACGGTTCTCGCTGATCGAAGTGATGCTGCCGCGCGGCAAGACCTCGGACACGCTGGCGCGCTTCGTGGCGGGCTTCAAGTCGGCGCGGGAGCGTATGGCGCAGGGCTGAGGATCGGTCCAGGGGCCGCTTCGAACGCGCGGCCGTCAACCGGTTGCCGACCGCAGCACCGTCTTGATCGCATCGCGGCCCTTCCAGGCGAAATAGGTGAGGCGGCCGCCGAACGTGCGATGGCTGCGCAGCCTGTTCGAGCCGAGCACGTGTCCGACCTCTTCGGGGAAGCGCTTGACCTCGGCCTGTACCATCTTGTCGGTATTGGCCATGATGGCGTTCAGGCGCGTCCCCCAGTCCGAGTCCTCGATGCGATCGATGCGGACCTGGATCGCATATTCGATGTCATAGATGCTGGTCAGGATTTCCTTGGCGGTCACGACGCGGTTGTTCTTCAGCGCGATCCGGAGCGCGAGCCGCTTGTCCTCCAGCTGGTCGAGCACCATCGGCACGGTCATCGCGTAGGGTGCCGCGATGACGTCGGCGATGTTCTTCGAACGCGCCGCCTTCGTCGCCAGCCGCATCACCTGCCACGGCTCCTTCAGACGCTTGGCGACGAGCGTCAACGCAAAGGGCACGGCTTCCGGCTGCTTCTTGCGCAGCGCATCGAGCAGCAGCACCATCTTCTTCACCTGCGGATCGTCGAACTCCGCGATCCGGTCCGGCAACGAATCGGCGAACTTTGCAAGTTCCTCACGGGCGCGCAGCGCCTTCATCAGCTTCACGACGTCGTCGAACACCGACGGCGATGCCGTATAGGCCTTCAGCTTGCTGCGGACCTGCTCGATGCCTTCGGCGCGCGCCAGCGTGCCTTCCAGCGACTTCGTCACCTTGGTCTGGAACGCGCTCGCCGTCTGGCGGATCTCGCGCTGCTTGTCCGCGGCGATGAGGTCCTTCATCTGTGCGTTGTAGTCGCGCGCCATGGTCGGCAGCAGATCGCGCGAGATCCATTCCCAGATCGGCGTGAGGGAGCCGCGGGCAATGCGGCCCTCATTGGCATGCTCCGGCGATCCGTCGATGAGAAGCTGCTCGACCGGCATGAAGAAGTAGCGCGACGGATTGATGGTGCGGTGGCCGCCGGCGCCGTTGTTGTTGCGGATCTCGGCGCGCAGCCGCGCCTGGAGGTCGGCGGATCCCGGCATGTCGACGCCGCTCAGCTCCAGCCGTTCGAGCTCGCTGAGCAGACAGCTTCGTGTCAGCGGTGACAACCGCTGCAGGAATTCCCAGATCCGGTCGACCGGTCCCATTGGCGTCAGGCTGTCAGCTACATGTCAAGGTCGCTCGTCTCCACGGACGGGCACGGAACGCATGGAAGCACGAAACAGTTGGTGCGAAATTAATGTCAGTAAACAATCGTAGGAATGCGCGGCGTCTTGGACAGGCGCCGCCGCGCACGCCGGGGACGGTCTTCCGAAGCCCGGCATCGCGCACCGGCTTAACTATTTCGGCTTGCAACTTTCGAGAGAAAGTATCGACGGTTGCGCGAGTTGCCGGAGAAGCCCGTATTGCTACGGGCGGCAGAATTAACCATGTTAAAGTCGCTGTGGCGCCAGAATGAGGCATGGCACAGCTGAACAACAGCCTATCCGACGATCACGTCGCACCTGCTCCCGGCGGCCTGGAGGTTAACGACCCGGGCCTCCCGGCGCCCCGGTTGCGCGCCCCGGCCCCGCTTGCGGTGGGACAGCAGGACGACCGGGGCACGCTCGCCTTGGCTCGTCAACTGAACGGTTCGCTGACCGCGCTGATGCTCTACATGGAGGAGATCAAGCAGCGCAGTGACGAGATTGCCAGGACGCCCGGCGAGCGCCGGCATGTCCAGGTGGTCGTCGACAATGCGCTGCTACAGACCGAGCGGGTCTGCGCCCTGGTCAACCAGATGTCCGGCGCGCACGGGCAGTTCGGACCGTTGTCGCGGGCGGTGCCGGCTCACGAGCAGGGCGCGGCGCCCGCGCGACCGCCCGGCCGGGCCAGCAAGTCGCTGACCCCGCGCGAACACGAGGTCCTCAAGCTGATCAGCGAAGGCCATTCGAACAAGGAGGGCGCCTTGCGCATGGGCATCAGCCCCCGCACCTTCGAGAGCCATCGCGCCGAAGCCATGCGCAAGGTCGGCGCGCGCAACACCGCCGAACTCGTCCGCGCAGCACTCCTCAACCAGATCGGATGACGACGGACGAGCGCGAATGCCGCGCTCGCGCCTTCCACCCCGCGGTGCCCCCGCAACGCAGACAACGACAATTGGCGTCCGACCGGCTCGGTCGAACGCGCTGATTGCGGACGCGGACGTCCGTGCTGTCAGAAATAATCCTCGGCGAAGGGGCGAACCCGGGAGGTCGGTCGCAGCGGCGCTTGGGCTTTGGGCGGCGTCGGCACAATCGTAATGGTCCAGCGCGGCGGGACGCTCGCTTCCTTTTCCATGACTGAACGGACGTGGCCGGTGATCGTGGATCCGCCGGATTTCACGGTCGCGGTCCGGCCGTTGAACTGCGCAATTCGGAAACGCCTGACTTCCTTCTGGTCGGCGGTTTCAAAAGTAAACATGGGACACATCTCCTATGTGACCCCAAGTCTGGCAGCTCATGATTAGTTGATTGTGAAAATCGTGAGCCGTAGAAGTACGGCGTCAACCCATTGTAAGGGAATATGAAGATCAGGTTCGGCGAATCCGCGTCGTGAACGTCTCGTTTGCCATCTCGATCGTCCGAGCCCGTCCTCGTCGCCGCGGTGCGCCATACGGGGACGTCGCGCCGATCGGCATGCGCCATGGAGGCCTGCGGCCTCCCCGCTTCAATATTGCAGCTCCTGGGCGCGGGCGGCGGCGTAGGCGGCCTCGATGTTGTCGAGCAGCTCGGCATACTCCCTGGCGGACAGGCGCGGCGCGCTCTTCTCGAGCGCGAGTGCGTAGGTTGCGAGCCGGCGGTACCCGAAGGTGCCGGCTGCGCTCTTCAGCGAGTGCGCCTCGCGGCCGATCTTGATGCGCTCGCCGTCGAGCGTCAGCTGGCGGAGCTGCTTCAGCCGCGCATCCGTTTCGCTGAAGAACACGTCGCGGATCTCCTGTGCTGCCTCGTCGCCGATCTCGCCGACCAGCTCGGCATAGGCTTCGCGGTCCAGCGCAGCTTCGGGAGCAATTTCGGTGTCGGCGGCAACGTCGGCGGCCGCGGCATCCGGCTGAGCCGGCACCAGCGGGGCGTCCGACGCCGCGGTTTCCGGCACCGGCACCGGAACGGGCAGGGGCAGCACGCGCAGGATCGCCTCCACGAGCGCTTTCTTGCGGGCCGGCTTGACGACGAAGTCGTTCATCCCGGCTTCCCGGCAGGCTCGGATATCCTCCATGAAGGCGTTCGCCGTGAAGGCGATGATCGGCACGTTGGAGCGGCGCTCGCCACGTGCGCGAATGGTGCGGGTCGCCTGGAAGCCGTCCATCTCCGGCATGCGGACGTCCATCAGGATCAGGTCGTAGTTGAAGCGGCTGGCGGCGGTGACGGCCTCGGCGCCGTCGCAGGCCGTGTCGGTCTGGATGTCGAAATCCTTGAGCATCTTGGTCGCGACCAGGCGGTTGGTCGGATTGTCGTCGACCACGAGGACGCGCAGCGGCCGGCCGAACGCCGCGATCCGGTTCTGCAGCGAGGCGTAGATGCCGTCGTCGTTCTGCTCTGGCACCGCGACGGTCTCGGCAATCGGCAGCGTCAGGCGGAACGAGAACGTGGATCCGCTGCCCAGCGTCGAGGTGACCTTGATGTCACCCCCCATCTGCTCGATCAGTCGCTTGCAGATCGCGAGTCCGAGTCCGGAGCCGCCGAACCGGCGGCTGATCGAATTGTCGGCCTGGACGAAGTTCGCGAACAGCGAGCCGATCTTGTCGGCGGCAATGCCGATTCCGGTATCGGTCACCGTCCATTCCACGGTCGCCTTCTCGTCATCCTGCTCGATGCAGCGCGTCGTGACGACCACTTCGCCGGACGAGGTGAACTTGACCGCGTTGGAAACCAGGTTGAGCAGGATCTGGCGAATGCGGCCGGCGTCGCCGACCAGCGCCGGCGGCACGGATGGGTCGCCGACGCTCCTCAGCTTCAGGTCCTTGGCGGAAGCCCGCGGCCCGATGATGCTGAGCGTGTTGTGGACCAGGGCCTCGGCGGAGAAGGCGATGTCCTCGAGCGAGAGCTGGCCGGATTCGAGCTTGGAGAAGTCGAGAATGTCGTTGAGGATCTCGAGCAGATTGTCGCCGGCATTGTGGATCGCCACCACCGAGCGGCGCTGCTCGGGATCGAGATTGGTTTCCAGCAGCGTCGTGGCGAGGCCGAGCACCGCGTTCATCGGCGTGCGGATCTCGTGGCTCATCATGGCGACGAAGGTGGACTTCGCCGCGTTCGCGGCCTCGGCGGCCTCGATCAGGTGCTCGTGGCGTTCCCACCAGCGGGAGATCAGGACCGCGGCCGCGAGCACGGCCATCGCGCTCACCAGCGACACGATGACCAGAAGCGTCGCCATGTCACGCCAGGCCTTCAGGACGTCGTGCTCGAATACCGACACCACGATCATCGCGGGATAGTTGGGCAGCATCTTTGCGGCCCGCAGGCGCATCTCGCCGGTTCGTGCGGAGGGCTCGCGCAGCACGCCGCCGGCCGACAGCGCGCGCTGACCGAAGCCGGAGGTCGGCTTGCCGATCTCGCTCGTGGGCGGAAAATGCGCGAGCAGCGTACCGTCCTCGCGGACCAGCGATACCGCGGCATCGAGACCCTGCGCGGTGGAGCCGAAGAAGTTCTCCAGATAGGGTACGGACATGGCGCCGAGCATCATGCCCATGAACTTGCCATTGGAATCGTCGAGCCGGCGGGCAAAATAGATGTTCCAGGTGCCGTCGCCGCGGTTCTGAACCGGTGTGCTGAGGAACGTCTGCAGCGCAGGGTCGGCCTTCAGCGCCTTGAAGTAGTCGCGGTCGGCGATGTTGACGTCCGGGATCGGCCAGTAGCGCGAGAAGTTCAGGAGCCTGCCTTGTGCGTCGATCAGCGTCACCGCATCGATCTGCGGCAGTCCCGCGATTTTCTCCTTGAGCAGGAGGTGGGTCTGATGGTCTGACGCGACATTGCGATACGTCGCAGCGTCGATAGCGCCGCCGCGCACGAGGTAGTCGCGCACGCTCGTGAGCACGAGGTCGACGGACTTCACCGAACGGTCGGCGTTCTCCGCCAGCGTGAGGCTATGGCGGCTGAGATCTTCCTCGGCGTGCTGAAGCGCGTTCTCGCGCAGGTTGGTGAGGAAGAAGAGGTTGCTGCCGGCAATGACGCAGATGAGGATCAGCGCGATCGCTGCAGGCGCTCCCAGAAAGCGCTTCTTTTTGCTCATCGCCTGCTACCGGCCTGCCGCTCTGAAAGCCGCCGGCGATCGGTCTCCTGCGCGATCTGCTTGAGAGTTTGCCGGAACCGCATCAGGTCGATCGGCGTCGAGAAGGGGGGAGCTATGTCGAGCTTGAGAACCTCGGTGCCGGAGCGGTCTCCCAGGGAGGGGTAAGGCGTGACGCAGTCGAAGTCCCTCTTGTGCAGGACGAGCGAGGCGGCGTCGACCGAGCTCACGCCCGTCGTGGCGAGGCCGGCCTGGGCTGCAATCTTTCGCAAGATGGAAAGATGCACGGCGGCATCTTCGATCACGAGGAGTTCGTTGCGCATGAATTCCCTGTCCCGTTGCCACCCTGACATGGTCATCGGCAAGCAGGATTACGTCTATCGGCCGGCTCTGACCCCCTCGTAAATTTTGGTTTCCGTACGACTACGGGGAGGGGGCGGCGATGTATGCGTCCTGCCGACGTCAACCGCGCGGAGTTCGTCCGCCAAAGAGAAAGCGGCCGGACACCGGTCCGGCCGCCGCGCAGGGCATTCAAAGGGGGGTCGGCTATTCGGCCGGGCCGAACACGGCTTCCATCTTGGTCTTGAGCGTCGCAGCATTGAACGGCTTGACGATGTAGTTGCTCACGCCGGCCTTCTTGGCGGCGATGACGTTCTCGGTCTTCGACTCGGCCGTGATCATGATGAACGGGGTCTTCGACAGTTCCGGGCTGGCACGCACCTCGCGCAGCAGGTCGTAGCCGGTCATCGGCTCCATGTTCCAGTCGGAGATCACGAGCCCATACTTCTTGGCCTGCATCTTGGAGAGCGCGGCCGATCCGTCGCTGGCGTCGTCGACGTTCTCGAATCCGAGCTGCTTCAGCAGGTTGCGGATGATCCGGATCATAGTGGCGTAGTCATCGACCACCAGGATCGGCATCGACAGATCAAAGGCCATGTCATTACTCCGCGCGTCTGGTCAAAAGCCGAACACGGGCGAGATATATCAGCACGAAGATTATTCGACGCTTCTTGGAACTCGCGCTCGTCAGCACGTCGACAATTATCAGCGCCCGTTGAACAGCGCGTTAATTCCGTCCGCATCGGTGATGGGGATCATGCGATGGGCCGTAGTTGTACGGAGGCAAGGGCGTTCGGCGAGGCGCCGGCGCGCGACGGCCGGAACGACGCCTGCCTACGGCAGGCTGCGCGGCCGGACCAGATTCTCGTAGTGAGCCTTCACGGCGCCGTAGCACTCACACGCCGTCCTCTTCAGCCCGTCCAGATCGATGATCTCGATATGGCCGCGGCTATAGTGGATGAAGTCGGCCTGCTGCAGCGTGCTCGCCACCAGCGAGACGCTGTTGCGACGGGCACCGATCATCTGCGCCAGGGACTCCTGGGTGATGTAGAGCTTGTTGCCGCCTGAAAGGTCATGCGTCTGCAGCAGGCAACGGGCGAGACGCGACTCGACGGTGTGGGCGGCGTTGCAACCGGCGGTCTGCTGACACTGCACGTAGATGGCGAGTGCGTGGCGCAACATCAGCGCGCGAAACGAGGGGCTCTGTTCGGCGGCTGCCCGGACCCTGTCGATGTCGACGACCGATGCAGCACCGGGAACGAGGACCGCCGCGCTGTTCAGCACCACCGGATCGCTGCCTGCGAGCAGGGACATGCTTCCGAAGAGACTATCGCGACCGATCATGGCCACCTGAACGCGCTCTCCGCGCGCGAGGTTCACGACCAGCGAGATGACACCGCGATGGGGGAAGTAGATGCGTGTCAGCTTTTCGCCGACCTCGGCGAGAACGGAGTCTTGCACCAGATCCACGGTCCGCAGATAGGGTCGGATCAGCTCGAAATCATCGTCGGACAGCGACGACAGGAAGCCGTTCGGAGAACGCAAGCTGGGGTCCAAAGCCATCTCCTGCATTGCAGTAACGAAGCCTCGCAGATCTCAATGCCCTCATGGTTCCATAGAACTGCGTCCCATCCGCTGACAAGAAGAATCGCGGGTAATATTCCCAGTAAAGACCATTCGCTCCTGCTGTGTGCGTTGTCGTGCAGACGGGCGCGAATGCGCGTTGCGGATTCAAGCCATCAACGTGTGTGCGATGTGCTGGTCTGACCGCGCGCGGTTGTATACAGTCGGCACGCATCGGCCCCCGCCTCGGCTCGTGAAGGCAGCGCAGCACGCTTGCGGCGAATGTCTCGTTGCTCCGGGCGCCGCAGCTCCGCCGGGCACGGCACCACGTAGCAAGCGCCGCAATTGACAGCGGACATCTTGAAGCCAAAATCGCTAATAAGCGCGCTGATTCGTTGACGGATCTTTTTCTGTCGGATGCAACTCTCGTCGCGAGTGGAGGCATCGGCCGGTGTCCTGCGACTGGCGGTGACGAGGTTGTCGTCATGGCAGGAGCAGGAGTCCGACTGATGCTGCATCCAGCCGGGGCGCGATCGATGGTCAGCGATGAGACTGAGCGCCAAGGCTGAGCGTCAAGACGAAGCTGAACATTGCAGCGGCGTCCGTTCATTTGCGTTCCGATAGCCCCGCCGTCCTCCCCCCAAACAGGTATTGCAGGATTCATGGCTTCTTCCACCTACCAGCGGTCCAATCAGTCGCTGCCGAGCCCGAGCGCAGACATTCCGGCTGCAGCGACGCCCGACATCCATCCAGGGATGGCCATCGTCGGTCAGGTTGCCGGTGGCCTGCTGCACGACTTCAACAACATTCTCACCGTGATCACGGGGACCATCGACATCCTCGCCGAGGCGGTCGAGGACAAGCCCGAACTGGCGGCCGTCGCGCGTCTGATCGACGAGGCTGCGACCCGGGGCGCTCGATTGACGTCGCAGCTTCTGTCGTTCGCAAGGGGCCGGCCGCCGCAGCCATGTGCGGTGGAGTTGAACGAGCTCCTGGTCGACGTCGCTCGCCTGCTTCGTCCGACATTGGGCACCGGGGTCGAGGTGACGACATCGGTGAGCGCGGACGTGCCGGCCGTCTTCGCCGATCCGGGTCAGCTGATGGCGGCACTGCTGTGTCTTGCGATCGGTGCGCGGCATCGACTGGAGCATGGCGGCCGCATCGATATCCAGGCCAGGCGCATGCGGGCCGCCGGCTCGGGCGCCGGCGGCAACTCCTGCGACGTGCAGATCGTGTTGACGGCGTCAGCGAGCGCGGCGGATGCGGCTCCAGCCGATGCGGTATTCTCGGAGATCCGGCTGGTCGAGGACTTCGTCAGGCGCTCGAATGGGCGACTGGAGCTCAAGGAGCCGCACGGCCCGGCCGCCAGCGTCGAGATCGTCCTCCCGTGCGCCGACCGCGCCCCCTCCTGACCTGCCACCCTTCCCCAAGCTCTTGGTTAGCGCTGCCTTAACGGTCGCACCGCGCATTGGCGTGGGCCGGCCGCAAGGCCTGCGTTTGCACGCCATTTTACCGCGAATTCCGGCGATCTGCGCGCATTTGATCGAGCTGATTAGCGGCCAATTAGCATTAACGGCGGCAGCGGATGCCCCGAGGGGCCGTTCCGAAGTCAATTTAACGAACGGGTAGGATTCCGCGGACCAGTCTGCGCCATCGCCGACAGAACGGTGCGGCGATGTCTACTCATGTTCATCCAGAAGGGAATGACAATGTCAGGTATCGTACTCTCTGCGTCGGTTCGCCAGAACCTGCTCTCGCTCCAGTCGACGGCTCAGCTCCTCGCGACCACGCAGAACAACCTCTCCACGGGCAAGAAGGTCAACTCGGCGCTCGACAATCCGACCAACTTCTTCACCGCCCAGGGTCTCGACAACCGCGCTTCCGACATCTCCAATCTGCTCGACGGCATCGGCAACGGCGTGCAGGTGCTGCAGGCCGCCAACACCGGCATCACCTCGCTGCAGAAGCTCGTCGACAGCGCCAAGTCGATCGCCAACCAGGTGCTGCAGAGCGCGGTGGGCTACTCCACCAAGTCGAGCGTGACCTCGGCAGCTCTGACCGGCGCGACCGCCACCGACCTGCTGGGCTCCAGCTCGACGGCGGTGACCGGCTCGGTCGTGCAGAACGACAACACGACGCCGGCGGCGATCACCGGCTCGACCAAGCTGTCGGGTACGTCGGGCAGCTCGTCGAACGACCTCGCCAGCGGCATCACCTCGGGTGAGACGCTGGTCGTCAACGGCACCACCTTCACCTTCGTCACCGGCACGTCCTCGACCGGCACGAACATCGGCATCGGCGACAGCGTCAGCAACCTGCTGTCGGCGATCCAGACCCAGACCGGCGTGACGGCGTCGATCACCGCAGGTGCGATCACCCTGACGCCGCCGGCGGCGGGATTGACGCTCTCGGGCAGCAGCGGCACCTTGGCCAAGCTCGGGCTGACTGCCGTCGGCGACGGCTTGTCGGGTCAGACCTTGACGGTCGGCGCCACAGGAGGTGGCACGGCGACCAGCATCACGTTCGGCCTGGGGACAGGGCAGGTCAAGTCGCTGAACGATCTCAACGCCAAGCTCGCAGCCAACAACCTGCAGGCCACCGTTGACTCGTCCACCGGCAAGATCTCGATCACCACGACCAACGACGCGGCTTCGGCCACGATCGGCGCGATCGGTGGTACGGCGGCTGCTTCCAGCCAGTCCTTCAACGGCCTGACGGCGGCGGCTCCGGTGGCGGACGCGACTGCTCAGACGCAGCGCGCGAGCCTGGTCTCCCAGTACAACAACGTGCTGGCGCAGATCAACACGACCGCGGCTGACGCCTCGTTCAACGGCATCAACCTGCTGAACGGCGACACGCTGAAGCTGACCTTCAACGAAACCGGTAAGTCGACGCTGTCGATCACCGGTGTCACGTTCAACTCGGCGGGCCTCGGCCTCTCGACGTTGACCTCGGGCACCGACTTCCTCGACAACAACTCGGCGAACAAGGTCATCGGCGTGCTCAACTCGGCGAGCTCCACGCTGCGCAACGAGGCCTCGACGCTGGGTTCGAACCTCTCGGTCGTGCAGGTTCGTCAGGACTTCAACAAGAACCTGATCAACGTGCTGCAGACCGGTTCGTCGAACCTGACGCTGGCCGACACCAACGAGGAAGCGGCCAACAGCCAGGCGCTGTCGACCCGCCAGTCGATCGCGGTGTCCGCGCTGTCGCTCGCCAACCAGTCGCAGGCGAGCGTGCTGCAGCTGCTGCGCTAAGGCGCGGACGGCACCCACGAATATCGGAGGCGGCGGGGCTTGCCCCGCCGTTTTCGGCTCTAGACTATTCGCAAATTGACGCCGCTCGGCTGCGGCGCCGGATCAGCCGGACAGCGAGCACGAGAGCAACGTCGTGTCGACGCGAGTGCAGCCTGCCGACGACGCCGCTCCCGAGAGGAGACTCCCGAGAGGAGACTTCTGAGAGGAGACTGGGCCATGCCCCTGCGGGTCGAGCTGAAGCCTTTCGAGCGCATCGTGATCGGCGACAGTGTCATCGTGAATTCGAACACGCGCGCCCGCTTCATCGTCGAAGGCGACGCGCCTATCCTCCGCGAGCGTGACACCGTCACCGCCGAGACCGCCGATACGCCGGCCAAGCGCCTCTACCTCTGCGTCCAGACGATGTATCTGAAGAACGACGCGATCCGTTATCGCGCGTCCTATCTCGCCTGTATGAACGAGTTGCGCAGGGCGATTCCGGAAGCCGCCGGCCAAGCCGAGATGGTGGATCGCCATGTCACGGAAGGAGCGCTGTACAAGGCGCTGAAGGAGATCAGGGCGCTGATCGAGCGAGAGGATCGCGCAGTCGCGCCGGCAGAAGCGATGCCTTGACATTCCGGCCGCGGAAAGGGGCCGGGCTCACCTCAGCCTGAGAGGTCGGTGCTACGTCCGTATTAGCACGGACGATAAAATTAACGGGACGGATAAAAGCCCCACCTAACGATGGCTTGGACGAAAGTCTGTTCAGCCGAGTCGGCGAGGGCCGGGTATCGATCCGCGCTGCTGGTGAAGGCCGGGACCGACCGTCGCTCTGACAGGATCAGCGGTCGCCCCGTGACCGCGGCGCCAATTCTTGGAAGGCCAGTTTCATGGACGATCTGTTGCGTGAGTTCCTGACGGAGACCAGCGAGAGCCTGGATACCGTCGACAATCAATTGGTGCGGTTCGAGCAGGAGCCGAACAACGCCAAGATCCTCGATAACATCTTCCGGCTGGTGCACACGATCAAGGGGACCTGCGGTTTCCTCGGCCTGCCGCGGCTCGAGGCGCTGGCGCATGCCGCCGA
>NZ_JBNPUE010000034.1:0-31002 GCF_051168015.1 Bradyrhizobium sp. HKCCYLRH3061
GTTCAAGCAAAACACGATGCGATGACTTTACCCATTGTCACTGAGATTATCGTGTCTCACTTGAGGGGTGCAGTCCACCCGCGCATTTCAGTTCCCAAAGCAAGACGCCGCCCGGCAAGGGGCGGCGCCGAACCTCATGTGGGATGTTCGAGCTATGTCGGGTCGGCTATTCCTGGCTATTCCTTCCGCTCCGAGGTCCAGCCCTTGTACTCGCCGACATTGTCGCGCGTGATCAGCTTGGAGGGCAGCAGCTCGACGGTCGAGGCGGGCTTCTGGCCGTTGAGCAGGCCGACGCCGATCTGCACGGCGCGGCGCGCCATGAAGAACGGATCCTGCGAGGCCGAGGCCTGGATCTGCTGCGAGGCCGGATCCTTCAGCGCGGCTTCGATGTCGGGCGCGCCGTCGACCGCGGTGATGACGATGCCGGTGCGCCCCTGCTGACGCGCGGCGAGATCGGTGCCGATCGCCTGCGGATCGTTGATGGCGAAGATCGCGTCGATCTTGGGGAAGCGCGTCAGATAGCCCTGCGTCACCGTGAGGCCGCCCTCGCGCGAACCCTTGCCGTCCTGGTCGCTCGACAGCACCTTGATGCCAGGAGCCTTGGCGAACACGCTCTTGCAGCCGTTGACGCGGTCGATCACGGCCGACACCTGCGGTCCGTTCTCGATGATGACGTCGCCCTTGCCGCCGAGCTTGTCGACGATGTACTGGCACGAGATCTCGCCGGCCTGCACGTTGTTGGTGGTCACGGTGGCGTCGGCGCCCTCGGCCGCGGTGTCGACCGCGACGACGATGATGCCGGCGGCCTGCGCCTTCTTGATCGCAGGACCCACCGCCTTCGGATCACCCGGATTGAGCAGGATCATGTCGACGCCCGCGGCGATGAAGTTGTCGATCTGGGTGACCTGCTTGCCGAGATCGTATTCGAAGCCGACCGCGGTGATCTTGACGTTCGGGTTGGTCTTCTTGGCCTCGAACTCCGCGCCCTTCGACAACGCGACGAAGAACGGATTGCCGAGCGAGCCCAGTGAGACGCCGATCGATTTCAGCTCCTTGGCCGACGACGGCGCGGAGCTCATCACGAGCGCAAGCGCGGCACCGGCAAACAAAACCGACTTCAACATTGGTTTCCTCCCTGGCCCTTCCTGTTCGTCTACGCACGGCGGACCAGTGGCCGTGGAAGAATGCGTTGCGGCGGGCCCCGGTGGAGCCCGCCATGTCGTCTCAGGTGCGGGCCGAGCCCTGCAGCCGGTAGCGGTCGAGCGCGACGGCGCCGATGATCACGAGGCCCTTGATGACGTATTGCCAGATGTCGGACACGCCGACCAGGATGAGCCCGTTCGACAACACCGCGATGATGAGCGCGCCGACCAAGGTGCCCCAGATCGAGCCGATGCCGCCGACGAACGACGTGCCGCCGAGAATGACCGCGGTGATGGCGTCGAGCTCGTAGGACTGGCCGAGCTGCAGGCCGTTCGCCGCATAGAGCCGCGCCGCCTGCATGCCGCCGCCGAGGCCGGCGAGCAGGCCGGACATGCCGTAGACGAAGATCAGCACCGCCCAGACCTTGATGCCGGCGAGCCGCGCCGCGCTCTCATTGCCGCCGACGGCATAGATGTGCACGCCGAGCACGGTCCGGCGCAGGATCAGCCAGGAGCCGAGGATCACGAGCAACGCGATCACCGACAGCCAGGGGATCGAGACGACGCCCGGAATGATCGTCAGCGAGGCGTTGCCGATGAAGGCATAGGGAATGGACGGGTTGAACACGGTGGTGTCGCCACCCATCAGGCGGGCGAGACCGCGCACCGCGGTGAGCGATCCGAGGGTCACGATGAAGGGCGGCAGCCGCAACAGCGCGATCAGCGCGCCGTTGACGACACCGAAGGCAAGGCCGGTCAGTACCGCGGCCGGCAGCCACAGCGCGCCGAGATCGGGCATCTTGGACAGTGTCAGCCCGGCCATCGCCGCGGCGGCCAGGATCGAGCCGACCGAGAGATCGATGCCGCCGGTCAGGATGACAAAGGTCATCCCGGCGGCGAGCACGGTGTTGACCGCGGCCTGCTGCAGCACGATGCCGAGATTCTGTCCGGTGAAGAAGCGTCCCTCCGACAGCAGGTGGAAGCCGACGCAAAGGATGAGCAGCACCGGCAGCATGCCGGCGGCGCGGATCATCAGCCGCAGCCGCTGCTGCTTGTTGTCCGACGCGGACGGCAGGCCGGATGAAGGCGCGGTCTTGGCTTGCGACGAACTGTTGTCAGGCATCGACGTGCTCCGTCCCGGTGGCCAGCGCCATGATGTCTTCCTGGGTGATGGGTGATGTCGTGCTCTGCTGCAGCTCGCCGGCCAGGTGCCCTTCGCGCATCACCAGCACGCGGTCGCAGATGCCGAGGATCTCCGGCAAATCGGACGAGATCACCAGGATCGCGGTGCCCGACTTGGCGAGATTGTCGATGATCGAATAGATCTCGGACTTGGCGCCGACGTCGACGCCGCGCGTCGGCTCGTCCAGGATCAGGACCTTCGGCGCGGTCGCAAGCAGGCGCGACAGCAGCACCTTCTGCTGATTGCCGCCCGACAGCCCGCCGACGGTGACGCCGGGATTGGGGGCGCGGATGCCGAGCGCGGCGAATGCTTCGTCGGCGCGCGTCTTCGCCTTGTCGCGATCGAGAATGCCGCCGAGCTTCGCGTCGCGTCCGATCACGGCGAGGTTGATGTTGTCGGCGCAGGACATGTCGAGAAACAGGCCCAGCGCCTTCCGGTCCTCGGTCAGATAGGCGATCCCGGCATCGAGCGCATCGCGCGGCGTGTCGATGCTGACTTTCTCGCCGTCGAGCTCGATGTGTCCGGTCGTCTTCGGCGCGGCGCCGATGATGAGATGCGCGAGCTCGGTGCGTCCGGCGCCGATCAGCCCGGCGAGGCCGACGACCTCGCCGGCATGCACGGTCAGCGAGCAGTTCTTGACGCGATGGCCGTCGCCGAGGTCGACGGCGCTGAGCACCGCGCGATCACGCTTGGCGTGTGGGTCGTGGTCCTTCTTGTAGAACGACGACACGTCGCGGCCGACCATCATGCGGACGATGCTGTCGGCGCGGATCTCCGGCTTGTCGAGCGAGCCGACCAGCCGGCCGTCGCGCAGCACGGTGACGCGGTCGCCGAGCGCATAGACCTCGTCCATGCGATGTGAGATGTAGATGATGGCGAGCCCCTCGGCGCGCAGCTGGCGGATCAGCGCGAACAGCTTCTCGCTCTCGCCGGCTGACAGGGAGGTCGTCGGCTCGTCCATGATCAGGATCTTGGATCGTGCATGCAGCGCGCGGGCAATCTCCACCAGCTGGCGTTGGCCCATCGACAACTCGGCCACCAAGGTGGAGGCGGTGAAATCGGCGCCGAGCCGGTCCAGGATCGGTCCAGCGCCCTCGCGCATGGTGCTGCGCGCGAGCAGGCCGCTCTGCGACAGCTCGCGCCCGAGATAGATGTTTTCGCCGACCGTCAGGTTCGGCGCCAGCGACAACTCCTGGTAGATGATCGAAATGCCGGCGTTGCGGCCGCCCATCGGCCCTTCGATGCGCACCGGCCGGCCCTCGATGCGGATCTCGCCGCCGGGATCGGGGCGATAGGCGCCGGAGAGAATCTTCATCAGCGTGGATTTGCCGGCACCGTTTTCGCCCATCAGCGCATGGACTTCGCCGGCATAGACGGTGAGGTCGACCTTGTGCAGGGCCTTGATGGTGAAGAATGACTTCGACACCCCTCGCATCTCGAGGATCGGACCGCTCATCGTGCCTCCCAATGCACGTCGTCTTGTCGTCCGCGGCTCGTTGATCGCTGGCGCGGGGAAGCCATTAAACTAGAGGCTGTTGCCGAATACAATACGAAACAGACGCCGCTGCAACACGTCGCCGCGACGATGGCCGTGCGGAGCTGCGGTTAGCTCGGCCGGCGATAGAGCTGTCGCCAGCGCGACCGCCGCTCGGCATAGGCTGCCGACAGCGCGACGTCAGGAGCGAAGGTCCGCACGCGCGCCGGCGGCGTGCAGACCGCGCCGATCTCCTCGCCGGTAATGGCAAGACGTGCCAGACGCGCCGCGCCGAAGGCGGCGCCGGTCTCGCCCTCGGCCAGCCGATGAACGGGAATGCCGAGGACATCAGCCAGGATCGCCAGCCAGAGGTCGGAGCGCGATCCGCCGCCGATCGCATCCGCTTCGGCAATCACGAGGCCGGTTTCCCTCAGCGCGTCGCGGCAGTCGGCCAGCGCGAAGGCAACGCCCTCGAGCACCGCCTGGACGATGACGCTGCGATCTGTCGCATGGCTCAGGCCGTCGAGCAGGCCGCGGGCATGGGGATCGTCATGCGGCGTCCGCTCGCCCGCGAGATAGGGCAGGAAGCTGACCGGCGACGGCGCGGCGGGCCGTGCGCCCAGCGGGGCAAGCAGCTCCGTTTCGCTCGCGCCAAGCAGCCGCGCGACCCAGGCGAGGCATGAGGCCGCCGACAGCATCGCGCCGGCCTGCAGCCACATCGCAGGGACGGCATGACAGAAGGTGTGAACGACGCGCTCGGGATTGGCCGTGACGGCGTCGACCGGCGTGATCACGGCGCCGGACGTGCCGAGCGTGATGAAAGTGGCGCCCGGCCTGACAGCGCCGATGCCGACGGCACCAGCCGGGTTGTCGCCGGCGCCGCCCGCGAAGGCCGGACGCTTCGTCATGCCCCAGCGTTCCGCGAGGTCGCTGCGCAACCGGCCCGCCGGCGCGCAGCCTTCGACGAGGCGCGGCATCTGCGCACGCGTCAGGCCGGTGGCGGCGAGGCCCTCGTCCGACCAGTCGCGCCCGACGACATCGAGCCAGAGCGAGCCGGACGCATCGGACATGTCCTCGATCACATCGCCCGTCAGCACCAGCCGGATATAGGCCTTTGGCAGCAGAACCAGCCGCGTGGCCGCGAAGATCTCGGGCTCGTGCGCCGCGATCCACATCAGCTTCGGCGCGGCAAAACCAGGCATCGCCTTGTTGCCGGTGATCGTGCGCAAGGCGGGCCAGCGCTGCTCCAGCGCGACGCATTCCCGCTCCGACCGCCCGTCGTTCCAGAGAATGCAGGGCCGCAATGGTTTCATCGCGGCATCGAGCAGCACCGGGCCATGCATCTGGCCCGACAGGCCGATGGCGTCCACCGCCGCCAACGCGCCGGGATGATCGGCCTTGAGCGCATCGAGCGTGGCGAACACCGCGGCGATCCAGGCGGCGGGGTCCTGCTCGGCCCAGCCGGGTCGCGGCACGTCCATCGTCAAGGCGTGGCTGCTGCTCGCAACGACGCGCTGCGCATCATCGACGATGATCGTCTTGACCGCGGATGTTCCAAGATCGATGCCGAGATACATGACGTCTCACGCGTGCGTGCGCAGTGACGGATAGGGAGTGGAGCGATACCAGACTCCTGATAGCCTTGTCATCCGAACGCGAGTCATCGTAGCGCGAGCGAGGCGAGCTCATTTTCAGGGAGTCGAGACATGGAGCCATCTGACCAACCAGCCGAACGGGCGTCGCGCCTGGTCGGGCACTACGCGCTGGTGACCGGTGCGGCCCAAGGCATCGGCCGCGCGATCGCGGTGCGCTTTGCCGAGGAGGGCGCGCATGTCGCGATCAATTTCGGCGGTCCGTCGCCATCGGGCGATGAGACCCTGGCGCTGGTGCACGCGGCCTCCGCCGCGCATGGTCACGGCGCGCGCGATCATTTCGCCGTGAAGGCCGACATCGGCGTCGAGGCCGAGATCGCCGAGATGTTCGAGACCGTGCTGACGCGCTGGCCCCGGCTCGACTGCCTGGTCAACAATGCCGGCTTCCAGCGGGAATCGCCGAGCGAGGCGCTCGACGTCGACGCCTATCGCAATATCCTCGATGTCAATCTCAACGGCGCGGTGCTGTGCGCGCGTCATGCGCTGGCGCATTTCGTCGCGCGCGGCGGCGGCAACATCATCAATACGTCGAGCGTGCACCAGATCATTCCGAAGCCCGGCTATCTCGCTTATTCGATCAGCAAGAGCGCGATGGCGGGCCTCACCCGGACCCTCGCGCTCGAATTCGCCGGCCGCGGCATCCGCGTCAATTCGGTCGGGCCCGGCGCGGTCGACGCGCCGATCAACGCCGCCTGGACCGATGACCCCGCCAAGCGCGCGGCGGTCGAGTCCCACATTCCGATGGGGCGGGTGGCGAGCCCGGAAGAGATCGCCGGCGTGTTCGCCTTTCTCGCCTCAGCCGAGGCGAGCTACATCACCGGACAGACGATCTATGCCTGCGGCGGCATCACGCTATTCGGCGAGTTCCGCGACAATTGGGCGAGCTGATCCGACGCGCTGTGTCGCTCTGGCGCGTCATGCGCTGGCATCATTCGCATTTTCAGGGTTGCGGTGAGCATCTCTTAAGCATCCGCGGCGCATGGCAGCCCTTCGCGGGTGCAGCGAGATTTCGTTAAGGCGTGGGTACGAGAGTGCGCGCAATTGCCGAAACGGAATTGCGATGCATCGATTGGACCCGGACATTCGTCGCGACCTCGCGCACCTGCTGTACAGCTCGATGCCGCTGGTCGGGACGATCGCGGTCGCGGCCGTCGTGATCGGCAGCGTGATGGCCTGGGTGGCGCACGATCCGGGCTACGCCGCGATCACGGTGGCGCTGCTGGTGATCGGCGCGCTGCGCGTGATCAAGCTGCGGATGTTCGCCGCGCGCTTCGATCGGCTCGATCACGACGCCATCATTCGCTGGGAACGCCTCTACGGCCTCGGCGCCGCCGCCTTCGGTCTGGCCATCGGTGCGCTGTCGGCCCGCGCGTTCCAGATCGGCGACGGGCCCGGGATCTGGATGTGCTTCGGCCTGTCGATGGCGTTCTGTGTCGGCATCGTGTCGCGCGTCAGCCCGTGGATCGTCATGACCTCGTCGGCGGTGCTGCTGATCCCGACCGTCATCGCCTGCCTGATGCAGCCCGAGCCGGTCTACCGGATGGGCGCCGGCATGGTCGTGCTGTTCTGGATCACGCTGCGCGGGACGTCCTATCGGCTGACGGCCGCCTTCACCGAGCGGATCATGGCCGAGCAGGCGCTGGCGCGGCAGGCGTTGCGCGATTTCCTCACCGGCCTGCCGAACCGGGCTGCATTCATCGCCGCGCTCGGCCGGTGCGATCGTCCCGTGGCGATCATTGCGGTCGATCTCGACGGCTTCAAGCTCGTCAATGACCGGTTCGGCCATCAGGCCGGCGACGAGCTGTTGTGCCAGGTCGGCGCACGCCTGCAGGATTGCCTCGGCGAAGCCGGGCTGGCGGCGCGGTTCGGCGGTGACGAGTTCATGCTGCTGCTGCCCGCAGCCGGACGTGACGCCGCGCTCGCGCTCGCGCAAGCCGCGGTGACGGCGCTGTCGCGTCCCTTCACGCTGGCTGGAACGCGCGTGCAGATCGGCGCCAGCGCCGGCGTTCTGGTCGCGGGGGATCGGCGGGCGGACACGGAAGCGCTGCTCGACCGGGTCGATCGCGCGCTCTATGCCGCCAAGCGCGCCGGCGGCCAGCGATGGTGCTGGGCCGACGAGCACATGGCCGTTGCCGTCGCATGCACGGCGAGCAGCGAGGCCCCGACGCTGGCGCTCGCGGATGAGCAGCATGCCTGATCGTCTGATGCGGACGTTGGCAAGGTCGCACCGCGGCCGCTAATGTGGCCGGCAGAAGCCGACGAACGGCGCATGATGTCAGGAGGAGCGGCCGATGCGAAGCATCAGGATCGGCGCCGGCGCGGGCTATTCCGGCGACCGGATCGAGCCCGCGGTGGAGCTCGCGGCGAAGGGCGGCCTGGACTATCTCGTGTTCGAATGCCTTGCGGAGCGCACGATCGCGCTGGCGCAGCAGGCGCGCATGAAGGATCCGGCCGCCGGCTATGATCCGCTGCTGGCCGCGCGCATGCAGGCGGTGCTGCCGATCTGCCGCGCCAACAAGGTCCGTATCGTCACCAACATGGGCGCCGCCAATCCGGTCGCCGCGGCCGAAGCCACCCGCGCCATCGCGCGCCAGCTTGGATTGACGGGGCTGAAGATCGCGGCCGTGACCGGCGACGATGTTCTGGAGCCGTTGAAGACAGCGGATGTCGTGCTCGACACCGGCGACACGATCCATGCCCTCGGCAATCGCGTCGTCTCCGCCAACGCCTATGTCGGCGCGGGCGCGATCGCGGAGGCGCTCGCGGGCGGAGCCGATGTCGTGATCACCGGGCGCGCCGCCGATCCGGCGCTGTTCCTCGGCCCCCTGATTCATGAGTTCGGCTGGGCTTTGGACGATTGGGACCGGCTCGGGCAGGGCACCGTCGTCGGTCATCTGCTCGAATGCGCCGGCCAGATCACCGGCGGCTATTTCGCCGATCCCGGACTCAAGGACGTTCCCGATCTCGCCCGGCTCGGCTTTCCGATCGGTGAGGTGCGCGAGGATGGCGAACTGATCGTGACCAAGGTCGCAGGCTCCGGCGGCTGCGTCACGCCGGGAACGGTGAAGGAGCAGTTGCTCTATGAGATCCACGATCCCGCGCAATATTTCCAGCCCGACGTCGTGGCGGATTTCTCGCAGGTGACCGTCGAGGAGCTCGGTGCGGACCGGGTCAGGGTGGTCGGCGGCCGCGGCCGGCCGAAGACGGGACTGCTGAAGACCTCGGTCGGCTATCTCGACTCCTATGTCGGCGAGGGGCAGATCTCCTATGCCGGCCCTGGCGCGGTCGCGCGCGGCCGCCTCGCGCTCGATATCGTCCGCGAGCGTCTCGCGCTCACCGGCGTGGCCGTGAGCGAGCTGCGCTGCGACCTGATCGGGCTGAATGCGCTGCATGGCGACGAGCGCGCAGAGGGTGCCGAGCCCCATGAGGTGCGCATTCGTGTCGCCGGGCGGACCGAGACGATGGCGGAGGCGATCCGCATCGGCAACGAGGTCGAGACGCTCTACACCAATGGCCCGGCCGGCGGCGGCGGCGCCTGGAAATCGGCGCGCGAGGTGATCGCCGTGGCCTCCTGTCTCGTGGCCGAGGATGCGCCGCAGCTCTGCGTCGGCACGCTGGTGGCCTGAGTTTTCGAGGGCTTCACGGATCGCTCGCGGCAGCGCAAGCTGGCCGTCATGATTGCGATGCCAGAGAACAGCGGGAATTCAGTCCATGTATGACGTCATTGTGGTCGGCGGCGGCTCCGCGGGCGCGGCCGTGGCTGCACGCCTGTCGGAAGACTCCCGGACGCGGGTCCTGCTGCTCGAGGCCGGCGCCGACTGGCGGGCGGACGAGGCGCCGTGGGAGATCGTGACGCCGAACCCGATTCCGATCATCCATGATCGCGCCTTCCAGGAGACATGGCAGTGGCCGCAGCTGATGTCCCGCCGCGTCGCCGGGCAGGACATGCGCTTCTACTGGCGCGGCAAGGGGCTGGGAGGCAGCTCGATGATGAACGGCCAGATCGCGATCCGCGGCGTGGCCGATGCGTTCGACGAATGGGCGGCCAATGGCTGCACGGGATGGTCGGCCAAGGACATCATGCCGCTGTTCGCGATGATCGAGGACGATCTCGCGCTCGGTGATCGCGAGGGCCACGGCCGCGGCGGGCCGCTTCCGGTCTACCGCGCACCGCCTGACACATGGGGGCCGATCGACCGCGGCCTGCGCGATGCCGCGCTGGCGAGCGGTTATCCCTGGTGCGACGATCTCAACGGGCCTGACGGCGAGGGCGTCGCCTGCTATCCGATCAACAGCCGCAATGGCCGGCGCATCTCCACCAACGAGGCCTATCTGGAGCCGGCGCGCGGCCGTTCGAACCTCGAGATCCGCGGGCGGGCGCTGGTCGAGCGGCTGCTGATCAGCGACGGCAGGACGACCGGCGTGCGCGTCCATGTCGAGGGTGAAGGCGTGAAGGACATCGCGGCGCGCGAGGTCGTGCTGTGCGCCGGCGCCATCCATAGTCCGGCGATCCTGCTGCGCTCGGGCATCGGCCCCGCGGCGGATCTTCAGGCGCTCGGCATCGCCGTGCTGCGCGATCTTCCCGTGGGACGGCACTTCTTCGATCATCCGCTGTTCCGCACCACCATTCAATTGCGCGACGCGCTGCGTCCGACCGATCGCGACACCCGCCACACCAATTGCTGCGTCACCTACTCGTCGGGCCTCGCCGGCGGCGGCAAGCGCGACATGATCCTGATCGCGTTCAATCATCGCGGCATCGGTGTGCCCGGCGCGATCGGCGCCGGCCTGTTCAACGCCTTCTCGCGCGGTACGCTCAAGCTCGCCTCGACCGATCCGCGCGTGGATCCGATCGTCGAGGAGAACATGCTGGCCGATCCGCGCGACATCGCGCGGATGCGCGATGCGGTGAAGCGGCTGGCGCCGATCACGGTGCAGCCGGCGCTGCGCGACATCGCCGACAGGATTCGCCTCGGCGATACAGAATTCACGCTGCCGCAGGCGGCTGCGCTGCCCGACGCCGAGCTCGATGCGCTGCTGCGGCAGGTCACCGGCGACATCCAGCATGCCGCGGGCAGCTGCCGCATGAGCGGCTTCGACGACGCCGATGGCGTGGTCGATCCGGATGGCCGCGTGAAGGGCATCGCCGGCGTGCGCGTCGCCGATGCCTCGATCATGCCGTCGGACTGCCGCGCCAACACGCATTTCACCACCGTCGTGATCGGCGAGGCGATCGCGCGGATGATGCGAGAGCGCCTGTAGAGCTCACGCGATGGCGAAGCGCAGCCCGGCGCGGGCGCGTCCGCCGGAGATCGCGATCGGCGTGCCGTCGGCGCGCCAGCACGCGGCACCCGTCAGCGTGCCGTCGTCGCCGAACGCGATCGCGTTCATGCCGCCGGCCACGACCGGCTCGCGCCTGATCTCGTGGCCGCGCGCAGCGAGCTCGTGCGCCACATGGTCGGGGAAGGCCGGCTCCAGCTCGAGCTCGCCGCCCTGCGTCCACAGCCGCGGCGCCTCGACCGCCTCCTGCAGCGACATGCCGTGGTCGATCAGGTTGACCAGCGCCTGGAAGGCCGAAGGAAAGATGCGCAAGCCCCCGGGCAGGCCGAGCGCATAGCGCAAGCGGCCGTCGCGCAGCGCCATCATCGGCGCCATCGAGGTGAAGACGCGCTTGCCCGGCTGGATCGACAGCGCGCGGCCCGGATGCGGATCGAAATTGTACATGTAGTTGTTGGCGGTCATGCCGGTGCCCGGGATCTGTACGCAGGCGCCGAACAGGCCGTTGATGGTCTGGGTCGCCGCGACGACGTTGCCCGCGGCATCGGCGACCGTGACATGGGTGGTGTTGGCGGACTCCGTCGGCGCAAGCCCAGGACCGAAGCTCCGTGCCCGGCGCATGTCGATCTCTGCCCGCCGCTCGGCGGCATAGGTCTTGGATGTCAGCCGCGCGACCGGCACGTCGACGAATGCAGGATCGGCGGTGGCGACCGCCCGATCGGCGAAGGCGATCTTCAGCGCTTCGGCGAGCAGATGGGCGCCGTCGGCCGAGCCGAAGCCGAGCCCGCCGACGTCGAAGCCCTCGAGGATGTTCAGCATCTGCACGATGTGCACGCCGCCGGACGAGGGCGGCGGGGGGCCGATGATCTCATGGCCGCGATAGAGCCCGCGGATCGGCGCGCGCTCGATCACCGCGTAGGCGGCGAGGTCGGCCGCATCGATCAGGCCGCCACTTTGGGCCATGTAGTTGGCCAGCGCGATCCCGAGCGGACCGCCATAGAGAGCGTCCGGACCATGCTCCGCGATCAGCCGCAGCGAGCGGGCATAGTCGGTCTGGATCACGCGGGCGCCGGGCCTGACCGGCGTGCCGTCCGGCAGGAACAGCGCGGCGAGATGCGGATCGCGCGCGAGGTCGTCCGCGACCAGCCGCACGCAATCGTTGAGATAGGGACTGGCGACGAAGCCGTGCTCGGCGAGCCGGATCGCCGGCGCCATCACCTCGGCCAGCGGCAGCCGGCCGAAGCGCGCCAGGGCCTCGCACCATCCCTTCAGCGCACCGGGCACGGCGACCGCGAGCGCGCCTGCGACATTGCGGCGGCCGCGCGTCTCACGCGCCAGCGCGATCTCGTCGGAGACCGGATCATACATTCCTGGCGTGGCGCGCCGCGGCGCGGTGCTCAATCCGTCGAGCACGATGTGCCGTCCATCCGCAAGGCGGATGTGCGACAGGCCGCCGCCGAGAATGCCGACCATCATCGGCTCGACCACCGTCAGCGCGAACAGTGCGGCGACCGCGGCATCGATCGCGTTGCCGTCGCGCATCAGCATCTCGGCGCCGGCGCTGGAGGCGAGCGGATGGTTGGTGACGACCATCCCGCGCGCGCCGGTCGCCGGCTGCTTCTCGCAGGTGAAGTCGGCGATGCGCCGTGTGGGCGAATCCATTCGGGTCTCCTCTGTCGAACGGCGGATGCCGAGAGGTCGTTTTTCGCAATCCTGACCGATCGCTTGCGCAAGGGGAAGAGCGGGGGCGGCAGGTCGACGAACTGATAAGTGCGCCACGCATGGCTCGGAGAGAATCGATCTCTCCCGCCGCGTTCTCATCGTCGCGCACCTGTGTTAGGGCTTTCAGCAGTTCCACTTCGCGAGCCCAGCTGATTTCATGCCTCACTACGATCTGATCATTCGCGGCGGTCGCGTGCTCGACCCGGAAACGAAGCTCGACGCCACGGCCGATGTCGCCATCAAGGATGGCGCAATTGCTGCCGTGGGCGATGTCGGCGGGGCTGCCGATCAGGTGGTCGATGCGGCCGGCCTCGCCGTCGTACCCGGCTTCATCGATCTGCACGCCCACGGCCAGTCGCTGCCGGCGGACCGCATGCAGGCGTTCGACGGCGTCACCACGACGCTCGAGCTCGAGATCGGCGTGATGCCGGTGGCGCGCTGGTATGACGAGCAGGCGGCGATCGGCCGCCTTCTGAATTACGGCGCAGCGTCGGGCTGGGTGTTCGCGCGCATCGCGACGATGACGACCCAGCAGACCGCGTCCAACATCGCCGGCATGGGCGAGGCGATGCGCGACAAGCGATGGGTCGAGGAGGTCGCGACCGCGGCCGAGACCGCCGAGATCGTCGAGCGCACCCGGCAGGGTCTGGAGCAGGGCGGTCTCGGCATCGCCTTCCCGAATGCCTACGCGCCCGGCACCGGCATGAAGGAGCTGTCGGAGCTGTGCAGCCTGGCGGCCAGGCACGACGTGCCGACCTATACGCACATCGCCTACATGTCGAACGTCGATCCGCGCAGCTCGGTCGATGCCTACACGCGGCTGATCGGGCTGGCCGGCTCGACCGGCGCCCACATGCACATCTGCCATTTCAACAGCACGAGCCTGCAGGATGTCGAGCGCTGCGCCGAACTGGTGCAGACCGCGCAGAAGCAGGGCCTGAAGGTCACGACTGAAGCCTATCCCTACGGCACCGGCTCGACCGTGGTTGGCGCCGGCTTCTTCGCCGACCCCGCGTTCTGCCAGCGCATGGGCACCGGCTATGACGCGATCGAGATGGTGGCCGAGCGCCACCGGCTCGGCAGCCGCGACGAATTGCTCGCGCGGCAGCAGGACGATCCTGGCGCATTGGTGCTGATCCATTTCCTCGATGTCGCCGTCAACCAGCGCCACCGCGACCTGCTCGACGTCTCCGTGCTGTTTCCGGGCGGCGCCATCGCTTCCGATGCAATGCCGTGGATCCTGTCCAACGGCACCGACTACACCGGCGACGCCTGGCCGCTGCCGGATGACGCGGTGTCGCATCCGCGCTCATCGGCGACGTTCACCAAATTCCTGCGCGAATGGGTGCTGGACCGCAAGGCGGTGCCGCTGATGGAGGGCCTCGCCAAGTGCACGCTGATTCCGGCCCGGATTCTGGAACCGTCGACGCCCGCGATGCGCAAGAAGGGACGGCTGCAGGCCGGCTGCGACGCCGACATCGCGGTGCTCGATCTCGTGGGCCTTCGTGACCGCGCCGACTTCCTCAACATGAACCGGCCGTCCGAGGGCGTGAGGCATCTGCTTGTCAATGGCCGCGCGGTCATCGCCAATGGCGAGCTCGTTCGCGACGTCAGGCCGGGACAGGCCGTGCGCCGTCCGGTCCTGTCATGAACGTCCCGGTCCTGCTGGTTGCCGGCTCGCTCGGCGCCGGCAAGACGACCCTGCTCAATCATCTGCTCGCCAATCCGGGCGGGCGGCGCATCGCCGCCGTTGTCAACGACTTCGGCGCGGTCGACATCGACGCGCAATTGCTCGGCACTGTCACGGAAGGCGTGATCAGCCTCAAGAACGGCTGCATCTGCTGCTCGCTGCAGGGCGACCTGCTGCGCACGCTGTCCTCCGTCATCAAGCGCAATCCGGCACCCGATGCGATCGTGATCGAAACATCGGGCATCTCCGATCCCGCCGAGATCATCCGCAGCCTGATGGATCCCGTGATCTTCAGGGTCGCGCCGCTGGAGACCGTGGTCACGCTGGTCGATCCGCAGCGGCTGCGCGATGATCCCGGGATCGAGCAGGACGCGCTGTGGCGCTCGCAACTGCGCGCCGCCGATTTCGTGCTGCTGACCAAGGCCGATCTGCTCGACCGCGCCGCGCTCGATGCGGTCCGCGGCGTCGTCGGCGGCATCAAGCCGCAATCGGCGATCTTCGAGATATCGCATGGCGTCGTCGCGCCGGACCTGCTGTTCAGCCGCGACATTCGCGCGCCGCGAGAGCTACCCAAGCAGGTGCCGACGATGTCGCAACCTTTCGCAACCCTCACCTGGACCTCCCGTGCTCCGCTGTCGCTGGCCCGCTTCCAGCAGGTGATCGGAAAGCTCGCGCCGCGCACCCTGCGCATCAAGGGCATCCTGCTGTTCACCGACCATCCGGGACAGCCGATCCTGTTTCAGTCGGTGGCGACGCGTGGCACCTTGGCTTCGTCGCCGGTGTCGCCCGCCGATGGCCTCACGGCGCAGCTCGTGCTGATCGGACGCGAAGGTGAGCTCGACGCCGGGGAGATCGACGCGCTGCTGCGCGAGATAATCCTCGCCTGAGATCGAAGGCCGCGCGTCAGCCCGCCTGCCGCAACGCGCCGTCCGCAGCTTCGGCCCAGGTGCAGCAGCCGCCCCCGGCGCGCTTGGCGGCGTAGAGTGCGCTGTCGACCTGGCGCAGAACCTCGTCCATGGACTCGTCCGTGAGCGGCCGGTCGTTCACCAGCAGGCCGGCGCTGGCGCCGATCACCACGGGAATGTCGGACAGCAGGAACGGCATCGACAGCGAGCGGACCGCCTCGCGCGCGAGCGCCAGCGCCTCGTCGCGTCCGTCCGCGCCGCTCGCCACCGGCTTCAGCAGCATGAACTCATCGCCGCCGAAGCGCGCGGCGAGACCGCCCCGGCCGACACAGCTCGACAGCCGGGCTGCGACCTGACGCAGCAGGTCGTCGCCGGCGTGGTGGCCGTGGCGGTCGTTGACGGGCTTGAAGCCATCGAGATCGATGGCAACGATCGCGACAGTCCCGGTCGTGCGTTCAAGCGCAGCCAGGAAGGCCGCCCGGTTGGGCAGGTCGGTCAGGAAATCATGGTTGGCCTGGCGGGCCAGCGCGTGCTTGGCCTCGAGCCGCTCGATGAACGCGGTGCTGAGATGGCGCGAGGCTTCGCGGATCGAGAACCAGAACAGCACCAGCAGGACGGCGCCGAGCTGATAGGGCAGCTCGGGGCGCATCAGCCCCGCGATCAGCGTGGGGGCGAGCAGCACGGCAGTAGTCGTCAGCACGACCCACGGGCGGATCGCCGCGCGCGACACCATGCCGACGCAATAGGACATCGACAGGCCGAACGCGATCCATGCGCCCGGGGCATCGTCGAGCTGGAACGCGCGAAACGTGAGAGCGCCGAGCGCCAGGCCGAAGGCGGCGGCGCCCGCGGCGTAGACCTTCTCCCACAGGATCACGTCGCGATCGGACAGGCGTCCCGCATATTGTTTGTAGCGCAGCAGGCTGACCACGCGACCGATGGCGTTGACGATGATCGCGAATGAGATCGCGATGTAGCCGGGATCGCCGTGCAGGACCGCAAGCGTGACCGAGCCGGTGATGGCGGCCGCGTTGATCGACATGACCTGCGGCAGAGACGTGTACAGCAGATCGACGAGCTCGCGCCGGATCGCCGGGTTCGGATGGATGAATCTGGAAAGCAGCCCATGTCCCATGGGACCACCATGGGACACCTTTCCTAACAGTTGATGGGCGCGAACGATTCGCGCGACGAAGGTTCGGAGTTACCTTAAATCTTCGTCAATCGCTCAGGGGGCGCGGCTGGGGTCGCTGGTTGGATAGACCGGCGTCGCCGTCGACATCCGCGAGGGCATCGGCGCCGCCGCCGCCACTTTCGGCGATTCTGCCCTCGGCGTTTCCGCCTTGATGTCGGATTTGGGCGGATCGAGCTTCAGCGGCCGCAGCGGCTGACGCTTCGCCATCGCGTCGAGCACGGCGCGGTTCGTCTTCTCGATGCGCTTTGCGGCCGCGACGTCGGCAAAGGCGCGGTCGAATTTGCGCATGCGATAGAACACGATGCCGCGGTCGATATAGGCCTCATGGTAGCGGGGATCGAGCTGGATCGCCGCGTCGAGATCGGCCAGCGCCGCCGCGAAATCGCCTTTCTGGAACGCGGCCATGCCACGATCGTGATGGGCCTGGGCCTCGTTCGAGACCGTACCCCCGGCGAGCATGGCATCTGCTCCGCATGGTGCGGTGGCGCCTGCCGCACAGGGCGCGCGATCCTGCTCGGCCGAATAGACCACGTCGACCTTGCTGGCCCGCAGCGGCAGTGGCTCGGTGGACGCCGCGTTGTTGCTGCCCGATGCGTTTCCGACCGTTGTGCCGGCAGCCGCCTCGTTGCCTGCGGCCGCGTCGACGGCCGTCGCCGCATCGGTGGGGCCATCGATCGGCTTGGCGGGAACCTCGTTCGGCTTCACCTTGTTGGTGGCAACCACGATCGGCTCGAGCGGCGCGACGGACGCCGAGGACATGTGCGTGAACAGCAGGTAGCCCGTCAGCGCCAAGGCGGACGCCCCGGCCAGCGCCATCACGCCGGACGCGACCGTGTGAACCCTGGCGACGACCGCGAGCTTGGAATCCTGCCGATGCTCGTCCTGCGCGGCGCCGAGCAGCCGGTCATAGGCCGTGCGCTGCTCCTTGTCGCCGAGAATGTCGTTGGCGCGGATGATCTGTCGAAACCGCAGCGCGGCGTCCGGATCGCCGGGATTGACGTCGGGGTGGCTCTCTTTGACCGCTTTGCGGAAGGCCGCCCGGATATCGTCAGCGTCATCGTCCGGAAGAGCTCCGAGTAAATCGTAAAGCGTCTTCATCGCCGTTCTCGCTGCAGGCTTCCCTCGTCTCCGATCGAAATTCCTACGGCGAATTTACGCTGGAGCACTCGTACTAACTGTTTCCGCTTGGCATGATGGTTGGTCAATCCGGCGGAAAAATGACTGAAAATGGCGAAGTTCGTAGCCATTTTTGCCGTGTTTGACGCCACCGCGTTCGCCTTTCCTCGTCATGGTGCGCGCAATCGCAGATTGAATCGCTGCTTTCTCATCGCCTCTGCCGCCGGACCTTCCTCCATGGTGAAGAAGAAGTTTGAAGCTGGGTTTAACGCGAACTGATCGGCAGGTCAGTTGTGAGCGACAACATGCGATTGCTGCAGCAGTGTGACACCGTTGCACCCGCCCGCGCGAGCCAGGTTCCGCCCGGACGGACGCGTCGCTGGAAGCACTCAGTGCCGAGGGGGCTGCCCGCGATCATGCGCGTGCTTGCGGAGGCGGCGGCCCGGCCGCTATACCCGCCGCATGACTGAATTTCATGGTGTCTTCCCCTACCTGGCCTCGCCGATCGGCGCGGATGGCACGATCCGGACGGAGGTGCTGGGCCGGCTGTGCGATGATCTCATCCATGCCGGCGTGCACGGCCTGACGCCGCTCGGCTCGACCGGCGAGTTCGCCTATCTCGACCGCGCGCAGCGCATGACCGTCGTGGAGACAACCATCGAGGCCGCCCAGGGCCGCGTTCCCGTGATCGCAGGCGTGGCCTCGACTGCGATCGCTGACGCGGTGGCGCAGGCCAAGGCTTACCAGAAGCGCGGCGCAACCGGCATCCTGGCCGTGCTCGAAGCCTACTTCCCGGTCAACGACGCCGGTATCAAGGCGTATTTCCGGGCGATTGCCGATGCCGTCGACATTCCCGTCGTCATCTACACCAATCCCCAGTTCCAGCGCTCCGACCTGTCGCTCGACGTCATCGCTGATCTCGCCGAGCATCCGCGCATCAACTACATCAAGGACGCGTCCACCAACACCGGCCGGCTGTTGTCGATCATCAATCGCTGCAGCGACGCCATCAAGGTGTTCGCGGCGTCCTCGCACATTCCGGCGGCGGTGATGCTGATCGGCGGCAAGGGCTGGATGGCCGGGCCGGCTTGCATCATTCCGCGCCAGAGCGTCGAACTCTACAATCTCTGCAGGGCGTCGCGCTGGGACGATGCGATGCTGCTGCAGAAGAAGCTGTGGCGCGTCAACGAGGCCTTCGCCCGCTTTAACCTCGCGGCCTGCATCAAGGCCGGCCTGTCGATCCAGGGGTACGACGTCGGCGATCCCGTGCCGCCGCAGGCCCCGCTCTCGCCCGAGCAGCGCAAGGTCGTCGAAGAGGTGCTGCGCAGCCTGGCGTGACGCTGGTCTGGCTTGACCCGGCCATCCATCCCAAACGGAGACGGGACTGTGGATGCCCGGGCCTTCGCTGGGCCGAAGCGTTTCGGCTGCGCAGGCGGGCCAAGCCCGGGCATGACAGTGCGGTATGACGCACCAGCACAATCATGGCTTGGCCAGCGGAACATCGATCCGCTAAAACCCCATGCAATTACATTGAACTGACCAAGGATTCCCGAATGAACATTCTTCCCAACAATATGCGGTTTGGTGCGGGGCAGCCCGTCAAGCGTCTGGAGGACCAGCGGCTGCTGACCGGGAAGGGGCAGTTCATCGACGACAAGGCGGAGGACGGCGCGCTGTGGCTCTACGTGCTGCGCTCCCCGCATGCGCATGCCAGGATCCTGTCGATCGACACCGCCGCCGCCCGCGAGATCGCGGGCGTGCAGGCGATCTACACCGGTGCGGACCTCGTCGCCGACGATGTCGGCACCATTCCGACATTGGCGATCTTCAAGCGTCCCGACGGCAAGCCGATGACGGTGCCGCCGCGCCGCCTGCTCGCCCATGAGGTCGTCCGCTTCACCGGCGAGGCGGTCGCGGCCGTGGTCGCGGCGTCGCGCACGATCGCGCAGGAAGCGGCGGAAGCGATCGCCGTCGACTACGAGGTGCTGCCGGCGGTGACCGATCCGGTGAAGGCGCTCGAGCCGGGTGCGCCCGTCGTCTGGGCCGAGGCGCCGGACAATATCGTTGCCGCGATGAGCTATGGCGATGCCGCCAAGGTGGAAGAGGCCTTCTCCAGCGCCGCGCACAAGGTGTCGCTCGACATTGCCAGCCAGCGCCTGGTGCCCTCGGCGATGGAGCCGCGCTCGACCATTGCCGAGATCGAGAAGAAGACCGGCCGGCTGCTGCTGTACGTGCAGTCGCAGACGCCGGCCTCGACCCGTGACGTGCTGGCGGAAGCCGTGCTGAAGCGGCCGAAGGAAAGTGTGCGCGTGCTGGTCGGCGACATCGGCGGCGGCTTCGGCCAGAAGACCAACCTCTATCCTGAGGACGGCATCGTCGCCTATGCCGCGACCAAGCTCGGCAAGAAGATCCGCTGGCGCGCCGAGCGCACCGACGAGTTCGTCGGCGGCACGCATGGCCGCGACCTCACCTCGACCGCCGAGTTCGCTTTGGACGCCAAGGGCAAGGTGCTGGCCTATCGCGTGCGCTCGATCGGCGCCACCGGCGCCTATTCATCGGGTGCGGCCAACATCATTCCACTGGTGCTCGGGCCGTTCGTGCAGACCGGTGTCTATGACCTGCCGCTGGTGCATTTCGAGGTGAAGACCGTGATGACGCATACCGCACCGGTCGGTGCCTATCGCGGCGCCGGGCGTCCCGAGGCGGTGTTCATCGTGGAGCGCCTGTTCGACACGGCCGCGCGCCAGATCGGGATCGATCCGCGCGCGATCCGCAAGGCCAACTACATCAAGCCGGCGCAACTGCCCTACACCAACGCCGTCGGCCAGGTCTATGATTCCGGCGCCTTCGCCCACATGCTGGAGCGCGCGTCCAAGCTTGCGGACTGGGACGGCTTCAATGCGCGCAAGCGCGAAGCGAAGAAGCGCGGCATGCTCTACGGCCGCGGCCTCACCTCCTACATCGAATGGACCGGCGGCCGCGCCCACACCGAGAAGGTGTCGCTGCACGCGACCTCCGAGGGCCGCGTCATCCTGCACTCCGGCACCATGGCGATGGGGCAGGGATTGCAGACCACCTACACCCAGATGATCTCCGACACGCTCGGCATCCCGCTCGACAAGATCGACGTGGTGCAGGGCGACACCGATCTCGCCACCGGCTTCGGCAGCGTCGGCTCGCGCTCGCTGTTCGTCGGCGGCACCGCGGTGGCGGTGTCCTCCAACGATCTCATCAGCAAGGCGCGCGAGAAGGCGTCGAACCTCTTGGAGACCGCGGTCGAGGACATCGAGTATCGCGACGGCGTCCTCACCGTCGTCGGCACCGACCGCCGCATCAGCCTGTTCGAGATCGCGCAGAAGGAGCAGGGCGCCAAGCTGTCGGTCGACAGCGAGGGCGAGGTCGATGGTCCGAGCTGGCCGAACGGCACCCATATCTGCGAGGTCGAGATCGATCCGGAGACCGGCATCAGCCGTGTCGTGCGCTACACCACCGTCGACGACGTCGGCGTTGCCGTCAATCCGATGCTGGTGGCCGGCCAGATCCATGGCGGCGTCGCCCAGGGCATCGGCCAGGCGCTGTACGAGAACGTCGCCTACGATGCCGATGGCCAGCTCCTGACCGCGACCTATCAGGACTACTGCATTCCGCGCGCCGACGACGTGCCGCCGATCGTCGTCACGCTCGATGATTCCGCGCCCTGCAAGACCAACCCGCTGGGCGCCAAGGGCTGCGGCGAATCCGGCGCCATCGGCGGCCCGCCCTGCGTCACCAATGGCGTGATGGACGCACTGTTCGAGCTGGGCATCACCAATCTGCAGACCCCGCTGACGCCTGAGAAGGTATGGGCGGCGATCCGGGATGCGAAGGCCAAGAAGGCGGCGGCGTAAGCATAACTTCACTTCTCAGACCGCCGCATCCGTCTGCCGCTTGCCGGCATTGAGGATGCGGCGGTCAGGCCACCGCAGACGAGATGCTACCCGCGGATGGCGATGCCGCGGCCACATGCACTGTTGATGAAGCAGGCGCGCAGCGCGTCGTCGAGCTGGTCGGACCGTTTGCCGTTCAGAGCGAGGTCCGGAAAGCCATGACCCCGCAGGTAGACCTGCATCTGCAGGATCGCGCGATTGCCGCCCAGCGCGACGATGGTTTCGAGGTCCTGCCTGGCATCCGGCTCTCGTCCGGTGCGGGTGAGGATCAAGGCGCGCTGCACGAACATGTTGACGAGGTCGGGTCGGGCCGGGCCGGGAAGCACCCGCTGTCCGGGCGGACCGAGAACCTTGTTCAGGTCGGCAAGCGCTGCGCTGTCGTCTCCCAGCCCGGCCAGTATCGTCGCCCGCATCTGCAGCGCCTGGAGATCAGACCCCGCCGCGAGGATCGCATCGAGATCCTCCTTGGCGCCAGCCGCCTTGCCGGTCTGCAGCCTGATCTCGGCGCGTGTCATGCGGCTTCGCCGATCGTCGGGCTCGATTGCGATGGCCCGATCGAGATCCGCCTCCGACTGCTCCGGCCGGCCGCTTCGGTTTGCAAGGATGGCCCGGATCCAGAGCGCATCGACCGATGGCGGGTTGCGGACGAGGGCGTCGGTGGCCAACTGAAGCGCGGCCTGATCGTCCTGACCGATGAGGATGAAGGCCATGGTCGCCAGCGCGTCGGCATTCTCAGGGGCGGCCTGCAGCGCCGCCTTCACGTCGCGCGTGGCCTCGGTCAGCTGGGCGGGTATCCTTAGGCGGGCGCGGAGCAGCAGCGCCGGCACGTTGCCGGGCTGCTCGGTAATGGCGGTATCAAGCTCGGCGATCGCCTGCGGCAGCCTGGCGATCTCGGTGAGCTGACGCGCGCGAACGACGCGCTGCTGCGAACGGACATCCGCCGGCAGTGTTGCTGAAACTTCCGGCGGATCACATTCGCCGCGGGCTCTCGCCGGATAGGGCAGCTTGCATGTTCCGAAGCCGAAGGAGCGGATCGGGCCCGCCGTTCCAAGCATGTCTTCGGCGAGAGAGGGCGTGCCCAGCAGCCCGGCGATCAGGATGAGCGGGATGGCGGAGCGAATGAGGGATGTCATCGGAGGACTCACTTGCAGAGCTTGTCGAGCATGCAGGCGCGGATCGCGTCCTTGAAGTCGGGCGTCAGTTCGTCAGGCGCCTGGTTCGAGCGCCAATAGCCGGCGGTGCGCAGCGCCAGAACGGTCCGCTTGAGCACCGACTCTTCGATGCTCACGGCCAGCACCATGTCGTCGAACGCGAGATCGGTCTCGTCGAGTTCCCGATGCATCAGTGCACGCATGCGGAACGCCTCGCCGGATGGCGGATCAATCGCCGCGGCACGATCGAATTCGGCGATCGCCTCGCGGAATTGCTGACGCTTGGCGTGGATGAGCCCGAGGTCGAAGAAGGTCTCATATTGCTCGGACCCGAGCGATTTGGCTTCCTGCAGGTCGGCAAACGCCTCCTGCTCTCGTCCGGGTCTGTAGGTGAGCAAGTGGCCCCGTGCCGTGAGCGACAGGGGAATCCGTCGATAGGTTACGGCAGCGTTCAAGTCCTGCTCTGCACGGTCAAACTGGCCGACTGTCCAGTAAATGCGCGCGCGGTTCTTCAGAGCGACGATGTAGAAGTCGAGCCGGTTACCATAGCCGTCGAAATAGGGCTGCAGATTGATCTCGTCGGGACCGAGCGCAACCAGCGCGTCAGCGGTCTTCAGCGCTTCGTCGAAGCGGCGCAAACGCTGATGACTGTCGCTGCTGAGCAGCAGCGCATACTGGTTTCTCGGCGCGATCGCCAAGGCCATGTCATAATAGCGGATCGCGGAGCGGTCGTCGCCGGCGTCTGCATAGGAGGCGCCGACGCGCCAGATCGCATTCGGATTGGACGGATTGAGCGTCAGGACCTTCTCGATGAGTGAGTGGCTCAGTGTGAGATCGCCGAGACGGGACGCCGTCGTCGCGCGGGACAGCAGCAGTTCTTCATCGGTCGGCATCAGCGCGATGGCGGCATCGTAATCCTTCGCTGCAAAGTCCCACCGCTTCGTGTGATAGTAGCCCGAGCCTCGAACCGAGAGGGCGCGGCCACGCTCGGCCGAGGATGTGTTGGGCTCGGCAAGGATTCGGGAGCAGGCCGCAATGACGATCTCGGGGGAGGTCCTGAGCAGGGACTTCGCGCATTCGCCGTCCTGATCCGCGGCGGTTGCCGGTGCGGTGCATGAGAGACTGGCCGCTGCAACAATTCCTAGAACGGCAAGCCGTACCATGGTGGTTCCCCTGATGCTGGGAACGACATACCGTTGATTTCAGAACGGGCGTGTAATGAAACAACTAAAGGTTTAGCCATGGGGCTGGGGTGGTAGTTCCAGGATCACGCTGAAGTCGCCCGCGCTGCCCGCAAACCGCAGGTTTCCGCCGTGGGCCTCCGCGACGTCCTTGGCGATCGCAAGCCCAAGCCCCGATCCATGCGAGCCGTCGCCCTTCTGAAACGGCGCCAGCAGTCCGGTCTGCGCCTCCTCGGCGATCCCCGGCCCATCATCCCAGACGACGATCGCGACACCCGCCGCCGCCTTCTCCACCCTCACCATCAGCCGCGTCCGCGCGCCATGCGCCAGCGCGTTGTGGATGAGGTTGGCAAGCGCCTCGCGCAGGCTGATGGCGTCGGCGGCGACCACCGCGTTCTCCTCCGACGCCACGAAGCTGACCGAGACCTCCCGATCCAGCGTCAGCGGCACGCTTTGCGACAGCACCGATTTCGCCAGCGCATTGATATCGGTCGCCGCGAAGCGCGGCGCCTGGGCGCGGTGCTGGATCATGGCGTGATCGAGCAACTGGCTGGTGAGACGGGCGAGGTCGGCAATGCGGCCGCGCAGCCGGTCGAGCGCCTTCGGGTCCTTGGTCTGATCGCTCAGCAGCTCGACCTCGGCGTCGATGGCCGCGAGCGGCGTGCGCAGCTGGTGGGTGGCGTCGGCGATGAAGCGCTGCATCAGCGCGATGCGCTCGGCGAGGCGCTGCATGAAGCCGTCGATGGCGCCGACCAGCGCGCGCACCTCGCGCGGCGGCGTGATCGCGATCGGGCTGAGATCATCGGGACGCCGCTTGACGATCTCGGCCTCGATCCGCGTCAGCGGCGCGAACACCAGCCGCAGGCAGAGCGCGGTCGCGACCAGCGCCAGCAGGCTCATCGCCGCGATCAGGCCGATCGCCTTCGAGGCAAGATCCCAGGTCAGCGCGTCGCGGGCGCGCAGGGTCTGCGCCAGCACGATCTGGCTCCAGCCATCGCCGGGCGCGCCGTCGAGCTTGCGCGCCACCGCGGCGATGCGCACGGCCTGGTCGCGATAGACACCGTCGCGCAGCACCACGCCCTCGCGCAGCGCCCTGGCGGGCACGGTGACGGCGAGGTCGTCATAGCCGGCGATGACGACGCCGCGCGGGTCGGTGACGCGATAGAACACGAGGTCATAGGCCGACAATGTCGCGAACGCTGCCGCCGGCGGATCCAGCGTCACGACGCCGCCCTGCATGTAGATGTTCTCGGCGATCTGCACGGCGCCGCCCGCGAGCAGCTTGTCATAGGCGTCGCGCGCGGCGGTCGCGGCATATTGCCAAGCGGCGAGGCTGAGCACGACGGCGCCCACGGCCAGGATCGCGCCGATCGCGATCAAGAGCCGCGCGCGCAGCGAGGTCCTGAGGTCACGAAGCGTGGAGCTGATAGCCAAGGCCGCGCTCGGTCTTGATTTCGACTGACGTCGCCGCCAGCTTGCGCCTGAGACGTGCGACGAACTGCTCGACCGCGTTCGGGCTCGGGTCCTGGTCGAAGCTGAAGAGCTGCTCGACCAGCTCCTCCTTGGCGACGTAGCGTCCGGGGCGTGCGGCGAGGATTTCCAGCACGGTCAGCTCGCGCCGCGTCAGGTCCAGCGGTTGGCCGGCGACGCTGGCGGTGCGCCCGGCGCGGTCGATCACCAGCGGCCCGAGGGTCAGCAGATTGTCGGACTGGCCAGCCGCACGCCGGAGCAGCGCACGGGCGCGCGCTTCGAGCTCGCGATAGTCGAACGGCTTGATCAGGTAGTCATCGGCGCCGAGATCGAGCGCGCCGATCCGGTCGTCGACCGCCGAGCGCGCGGTCAGCACCAGCACCGGCGTGCGCAGGCCGCGCTTGCGCAGGTGCTTGAGCACGGCAAAGCCGTCCATGTTCGGCAGCATCACGTCGAGCACGATGAGGTCATAGGTCTGCACCTCGATCAGCTCGCTCGCGGTGCGGCCGTCCTTCTCCCAGTCGACGGCGTAGCCGATCCGCTCGAACCGGCTGGTCACGGCGGCGCCGATCTCAGGCGTGTCTTCCACCAGCAGGATGCGCAAGGTCTTCGTCTCAGTCCCGGAGTCAGGTTCGCGTCAGTCTCCTCCTCTATCACTTCGAATAAGGGCGCCGAAGTGCACCAGGCGAAATTTCGCACTGCAATATAGAGGAGGGAGGACGATGACCGTCCATCAATCGCCGTCTCAGTTCGAGCCGCTGCTCTCGGTCGAGGGCGTGACGCTCCAGTACAAGACGCCGGACACCCTGGTCACGGCGACCTACCGCGTCGATTTCAAGGTCTTCGACTCCGACCGCTTCGTGCTGCTCGGCCCCTCCGGCTGCGGCAAATCCACGCTTCTCAAGGCGATCGGCGGCTACCTGAAGCCGACCGAGGGCCGCATCCGGCTCAAGGGCCACGACGTCAGCGAGCCCGGCCCGGACCGCATGATGGTATTCCAGGAATTCGACCAGCTGCTGCCGTGGAAGACCGTGCGCGAGAACGTCGTATTCGCGCTGACCGCCAGCGGCCGGCTCGGCACGGCCGAGGCCAACGAGCGGGCGAAGTCCTATATCGACAAGGTCGGTCTCACCAAGTTCATCGACTCCTATCCGCACATGCTCTCCGGCGGCATGAAGCAGCGTGTCGCGATCGCCAGGGGCATGGCGATGGAGCCCGACGTGCTCTTGATGGACGAGCCGTTCGCCGCCTTGGACGCGCTGACCCGGCGCAAGATGCAGGACGAGCTCTTGCAGCTCTGGCAGGACACCCGCTTCACCGTGTTGTTCGTGACGCATTCGATCGAGGAGGCGATCAAGATCGGCTCCCGCATCCTGCTGCTGTCGCCGCATCCCGGCCGCGTCCGCGCCGAGCTCAACAGCGTGCCGCCGGGTACGATGGGTTCGCCCGAGCAGGTCGCGCTCGAAGGGCGCATCAACGACATGCTGTTCGGCCATCACTGAGACGAGGAGAGCATCCATGAGCGAGACGCTGGCGCTGCGCCCCGAAATCGTCAATGCAGACACGCCCCTCGGTGACGTCAAGGTCGAGGCGAGCCTGTCCTGGCTGGAACGCATCTACCGCATCGGTGCGGTCCGCAAGGCCATCATCCTGGTGGCGCTCGCCGCGCTGTGGCAGGCCTATGGCCTGTGGCTCGGCAATCCCCTGTTGTTTCCGACCTTCACCGACACGCTCTCAGCCTTCTTCGAGAACATCGGCAACGGTATCATCCCTGCGCGCACCCTGGTGTCGCTGGAGACGCTGCTGATCGGCTACGGCATCGGCATCGCGCTGGCGGCCGTGCTGACCACGATCGCGATCGGCTCGCGGATCGGCGCCGACATGCTGGAGGCGCTGACCTCGATGTTCAACCCGCTGCCGGCGATCGCATTGCTGCCGCTGGCGCTGATCTGGTTCGGCCTCGGCAAGGGCAGTATCATCTTCGTGCTGGTGCATTCGGTGCTGTGGGCGATCGCGCTCAACACCCATTCCGGCTTCCGCTCGGTGTCGAACACCTTGCGCATGGTCGGCCTGAACTACGGCCTGCGCGGGCTGAAGCTGGTGCGCTTCATCCTGATCCCCGCGGCCTTTCCGGCCATCCTCACCGGCCTGAAGGTCGGCTGGGCCTTCGCCTGGCGCACCCTGATCGCGGCCGAGCTGGTGTTCGGCGTGTCCTCCGGCTCGGGCGGGCTCGGCTGGTTCATCTTCGAGAACCGCAACCAGCTGGAGACGGCGAACGTGTTCGCCGGGCTGTTCACCGTGATCTTCATCGGCCTCGTCGTCGAGAACGTCGTGTTCGCCACCATCGAGCGCAAGACGGTGCGGCGCTGGGGCATGCAGCACTGAATTTCGAGTTATAAGCACAACAACAAGGAAGGAGACGACCATGTCCTGGAGCAAATCATTCACGGCCGCCGCGCTTGGCCTCGCCGCGCTGCTCGGCGCCAACGCCGCGCAGGCCGAGGTCAAGGAGATCAGGCTCTCCAAGGGCTACGGCATCCTCTATCTGCCGCTGATCGTGATGGAGGATCAGAAGCTGATGGAGAAGCAGGCGGAGAAGGCCGGGCTCGGCCCGTTCAAGGTGAACTGGCAGATGCTCGACGGCGGCAACATCATCAACGACGCCATGATGGCCGGCTCGCTCGACATCGCCGGCACCGGCGCGCCCGGCTTCATCACGCTGTGGGCCAAGGCCAAGGGCATTCCGGCGGTGGAGGTGGTCGGCGTCAGCGGCCTCAGCTCCACCTCGCTGTGGATGAACACCAACAATCCCGAGATCAAGTCGCTGAAGGATTTCAAGCCGAGCGACAAGATCGCCCTGCCGGGCATCAAGACCTCGCTGTCGGCGGTCATGCTGCAGATGATGGCAGCGCAGGAGTTCGGCAAGGAGAACTACGCCAAGCTCGATCCGATGACCGTCGGCCTGCCGCATCCGGAGGCGCTGGCGGCGCTCACCTCGGGCAAGACCGAGATCACGGCGCATTTCACCTCCCCGCCGTTCTCCTACATCGAGCTGAAGGATTCGAAGATCCGCCGCGTTGCCAATTCCGCCGACGTGCTCGGACGGATGACGATGGACGTGGTGTTCGCGCCCAAGCGCTTCGTCGACGCCAATCCCAAGGTCGTGCAGGCGTTCCTCGACGCGCTCGACGAGGCCTGCACGCTGATCGCCAACGACAAGGCTGCCGCGGCCGAGATCTACGCCCGCACCGCCAAGGTGAAGACCACCAAGGAGGACGTGCTGGAGATGCTGCAGGACAAGGACACCTGGTTCTCCGCGACGCCCGAGGGCGTGCTGAAGATCGCCGAGTTCATGCACGGCGTCGGCTCGATCAAGGTCAAGCCCGCGAGCTGGCAGGACATGTTCGTGACCCAGCTGCGCGACCGCAAGGGCAGTTGAGCGGGAGTTCGGCGAGTCGGTTGCAAGATTGCGTCTCAACTGCCTCCGCCCGTCATTGCGAGCGCAGCGAAGCAATCCAGGGTGGTGGGCGGGACTCTGGATTGCTTCGCTCGCGCTCGCAATGACGGCGGAGGGTATGTCCTCCAACGCTGCCTGAGCCCCGGAACTTCCCTGAACCGACCCACCGGCCGCCGCGACCCATGTCCGGCGGCCGGCTGCCGTCATTGCGCCGTCGCCAAAGCTGTGCTGTGTGAAGGCGGTACAACCGGATGAAGAGGGGGACGCGCGATGCGGAGATTGCTGACCGTGCTGGCGGCGCTGATGACGCTGAGCCTGACCAATTGCGGCTACAACGCCATCCAGACCAATGACGAGCAGGTCAAGGCGGCCTGGTCGGAGGTGGTCAACCAGTATCAGCGCCGTGCCGACCTCGTGCCCAACCTGGTCAACAGCGTGAAGGGCTTTGCCCAGCAGGAGAAGGACGTGCTGCTCGGCGTTACCAACGCCCGCGCCAAGGTCGGCAGCGTCCAGGCCACGCCCGACGTCGTCAACGATCCCGCGGCGCTGCAGAAGTTCCAGGCGGCGCAGAGCGAGCTGACCTCCGCGCTGTCGCGGCTGCTGGTCGTGACCGAGAATTACCCGCAGCTCAAATCGGACGCGCTGTTCCGCGACCTGATGTCCCAGCTCGAAGGCACCGAGAACCGCATCACGGTGGCGCGCAACCGCTACATCAAGGCGGTGCAGGAGTATAACGTCGGCATCCGCACCTTCCCGAACAATCTGACCGCGATGGTGTTCGGCTACAAGGAGAAGGCCAACTTCACCGTCGAGAACGAGCGCGAGATCTCGGTGGCGCCGAAGGTCGACTTCAACGCGCCGTCGCCTGCGCCGTCGAAATAGCCGGAGCAGGGAATCGTGCGCGCGCTGCCGGTCCTCAAGGCGCTGCTTGCGACGCTGTTCGTCTGCCTCGCGACGATCGTGCTGGCGGACGTCGCGGTGCCGCAGCTCACCGGCCGCGTCGTCGACCAGACCGGCACGCTGTCCTCCTCGGACATCGCGGGCCTCACGCAGAAGCTGAAGGACCTGGAAACCCGCAAGGGCAGCCAGGTCGCGGTGCTGATCGTGCCGACGACGCAGCCGGAGACCATCGAGCAGTTCTCGCTCCGTGTCGCCGAGGTCTGGAAGATCGGGCGCAGGAAGGTCGACGACGGCGCGCTGCTGGTGATCGCCAAGAACGACCGCAAGCTGCGCATCGAGGTCGGCTACGGCCTCGAAGGCAGCCTCACCGACGTCACCGCACGCCGCATCATCGACGAGGTCATCACGCCGAAATTCCGTACCGGCGATTTTGCCGGCGGTATCGATGCCGGCATCGACCGTATCATCGGCGTCATCAACGGCGAGACCCTGCCGGTGCCGCAGCCGCAGGCCTCGCATGGCGACGATTTGGATTTCGATTCCATCAGCTCGTTCGCGCCGGTGGCGCTGTTCGGCGCACTGGTGATCGGCGGCTTTCTGCGGACGCTGCTCGGCCGGCTGATCGGCTCGCTCGCGACCGGTGGCGCCATGGGCGTGCTCGCCTGGCTGATGGTGGGATCGGTTGGGCTGGCGGCGCTGTCGGCGATCGCCGGCTTCGTCATCGCCTTCGTTGCCGCCGCCTTCGGCGCGATGACGCCGGGCAGCGGCCGCCGCGGCGGCTGGTCGAGCGGCTCGTCGTCATCAGGCTGGAGCAGCGGCAGCTCGAGCGACAGCGGCAGCTTCTCCGGTGGCGGCGGCAGTTTTGGCGGCGGCGGCGCCTCGGGCAGCTGGTGAGGACGGGGCGCGCGACCATGGGCATCAGGCGGATCGGCCGGCATCTCCTGCAGCATCACTGGCAGCTCAGGCGCATCTTCACGCCGGCTGTGCTGGCCCGCATCGAGCAGGCGATCAAGGACGGCGAGCGCACCCATGCCGGCCAGCTCCGCTTCGTCGTCGAGGGCGCGCTCGACGGCCGGCCGCTGTGGCGCGACCAGCCGCCGCGCGAGCGCGCGCTCGACGTGTTCTCGCAATTGCGCATCTGGGACACCGCGCACAACAACGGCGTCCTGATCTACCTGCTCTTGGCTGATCGCGACGTCGAGATCATCGCCGACCGCGGCATTCATCACCGCGTCGGCGCCGAGGGCTGGGAGACGATCTGCCGCGCGATGGAGGCTGAGTTCCGCGCCGGACGCTTCGAGCAGGGCGTGATGCAGGGCATCGCGGCCGTGTCGCGCGAGCTCGCCAGGTACTTTCCGCCGCATGCGGGAGAGACGAACGAGCTGCCCGACGCGCCAGTGGTGCTGTAGCGCTGATCGTACCAGTCGCACTCACTTCGCCGGTCGCGCTCATCCTAGCTGGATGTGAGCGCGCCCCCTCTTGCCCCGTCATTGCGAGCGCAGTGTTCAGCCCGGGGACATGGCTGACAGGTGTTCGGAGACATGGTTGACACCTCAAAATT
>NZ_JBNPUE010000035.1:0-27770 GCF_051168015.1 Bradyrhizobium sp. HKCCYLRH3061
TCGGCGAGCGCCGCGAGCGTGTTCTGCGACGTCGTCGATTTGCCGATGCCGCCTTTGCCGTAGAATGCGATTTGTCGCAGTGATGACATTCTGCTCTCCATCAACCGATTGCCTATGTCGCGCCCGCGCTGTTCGCGAGGCGTGACCGCGTCCTCTCTGTGTCCGAACCGGCAGACGGGTTGTTGGGAAGGAGAGCATCGCTCGTCCGAAGCGTCGGCGTGCACTCAGCCCTCAACCATTGCCTGGGCCCAGTTTTGCAACGGCTGTGCCAGCACGCGCACGGCGTCAAAAACAGTCATGATTTAAAGGAGATGCGGAGCATTCCGTGAGCGATGGCGGGTTGTTGCAAACCCGACATCGGAATGCTTCGCAAGATGCGACGACGCGCGGTGCTGTCCGAAACGACACAACGGCGGCGGCTTTTCAGCCGCGCGGCGCCCGGAACGAGATTTGCTAGGTCCTCTCCGCAGCCCTGCGGCACAGACGCTGACAACGTTGAGGAGGATGCAATGCAGATCGGAGTGGAGACGGCCAAGGCCGTGGACCAGCGGCGCGTGTTCGTGATCGACGACGACGAGATCACGCGCGCGGCCCTGCAGTTCATGTTGCACGACGAGATCGAGACACATGAATTGGCGACTCCCGAGGAGGCGTATGAGAAGGGCGTCGACTGGTTGGCGCCGAACGTGGTGCTGCTCGGGGTGTCCTTCCTGAAGCAACGCGGACCCGAGCTCGTCCGCGAGATCCTGGCGAAGTTCAAGGGCGTGCGGATTCTGATCGTGACCGCCAAGGCGGACGAGGCGATCGCGATCGAGGGTCTCAAGGCCGGCGCGCATGGCGCCGTGGTCAAGCCGCTCACGATCGAGTCGGTGCGCAAGAAGGTCGACACCATTCTCGGCCGCGCCGGCGGCGCGCAGCTCGTCCAGCTCGGCGGCGCCTGACGTGACGACCGTCGTCTTCTACGAGAAGCCGGGCTGCGGCACCAACGCCCGGCAGAAGCTGATGCTGACGCGCGCCGGCCACGATGTCGTCGCCAGGAATCTCTTGACCGAGCCCTGGACCGGCGAGCGGCTGCGCGCATATTTCGCCGGGACTCCCGTCTGGGCCTGGTTCAATCCAGCCTCGCCGCGCGTGAAATCAGGAGAGATCGAGCCAGAGACGATCGGAGCCGTCGCGGCCATCGACCTGATGCTCGAGGATCCGCTGCTGATCCGCCGGCCATTGATCGAAGCCGGCGGCCAGTGCTGCGCCGGCTTCGATCGTGAACCCGTGATCTCGCTGCTTCGGCAGTACGACGATCTGGACGACGTCCAGGGCTGCACGCGTCCGGAGGCGTCGACACCTTGTCCGGAGCCGCGCTGAGCGGCTCCGGTCAGCACGTCAGCGTTTCAACACCATGACCAGGCGATCGACACGCTTGCCCTGCTTGAAGTGGGATTCGACGATCTCGTCGATATCCTCAGCGGTGGTCGGCCGATACCAGACGCCGTCCGGATAGACCACCATCATCGGTCCGGCGCTGCAGAAGCCGAAGCAGCCGGCAGCGGTGACGCCGATGTCCGTCAACCGCTGCGCCTCGATGGTCTTGGTCAGCCGGTCCCACAGCGGCTGCACGCCGAGCGCGCCGCAGCTGCCGCGCGGATGTCCGGGCGGGCGCTGCGTCAGGCAGACGAAGGCGTGGTGTTTGTAGAGCTGCGGAATCTCGAACGCGTCATCCGCCTCGGCGACATCGGCATCGCTCATGACGCAGGCGCCTTGATGCCCTTGTCGGCGAGCAGGGTCGCGAGCTCGCCGGCCTGGAACATCTCGCGCACGATGTCGCAGCCACCCACGAACTCGCCCTTCACGTAGAGCTGTGGAATGGTCGGCCAGTTGGAGAACTCCTTGATGCCTTCGCGAATGAAGGGATCGGCGAGCACGTTGACGCTCTCGTAGGCCACGTCGAGCTTGGCCAGGATCTGCGCCACCGCGGCGGAGAAGCCGCATTGCGGCGCGGCCGGCACGCCCTTCATGAACAGCACGACATCACTGCCGTCGATCAGCTTCTGAATGCGTTCGGATGTCGACATGGACTGGATCCTTTCCCTGAATGCGACCGATCAGCCGGGCGGCAACGATCACTTCGGCAATGACGTTTCGAGCGCCAGCGCGTGCAGCACGCCGCCCATCTGGCCCTTGAGAGCCGAATAGACCATCTGATGCTGCTGCACCCGGCTCTTCCCAGCGAAGGCCTGTGAGGTGACGCGCGCCGAATAATGGTCGCCGTCGCCTGCCAGATCCTCGATCACGACAACGGCATCCGGGAACGCCTCCTTGATCAGACGCTCGATATCCGTTGCTGCCATCGCCATCGCTGCTGCTCCCGCTGGATTGATGACGGCATCATGCAAGCTCCGAACCAGTCATTTGCGCGCCGCAATCGCCGGCTCGCCGGCATCTGACGACGTGTCCACGCCAAATCGCGCAAGCGTCGCGTCGTGTTTGCGACATCGGCCGCGGGGCGGCGAGGAAGCGGCGTTCAAAATCCAACATCGGCCCGTTCTTCCACCCGCCTCGTGCCGGCTTCGACACTGCTGCACCCGCGCGAAAACGGTCCGCGTCTTGCAGTGATTTGATCGAGGTCAATGCAGATGCTCGAACTCGTCAGCGAACCCGACACGATCAACTTCGGCGATCTGCCGCAAGAGATCGATGCCCTGTTGCAACAGGGCGTGGCGGCCTATCGCCGCGACCACGCGCAGGCGGACCGGCTGTTTCGCCAGGCGCTGGCGGCCGCTCCGCAGCAGCTTCCGACCTACTTCTGCCTATATAAGATTCACACCTATCAGGGCCATCTCGACGAGGCAGAGGCGGTCGCGGAGCTGGGCCTTGCCGAAGCGGCGCGCCAGGCCGGCTGGCCATGTGATTGGCGGCATTGGACGCCGCATGATCCGCTGCCGGACGGCGCCGGCCGCTTCGCGCTCTACACGCTGAAGGCCCTCGCCTTCATCCATCTGCGCAAGACTGATTCCGAGGGTGCAGCCGAAATGCTCGCGGCGCTGCGGCGACTCGATCCCACCGGCGCCGTCGGATGGCCGGTCGTCGCCGCGCTGGCCGAGGGGCTCGGTCCGGAATGAGGCGACGCCATGCACGAGCGAAGCGAAACATGACTCGAATTGCAACGACCATCCCCCGGTGCGAACCAGGATCATGAGAGGAACCAACGCATGATGACCATGCACGCCCCGCCCCCTCCTTCCCCGGCGCAGACCGCCGTAGCGACCGGCTCCCAGAGTGCAGCCGAGAGCGTGATTGCGGCGTTGCGAACGGTCTATGACCCGGAGATTCCGGTGAACGTCTACGATCTCGGGCTGGTCTATCGGATCGCGCACGAGGGCGGCGGCGCCGTCGAGATCGACATGACCCTGACGGCGCCCGGCTGCCCGGTCGCGAGCGAGATCGTTCGCATGGTGGAGGACGCCGTGCAGGCCGTCGACGGCGTCGCATCGGTGAAAGTCACGCTCGTGTTCGAGCCGCCCTGGGACAAGTCGCGCATGTCCGAAGAGACCGCGCTGGAGCTGGGTTTGTTGTAACGCGCGCCAACCGCGCAACGGAAGCAGGAGCATCACATGCCTACGGAGAGCACGATCAAGCTGACCGCCAGCGACGGCCATACCTTTCAGGCGTTTCGTGCCGATCCCACCGACGCGCCGAAGGGGGCGATCGTCGTCCTGCCGGACGGCGCTGACGCTGCCGGCAGGCTACGCAAGATCGCCGATGCCTTCGCGGCCAGCGGATATGTCGTGATTGCGCCGGAGCTGTCACCTCCTGCGGCGATCGAATCGACGGTGGAGGGCGAGCCGGCCAAGTCCGTGCCGGATCCGGCAACGCCGCTGCTCGCCGAAGTCCAGTCGACCGTCGACAGCGTCAAGGACTGCGGCAAGGTGGCGGTAGTCGGCTTCGGCGCCGGCGGCGGTCTGGCCTATGACGCGGCCAACCGCGTCTCCGGCGTGGCCTGCGCGGTGAGCTACTACGCGACAGGTGTCGTCAATGCGGCCGGCGCCAAGCGCAAGATTCCGACCCTGCTCCATTTCGGCGAGGCCGACATCGTCGTGCCGTTCGCGGAGGTGACCATGTTCCGCGCCTATCATCCCGAGGTCAGCGCATTCTCCTATCCGAATGCCGCGCATGCGTTCGACGGCAACGGCGAGACCTATGATGAATCTGCAGCCGCGCTGGCACATGAGCGGACACTGGCGTGGATCTCGCAATACGTCGTCGGCCAGCCGCCGATCACGCTGAAGAATGCCGGCGCCTACGCGCTCGCCAAGACCGACAAGAAAAAGAAGAAGAAGGCCGACGACGACATGGGACCGCCGACCGATTGAGAATCCGATGGAGTGAGAGCGTCGCGATGCTGCCGACCACCATCCTGATCGACGAGCGGCCACGTTGCGTGGTGCGCCCCAACGACACCAAGGATCTCAACCGCTTCATCCGCAACGGCAAGCCTTTTCTGCTCGCCGATCATCCGGACGGCAAGATCACCCACCGCAACGCCAGCGGCACCGAGCTGGTCCAATGGCAGAACGCGCTGGCGCTGCACCGCGCCTGGGGCGGCGACGACGAGAATTTCTTCGGCGTGCCGTTGTATTAGTTTGGTACTATTTGTGGTCCGATGGACTACAAGAACCTTCGGATCACCTACAAGCTCGCTGCGCGATACAGCGCCCTCTCCCCTTGTGGGAGAGGGCATGCAGGACAGCGCAGCAGACTCGGTTGGGTGAGGGGTCTCTCTCGCCGGGCGCCACCTCGCAGTGAGCCCCCCTCACCCGACCAAATATGCGGAGAGGCCGGCGATGCTCTCTCCCACAAGGGGGGAGGGCCCATTCTTGAGCACCGCGGCTTACCTCTCAGCTCACGGTCGCGCGGCCCGCGCGTCGTGCGGATTGCCGGCCTGGTTGCGCATCCAGTCGGCAAGCTTGGTCATCGCGGCGTCGACATCCTGGCGGGCCTCGATGTCGCTGACGGTCTCCTCGAGCGCGCCGCGCATGCAGAGCAGCCAGGCGTCGCGCTCGGCATTGCCGATGGGAAAGCCCATATGGCGCTGACGCAGCCGCGGATGCCCCTTCTCAGGTGAATACAGCTTCGGGCCGCCGAGCCATTCCGAGAGGTATCGCTTCAGGATGTGCTTGATCGGCCCAAGATTGGTGCCGTGCATGTCGCGGATGGCCCTCGCCTCGGGCAGAGTATCCATCCGGTGGTAGAACGACTCGACCAGACGATCGACCACGACGGCGCCGCCAATTCGTTCATAGGGCGTGACGACCGGTCCCGCTTCTGAAGTCCCGGTCTCTGAAGTCCCAGCATCCGCCATCGGTCGTTCCTGTCTCTACTCGTCCAAGCTCGGCTGCAGGATGACCTCAGCCGGCGCCCCCGGGCCCTGCTGGTCCACGAGCTCCAGCGCATCGACACGCGACAAACCGCCGCCACTGTCCATCAGCACGATAGCGTCCTTCGGCATGCTGGCAAGAGCCTCGATCAGCTTGGCGACAGTCACGGTCCCTCCCGCTCACGCAGCGTCGTGCGCGGCCACAGGCGCGCCGGTTTCGTCGAAATTCAGCGTCACCGGATCCTCGTCGAGCATCACGATCTCGGCCCGGCTCAGCGCCCCATTGGCATGGTAGCTGTAGCAGTGCGTGAGCTCGATCTCGCCATAGACGATCTTTTCGAACCCGGTCAGTACGCCTTCGGCATCGAAATAGCCGCGGATGAACGTGTTCCGGTTCGAGAGCTGCTCAGGCGCGATCGCAGTCACCAGCCGCAGCGGCAGCTTGACGCCGGTGTAGGAGACGAAGAATCGACACGCCTGTCCCGCATCCGCGCTCATGCTGCCGCTCGCATCGAAGGTCACACCGCCGCCGTCACGAGACGGCTGCGGTCTTCAGGGCCTCAATCTGGTCACGGTCGACCTTGAACACGCCGCGGCCGCCGGCAAAGGTCTGATAGGCCTTCATGCCGATCGCAGCACTCAACTTGTCGAACCATTGCTGCGGCGTCAGGTCCCCGGGGCGCTCGCTGATCTCGGCGACAGTGCCGTCATTGGCGAAGCGGACATGCAGCGTCAAATTGTCCATGGTATCCTCCTCTTACAGGCCTGAACCGAAGCCGAGCAGCTCGATCTTGACGTTCTCGGTGCCAAGGATGGTCGCCTGGCAGGCGAGGCGCGACTTCGAGCCGACGCCGACGATGGTGTCGAGCTTCTCGTTCTCGAGCTTCGTCACCTTCGACACGCCCTTGCGTCCCTCCTGCAGGAAGATGTGGCAGGAGCCGCACTTTGCCTGGCCCTCGCATTTGTGCTGGATCTCGACCTCAGCGCCGAGCAGCGCTGCCAGGATGGTGGTGCCCTCGCCCACCTCGATCGTCTTGCCGGAGGGCATGACCGTCAGAGTTGCCATTGAATGTCTCCTTTGCTGGGTTGAGTTCAACTGGTGTCAGTAGATCGCGGCGCCCGCCCCGACATTGACCGAGGCGTCCTTCATCGTCGCAACGATGAAGGCGATCTGGTCCGTGGTGAGATGGACGTGGAACGGCAGGGCCACCACACGATCGGCGACCTTCTCCGTCACGAGATAGTCGCCACGGCGATAGCCCATGTCGAAATAGTGTCGCTGCAGATGCAGAGGATTCGAATAGGCCACCGCCTCGACCTGCTCGACCCTGAGATCCTCGACGATCGAGTCCCGGCTCGACTTCGAGAACCGGGTGCCGAGATGGACCTGGTAGAGGAACCAGTTCACCTCGGTGACATCTGGACCGACATAGGGATCCTTGATGCCCTCGAACGACTGCACCTCGCTGTAATAGATCTGCTCGATCAGCTTGCGCCGCTCGAGGATCTCGTCGATCCGCCTCAGTTGCGCCAGCCCGAGCGCGGCGGTCACGTCGCTCATCACGGCCTGGTGCGACGCGCTGCTACTGACCACGACCGATGCGCGCTCGTCGAGCCGGTGCGACCGGTGCCGACGCACGGCCACCGCGATGTCGACGTCGTCGGTGACGACCATGCCGCCCTCGCCGCAGGTCAGCGCGAAGGGCTGCGAGAAGTCGAACACCGCGGCCGTACCGAATGTGCCGACCAGCGCCCCCTTGTATCTCGAGCCGATGGCCTCGGTCGAATCCTCGATGACAGGCAGTTCGTGGGCTTTCGCGATCGCCTGCAGCTCAGACCATTTGGCCGGGTGGCCGTTGGTGTTGCCGGCCAGGATCGCCTTGGTGCGCTCCGTGATGCGCGCCTCGATCTTGCTCGGGGCCAGCGTGCCCGAATAGTAGTCGATATCGGCAAACACCGGCTTGGCGCCGGCGATGCTGATCGCATGCGCGATCTCGCGGAATGAATACGACGACGCGATCACCTCGTCGCCGGGCCCGACCCCCATCGCCTTCAGAATCAGCAGCAGACCGAGCGTTCCGCTCGGGACCGCGATGGCGTATTTGCGCCCGAGATAGGCGGCGAACGTTGCCTCGAACTCTTCAACCAGCGGACCGCAGGACAGCCGCGGCGAGCGAAGCGTCGCCTCGACCGCCGCGATCTCCGCCGTCGTGATGTCGGGATCGGACAGCGGGATGAAGTCGGAGCCAACCGGCGCAAGTTCGGTCTCCTCCTGCTCCTGTCGGTCCGCATCGTGCACCAGAACGGGATTGATCATGATCAGCTCCGCCTGGCGAGGATCAGGCCGGTGGCCTTCGCCGGATCGTCGGTCACCCCGGCGCAATGTTCGCTGGCGTCGAGCAGATGCAGATCGAACGCCGGATAGCTGCGGAACGGCGCTTCGGTCACGTCGGATGCATCACACCGCGTCAGCGCCAACTTGGGAAACCGACGGCGCAATTCGCCGAACGCCGCGCTGCCGGCATCGGGTCCAGTGAGGACCTGCTCGATCTCATTCAGTTCCTGCTCGGCAAGCGCCATGTCACCCGTCCTCTTTGCTACTGCCAGAATATCCGCTCGGGATCGGCGTTCAGCTCGTCGACCGCCGCGGTCAACCGCCGGTGCACGCTGTGCAGCTCCCAACTCCCCCGACCGTGATCTCTCCAGAACAGCTTCCACATTCCGTTCGCGGGGTCATGACGCAGCAACGCGACGTCGATCACCCCGCCGTCCTTGTCGATGTTGCGTGAGCAGCACGGACTCTGGACGTGATAGCCCTCAGTCGCCGGCGACACCGTCGGCTCGACGTAGCGATAGCGCTTGCGCGACTTCAGCGCGCGTTCGATCCGCTTGCGATCCAGCTCATTGGGATGCGCAGGCAGGATGACGCTGGGCTCGAGCGCGGCTGCGATCATGGCGGAACATCTCCCTAGACCGGGACGATCTCCTCTTCGAGACAACCCACGACGAGCTGCTCGCCGAACTCGACGAGATAGATCGGCATGTTCGCCTCGGTGTGAGTGCCGACCTGGACGATCTCGCCCGTGTCGCCGACGCCGACCAGCTTCGCCTCGGCCGGCGCGTTCGGAAACGAGCCGTCGTTGACCAGATCGATCAGCGCCTTCACCCGCTGACCCCATTGATATTTCGGCAGGCGTGACTCGATCATGATCTGGTTGCTCCCGGCAGCGGCAGCTCGTCCTCGGTCTCCCCGCGGGGCACGGTGGATTCGAGCTCCTTGCGTTTCATGCCGACGCGGTTCCCACTTTCGAGAAACTCGACGCCGTAGATGTAGAATTGCTGCAGGAACGTCCCGATCGACACGACGTAGCCGATCTCGCCTTTCTTCGCGAGGACCTCGCCGATCTCCTTGCCCGCATAGGTGCCGTCGTTGCGGATCGTACGCTTGGCCTTGACCTTCTCGCCGAACGCGAAATACGGCGGCGCGGACAGCTCCACGACCTCGCTGTCACGAACGATGTTGCTCATGCCGGTTTCTCCATCGCAGCTCCGGAACGATTGTCGAGCCGGCCGCGCGCCATCTCCTGCACCAGCGGATCCTCGTCGCGCGCCAACTCGCCGAGCTCGCTGAGCGCGATCCGGCTCGCAACCTCGTGACGCACACGCCAATCGGCGTCCTTGCGCATCGCGGTGAGAAGATCAGGCACGAGGCGCTCGGCGATCTCGAGCCGTACCCGTGGATCGGGGTCGCTGATCATGCCGAGCAGCCAGTCGCTCGGGATGCGCCGCGCGACGACGCGGCGGACCTCGGCCTCCGGGTCCCCCATCATGCGGCCGAGCACAGACGGCACGATGCGGCGCGCCACGACGAGGCGGACGTAATAGTCGTCGTCCATCATCATCGGCATCAGGTCTTCCGGATCGAGCACGGTCGCGATCCGAATGCGGACCTCGCGATGCGGATCATGGCGCAGCCGCAGCACCAGCCGCTTCGGCAGCCGCCGCGCGGCGTTCCAGCGCACCGTCTCCTCGGGATCATCGAGCAGCGGCGGCAGAAAGAACGGGCTGGCATGCTTCGCCGCGATCGCACGAACCTCGAAGTGCGGATGCTTGACGTAGCCGTTGGCGAGCGCCGGATTCCAATTGAAGAAGCGGTCGATGCGACGGGCGTAGCGGTCGTGCACGCAGGCGTGCCGAAGGCGACATCCGCCGGATGCGTTGAGCGGCGCGTGTTCGCAGCCCGCGCAACTGATCTCGTTGCCCTGCCAGTCGATGGCCTCGTCGATGTCGTCATTCATCGTCGAGCTCCACCCGGTCGACCACCTCGAGCAGGACGCGTGCGCCGATCTTGTCGCTGGGATCGAGCTCGAGCAGCTTCTGCACCGCAAGCCGTCCCTCGACGAGATTGCCGAGGCGCATCTGCAAATAGGCGTATCCCTTCAAGGTGAACATGAAGAAGCGCGGCAGCATGTTGTCATAGCTGCCGAACTCGGCATGACCGGCGCGAACGTCGCGCCAGTGCGGTGGCAAGCGGTTTTCGACGGCCGCCTTGGCGAGGCACCGCTTGGCGATCCGCAGCGCGTCAGCGAGCCGTCCCTTGTAGAAATAGAAGCGGTAGAAACCGATCAGGACCGCCGCATGCCCAGGCGCCAGCGCGTCCGCCTCCTTCAGATGCGTCTCCGCAACCTCGTCGAGATGATAGCTCTGGCCCGCCTGCCACAGATGATACTCGGCTTCCTCCGGCAGGCCGCCGCCGAGCAGCGCGTCGGCGAGCAGCGCGTCCTCGATGGCAGTCTGAGAGCTGGGCCGGGCATCGGTGGGCATGGCGAGCTGTCCTAGTGCTCCAGCGCCTTCAAGGCATGGGTCGAGCACGAGACCTGTTTCGGATCGTGAAACACGAGGCCGGTCTGCGTCGCGGTATCCGCGAAGTCGATGGTGACGCCGTCCAGCAGCAGCCGGCTCTCTGCCGGCAGGAACAGCCTGACGCCGTCTCGCTCGACCACCGCATCGCCGGGCTGGGGTGCGGCGAGGACGCTGATGTCGGCGGCGAGCCCGGAGCAGCCGCCGGGAGAGACGGCGAGCCGGAAGCCGGAACCCGCAGTGCCGTCGGCCCGCAACATCATGCGCATGAATTTCTGCGCGGCCGGCGTGAGCGTGAAGTTCATCTCGGTCTCCCTCAAGCCGGCGGCTGGTAGCGCGGGAACGAATTGTCGATCACGCAGGTGTTGTCGACCGGGCAGACCGCCGCGCATTGCGGCTCGTCGAAATGGCCGATGCACTCGGTGCACTTCTTCGGATCGATCACGAAGGTGCCGTTCTTCTCCGAGATCGCCACGTTCGGACATTCGGGTTCGCAGGCCGAGCAGCTCGTGCACTGCGAGGCAATGATCTTCAAGGTCATCAAAGGCTCCTGTCGAAGGGACCCGGCGACGGGATCGCGCCGCCGGGGTCTGATGTCACGCCGCCGAGATCAGGGCGCCCTGGCGAATTTCGGCGTCGCCGCGCACGACGTGCTGGATCTCGCCGCTGTTCACCTTGTCGAGATAACTCTTGAACCAGGCGATCGCGGACTTCTCGATGAACTCGTGCGCGAACTGGTCGACCGGCTCGATGCCCGCCGCCTGCAGGTCGCTCTTCGGGCAGCCGCCGATCTTGGCCACGAACACCGCATGGCAGTCGTTGATGGCGCGGATGACGGTCTCCAGGCTGTCCTCGTCGCCATAGCCGCCCTGGCAGTACAGGTCGACGCGGCGGTGACCAACGAACTTGGCACCGGCCGTGGAGAGCTCGTAGACCTGGAACTCCTTGGCGTGACCGAAATGCTCGTTGATCAGGCCCGAGCCCTTGGTCGCGACCGCGATCAAGAGCTTGATGTCGCTCGACTGGCCGGCGAGCGAGGCGAGCTCTTCCTGCTTCGCCACGACCTTGGCGACGCGCTCGCTCTCGACCGCCTCCTGATAGGCCTTGCGGCTGTCGATGTCGTAATTCACCTCCATCGCCATGATCTTGTCGGTGGTGAACTCGGCCGAGCGATCCTCGCCGAGCAGGCCCACGGCGTCGGCGCGGCACTGGCGGCAATGCCGCATCATGTTCATCTCGCCTTCGCACTCGTCCTGCAGCGCCTTCAGCTCCTGCGCCGTCGGGCCGCGCTGGCCGGTCAGGCCGAACACGGTGCCGTGCTCCGGCGAGGAGATCAGCGGCATGATGTTGTGCAGGAACGCGCCGCGCGATTTCACCGCCTTGTTGACCTCGACGAGGTGCTTGTCGTTGACGCCCGGGATCATCACCGAGTTGACCTTGCAGAGGATGCCGCGCTCGGTGAGCATCTCCAGGCCCTGCAGCTGGCGATCGGTGAGCAGCTTGGCCGCCTCGACGCCGGTGTAGCGCTTGTGCTTCCAGAACACCCAGGGATAGATCTTGGCGCCAATTTCAGGGTCGACCATGTTGATCGTGATCGTGACGTGATCGACGTTGAATCCGGCGATGGTGTCGACATGGTCGGGCAGCGCGAGGCCGTTGGTCGACAGGCAGAGCTTGATGTCCGGGGCGGTCCGGGCGATCAGCTCGAAGGTCTTGAACGTCTTCTCCGGATTGGCGAGCGGATCGCCGGGACCGGCGATCCCGAGCACGGTCATCTGCGGAATGGTCGAGGCGACGGCGAGCACCTTCTTGGCGGCCTGCTCCGGCGACAGCTTCTCGCTGACCACGCCCGGACGCGACTCGTTGGCGCAGTCATATTTGCGGTTGCAGTAGTTGCACTGGATGTTGCAGGCGGGCGCGACGGCGACATGCATGCGCGCGTAGTGATGATGCGCCTCCTCGCTGTAGCAGGGATGGTTCTTCACCTTCTCCCAGATCTCCGGCGGAAGGTCGTTCTCGCCTGCGCCCGAGCCGCAGCTCGCCTTGCCGCTGCCGCCCGAGGTGCCGCAACCCTTGTGTTCCGCGATGGTCTGCATCACCGAGCTCAGCTTGTCGCCGTCCGGTATCGTCGCCTGTTCGTGCTGCACTGACGCGTCCATGTCCGCTCCTTACGTTGCTGGCGAGCCGCAAACCGCCTTGACGATGGTTCAGCAACTCGCGTGCCACGCCGCGGAAGCGGTCATTTCGCCGGACTATCAACGTGTTAGTGAGATGATTGCGCCTGTCGCCTTGCCAACATGCGAGAGGCTCGCGATCGCGCGGATGTTAGAAACGTTACAGACTCGGCCAAGGCCTCAAGCCGAACAGCAAGACAGCGCGGCTTGCGACCGCGCTGTCCGATGATCCGATCGATTGGTTGTACTCAGCCGCCGATGATGATCTCGGTGGCGCGGACCAGCGGAATCGCGATCGGCGTCAACCGCTCGGCGATGAAGAACTTCAGCTCGTTCTTCGACAATGAGTCGGGCTCGACCAGGACGTAATGCTCGGCGCCGGAGCGCTTGATCACCTGGCGACCATAGGTGCGCAGCAGCTGGTCGTTGAAGCGGCAGCCGATGAACAGGAAGCTGCGGTCGGTGCGCCGGTCCTTGACCGTGTCGGGTATCGGCGTCTGGATGTCGATGTCGGTCAAGACCTCGACATAGTCGGCATCGGTGATCAGGAAGTTCTTGGCCGGCGTGATCCCGCCATGCGGCTTGTAGAGCAGCGTGGTCCAGCTTGCAGCCTTCTCGCGATCGCTCTCGGCGCCCGCGGCGTCATAGAAGCGATACCAGCGGTCCTCGCCGATGCCGGCACGGGTGATGCCCTGCACCTCGCCCCAGTCAGTACGTCCAGCCAGCGCCGTCCGCATGGCGCCGTCATACCAGCTGTCGACGATCATCGGCAGCGGCAGCGACGCCAGATGCTGCTGCAGCGGTGTCGGCGCGACCGGCGCGGCAAAGGCTTCAGCCATCAGCGCCGTCACCGTCGAGCGGTGGCGCGTGCTCTCGATGTGCTGGGCTGAAGCCCACGCATTGCCCTTGGCGCGGCGCGGCAGCGCCACCTTGGTGCCGAAGAACGCGGCCAGCGCTTCAGGATTCATCGGCACGTCGGCGCCGGACTGCTCCGACACGGCGGGACCGAGGAACGGGACGACCTTGCCGGCCTTCAGTCCGGCGACAACGTCCTTGAGCAGGGCCTCGGCATCGGCCTGCTTGACGATGTCGATATGAGGAAGCGGCGCGTTCATCACTCGTCCCCTTCGCCACCGCGCTTGCGCGCATTGATCGTGATCGGCAGCCGCGTGTCGGCGGCCATCTGCGGCAAATCCAGCACCCAGCCATTGGCGATGCGGATCCAGCCGCCCCACAAGGACTCGTGCTCGGACTCGACGATGGGCTCCTCGAGGTCCTTTTTGGGGACGTAGATCGACAGGCCCGTTTCCGGCGAGCGGCGGATCATGACTTTCATTGCGTGAGCTCCGTGGATCGAAGGGGGTCCGCCGATTGCGGAGGATGATGCTGCAGCCAGGCCGGCGAGGTCTCGCGCAACCTGGCGACGATATCGGGCAGAACCTGCAGCACGCGCTCGATGTCCTCGGTCGACGTGTCGCGCGACAAGGAAAAGCGGACGGCGCCGCGCAGCAGATCGGCCGGAACGTTCATCGCGCGCAGCACATGCGACGGCTCCATCGAGCCGGACGCGCAGGCGGAGCCGAGCGAAGCCGCGATGCCGGCCTGGTTCAGGCGCATCACGATCGGCTCGCCTTCCAGATGCTGGAAGGCGATGTTGGAGGTGTTCGGCAGGCGATGGTCCGGATCGCCGAGCACGGCGCAATGGCCGACGCTCTGGATGATGTCCTGCTCCAGCCGGTCGCGCAGACTGCGCACCCGGCCCTGCTCATCGGCCAGATGTCGGCCAGCGAGCTCGGCCGCCTTGCCGAGCCCGACGATCGCGGGCACGTTCTCGGTGCCGCCACGTCGCCGGCGCTCCTGCGGGCCGCCGCGCAGAAGCGGCACGAACGGCGTGCCCTTTCTGACATACAGCGCACCGATGCCCTTGGGACCGTGCAGCTTGTGGCCCGACAGCGACAACAGGTCGACATCGGCGCTCTTCAGATCGATCGCGATCTTGCCGACCGCCTGCACGGCGTCGGTGTGGAATAGCGCGCCGGCCTCATGCGCGAGCTTGGCCAGCTCGGAAACCGGAAACAGCGTGCCGGTCTCGTTGTTTGCCCACATCACCGAGGCGATCGCCGTGCGCGGCCCGAGCGCGCGCCGATAAGCCTCCAGATCGAGGCGGCCGGCGGCATCGACGCCGATCAGATGCACCGCGACGCCCCGCTTGTCCCTGAGGTATTCGACGAGCGACAGGATCGCGGGATGCTCCACCGCCGTCGTGACGATCTCGTTCCGGCCCTCCTGCGCGTCGAGCGCCGACAGGATCGCGGCATTGTCGGATTCCGTCCCGCCCGAGGTGAAGACGATCTCGTGGTCGAAAGCGGCGCCGAGCAGCGCCTGCAGGCTCTTGCGCGCCTGCCTCACGGCCCCGGCGACCTCGCTGCCGAACGCATGCGAGGACGACGCATTGCCGAACTGGTCCGTGAAGAACGGCAACATCGCTGCGACGACCTCGGGATCCGCGCGGGTCGTCGCGTTGTTGTCGAGATAGACCGGGCGCAAGACCGCTCCTTAATGCCGCGCCTTGGCTGCGCCGGCCACCGGAACGAGGCGAACGAACTCGCCGAGCTTTTCGATCATGCGCGCCTGGATGCCTTCGAGCGTCGCGCTGGCGAGCTTGCAAAAAATGCAGGCGCCGGCGAGCTTGACCATGATCTTGTTGCCGTCGATCTCGACGAGTTCGCAATCGCCGCCGTCGCGCTTGAGATTCGGACGGACCTCCTCGATCACGGCCCGGATGATCCGCTCGCGCTCGCTCATCTGCGACGGCGCTTCGACGATGCCCTGGGATTCGACCAGCATGGTTTCACTTCTCGCGTTTTGAATGATCGAGCGAAAGATCAGGCGAACGACTTGCCGCAGCCGCAGCTCGACTTCGCGTTCGGATTCTCGAAGGTGAAGCCGGACCCCTCCAGCGCGATGACGAAATCGATCGTCGTGCCCTCGAGATATTCGAGGCTCTTGTGATCGACGAGCACGCGCACGCCCTCGCGCTCGATCACGGTGTCCTCCGGCTCGCTGCCGCTGACGAGACCCATGTTGTACTTGAGCCCGGCGCAGCCGCCGGCTTCGACCATGATCCTGAGGCCGTCGACCGGCTTGTCGGAGGTCGTGATCGCGTTGCGAACCGCATTGATGGCGCTGTCGGTCAGGTTGATCATCATCGTCTCGCCCTTTCCCATTCGGCTGTTGCGAATGGGATTGGCAAGTCCCGTGCCATGCAACAATCGCCTGAAAGACCTCATGTTTTCATGCCGTCGCTGTGGCGTTTCCGACGCGTGTCGGGTTTCCGACACGGATGACCGACGCCGGGCCACGGACGTGCCGAAGGAATGTCGCGGCGGAAACCCGACAATGCCGGAGGTCGCGGGCGAAAGACCAAGTGAATCAAGGCGCAGCACACATCGGCAGACAATTTGCATTCCAGCCCTTTTCGACCGCGCCGTGCGGCGAACGGCTGACCAGGACATGCGAGAGAATTGCTGATGACGACATTGGAGAAGACGGTTGCAATCGAGACCACCGCGCTCGCGCAGCTCGACAAGGAAGGACGGCTGTTGAACGCCGTACTCAAGGCGCCGACCACCAAGCCGGGGCGGTTCGGCTTCCGCGGCGACATCGCGCTGAAATTCCAGACCCAGGTTGCGGACGAGAAGCGCCCGCCGGACTTCTCGATCGAGCAGGTGCTGACGATCGTCAACGACGGCGAGGCGACGATTCCGGTGCTCGTCGGCTACATCCACTCGCTGGCTTATCTGGAGACCGCGGTCGAGGTGCTCAAGGGCCTGCTGACGCCGGACGGCAGCTACTTCATGTTCTGCAACAACATCGATCTGCTGGCGAAGTACCGCATCAAGATGGGCGACGTCACGTTCTATGTGCTGCCCTGCGACGAATCCACCGTCTGGAAGGAGATGATGGATCTCCTCGGAATCGACAAGAACGACATCAAGAAGCTCGATACCGCCGGCAAGCTCGACTACGTGCTCGATGCCGCCAAGAAGTTCAGCGAGAGCTATGAAGTCATCGCCTATGCAGATGCGCTGGCCAAGATGGAGCCGGTGAAGAACCGTAACGAGAACCGGCCGGTCTGACTCTCGTTCCTTCACGCGCAAGCTGAAGTCCCGGCGCTCGCGCCGGGACTTCGTGTGAGAGCTCAGCCTTCTTCACACTGAAGACCCGTCTCTTCAGCCTCCTCGTCATCCTCGACCAGGGTCACGCCGGTCACGCAGATGTCGCCGTCGAGGACACTCAGCGCGACCGGCGTCAGGCTCTCGCCCTTGCACGGGCCGTCGACGCAGAGTCCGGTGCCGATCTCGAACAGCGAGCCGTGCTTGCCGCACAGGATGCGCAGGCCGTTGCCGTCCAGGAACTGGTTGCGTTCCCAGTCGAGATTGACCTTGTCGTGCGGGCACATGTTCAGATAGCCGAACACCTGCTTGCCCCAGCGGATGACGAAGATCGGCCACGGACGATGGCTGCCGTCCTCGGCCACGATCATGAGCTGAAAGCCCATGGCGCGGCGGCTCGGAATGTCGTTGAAGCTGCAGATGGCGTAGGCGACGTCGGTCGTCATGTCAGGCCTCATCGATGTCTGGCGCATGTCCGACATTGCCGCTCTCGGCCCAGCGAGAGCGGCGGTCGGCTCGCTGAAGGACCACGTTGCAAGATTCGCGCAACTCCGCCTGTTCGCCTCGCCTTCTTCGCCGCTGCGGGAGACTGGCACAGAACTTGAAAATTTCTCCTGCAAACGCGGCTTTGTAAGGAGATCGACATGAACGTGGCACTGGAATTCGTCGAGAGCTCGCTCGACGACATCAAGGCGGCGCTGGCTGGCGGCACGCTGACGGTCTACTCAGTGGCACGCCCGATCACTGCAGACAAGGCCGTCGACCGCAGCGGCGTGCTCGCAACCTTCACGTTCGGCTCGCCCGCCTTCGGCCCCGCGGCGGACGGCCTCGAGCAGCCGAACTTCGTTGCGGCATCGGTACCGGCGGCCACAGTCGGCACGCCTGGCTTCGCGCGGGCGCGCAAGGCGGACGGCACCACTGTCGCCGATTTCTCCGCCGGCCCAGGCGAGCGCGAGATCAAGTTCACCGAAATATCATGCTCGCCCGGCGCGCCGGTCACGGTCGCGACCTTCAAGATCATCGCCGAAGGCGGCTGGCCGGAGCGTCCGGAATACTACGACACGCATCCGCGCCCGGGCTATCCGATGCCGAAGACGCTCTGACGCGCCACGTGCAATCATCGGATCGGCATCTCTGTTGGAACGACATCGCGAGCGCATCCATGAACACGGACACCTCTGACGCCCTGGTCAGCTCGGAATGGCTGGCACAACATCTGTCCGACCCTGCTATCAAGATCCTCGACTGCACCTGGCACCATCCGAGCACCAACCTGGACGGCCGTACGCAATATCGCGGCCGGCACCTGCCGGGCTCGGTGCATTTCGACATCGACCAGATCGCCGACAAGTCGAGCCCGCTGCCGCACATGCTGCCGTCATCGGAGGATTTCGCCCACAAGGTCGGGCTGCTCGGCATCAGCAATGCCGACCGGGTCATCGTCTATGACCGTCACTATGGCGGCTCGGCCGCGGGCCGTGTGTGGTGGATGTTCCGCGCCTTCGGCCACGACAACGTCGCCCTGCTCGACGGCGGCTTCGGCAAATGGACCAAGGAGAAGAAGCCGGCGGAGATGACGCCTGTGCGCCCCGTGCCGGCGAGCTTCAGCGCGAGCTTCAGGCCGGAGCTTGTGGCAACCTCGGACGCCGTACAGAGCTTGCTGCACAGTGGCGGCGCGCAGTTGGTCGACGCCCGTGGGCCGGGCAAGTTCGACGGCACCCAGGCGGACGTGTTCACGTTCAAGCGCCAGGGCCACATTCCCGGCGCCGTCAATCTGCCCTGGGCGGATCTGGTCGACCCCGACACCGGCGAACTGCTGGCCTCTGATGCGCTCGGCGCCCGCTTCGCCGCCGCTGGCGTCGATCTGGCGAAGCCGATCGTCACCACCTGCGCCTCGGGCATCACGTCTTGCATGCTGGCGCTGGCGCTCTATCGCCTCGGTGTTCCGAACGCGGCCGTCCACGACGGCGCCTGGGCGGAATGGAGCCAGCTCGACGACACGCCGGCGGCGGCGTGACAAAGCGACTTGGATGACGGGAGCACGAGCATGGCAAAGACCCTGGTCAAGACGACGCAGGACGGCCGCAAGGTCGAGGTGATCGGGCTGGCAATCTGCCTCGAAGGCGAGCTCGAGGCGTTCGAGCTGGTCGAGGTGAAGCTGCATCCGAACCGGCGCAAGATCTGGGAGGCCGCGCCCGACGCCACCCACATGGCCGGCCGGATCACGCTGACGAAGGACGAGGCCGCGATCGTCGAGAGCGCGTTTGCCGCCGCCCAGGCCGAGATTCTCGCCAACCCCGCCGCAATCAACGAACGCTTCCGCATCGCCGCGATGTGGAAGGCCAGGGAACAGGGAATCGAGTAGGCGCCACATTCGGAGTGGTGCGCACCTCCCTCCGCCGTCATTCCGGGGCGCGCGCAGTGCGAGCCCTGAATCCATAGCAACGACCGGCTATGAGGCGCGAGATGTCCGTGGCGCCTGTCTGCGAAAACAAGAAACATTCGTGTCTATGGATTCCGGGCTGATCGCTGCGCGATGCCCCGGAATGACGCATGGATGAACTGTGCCGCTATGGATGCGGCAGGAAAAGACTCGTAGGGTGGCAAAGCCGTCGGGCGACGCGAATCGGCGTCCGATGGTGTGCCACCATTATCGTTCCGGATGCGCAGATGGACGGCGGGCACGGCGCGTGAGACCGAATCCCCTATTGAGAGACCGCCCAGGCGCCTTTGCCCACCCTACGGACCAATGCCCGTCATCGCGAGCGCAGCGACGCGATCCAGGGCGGCGCGAGGACTCTGGATTACTTCGTCGCCTGCGGCGACTCGCAATGACAATGACGCTGTGGCGCGCATCCGTCCCTGCTACTGAAAAATCCGGCCACGGTAGTGATAGCCGCCGCCGTCATCGACGTCGAACAGCTCGCCGATGTCCGGATGCTTGACCGGCTCGCCCGAGACGTCGGCGACCAGGTTCTGTTCGGGCACATAAGCGATGTAGCTGCTGTCGCCGCATTCGGCGAGCAGATAGTAGAACGGCTGCTCCCGATCGAGCCGCGTATCCATCGTGATCGCCCGCCAGCCCTCCTCCTCGGAGAACGACAGATCGACGTCGAACACGACACCGCGCAGGTCGTAGACGCGATGCCGGGTCACCTGGCCGATTGTGAACTTTGCTTCCATCCGCAGCATGACGGCACGCTCGACAGTCTCAGGCCGCCGGCGAATGGGTCTGGCAGTTGGTCGGGCAGACCCGGGCGCAGGCGCCGCAGCCGATGCAGGCGCCGGTGTCGTGCATGACCATGATCTTCTTCTCGACCTCGTCATCCTCGTCGTCGTCGAGCTCGACGAACTCGCCCTCGTCGTTGATGCCCTTCAGGGTCATGACCTCGCGGCCGCAGACCTTGTAGCAGCGCCCGCAGCCGATGCACTTGGCCGCATCGATCGCGACTAGGTAGTCCGGCCGCCAGTCGCGGCCGTCACGGGTTGAATTGGACATGGTGACGGGTCCTTGTACAGGCTCACGCGGCCTCGAGCTTCTTCAGCTCGGCCCGCTTCTTCTCCAGCTCGGCGAACGCCTCGTGGGCCTTCTGCGCCGTCGGCAGGATCTGGTCCCAGTTGATGGGCAGCTCCTCCGACAGATCATGCAGGTTCATCTTGGCATCCATAGCGCGCGCCGACAGCTTCTTGATCTCGGCCTTCAGGGTGTCCAGGTCGCTCATCTCTCATCCTCACAGTTCAGTAATTCGCGACATCCTTGAACTTCTCGATCATCTCGACGCCGGCCTTGACGAACTTGTCGCCCTCGTCAGCGAGCTTGGCGAGATTGTCGAAGCCGAAGCGGTGCACGTCGCGCAGCTGCTTGTTGACCACGATCAGCCGACCGCCGATCAGCACCATGCGGCCGAAGCCTTCATGGCTCATCTTCAGCATCGGCGAGATCATCACGCCGGTGGCCTTCTCGATCGACAGCGCGACCGCGTTGAAGAACAGCTCGAGCCGCCAGATCGTCTCCGGATCGGGATCGCCGATGATCGGCAAAGCGCGCCGCTTCTCCTTGTCCAGGATGTAGGGCTCGAGCAGATCGACATCCTTCTTGCCCTCCCAAGCCCCATGGGTGTCCTGGGCACGCCAGACCTTGATCAGCTCCTTGACGAAGGGCCGCTGCTCGGCGGGGACGGTTTCGACGGCTACCGCGGTATCGGACATGGTGGTTTCCTCATTCCTCGAAATCGAGCGCGCGTTCCTGGCCCTTCGCCAGCGCCTTGCGCAGCCACGGCGGCGGCGTCCCCTTCAGCACGGTCTGCAGCTTGCCCAGGAGATCGGTGATCTCCTCGGGCTGATTGACCTTCATCGGATGGATGTTGTTGGCGACGACGCGCGCTGCGCCGGAGCCTCCGATCGCGGCGACATAGAGGATGGCGCAATCCTTGATCGCCTCGATCTTCGGCGCCAGCTTGTCCTCGTTGCCGTCCTCCTTGAGATCGCCGTCGAACTCGACGCTCTCGACGAAACGGTAGCCCTCGGGATCGAGATCGTAGATCGCGATGTTCTTGGCCCAGCCGAAATGGGCATCGACGCGTTTCAGATCCTGGGTAGCGAATGCGACTTTCATGTCGTCGGTCCTTTCTCCTGAAGCGTCAATGCAGCGGCGCCACGACGGCGGAGTCCAGCGACACCGGCGGCGTATCCTTCCAGGGATCGAGCCAGGTATCGGGCGTCGGCTGATGGTTGTCCTCGCGATCGGCGATGATGAGATTGGCGAGTGCGAAGATCAGATCACGGGTGCCGCGATAGCCGACCGTCAGCAGATGCCCTGCCCCGAGCCGGTCGAACATCGGGAAGCCGATCCGGTAGAACGGGATCTTGAGCCGCGCGGCGGCTTGGCGACCATGCGAATGCGTGAGCATCAAACCGCAGCCGCGTTCCTTTGCCAGGTTTTCCAGATCCTCGAGATCACCGATCAGCACCTCCTCGCACGGCATCCGCTCGAGCACCGGCGACTGCGTCGTGGTGATGGCGACCGAGATCTCGGCCCCCATGTCGTGCAGCATGCTGGCGACGTCGAACAGCAGGTCCGGCTCGGCGCCGATCGCGAGCCTGCGGCCGCCGATGTGGAAATGCGCGTCCAGCATCGCGTCGGCGAGCTGGCCACGCTGACGGCGATATTTCGCCGGAACCGGACGCCCCGAGATCTCGCTCAGGAACGTCATGAACTCGTCGTTCGGCAGCAGCCCGCAGAGACGTTCGAACAACCGGTATGGAACGCCGGTCCTGGCCTGCATCGCCTCCGCCGCGCGCTTCATCTGCGCCCCGATCGCGATCGTCCAGGACGCGCTGCCCATGACCGCGATCTCCTCCAGCCCGATGCCGCCGATCGTCGTCGGTGTGAACTCGTCGGGGATGTGACCGTCGAGCGAGCCGCCGATATCCGGCAGGAACGACGGCTCCAGCCCGAAATCCTCGATGATGGTACGCAGTTCCTCGATGTCCCCCGGCGTCAGATGACAGCCCGGCAGCACGTTGACCCGCGCTGGATCGCGCCTTGTCGACGTCGGCTTGTCGACGAGCACCTCGACCATCTTGGCGACGGTCTTGTCCCAGCCATCCTGGAACGCGTCCTTGAAATCCGGCGTGGAGACATAGACCAGCGGATAGTTCGCCAGCTCCGGATGCTTCTCGCGGATCAGCCTGATGTAGCCGTCGACGTCGTCGCCCTTGGTCTCCGTGACCCCGGTGGAACAGATGCCGATGATCTCCGGCTTTTGTCGCTTGTGGATGTTGAGGATCGCCTGCTCGACATTCTCGTAGCCGCCGAGCACGGTGGCGACCTCGCTCATCGCGGTCGTCTGCATCGGCACCGCTTCCTTGAAGTGGCGCACGAACAAGGTCAGGCCGAACGAAGTGCAGCCCTGCGAGCCGTGCAACAGCGGCATCGCGCCGCGCAGGCCGAGGAAGGCGAACGAGCCGCCGATCGGCTGGCTCATCTTCAGCGGATTGACCGCGCAGGCCTTCTTTCCGATGATGACCTTGGCCATGAGCGCTCCTACTCCGCCGCCTGCAGCAGCTCGGCCGGCGCCTTCTGCGCCGCCAGGATGTCCTCGACCCGACCGGCACAGGCGCCGCAGCCGCCAGAGGCGTTGGTGTGCGTGCGCACACCGGCGACGTCGGTGAGGCCATGCGCCTTGATCGCATCCTCGATGGTGCCGAGGTCGACCGTCTTGCAGTGGCAGATCTTCTTGGCACGCCGCGCGGCTTCAGCTGCGACTGGATCGGCCGCGAGCGCGGCAGCTTCGGCATTGGCCTGAGCGATCGCCCTGGCCTGCCAATTGTTGCTGGCCGTCTCCCAGGGCGCCCGCTTGCGCAGTTGCTCCCACATCGGGTTGTAGATCGCCTTGTCGATCTCGGCGACCAGCTTCACCATGCCGATATAGCCCATATAGGCGTGCGAGCGCTCCTGGTTGATGTCGAGCCAGGGCATCGCCGCCTTCAGTGCCACGAATTGCGACTTGCCACCCGACAGCATGATGTCGGCCTTGGCGTCCTTGAGCATCTTGTACATCTCGCGCGGCGCCATATCGTCGATCATGTGCGCGTCCTGGCCCATCAGCTCCTTGATGCGCTCCTTGTCCTCCTTGGTGGACTTCTTCACGGAGGTGCCGACCAGCTCCATGCCGGCCTCCTGCAGCGCCGCCACCACCGACCACGATTTCACGCCGCCAGTGATCAGGAGCACCTTCTTGCCGGTGAGCCGTTGCTTGAACGGCTCGATCGCTGCCCAGGCCTTGGCCTCCTCGCGGGCGATCACCGCCTCGGTGCGGTCCAAGAGATCGGCTGGCGCGCCGCGCTCGACCAGGAGACGCGCGATCTCGCGCAGCGAGTCCGATGAGTCCTGGATGCCGTAGAACGAGCCCTCGAAGAACGGGATGCCGTAGCGCTCCTCCATCTTGCGGGCGACGTTGATCATCGCCTTGGAGCACACCATCATCGCTGCGCGAGCGCGGTGTGACGACGCGACGTCCTTGTAGCGGCCGTCGCCGGAGATGCAGGCGGAGATACGGATGCCGAGCTCGTCGAACAGCGGCTTCACCTGCCAGAGCTCGCCGGAAAGATTGTATTCGCCGATGATGTTGAGGTCGTAGGGGGTGGTCACCTCCGGCTCGACGGTGCCGATGACGTGGTCGAGCAGCGCCTCGCCGGCGAGCTTGTTGCCGAGGTTCTTCGGGCCCACAAAGCCCGGTGCATTGACGGGAATGCACGGCTTGCCGAACTTGGCGGAGGCTGCCTTGCAGACCGCGTTGATGTCGTCGCCGGTCATGGCGGGCACGCAGGTCTGGTAGACGAAGACCGCCGGCGGATCGTACTTCTCGATGATCTCCTTGATCGCCTTGTACAGGCGCTTCTCGCCGCCGAACACGACGTCGGTCTCGTTGATGTCGGTGGTGAAGCCGGTGCGCCAGATCTGCGCGCCCGACGAGGCCGCACCGCGATTGTCCCAGGAATTCCCCTCGCAGGCGATCGGCCCGTGCACGAGATGCGCGACGTCCGTCAGCGGCTGCAGGGCGACCTTGGCGCCGTCGAAGGCGCAACCACCGGCCGCGCCGCCCGGCTGCAGCTGCTTGGTGCAGCCCTTCTTGCGCTCGGCCTCGGACTTGTTGGCGTTCTTGCCGCAACCCGGCTCGTTGAAGACGTTCTGGATCGTGGCAGACAGCGAGCTCATCGGCTTCTCCTGTTGGCGGACCTTCTGCGCGTCTTGGTCAGACGAGGAGGCTCCGGCCTCTGCGGCCGTCCCCATGAGCCTTGTCGTCCAGATCGAAGCGCGGCGGCCCTTGAGGGACCGCCGCGCGCCGTCACTTAGCGGATGATGTCGAAGCTGTAGTCCGACTTGGCCGGCACGTTGGTGTTGCGGTCGATCTCGTCGAAGATCTTGTCGAGGATCGTGACCAGCACGTTCAGGCCGCCCTGATAGCCCCACACCGGATAGCGGTGCTTGTGGTGGCGATCGAAGATCGGGAAGCCGATGCGGATCAGCGGCGTGCCGGTGTCGCGCTCCAGATACTTGCCGTAGGTGTTGCCGATCAGGAAATCGACCGGCTCGGTGAACAGCAGCGAGCGCATGTGCCAGAGATCCTTGCCGGGATACACGTGGCAGTTCTTGCCGAACGGCGAGCTATCGAACACCGCCTGGACCTTCTCGGCCCAGTCTTTGTTGCCGTTGGTGGCGAGCACATGGGTCGGCTCGGCGCCGAGCTCGAGCAGGAACGCGGCCAAGCCGAGGCATAGGTCCGGATCGCCGTAGATCGCGAACTTCTTGCCGTGGATGTGCGCGCTGGAGTCGGCGATCGCGTCGACCAGGCGCCCACGCTCGAGAGCGAGAGATTCCGGGATCTCCTTGCCGCTGATGCGCGACAGCGCCATCACGAAGGCGTCGGTGCCGGTCACACCGACCGGATGGTTGAAGGAGACGACCTCCTGGCCGTGGTTCTTGATGAACGGCAGGGTCTTCTCGGTGCAGAAGTGCTGCATCGAGATCGTCGCCTTGGCGTGAACGGCGTTGGCCGCGTCCTCCAGGGTCGTGCCGCCGTCGTACATACGGAACTCGCCGTCGGTCGGCGTGTCGAACACGTTCGAATTGTCGCCGAGGATCGTATACTCGATCCCCATCGCCTCGAAGATGTGCTTCACTTCCTTGATGTTGCCAACGGTGTAGCCATCGAAACCGCCGATGAAATTGATCTTCTCGTTGGGAACGCGCTCCAGCTTCGGCGCGGTGCCGGCCTTGCCGTCCCAGAAGTGCTCGAGAATGCCCTTCATCGCGTTGTCGTAGCCGGTGACATGGCTGCCGACAAAGGCAGGCGTATGGGCGAAAGGCACGTCGAATTCGGCCGGAACCGAACCCTTCTCCTTGGAGGTCTTGATGAAGGCGTTGAGGTCGTCGCCGATGACTTCCGCCATGCAGGTGGTGGAGACAGCGATCATCGACGGCTTGTACATGTTGTAGGCGTTGGCGAGACCGTCGATCATGTTGTTCAGCCCGCCGAACACAGCCGCGTCCTCGGTCATCGACGACGACACGCAGGAGCTCGGCTCCTTGAAGTGGCGCGACAGATGGCTGCGATAATAGGCCACGCAGCCCTGCGAGCCGTGCACGAACGGCAGCGTCTTTTCGAAGCCGACGGCAACGAACACCGCGCCGAGCGGCTGGCAGGCCTTGGCCGGATTCACGGTCAGCGCCTCACGGGCGAAATTCTTCTCGCGATATTCGGGCGTCTTGGCCCATTCGCGGATGCGCTCGACCTCGGCGGGGTCGCGCGGATTCTCGAACATCTTCTTCTTGTTGGCCAGCATCTGCTGGTATTCGGGACCACGGAAAAGCTCGAAGTGATCGAGCACATGTTCGGCAGACTGCGTCATGGGAAAACCCTCTTTATGTTCCTGTGTCGATCAGGGAGCGCTGGCTCTCCGCCGAAGGAGAGCCAGGCCGTGGGTGGTGGTGGTTACTCGGCCGCCTGGAGCAACGGCTTGGGCGCCTGCTTCCAGGGTGCCTTGGCCATCTTCCAGACCGGCGAGTTGATGGCCATGTCCATGTCGCGGGCGAAGATCGCGAAGCCGTCATAGCCATGGTACGGACCCGAGTAGTCCCAGGAGTGCATCTGGCGGAACGGCACGCCCATTTTCTGGAACACGTACTTTTCCTTGATGCCCGAGCCGACCAGGTCCGGCTGGACCTTCTCGACGAACTTCTCGAACTCGTATCCGGTCACGTCGTCGTAGATCAGCGTGCCGTCCTTGACGTAGTGCTGGGCGGTGCGCTGATAGTCGTCGTTGTGGCCGAACTCATAGCCGGTACCGACGACCTCCATGCCGAGGTCCTCGTAGGCACCGATCACGTGGCGCGGACGCAGGCCGCCGACGAACAGCATCACGGTCTTGCCTTCGAGGCGCGGCCGGTACTTGGCGATGACGGCGTCCATCAGGGGCTGGTACTTGGCGATGACACGCTCGGCACCCTCCTTGATCTTGTCGTCGAAATAGCTTGCGATCTTGCGCAGCGATTCGGCGATCTTGCTCGGTCCGAAGAAGTTGTATTCGCACCACGGAATACCGTACTTCTCTTCCATGTGGCGCGAGATGTAGTTCATCGAGCGGTAGCAGTGCAGCACGTTGAGCTTCGCCTTCGGCGTCGCCTCGAGCTCCGCCAGCGAGCCGTCGCCCGACCACTGGGCGATCACGCGCAGACCCATCTCCTCGAGCAGGATGCGGGACGACCAGGCGTCGCCGCCGATGTTGTAGTCGCCGATGATCGCGACGTCGTAGGCCGACGGCTCGAAGCGCGGCGCGGCATCGGCCGGGAGCTTGTCGAACACCCAGTCCCGGATGGCGTCGTTGGCGATATGGTGACCCAGGGACTGAGACACACCGCGGAAGCCTTCGCAGCGCACGGGGACGATGGTCTTGCCGTCATACTCTTTCGACTTGACCTTGGAGACCGCCTCGATGTCGTCGCCGATCAGGCCGATCGGGCATTCCGACTGCACGGTGATGCCGTTGTTCAGCGGGAACAGCTCCTGGATCTCGTCCATGATCTTGGCGAGCTTCTTGTCGCCGCCGAAGACGATGTCCTTCTCCTGGAAGTCGGAGGTGAACTGCATCGTCACGAAGGTGTCGATTCCGGTCGTGCCGATGTAGTAGTTGCGGCGCGCCGCCCAGGAGTACTGGCCGCAGCCGACCGGACCGTGGCTGATGTGGATCATGTCCTTGATAGGTCCCCACACCACGCCCTTCGAGCCGGCGTAGGCGCAACCGCGGATGGTCATGACGCCGGGGATCGACTTGATGTTCGACTTGACGCCGCAATCCGACTTGCCGTTCTCATGCACGTTGAGATGCTTGGCACGGCGCTTGGCGGTCTTTTCCGGATAAACCTTCAGGACCTCGGCGATCAGTTCCTTGTTGCGCGCCTTGATCTCGGCAACGCTTTGTTTCTCGATGACGCTCATCTGGCTTTCCTCGATGATCGGTTGCGGAGGTGCTCCGGCCCTTGGAGACGAAGGGCCGGAGCACCGGTGGCGGTTACGCCGTTGCGGCGAGCTCGGCGGCGGACTTGCCGATCTGGCTCTCGTCCACGGCCTTCATGATGCCGTGCTCCATCAGCATGTCCTCGAGCTCGTCCATCGTGATCGGCGTCGG
>NZ_JBNPUE010000036.1:0-26767 GCF_051168015.1 Bradyrhizobium sp. HKCCYLRH3061
AACATTCAACGCCATCTCCAAGAGCCGCCAAGAAAACGAGAATACCAAGCGCTAATTTGGTAAGTTAGCGCCAATGGGCGTGGCCCTCACCCCGGAATCCTCACAGGCAGCGACTCGTAACCTCGCACGAAGCTGGAATAGACCCGCTTCGGCTCGCCCACGACCTCGATTCGGTCGAAGCGCTTGAGGATCTCCTGCCAGACGATGCGCAGTTGCAGCTCGGCCAGCCGCATGCCGACGCAGCGGTGGATGCCGAAGCCGAAGGAGAGGTGGATGCGCGGCCGCTTGCGGTCGATGATGAAGGCGTCGGGGTTCTCGATCACCTCATCATCACGGTTACCCGAGACGTACCACATCACGACGCGATCACCCTTCCTGATTGTCTTCCCGCCGAGCTCGGTATCGACCAGCGCCGTGCGCCGCATATGGGCGAGCGGCGTCTGCCAGCGGATCACCTCGGGCACCATGGTCTCGATCAGCGCCGGATTGTCGCGCAGCTTCTGATACTCGGCCGGGTTCTCGTTCAGCGCCAGCACTGAGGCGGTCATCGTATTGCGGGTGGTGTCGTTGCCGCCGACGATGAGCAGGATCAGATTGCCCATCAGATTGTCCGGCGTCATGTGCCGCGTCGCCTCGCTATGCGCCATCATCGAGATCAGGTCGCGGCCGGGCTCGGCCTGGCGTTGCTTCCACATCCGGCCGAAGGTCTCGGCACAGTCGCCGAGCTCGCGGCGGCGCTCCTCCTCCGACGAGACGATGCCGCTCTTGGGCAGCGCGGTCGAGACATCCGACCAGCGCGTCAGCTTGCGGCGCTCCTCGAACGGGAAGTCGAACAGGGTCGCCAGCATCTGCGTCGTCAGCTCGATCGAGACCTTCTCGACCCAGTTGAAGGTCTCGTTGCGCGGCAACGAATCCAGCACCTTCGCCGAGCGCTGCCGGATCAGCACCGCCATCTCGTCGAGATGCTCCGGCGTGAACATCGGCTGCACCGTCTTGCGCTGCTCGCCATGGCGAGGCTCGTCCATCGCGATGAAGCTCGGCCATTCGTAGCCGGGCGGCACGTCGCGGATCATGATCCCGCCATTGCTGACGTCCGAGGAGAAGAGCGCGTGGCTTGTGTCGACATGCATGATGTCGTGATAGCGCGTCACCGACCAATAGGGCTCGATCGGCGCCTTGGTGCAGTAGTGCACCGGCGCCTCCTTGCGCAGCCGCTCGAACCACGGCCAGATCGTGTCGCTCTGGAACAGCCTGGGCGCGCCGGGATGGAAGTCCTCGATCGGCGTCGCATAGGCCTCGAGGCGCGCGTCGCGCAGCAGATCGGCCTTGTCGGAACGTAGCGCGGCCTGGACGGTCATGAGGTGGTCCTTTTGTTGAACTCACGTGCCGCTTAGGATCGGCAGATGAGTTGCAAATGACTGCGCCCTCTCCCCTTGTGGGAGAGGGCATGTCGGACAGTTCTGAGAATTCGGTCGGGTGAGGGGTCTGTCTCCACGGGTATTGTTCGCGGACAGAACCCCTCACCCAACCGAGCTTGCCGCACTGTCCTACATGCCCTCTCCCACAAGGGGAGAGGGCGCTCTATCGGGCAGTGCGCTGAGCAGCCTCTGACGATGCATTTGTAGAGCATACTCACCCGGCACCACCGGTCGCGTCGGAATTCGCGCTCAATTCATTCCTCGAATACAACCTACACCGCAATTCTGACCGGCAATGTCTCATATCCCTTCACGAAGCTGGAATAGACGCGCTTGGGCTCGTCCATCACGTCGATATGATCGAAGCGTTTCAGGATCTCCTCCCAGATGATCTTGAGTTGCAGCTCGGCCAGTCGCAGGCCGACGCAGCGGTGGATGCCGAAGCCGAACGACAGATGCTGTCGCGGACGGGCGCGGTCGATGATGAAGTCGTAGGGGCGCTCGATAGCGGCCTCGTCGCGGTTGCCCGAGACGTACCACATCACCACCTTGTCGCCCTTCCTGATCTGCTTGCCGCGGAACTCGATGTCCTCCAGCGCGGTGCGGCGCATGTGGGCGAGCGGGGTCTGCCAGCGGATGACCTCGGGCACGAAGCTGTCGATCAGTGCAGGGTTGTCCTTGAGCTTGCGGTACTGATCAGGGTTCTGACTGAGCGCATAGATGCTGCCGGACATGGTGTTGCGCGTGGTGTCGTTGCCGCCGACGATCAGCAGCACGAGGTTGCCGAGGAAGTTCTTCGGGTCCATGTTCCGCGTCGCCTCGCTGTGGGCCATCATCGACAGCAGGTCGCTCTTCGGCGGCTGGCTGGCGCGCTCCTGCCAAAGCCGACCGAAATAGCGCGCGCAGTCCATCAGCTCCGCCTGCCGCTCGTCCTCGGTCGCTACCAGCCCGTCGGGGCCGGGAATCGTGGTGGCGATATCCGACCAGCGCGTCAGCTTGCGGCGGTCTTCCCAGGGGAAGTCGAACAGCACCGCCAGCATCTGCGTGGTCAGCTCGATCGAGACGCGATCGACCCAGTCGAACACCTCGCCGACAGGCAAATTGTCCAAACATTCGGCGGAGCGCTTGCGGATGTTGATCGCGAGCTCGTCGAGATGCGTCGGCGTGAACATCGGCGCCACGGTCTTGCGCTGCGCGGCGTGGCGCGGCGGGTCCATCGCGATGAAGCTCTCGCGGCGGAGATCCGGATCGACGTCGCGAATGGTGATGCCCCCGAGCGCGGACGCCGAGGAGAACACCGCGTGATTGGTCTCGATCTCCATGATGTCGTCGTAGCGGGTGATCGACCAGTAGGGGCCGAACATCGATTCCTTGCAGTAGTGCACCGGATCCTCACGGCGCAGCCGGTCGAAATAGGGCCAGTGCGTGTCGGTGCGGAATAACTCCGGATGACCGGGGTCGAATTCGGCGAGCGGCAGCGATGCGGCGCGGCCGGCGGCAGCGTCGATGACGCGCTCGCCCTTCGCGGCGTGACGATGTGCCTCGGCCGTCGTGCTGGTCCCGTGCATGGACGTCTCCCTGATGGCCGGATTCGCGCTGTCCGGCGATGCTTGGCGCGATTACATCCTGCCCGGGAGCGCGGGGCAAGCGCCGAGTTTGACGGGGGCTGACCCGTCAAGTCTTGCGTTGCAAGGCTGGTGTTCGGCCGGACGTCGGGCGTGACAAGCGCCACGCCACGGAATATGGCTTTGAGCTATTGTTGCAAAGCAGAAGACTAGCAGGAGGCCGCCCCATGATCGCCAACGCGCAGCGCATGTTCAATTTCGATCTCGGCGAGACCGCGGACGCGATCCGCGAGACGGTGGCGAGCTTTTCGCAGGAGCAGATCGCGCCGCGCGCCGCCGAGATCGACCGCTCCAACCAGTTTCCACGCGACCTCTGGCCGCGGATCGGCGAGCTCGGCCTGCACGGCATCACGGTCGAGGAGGAGTATGGCGGCGCCGGCCTCGGCTATCTCGAGCACTGCATCGCCATGGAGGAGATCTCGCGCGCCTCGGCCTCGGTCGGCCTGTCCTACGGCGCCCACTCCAATCTCTGCGTCAACCAGATCCGCCGCAACGGCAACGAGGCGCAGAAGCGCAAATATCTGCCCAAGCTGATCTCGGGCGAGCATGTCGGCTCGCTGGCGATGTCCGAGCCGCAGGCCGGCTCCGACGTGGTGTCGATGAAGACGCGCGCCGAAAAGAAAGGCGACCGCTTCGTCCTCAACGGCAACAAGATGTGGATCACCAACGGTCCGGTCGCGGAGACGCTCGTGGTCTATGCCAAGACCGATCCGCAAGGCGGCCCGCGCGGCATCACCGCGTTCATCATCGAGAAGGGCATGAAGGGGTTCTCGACCGCGCAGAAGCTCGACAAGCTCGGCATGCGCGGCTCCGACACCTGCGAGCTGGTGTTCGAGGATTGCGAGGTGCCGGAGGAGAACGTGCTGGGGCAGGTCGGCCGCGGCGTCAACGTGCTGATGTCGGGCCTCGACTACGAGCGCGCGGTGCTTGCGGCGGGTCCGCTCGGCATCATGCAGGCCTGCATGGACGCGGTGCTGCCCTATGTGCACGAGCGCAAGCAGTTCGGCCAGCCGATCGGCACCTTCCAGCTCGTCCAGGGCAAGGTGGCCGACATGTATACGACGATGAACGCCGCGCGCGCCTATGTCTATGCGGTGGCCAAGGCCTGCGATCGGGGCGAGACGACACGCGAGGACGCCGCGGGCGCCATTCTGTTCGCCGCCGAAAAGGCGACGCAATGTGCGCTGGACGCGATCCAGCTGCTCGGCGGCAACGGCTACATCAACGACTATGCGACCGGGAGGCTGTTGCGCGATGCCAAGCTCTACGAGATCGGCGCCGGCACCAGCGAGATCCGCCGCATGCTGATCGGGCGGGAATTGTTCGAGAAGACGTCCTGAGGCGCCGACCTAACGGTTGGCGTATGCGGGACATGCGTTCGCCAACCGGCCAGTTGCAGATATTTTAATCATCCCCACCCAGGCCGGTGTTTTTTTCCGGCCGACTTAAGTAGAAAATGCGTCGAACCTCGGAGTCGTCCCGGCGACGAACCATCGAGGCATATTGTAGATCTTTTTGCGTGTGTCGGAGGCCTGAGCCGTGAACCAGATGAGTTACGTTCCGGAGCAGCCGCCGCCGCTTCCGCCTCTCACCGCTACCTTCTCGGGGGCGCGTGGCGAGTTCTTCCGGCTGGTCAGCCGCGGGGCGGCCATCGAACTGATCACACTGGGCTTCTACCGCTTCTGGCTCGCGACCGACATCCGCCGGCATCTCTGGGTCAACACGGCTGTCGACGGTGATGCCGCCGAATATACCGGGCGCGGCAAGGAGCTCCTGATCGGCTTCCTGTTCGCGATGGCGATCCTGGTCCCGATCTATCTCGCCTATTTCCTCATCGGCGTCGAGGCCGAGCGCTACCAGGGTTTTGCCAGCGTGCCGCTGGTGATCGCCTTCTACGCCTTCGGCCAGTTCGCCATCTTCCGCGCGCGCCGCTACCGGCTGACGCGCACGGTCTGGCGCGGCATCCGGTTCTGGATGACGGGTTCGGGCTGGGCCTATGCCGGCCGCGCCATGCTGTGGACCTTGTTGGCGGTGGTCACGCTGGGGCTGGCCTGGCCGTGGCGCGCCGCCGCGCTCGAGCGCTACAAGATGCGGCATTCGCATTACGGTGATCTCAGCGGCGACTTCGAGGGGCGCGGCTGGGAGTTCTTCAAGCGCGCCTGGTATCTGTGGCTGGTCGCGCCGTTTGCACTGCTGCTGTTTCCGCTGTTTCCATTCGTCTATGCGCAGTTCAAAGCGATCGAGTGGCGCTGGTGGCTGTCGGGCATTCGCTTCGGCGGCGTGCGGCTGGAATCGGACCTGCCAAACAATGCCTTCTACGGTCTCTACTGGAAGGTGATCGGCTGGTGGTTCCTGCTGTCGATCGCCTCCGGCGCCTATTTCAGCGGCGTCGCCGCGCTGATGATCAAGCTGCTGTGGCCGGGAAGCGACGGCCTGCCTCAGGTGCAGGCGCTGTCCGACAATGTGCCGATGCTGGTGCTGGTCGGATTGGGCTACATCGCCTGGATCCTGGCGCTCAACGTCGTGATGCGGCTCTATCTGGTGCGCGACATGTGGGCGAAGGTGCTGCAGTCGGTTCACGTGCATGGCATCGAGGCCATGGCCAATGTCGCCGCCAAGGGCGATCTGGCCAGCGCGCTCGGCGAAGGGTTTGCCGATGGACTCGACGTCGCCGGATTCTGATCCCGGGCCGGCGGGCGCTGCTGCGCCAGCCAACGCCACGCCGGTCGAGCCGGCCGCTCCGCTCGGCGGCCCCGCGGTCTATTTCGACGGACTATCCAACCGGCGGCAGACGGTCACGATCGGCCTCGCCAATCAGCTGGTGATGCGCAGCGCCGACAATTTCGTCTCCTGGCCCTATGAGGACATCCGCCGTGTCGATGCGCCGAGCGGCACGCTGCGCGTGAGCTGCCTGTCGGCGTCGCCACTGGCGCGGCTGGAGATCCGCGACGCGGCGCTGTCGGCCGAACTGATCGCGCGTTGCGGCCACATCGACCAGAACAGGATGACCCGCGGCGCCATCGCGCGCATCGTCGGCTGGTCGCTGGCGGCCGCGGCCTCCATCGTCGCCGTCGTGCTGGTGGTGATTCCGTTCGCCTCCGACCGCCTGACGCCGCTGGTGCCGCCGACCATGGAGCGGCATCTCGGCGAGGCCGCCGTGGTGCAGATCCAGACCGTGTTCGGCGACAAGCTCTGCACCGAGGCGGCCGGGCAGGCCGCCTTCGCCAAGCTGGTGACGGCGCTGCGCCGCCCCGCCGGCCTCGACGACGGCATCGCGTCGCAGGTGCTGGACACGCCGATCCCCAACGCCTTCGCGCTGCCGGGCGGGCGGTTCTTCCTGTTCAGGGGGCTGCTCGACAAGGCCAACGACCCCGACGAGGTCGCCGGCGTGCTGGCGCATGAGCTCGGCCACCTCAAGCATCGCGACAACCTGCGGCAGCTGATCCACAATGGCGGCAGCTCGTTCCTGATCGGCCTGCTGTTCGGCGACGTCACCGGTGCGGGCGCAGCGGTCTTCGCCTCGCGGGCCATGATCAACGCGTCCTATTCGCGCGAGGCGGAGGCGGCCGCGGACGGCTTCGCGATCGAGGTGATGCACAAGCTCGGACGGCCGACGCGGCCGATGGGCGAATTGCTGTTCCGCATCACCGGCAAGGAGGACGGCAAGCGCCCGTCGCTGTGGGCCAGCCATCCGCTCAGCGAGGACCGTCTCGCCCGCATGCGCGCCGAGGACCGGCCGCCGAGCGGCCCGCCCCTGCTGAGCGCGGAAGAATGGCGGGCGTTGAAGGGGATTTGCAAGTAGCGGAGTTGCCGCCGCCGCTACTGAGTTGCCGGGTCCGTTTCGGCAAAACCGGTGTCGTCCCGGCGAACGCCGGGATCCATAACCACCGAGTTTGATTGTTGGAAGAAGGTCTCGCCCAGCGTGCTTCATCGCAGGGCCGCGGCGTATGGGTCCCGGCGTTCGCCGGGACGACACCAGAGTTTGACGCGCGATAGGAACCTCAACTAAGGGCCAAGACCTCCCGCGAACTCAACCCCTCTCACTCCGCCAGATTGTTGGTCTTCCTCACCCAGGCCCGCACATCCGTCAGCACGTCCGGCAGCACGGCCTTGACCTCGGCGAGCGTCATGCCGGCCTTGACGCGCGGGTCGTACAGCATGTTGAGGATGTACTGGTCGTAGACGTCGAAATAGCCCATCGAGACGTTGTCGTTGAACATCGTCCAGGGCACGCTCGCGGTGTCGTTGATAGGCCCGAGCGACTGCAGCAGCTCCTCATAGGCGCAATCGAGGAAGACGAAATCGCCGTTGTCGACGGTGAGGATGACGTCGGAACGCTCGATCTCGAACGCCTCGTTCTTGCGGAAGCCGGACAGGCATTGCGGATCCAGCGAGGTCTTGATCTCGCGCGCGCGCTCGCTGCCATAGGCCTGGCTGATGGTGTGGTAGAGGTCGCGGTCGCGCACCAGCTTGACGCGGACATTGGCGTTGCCGTCGGTCTCGGTCATCGCGATGTCGAGGTTGCGGATGCGGGCGGCGATGTCGCTGACGACCTTGGCGAGCTGCGCCTTGCGGTCGGCGCGGCGGCCGTCGGCGAACACCCGCACCGGCGCGCTGTACTTGCGGATGCGGTCGACCCGGCCCGCCAGGTGATACTCGGCGCCGAACGCGGTCTTGAAGAAGCCGTCGGTGATCTCGGCGTCGGTGAAGCTCTTCTTCTCGACGCGCTGGCGGGCGGCGATCGCCGGGATCTCGGCGGCGGACGCCGGCAGCGGCATGGTCACGAGCGCAGCCAGCGCGGCCACCACCGCGCTCCGCACGGGGCGCCAGCAGCGGGGCCGCTCCTGGCGAGGATGCGCGCTGGGACGTTGCTTCATCGTCGCGGTCGCGTGCGGCGCTCAGTTCTTGACGATCACGGTGGTGCCCACCGAAACGCGGTCATAGAGGTCGGCGACGTCGTCATTGGTCATGCGGAAGCAGCCCGACGATACCGCCTGGCCGATCGTCTCGGGCTCGTTCGAGCCGTGGATTCGGTACAGCGTGGAGCCGAGATACATCGCGCGCGCGCCGAGCGGGTTCTCGATGCCGCCGGCCATGTGGCGCGGCAGGTCGGGCCGGCGCCGCAGCATCTGCGACGGCGGAGTCCAGGCCGGCCATTCCTTCTTGGCGGTGATGCGGTGCACGCCGCTCCAGCGGAACCCGTCACGGCCGACGCCGATCCCGTAGCGCAGCGCCTGGCCGCCGGGCAGGACCAGATAGAGCCGGCGCTCGCTGGTGTTCACGATGATGGTGCCCGGCGCATATTGGCTCTGGAACATCACGGTCTCGCGCGGGATCGGGCTGACGGCGCCCTGGTAGAAGTTCGGCCCGCCGCCGAAGATGTCCCTGGTGTCGAACATTTCCGCCCGCGCCATCCCGGCGCTTGCCACCGACGCCACCGCAGCAATTCCCAAAGCCAAACAGCGCTTCATTTCCATCCCCTGGCAAATATCAATTCCGTTCGCAGACAGGCCATAAACGGTTGCACTTCGCAACCCACGGCGGCGTGAGGCCGGTATGTGGCGACGGTCCGTGACCCAAATCCCACGGAAAATCGCCCGCGTCCTGGACCAACATCCTGTTAGCCAAGCCCGCGCATGAGCACCGTGGCGATGGCAGCAATGCGGCCAGCCCCTTTGACGCCGCGGGCGAACAATGATTGATCTGCCCAGCATTGCAAATGGCGCGCGGAATCAGCAGGAGAATAGGATGAACGGTGCGGAAAGCCTGGTGCGGACCCTGGTCGCGGGGGGCGTTGACGTCTGCTTTACCAATCCGGGCACGTCCGAGATGCACTTCGTCGCCGCGCTCGACCGTGTCGAGGGCATGCGCTGCGTGCTCGGCCTGTTCGAGGGCGTGGTCACCGGCGCCGCCGACGGCTATTTCCGCATGAAGGGCACGCCGGCCTCGACGCTTCTCCATCTCGGCCCCGGGCTCGCCAACGGCCTCGCCAATCTGCACAACGCCAAGAAGGCGCGCTCCGGCATCGTCAACATCGTCGGCCAGCACGCCACCTACCACATCGGCTTCAACGCGCCGCTGACCTCGGACATCGAAGGCCTGGCGCGGCCGATGTCGGACTGGGTGCGGACCTCGCCGAGCGCCAAGGCGGTGGCCGCCGACGGCGCCGCGGCGATCGCCGCCGCCAAGAGCGCGCCGCCGCAGATCGCGACCCTGATCCTGCCCGCCGACACCGCCTGGAACGAGGCCGACGGCATCGCCCAGGTTCCGGCGGAGACGCAGCGCCCGAGCTACTCGGCCGATGCGGTCGAGAAGGCCGCCAAGATCCTGCATGCCCACGGTCCCGAGACCCTGGTGCTGATGACCGCGGGCGCGCTGACCGAGCAGGCGCTGACCTTCGCTCAGCAGATCGCCGGCAAGACCGGCTGCCGCGTGATGGGCCAGACCTATCACCCGCGCATGGCGCGCGGCGCCGGCCGGTTCTCGATCGACCGCATTCCCTACGTGATCGAGCAGGCGCTGCCGATCCTGAAGAACTACAAGCACATCGTGCTGGTCGAGGCCAACGACCCCGTCGCCTTCTTCGCCTATCCGAACAAGCCGAGCATGCTGAAGGCCGAGGGCACCGAGGTCCACCGCATGACGGCGTGGGGCGAGAACTCGGCCGCCGCGCTCGAGGCGCTCGCCGGCCATCTCGGCGCCAAGGCCGCGGACGTCAAGCCGCAGCCGCTCGCCGAGCTGATCAAGCCCACTGGGGCGCTCAACCACGCCACCATCGCGCAGGCGATCGCCTATGCGATTCCGGAGAACGCGATCGTGGTCGACGAATCCATCACCACGGGTCGCGGCTTCTTCCCGCCGACGGCGGCCGCCAAGCCGCATGACTGGCTGCAGAACATGGGCGGCTCGATCGGCTTCTCGACCCCCGTGGCGACCGGCGCCGCGGTGGCCTGCCCGGATCGCAAGGTGATGTGCCTCGTCGGCGACGGCAGCGCCATGTACACGATCCAGTCGCTGTGGACCCAGGCGCGCGAGAACCTCAACGTCGTCACGGTGGTGTTCGCCAACAGGATCTATCAGATCCTGCGCGGCGAGTTCGACGGCGTCGGCGCCGGCGAGCCGGGCCAGCGCGCCCAGGACATGCTCAAGATCGACCGCCCGACGCTCGACTTCGTCGCCATGGCCAAGGGCATGGGCGTTCCCGGCCGCGCCGTCACCTCGGCCGACGAGTTCAATGCCGCGCTGGCCGAGGCGAACGCCGAATACGGTCCGCGCCTGATCGAAGTGCAGATGTAGGTTCCTCCGCCCGCAACCCGGCGGCCGCAAATCGGCCGCCGGTTGATGGCAGCGTCATGTCAGCATTTATGTGGTTGGCGACTCAGCACGATCGCGTGTTGATGGTGACGTCTCCATCGTTTGTTTTGTTTGGGCGGCATGCACAGCGAATTGAACCGGCTGATCTCCGCGTTGCAGGAGTTCTATGCGCGCGAGCGCTTCATCCTCGACCGCGATCTCGGTGAGCGCGCTTTGACGCACCGGCTCTCGGTGCATCTGGAGCGCAACTTCCTCGGCTGGGACGTCGATTGCGACTACAACCGGCTCGGCGACCGCGCCATGCTGCTCCCGCGCGGCACCATCGTCTCGACCGACGACGAGCTGGGAAAATCGATCTACCCCGACATCGTCGTGCACAAGCGCGCCGTGCCCGACAATCTGCTGGCGATCGAGGTCCGCAAGGCCGGCAACCACCAGCCATTGGCGCACGACCGCCACAAGCTGATGGCGCTGACCGACCCGCATCTGTGGTTTGCCTATTGGATCGGCGTGCTGGTGATTCTCGACCGCCGCCACGTGATCACGCCGGAGGTCTATGTCGGGGCCCGAATCGACCCGGTACTGTCGGCCTGGTTCGCGGGGCGATTGCAGCAGATGGGGCTGGCGGCCGCATAGACACGTCAGATCACGGGCGCTGAGACCCGCATCGTGAGAGGCGCCGCCAGCGGCGCGTCCATGAGGCGCGGGAAGAAGAGATCAGACGCGATTGCGCTCTCCAGACGGGACCGGGACCGACCGGTCCGAGCCACTGGCAGCGCCGGGCGTGCCCCTTGAGGCACGCCCGCGCTGGATCTACTTCGACATGCCGTCGCCGGACGTCTTCTTGGCCGACTTCTTCTTCGTCTTGCTCATCTTCATGGTGTCGCCCCCGCCCATGGCGTCGCCGCTCTTAGCCGACTGGCCGGTGGTCGTCATCGGCTTCTCCGTGGACTGGGCAAGAGCGGCCGACGAGACGAACGCGAGGGCGGCGGTGGCGATGATCAGTTTACGCATGCGGAAAACCTCCGTGGGTTGGAAACGCGCCGGACCATAGGCGAATTCGACCCGCGGCGTTCTGACGCAGGAATCAGGAAAACGTGAGAGTTCCGCCCCGCAAAAGCCGACTTGACCGGCGGCACGGGCAGCGGCGAGGGCGTTCTGTGACGATTGTGCCGGGCGCAGGGAGCCCATGCGCGGGTGAGCGAGCCAATTTGGCCGAGTGCATCTACGCAGCAGCCTCCACCTGCGGCTGCGGGCTTCGGGCTCGCATCGCGATGCGGTGGCTTCGTGGCGTCATGGGAATGAATGTCATGCCAAAAGGTTTAGCGCCCGGTTCTCTCTTCCAAGGAGATCGCGAGGTTCGCGCACCGCGCTCTCGCTGACGCTCAGGCGGAGCGCCGTGACATGGCGGTGCCGACGCTCGCGCCCTTGCGGACGGCGCAGTCTCGCCAGCCCGAAGCGGCCATGGCGCTGCTATGGATCGTCGATCAGTTCTGCCTGCAGCGCGACGTCGCAGCCGAGATCCCGGCCGAGGTTGCTCGAGCCCACGATCAGGCATCGGCATTCTCGCCAAGCTCGGGCGCTGCCTCGAGGCCTTCCGGATCAGCTATCAACGGTCATCAGCCAAACTAACCGAACGAGAACACCCTGCGAGCCCTGTTGAAGTTGGCTTGCAGCTCATGACGATCAGCCTTGAGCCAGCTCAAGGCTGCGCCGCCTAATCAGTCCAGGATTGCGTCGATGTCGTCGTGAGAGAAGCCCGCATGCAAAATCTCAAGCGAGCATTTTGGGGGACCCTGGCGGTTCTCTCGCTGCTGTGGCTGGTTGCGGAACCAGATCCATTTGGACCGGGCGCCTTCTTTCCACTCCGTGAAAGTATGGTGCAGCTGAGTGGCGTCCTGGCAATCGGTTGCATGAGCATGGCGATGATCCTCGCATTGCGACCGCGCTGGCCGGAGGCATGGCTGGGCGGCCTCGACAAGATGTACCGCCTGCACAAATGGTTCGGCATCGCGGCTCTTGTGACAGCCATCGTCCACTGGCTCTGGGCCAACGGTCCGAAATGGGCGGTCGGCTGGGGTCTGCTGGCGCGGCCGGAGCGTGGGGCAAGGCCGCCCATCGCGAATCCCGTCGAGTCTCTGTTTGCGAGCCTGCATGGATCGGCCGAGGGGCTCGGCGAGTGGGCCTTTTACGGCACGGTGGTGCTGATTGCCTTGGCGCTCGTTCAGTCCTTCCCGTATCGGCTGTTCTACAAGACACATCGGCTTCTCGCCCTGGCGTACCTGGTGTTGGTCTTTCATGCGGTCACGCTGACAAAGTTCAGCTACTGGATGTCGCCGCTCGGCTTGACCATGGCGGCGATGCTTGCCTGCGGGACGTGGGCGGCCGCGATTACGCTGCTGCAACGCGTCGGCGCCGGGCGGCAGGTCAAAGGCAGGATCACGTCGCTCAAATACTATCCCGGCGTCAGAGCCATGGAGACCGAAATCGAGGTGTCCCATGGCTGGCCCGGGCACAAGCCGGGCCAGTTCGCCTTTGCCACGTCGGACGTCTCCGAGGGCGCCCATCCCTACACAATTGCGTCCGGCTGGAACGCTGAGGACCCCAGGATCACCTTTATCACCAAGGAGCTCGGGGACCATACGAGCCAGTTGCGGGAGAAGCTCCATGTCGGGCAGGAGGTGAAGGTCGAAGGCCCCTATGGCTGCTTCACCTTCGACGACGATTGCACACACCAGATCTGGATCGGCGGTGGCATCGGTATCACGCCTTTTGTCGCCCGCATGAAAGAGCTGGCGATGCGGAAGGGGAGCCCCGATTGCCCCGTCGCGACGGTGGACTTGTTTCACACCACGGCGGATGTCGACGAGGAGGCCTTGGGAAAGCTCGCTGCGGACGCGCGTTCAGCCAATGTCCGCCTGCACGTTCTCATCGACGCCCGCGACGGGCGGCTGACGGGCGATCGTGTTCGCCGGGCGGTGCCGGACTGGCAAAACGCAAGCATCTGGTTCTGCGGTCCGACCGCCTTCGGCGAGGCTCTCAGGCGCGATTTCGCTGCGCAACACTTTCCTATCAGAGAGCGCTTCCACCAGGAGCTCTTCGCGATGCGCTGACAGAGAGGGCTGCGCTCAGGGCATGTCCTTGGCGCAATTGGACCCGCTGCGAACGTGCTGCTGCTCGGGCTTTGCCCCCCGGCGCGCCTCCGCCTCAGATCATCAGTTCGTGCAGGCCCAGCCAACCCGTATAGGTCCCCACCAGCACGATCAGAGCGGCCGAGAGATAGGGCGCCCGGTGCGCGAAGCGGCTGAAGCCGGACCAGTGGCGTTCGACATGCCGAAGGCTGAGTGCGGCGAGCACGCCGGCGGACACCATGGTGATGGCCAGGCCGATGCCGAAGCAGAGCACCAGGACGAAGCCCAGGCTGAACTGCTTCAGTTGAATGCACAACAGCAGGACCGTGATGGCGGCGGGGCAAGGGATCAGGCCGCCGCTCAGTCCGAACAGGACGATCTGTGCGGTCGTGACCGTACGGCCGGCGAAGCGCCTGCGAATGTCGTCGGCGTGGGCGCGCGCATGGGCATCGTCCTCGTCGCCGAGGTCCATGTGATCGTGCGTGTGCTCCTCGAACAGCATCTCCACGGACTCGCCGGCAAGCGTGATGCGTGCCTTGAAGGCGTGCGGCTCCGGGATCTCCTCGATGCTCTCCAGGACGTCGCCGCTGGTCCGGAAGCTGAACCGCTGCTCGCGGCCGTCGTCACGGACGGTCGTGACGTGGAGCGTGTCGGCGGCCGGGAGTGCGGTCTCGTCCCGGATCCGCCAACGCGGCGGCACGCCGTCTTCGAAGATCTCGACCGACAGCGCGTGGCCGGCGAGCGCGACCGATCGCGGCTCGTCGTGATAATGATGGTGATGGTGCCCATTCTGGTCGCGCCAGGTGCGCCAGACCATCCAGGCCGCGATGCCGATGATGATGACGGCCGAGATCAGTTGCAGGAAGGCTTCGCTGCGCGCGCCCGAAAGCTCCCGGCCGAAGTGAAGGCCGGCGAGGGCAACCACCCATACGATCGCGGTGTGGGAGATGGTCGCCGAGAGGCCGAGCAGCACGGCCTGCAGGACGGTGCCGCGGATCGCGACGATGAAGGCGGCCATCATGGTCTTGGAATGACCGGGCTCCAGGCCATGCAGCGCACCCAGGGCAATCGCGCTGGGCACGAACAGCCACGCATGCGCGCTGCCTTGCTGGAGCAGTTGGGACAGATCGGTCATGACAGTTTCACTTCAGATAGGTCCGCACGACCTCGATCAGGTCGGCGGCACCCTTGGCCCTATCGGGATCGCTTTCGTGCGCGGGGTCGACGACATGGTGCCGGATGTGATCTTCCAGCAGCTCGGTGGTCAGGCCTCCGATGGCGCCCCGGACCGACGCAACGAGCATCAGCACGTCGGCGCAGCCGAGCTCCGCCTCGAGCGCGCGCTCCACCGCGTCGATCTGGCCCTTGATGCGCCGGACGCGCGCGAGAAGCTTGGACTTGTGCTTGATGGTATGCGACATCGAGATAATATAGGGGGGTACCCTATATTAGTCAACTTCACATGTCGACCGCAGATGTCGAATGCGACGCTCGCGGCGTATCCGCTTGTCGATCGGCCCTCGGCGGCTAATGGCCCCGCTGCATCCGCATGGAGCTCATTCGCCCGCCCTGCATCCGCATCGGCGTCATGCCGAGATTGGGCGCGAGCAGTTCGTCGGCCGCCTTTCGCTGCTCGTCGGAAAAGGTTGCGACGAGGTCGCTCAGGGTGGTCTTGATCGCTCGCGTGGCGTCGAGGCGAGCCGATAGCGATTTTTCCTGTGCGGTCAGCTGGTCGAGCACCGTCTCCGAGCCGGACTGCGACATCATCGCAATCCTGAGATCACCGAGCGTCTTCGCACGCGCGCGAAACGCGTCGGCGAAACCGTTCCATGCCGGCATCTGGGCGTCCGTGATCTTGAGCTCCGCCCGCAGGAACGCGATCCGTCCCTCCACATGATCGAGCACCTCCATGCCGCCCATGCCATCGTCGGACGGCCGCGTCATGCCGGACATCATCGGCATCATGTTGGACATCGGCATGCCGTCCATCATCTTCATCATGCCGCCGCCCATCATGGTCTGTGACGAACTCGCCCCGCTGGTCGATTTCTCGGCATCCGTTGCTGGCGCTTCCTTCTGATCAGGATGATGGGCCGAATGGTCCGTGGAGGATTGAGCAAAGGCGGGATGCGCCAAAGCCGAAAGCGCCAACAGAAAAGCCAGGGGCAATCTTTGCATGACCAAGTCCTCCTTCAGGGGGCGATCAACAATGGCCGGACGTAGGCCATTCAGGTTGATCCACATCAACGACCGGCGGGCTCAGGGGGGGACGATCGTTCGTCTTCAGCGCCGGTACGGCTAGTCGCTGACCATGATCGGGCGCCTTCGCCTGCGACCACCGGGGCTCCTGTCGCGAAATTTTTCATCGTCTCTCCTCTCGCTGTCGGTGGATCAGGCTGCCCTTTGCACGCCCTGCGACCCGCTTAAGGCGTCCGCCGTCGTCCCTGTTCTGGTCGACAGGCTGCGTCCCTTCACCAGACCGAAGATGGCCGGAATCACGATCAGGGTGAGAAGGGTCGACGAGATCATGCCGCCGATCATCGGCACGGCGATGCGCTGCATGATCTCCGAGCCCGTGCCGGTGCTCCACATGATCGGCAGGAGGCCCGCCATGATGGCGACGACGGTCATCATCTTCGGGCGCACACGCTCGACCGCGCCCTCCATGATCGCGTCCTGGAGATCCTGCCGGTTCAGGGGGCGACCTTCGGCATCGCGCCTCGCCTTCACCGCAGCCAGCGCGTGATCGAGATAGATCAGCATCACCACGCCGGTCTCTGCGGCGACGCCGGCAAGCGCGATGAAGCCGACGGCGACGGCGACCGACAGATTGAAGCCGAGCCACCACATCATCCAGATGCCACCGACGAGCGCGAAGGGCAGCGACAGCATCACGATCAGGGTCTCGGTCATGGCCCTGAAGTTCAGATACAGCAGCAGGAAGATGATGGTGAGCGTCACCGGAATGACGATCTTGAGCCGGGCCGCCGCGCGCTGCAGATACTCATACTGCCCGCTCCAGAGCAAATAGGTGCCGGCCGGAAACCGGATGCTCTCGGCGACGGCACGCTGCGCGTCCGCGACGTAGCTGCCGATGTCGCGGTCACGGATGTCGACATAGATGTATGTCGCGAGCTGTCCGTTCTCGGTCCGGATCGACGTGGGACCCCTGGCCGGCTCGACCTTCGCGACCTCGCCGAGCGGCACGGCGCCGCCGGACGGCATCGGCACCAGCACCTCGCTGGCGATGGCCTTCGGATTGTCGCGGAGATCGCGCGGATAGCGCATGTTCACGCTGAAGCGCTGGCGGCCCTCGACGGTCGTGGTGATCGTCTGGCCGCCGAGGGCCGCTGCGATCGTATCCTGAACGTCCTGGACCAGGAGGCCGTAGCGGGCGAGAGCCTCGCGATCGGGCGTGATCTCGAGGTAATAGCCGCCGATGCCGCGCTCGGCATAGGCCGAGGAGGTTCCGGGAACGGTCTTGATCACCCGCTCGATCTGCTTGGCCAGACGATCGATCTCGGCGAGGTCCGTGCCCATCACCTTGACGCCGATCGGCGTGCGGATGCCGGTCGAGAGCATGTCGATGCGCGCCTTGATCGGCATCGTCCAGGCGTTGGAGACGCCAGGGAATTGCAGCGCCTTGTCCATCTCGGCAACGAGGCCGTCGATGGTGACGCCGGGACGCCACTGCTCCCTCGGCTTGAGGTTGACGACCGTCTCGAACATCTCGGTCGGCGCAGGGTCGGTGGCGGTCGCCGCGCGTCCGGCCTTGCCATAAACCGAGGCGACCTCCGGGAACGACTTGATGATCCGGTCCTGCATCTGCATCAGCTCTGCCGCCTTGGTCACGGAGATGCCGGGCAGGGTGGTCGGCATGTAGAGCAGCGTGCCCTCGTTCAGGCTCGGCATGAACTCGGTGCCGAGCTGGCGCGCCGGCCAGATGGAGACGGTAAGAACGACCATGGCTGCGAGGATCACGAGCGTTTTCGCTTGCAGCACGCCCTTGATGACCGGGCGGTAGATCCAGATCAGGAAGCGGTTGATGATGTTGCGATGCTCGGGAATGATCCTGCCGCGGACGAAGATCACCATCAGCGCCGGCACCAGCGTCACCGAGAGCAGCGCCGCTGCCGCCATCGAGAACGTCTTGGTGAAGGCGAGCGGGCTGAACAGGCGGCCTTCCTGCGACTCCAGCGTGAAGATCGGCATGAACGACACGGTGATGATCAGCAGGCTGAAGAACAGGGCGGGACCGACCTCCGCGGCGGCGTCGATCAGGATCTGGACACGCGACTGGTCGGGCTTGGCGCGCTCCAGGTGCTTGTGGGCGTTCTCGATCATGACGATCGCCGCATCCACCATGGCGCCGATCGCAATCGCGATGCCCCCCAGGCTCATGATGTTCGAGCCTAGGCCGAGCAGCTTCATCGCGCCGAACGCCATCAGCACGCCGACCGGCAACATCAGGATGGCGACCAGGGCGCTGCGCACGTGCAGCAGGAACACGATGCAGACGAAGGCGACGACGATGCTCTCCTCGAGCAGCGTGTGCTTGAGCGTGTCGATCGCGGCATAGATCAGGTTCGAGCGGTCGTAGACCGGAACGATCTCGACCGATCTGGGCAAGCTGCTCGCGATCTCATGCAGGCGCTTCTTGACGTTCTCGATGACGTCGAGGGCGTTGACGCCGAAGCGCTGCAGCACGATGCCGCTGGCGACCTCGCCCTCGCCGTTGAGCTCCGCGATGCCGCGCCGCTCGTCGGGACCGAGCTCGACATTGGCGACGTCGCGCAGCAGCACCGGCGTTCCGCCGGACGTCTTGAGCACGATGTTGCCGAGATCGTCGATGCTCTTCAGATAGCCCTTGCCGCGGATGACGTATTCGAACTCGGACAGCTCGACCGTGCGGCCGCCGACATCGGCATTGCTGGCGCGGATCGCGTCGCGGATCTTCTGCAGGCTGATGCCGCGGTCGCGCATGCGCTGCGGGTCGAGCACGACGTTGTATTGCTTGACGAAGCCGCCGATGCTGGCGACCTCGGCGACGCCCTCGGCCCTGGCGAGCGCGAATTTCAGGTTCCAGTCCTGGATCGTGCGGGTGTCGGCGAGATTGAGCTCCTTCGACATGACCGCATATTGATAGACCCAGCCGACCCCGGTCGCGTCCGGGCCGATCGTCGGTGTCACCCCCGCCGGAAGCCGCGAGGCGGCGCTGTTCAGGAATTCCATCACGCGCGAGCGTGCCCAGTAGATGTCGGTGCCGTCCTCGAAGATGACGTAGACGAACGACACGCCGAAGAACGAGAAGCCGCGTACGACCTTCGACTTCGGCACCGTGAGCATGGCGGTCGTGAGGGGATAGGTGACCTGGTCCTCGATGACTTGAGGCGCCTGACCGGAATATTCGGTGTAGACGATCACCTGGGTGTCCGACAGATCGGGGATCGCGTCGAGCGGGAGGTGAATGAGCGCGTAGAAGCCGGCCGCGGCGGCGAATCCGGTGCCGAACAGGACCAGCAGCAGGTTGCGTGCCGACCAGGCGATGACGCGGGCGATCATTTGTGCTCTCCCATGCCGGCGTGGTCGCCGCCGGCCGATTGCGCTCCGTCGGCGTCCGCGAAGCTCTTCAGCGCGGCCTTCAGGTTGCTTTCGGCGTCGATCAGGAAGTTGGCGGAGGTCACGACCACCTCGCCATCCGACAGGCCGTCGCGCACCTCGACATAGCTGGCATCGCGGCGGCCGAGCCTCACGGCGCGCGGCTCGTAGCGACCGTCGCCCTTGTCGATCAGGACAGCCTGGCGGCTGCCGGTGTCGAGCACGGCATCGGCCGGCACGGCCAACAGCGGCGCCGGATCCGCGGTGTCGATCTCGGCGTCGACATACATGTCCGGCAGCAGCGCGAGGTCGTGGTTGGTGAGCTCGATCCGCACCCGCACGGTACGCGTGTCCTTGTTCACCTGGGGATAGATCACCGCGATGGATCCGGCGAAGGTCCGGCCCGGGAAGCTGCGCGCGCGGATGGTCACGGGCTGACCCACCGCGATGTTGCCGAGGTCGCGTTCGGCCACGTCGACGAGCGCCCACACCACGGATATGTCGGCGATCCGGAACAGCACGTCGCCCGGATTGGCGCGCATGCCTTCGATCGCGTTGCGCTCGAGCACGATGCCGTCGCGGGGCGCCGACCATTGCACCGTGACCGGCGCGATGCGCGACTTCTCCATGGCGGTGATCACCGGCTCCGGGACATCGAGATTGGTCAGGCGCTGGCGCGAGCCGCGTCCGTAGACTGCATTGCTGCCGACGATGTTCGAGTTGATCGTCGAGAGATATTCGGCTGCGGCGGCAGCGATCGCCGAGCTGTAGATCTCCATCAGCGGCTGGCCCGCCTTCACGCGCGTGCCCGTGGTCACGTCGGCGACCTTCTGTACGAAGCTCTCGGCCCGCATCGCGATCACCGAGATTCGCCGCTCGTCGAGCTGGATCGTACCTGGCGCCTTGACCGCGATGCGAAGCGTGCGCCGTTCGACTGGCGCGGATCTCACGCCCGTCCGCTGGATCCTGCCGGGCGACAGCTTGACCACGCCATCCTCGGCATCGTCCCCTTCGTAGACGGGAACGTAGTCCATCCCCATCGGGTCCTTCTTCGGGGAAGGGGACGTGTCCGGCAGGCCCATCGGATTGCGGTAGTAGAGAATCCGGCGCGAGGAGTCGGCCTGCTGCTTCGGCTTGGCCGGCTCCGGCGCGGCCTGATCGTCGTCGTAGACCGGCAGGTAGTCCCGCCCGCGATCGTCTTTCCTGGGGCCCGCCGACCAGGCAGGGGCGCCGCTGGGATCGCGGTAGTACAGCGGCATTCGCTCTGCCGCCGCCGCGGCGTGATGGGTACGAAGCGACGGGAGCGAGCTCTCGATCGACCAGAGACCGGCCATACTAATTCCGGCGCCGAGTGTGACGGTCGCGAGCAGGCGAAAAATGGTCATGGCATCACCGTGAGGCGCGCTGGCGCGCGCTATCCATTGGAAGGGTGGGGCGCCCGTCGGGGAGCGCCCCGCAGGCTCACTTGATCGCCTTGACGATGACCTTGCCGGTGACCGTCTCCGGCTCGCCCTGCACCTTGGCGGAGAGCGTGACCTGGTAGCGCCCGGCCATCGGCAGGTCGGTCTTGAAGGCGTAGACGCCGGGCTCCCTGGACGGCAGCGGCGCCACGTCCGACACCATGTCGGCCATCCCGTCCGGCGCCATGTCGACGCGGGTCTTGAAAATGACCGCGTCGGTGACGGCCTTGCCGGTCTGCTTGTGGGTGAGACGAACGGCGACCGTGACGTCGTCGCCCTTCTTCATCTCGGCGGTGACGGGCTCGAAGCTGTAGTCGGCAGCGCCGGCGGTGGCGGCCGATGCGGCGAGCGAAAGGGTGGCGGCGAGAGCCGCGGTGCTGATTCTGGAAAGCATGGTCCTGTCCTCATGAATGGATCTCGGCCGTGGCGCTCCGCGGCGCGCACGTCGGTCATCGGCGCGCAGGCGTTGCGCGCGTCGGCTCGTGCGAGATCAGATTCGAGGAGGTCGGAACGGAGGACTGCCGCTGTGAAGAGCAGCGACCTGGTCGGCGGGAATGGCGATCCTGGTCGCGCTCAGGGCAAGCGGCGCGAAGGTAACGGCCCTGACATCGCCGAGCGCAACCGTCCCGCCCGCGCAGCAGAAACCCATGCCGCATTTGTAGGTGTGCGAAGGCGAGCCGGTGCCCTTCATGTCGTCGGGACAGCATTCGTCCATCGACATGCCGGCCCCGTCGTCCATCTGCATGCTCGTCTGCATCTCGTCCGACGACGCCATCGCAGCCGCCGATGCGCCGATCGGCAGCATCGCCAGCGACAGGGCAATCGCGAACGCCAGGATGGTACGGACGAGCCGCATCGAGATGGAGATACCTTTCGGGCCGCGGAACGAGACGACTAACATAAGCGAGGCGCCGACGCAGTCGTTGATCCCGCTCAATCCTGCGTGACCATCGCGTCGCCCGAGGCATGACGACAGGCCAGACCAGCCCAAGCGATCGCATGAAAGGAAAGGGGTGGCGGCGGCAAATGGTGGGCGCACAAGGGATCGAACCTTGGACCTCTCCCGTGTGAAGGGAACGCTCTCCCGCTGAGCTATGCGCCCGGTTGCCGGTGGCGGTCGTGGCTGTGAGCCAGCGAGGCGCCCGAAGCAGTCCGTCGGAGCCCGCGATTTACGAAGCGCGGGCAGGGGGTGTCAAGGATTTGCGGCGGAGATGGCGAGGAAAACTGCTGGTGCGCGCCGGGCTGTCCTCGATCGGGGCCGAAACCGGCCCCATGGCGTGCCGGCTTCCATGCTGAACTGAGGGGCAGATCCGCTGCGCACTCCGCGCCCCGCTGGCCCGTTCTCAGGCCCCGATCTGCCTTGCCCGCGAGGCGTGCGACTGCAGCGCGCGGATGCGGTCGGCCAGGGTGCCGCCCTGGGGCACGCCGCCGGCCGCAGCAGCCGGCGCCGCGGCGACGCCATTGGCGTTGGCGGGCTTGGCGGGGGCCGGTTCGGCGGCGAGCATGGCCTCGATGGTCGAGTTCGGGCCCTCGATCTGCATCGCGAGCTTGGCGACCTCGGCGGCGATGTCGTTGATGCGCTCGCGCAGCAGCGCGTTCTCCATCCGCTCCTGGGCCCAGGTGCTCTCGGCCTGCTGCTGGATGGCGTTCATCTCTCGCTGCAGCTTGGTGCGCTCGTCGCGGGCGGCCTGCAGCTGCTGTTCGAGGGTGGCCTTCTCGGATTTGAGCCGCTCGAACGCGGCCGACTTGCCGCTGCCCATGCCGGCCAGCTCCTCGCGCAGCTCCTTCAGGGCGCGGTCGGCGGCCACGTTGGCCTCGCGCAACTGGTTGTTCTCGAAGTCGCGCTCGGCGAGCAGCTTGCCCTGGGTCGACAGCCGGCTTTCGAGGTCGGCGACGCGCGTCGCCAGCATCTCGGCTTCCTTGACCTGCACGATCAGCTGGCGGTCGAGCTCGGTGACGCGCTGGCTGAGATTCTCGACCCGCGCGCGGGCGTCGTTGAGCGCCTTGGTCGCGGTGTCGGATTCGTCGCGCTCCAGCGCGAGGCGGGCCTGGGTCGCGGAGAATTCCTTCTCGGCGTCGGAGACGCGGCTGCGCAGCTCCTCGACCTGGGTCCTGACCGAGACCAGCTCGACCTGGCGGCTGTCGGCGAGCAGCGCCTTGTCGTTGAGCTCGGCGGTGAGGCGGACCTGCTCGGCCTGCTTCTCCTTCAGCGCCTGCTCGGCGGCGCGCAGCGCCTCGGTCTTGGCGGCGAATTCTTCCTCGGTGGCGCGGAGCTGGTCCTTGAGCGCCTTCTCGCGCGCCTCCAGCGCAAAGATCGCGGCGTTCTTCTCGCCGAGCTCGATCTTCATGCGGTTGATGGCGTCGGTCTTCTTGCCGAGGTCGGCGAGCTGGCCGGTGGCCTTGTTCTTGAGCGCGTCGACGCTCATCTCCAGCCGCCGCGCCGACATCGCGAACTCCGCGCGCAGCTGGTCCTTGTCGGCCTGGATCTCGGCCATCGACAGCGGCGTCGCCGCCTCGAGCCGTCGCGTCGTCAGCCGCACCGCACGATTGTGCACCAGCGGCACGACCATGAGGGCACAGAGCATGGCGATCAGAAAACCGATCGCAAAATACATGATCGGCTCGACCATGACGCACAACTCCCGATCCGAAATGATTAACGGAATCACAATGCACGGCGGGCTGATTCATTGCCAGCCCAATGCCGTGTTAACCTTGATCCGTCACGGGAGAACGTGTCCTGGCGGTATCAGCCAGCGCCGTCAGAACGGGTTCCAGGTCGCGCTCGGCGTGAACTTGAGGTAGCCGACATTGGCGCCGAGCCGCAGTCCGATGCCGGATCTGATCGGCACCAGCACGATGTTGTTGGCGGTCAGCGCCGTCATGCCGAAGCCGCCGACGATGTAGGCCGAGCCGTCGATGCCGACGAAGCGCTGATAGATCGCGCTGGTGGCCGGCAGATTGTAGACGAGCGTCATGGTGCGGGCGCCGTCGCCGCCCCAGTCGAAGCCCAGCGAGGGGCCCTGCCAGTAGACGCGGAGGTCGCCGGCGTTCTTGGTGTAGAGCGTGCCTTCGCCGTAACGGAGACCGGCGACGAAGGCCCCGGCACCTTCCTCACCCAGGATGTAGCCATTCGGCAGGCCCCATTGGCTGACGGCGCGCTCGATCACCGAGGCGAGGCCTCGCGAGACGTTGCCGAAGAAGCGGTGGCCGGCATTGACCAGCTCGTCCGGATTGAAGCTGTCCGGGCTGGGCGCAGGGCGCGGCGGCGGTGCGGGCTGCTGATACGGCGGCGCGGCCTGGTAGGGCGGCGCGGCAGGCGGGGGCGCCTGCTGCGCGGCGACCGACGCGGTCATGGCCAGCACGGCCGCGAGCGTCGTGGCGGCAAGGCGGGATGCGAAACTCATCGATGGAAATCCCCTGCTATCGGCTGCCCGAGCCTCGCCTTAACCTGACGCCAACCACATCGGGCGATTGTCGGGCGAGGGGCGATGCCCCTGCGACTCCCATGTTATCGGCACCAACTATGACCGCACAACGGCAACAACCGCCCCAGACCGGGTCAAAGTCGCTGTTTCGCCTTGTAATTGCCGCCATCACGCTCGCCGCGCTGCCGCCGGTCGGCGCGCCGGCGGCCACGACGCAGCGCATCATCTCCGACCGCTTCAGCGGGCTGGCGATCGACGGCTTCGATCCTGTTTCCTATTTCGTGGATGGCAAGGCCATGCCGGGGCTGCCGGATTTCGAGGCGTCCCAGGGCGGGGTGGTCTGGCGGTTTCGCAACGAGGGCAATCGCGCCTCGTTCCTGGCCCATCCGGAGGTCTACGGCCCGCAATTCGGCGGCTACGACCCGACCGACGTGGCCCGCGGCGTGACGGTGGCCGGCAACCCGCGCTTCTTCGTCGTGGTCGAGGAACGGCTGTTCCTGTTCAACCGTGAGGAGAGCCGCGACGCTTTCGCGGCCGACCCGGGCCGCTATCTGCCGCGTGCGGAGGCCCGTTGGCCGGCGCTCGAGGACGACCTGCCGCAATAGCGCGGCAGGGCTGTCTCACACCTTCACCGCAGCCGGGTCGCCCCAGGCGATGAAGGACGGCACGATGAAGCCGTCGGGGCGCTCGCCATAGCGCAACGGCGCGCCGGTCTCGCTGGTGACGGTGCCGCCGGCGGCTACGACCACCGCATGGCCTGCCGCCACGTCCCATTCCGAGGTCGGGCCGAGCCGCGGATAGATGTCGGCCAGACCTTCGGCGAGCCGGCCGAACTTCACGGCCGAGCCGAGCGGCAGGCGCACGGCGCCAGGACGCGCGGCAATGAAGGCTTCGGTGCGGGCATCGCCATGCGACCGGCTGACCGCTGCGACCCATGCCGCGCCTTGCGGCGGCATCGGCCGGGTGCGGATCGGCTCGGCGGCCGCCAGACCCGCCTCGGTGAACGACAGCCGCTCGGCGCCACGGCCGACCAGCCCGCGCCAGATCTGGCCGATGGCCGGCGCGCAGACGATGCCGAGCAGCGGGCTGCCGCCGGTGACCAGCGCCAGATTGACCGTGAACTCGCCGCGCCCGGCGACGAACTCCTTGGTGCCGTCGAGCGGATCGATCAGGAAGAAGCTGCCCTTGAACGGTCCTGCGCTGGCTCCGACCCGCTCCTCCGACAGCGCGGGAATCGCCGGCGCCAGCCGGGCCAGCCCCTCGGCAATGACCCGGTCGGCGGCAAGATCGGCCTCGGTGACCGGCGAGCCGTCGGACTTGTCGGTGACGGCCATGGCGCGGCGGTTGACGGCGAGGATCGCGTGGGCCGCCTCGACGACGAGCTCCGTCAGGGGCGCCATCAGCGCCGCGGCGGCCTCGACCTCGACGGTTCCTGCAGTCGGTGCCGTCGTCATTGCGCGGTGCTCCTTCCGGCCGTTCCGTACGCAGCTTGCATCATAGTATCCCTGTTCTGGCGTCCGGCGCATCCGGGTACGGCCGTTCGCATGGTCGTTGAGCCGCGGCTGCCGGGAAGACCGCTACGTACTTTCCCGTGTCCCGCCCTCAGTCCGGTGGCGGTCCCTGCTTTCGCAGTGTATCAAGCGTTAACGCAAGCATGATTCGCCCAGGTTCGCGGATTTCAGGAACATCGAATGTCCGGCACGTCCTCTCCCGAGATCGCCAATCCGATTCCCGCTCCCGATACGCTCGAACTTGCCGCTCTGCTCTGCTCGAAGGTCTGCCACGACCTGATTAGTCCGGTCGGCGCCATCGTCAACGGGCTCGAGGTGCTCGACGACAATCCGAAGCCGGAGGATCGCGACTTCGCGCTGGAGCTGATCCGCAAGAGCGCCAAGACGGCGTCGGCCCGGCTGCAATTCTGCCGCCTCGCCTTTGGTGCGGCGGGCTCGGCGGGCGCGCAGATCGATCTCGGCGACGCCCAGACCATGGCGCGCGGCCACATCGAGGACGCCAAGACCTCGATCACCTGGAATCTGCCGCGGCTGCTGTTGCCCAAGAACCGGGTCAAGCTGCTGCTCAACATGATGGTGGTGGCGCAGCAGACGATCCCGCGCGGCGGCATGCTGACCGTCGACCCGATCGGCGATGGCGAGACCATGAGCTTCCGCGTCGCCGCCACCGGGCTCAATGCCCGGCTGCCGCAGAACATCGTCAATCTGCTCGGTGGCGACCTGCAATCGACCATCGATGCCCACGCGGTGCAGCCCTACTACACCCGTCTGCTCGCCGATGCCTGCGGCCTCAAGGTGACGCTCACCGCCGACGGCAATGCGATGGTCGTGCAGGCGGCCTGATCGGGCGGACGTCCTGCCGCGCCGGTGCTGCGACCTCTTGTCGTGGGACAGGCGCAAGAATCCGTTCACCACGGTTAATCAAGCCTTGCCGATGTGTCCGAATTCGTCCGGATGCATCTTATCTCTTTGTTGAGTCCGTTCATTTGCGCTTACTCAACTAATATTAAACGCTTTGCACCGAAACTGGCCACGGTTTGAAGGGCGCGTCATGTCGCGTTCCGTTGCGTGCGAAGGCCAGTTTCATGGATGACCTGTTGCGTGAGTTCCTGACGGAGACCAGCGAGAGCCTGGATACCGTCGACAATCAATTGGTGCGGTTCGAGCAGGAGCCGAACAACGCCAAGATCCTCGATAACATCTTCCGGCTGGTGCACACGATCAAGGGGACCTGCGGTTTCCTCGGCCTGCCGCGGCTCGAGGCGCTGGCGCATGCCGCCGA
>NZ_JBNPUE010000037.1:2500-23852 GCF_051168015.1 Bradyrhizobium sp. HKCCYLRH3061
CTGGTTGGCTTACATTCATGACTGGCCTGGTCCGCGTTCGCTCGCCACTACTAGCGGAGTCTCGGTTGATGTCCTTTCCTCCAGGTACTTAGATGTTTCAGTTCCCTGGGTTTGCTTGAAACCTCCTATGTATTCAGAAGTCTCATACCTTCTCTTGATAACCGGAAATCCAAAACCTCACGGCTCAGGATCATCCTAGTCTCCTATTCAAACCCCAAGACCAAGGTCTTGGAGTTCCGGCTATCGAAGGTGGGTTTCCCCATTCGGAAATCCGCGGATCAAAGCTTCTTCGCAGCTCCCCACGGCTTATCGCAGCGTAGCACGTCCTTCATCGCCTCTCAGCGCCAAGGCATCCACCGAACACCCTTAAGGCACTTGATTGCTCTCATTATCAATGTCCACACACTCGGCAGAATGTTCACCGCTCTCACCCGTCCCGAGGGACAAGGCGTAGAGCAGCGCGGACACTGATTAGAAAGACCAGCTTGCTTCTTAAGATCGAACCGATCGCCGTGCGGTCAAGCGCAGCGAACAGAGTCATTTACAACAGACAGGATGCTTCACAGCTTCCAGCCTGCGCCGAAATGACCCGGAGATAGTGAAGGCGTCGGTGCATAGTCGAGAGCCACGGACCGCTTGCGCGGTGGCCCTTCATTGCACGACCCTACTCGGATCGATCTCCTCTTCACGATGTCAGATAACACGCAGTCTCCTGTAGTCCCGGTGAGGACCAGAAGATGCGAAATGTTGTCTCGCGGACGAATGTTGAACACGCTAACGATAGCCCGCCTCCGCCCAAGTGGGCTCCGGCGCGGCAGTCTTCGCTGCACTCTGGCTTGCCGAGCCGAAGCAGGCGTAGCCTGCGAAGGCTGGTGGAGCCTGTCGGGATCGAACCGACGACCTCATGCTTGCAAAGCACGCGCTCTCCCAGCTGAGCTAAGGCCCCATACTCGGAAAGACGAATGCAGCAGCGCGATCGTCGAGACGATAACTAGCCGAAGCTCGCGTTGACCAGTCCACCTTCGCCCAACTGGGCTACGGCGCGACAGCCTTCGCGCATCTTCTGGCTTGCCGAGCCGAAGCGCCGTGAGGCGCGAAGGCTGGTGGGCCTGGGAAGACTTGAACTTCCGACCTCACGCTTATCAAGCGCGCGCTCTAACCAACTGAGCTACAAGCCCTAACGCTCGAAGCTCGTCACCGCCCTGCCCGTGAGGGCCGATGCAGCAACCGCGCAGCCCCAGGCAGCGTGTTCGTCCGCGAAGAAAGAGAAACGAAGACGGCGAAATCCCGCCAATGGAGCTCAAGCAAGATCTGGCGATCTTGATGGCCCCTGATGTTTCTAAAACAGCTCGATAGCTGACAGGTCCGAAGACCAGTCGATCCGAAGATCATGCTGAAGAGCCATCCTTAGAAAGGAGGTGATCCAGCCGCAGGTTCCCCTACGGCTACCTTGTTACGACTTCACCCCAGTCGCTGACCCTACCGTGGTCGGCTGCCTCCATTGCTGGTTAGCGCACCGCCTTCAGGTAAAGCCAACTCCCATGGTGTGACGGGCGGTGTGTACAAGGCCCGGGAACGTATTCACCGTGGCGTGCTGATCCACGATTACTAGCGATTCCAACTTCATGGGCTCGAGTTGCAGAGCCCAATCCGAACTGAGACGGCTTTTTGAGATTTGCGAAGGGTTGCCCCTTAGCTTCCCACTGTCACCGCCATTGTAGCACGTGTGTAGCCCAGCCCGTAAGGGCCATGAGGACTTGACGTCATCCCCACCTTCCTCGCGGCTTATCACCGGCAGTCTCCTTAGAGTGCTCAACTAAATGGTAGCAACTAAGGACGGGGGTTGCGCTCGTTGCGGGACTTAACCCAACATCTCACGACACGAGCTGACGACAGCCATGCAGCACCTGTGTTTCGGGCTCCGAAGAGAAGGTCACGTCTCTGCGACCGGTCCCAAACATGTCAAGGGCTGGTAAGGTTCTGCGCGTTGCGTCGAATTAAACCACATGCTCCACCGCTTGTGCGGGCCCCCGTCAATTCCTTTGAGTTTTAATCTTGCGACCGTACTCCCCAGGCGGAATGCTTAAAGCGTTAGCTGCGCCACTAGTGAGTAAACCCACTAACGGCTGGCATTCATCGTTTACGGCGTGGACTACCAGGGTATCTAATCCTGTTTGCTCCCCACGCTTTCGTGCCTCAGCGTCAGTATCGGGCCAGTGAGCCGCCTTCGCCACTGGTGTTCTTGCGAATATCTACGAATTTCACCTCTACACTCGCAGTTCCACTCACCTCTCCCGAACTCAAGATCTTCAGTATCAAAGGCAGTTCTGGAGTTGAGCTCCAGGATTTCACCCCTGACTTAAAGACCCGCCTACGCACCCTTTACGCCCAGTGATTCCGAGCAACGCTAGCCCCCTTCGTATTACCGCGGCTGCTGGCACGAAGTTAGCCGGGGCTTATTCTTGCGGTACCGTCATTATCTTCCCGCACAAAAGAGCTTTACAACCCTAGGGCCTTCATCACTCACGCGGCATGGCTGGATCAGGGTTGCCCCCATTGTCCAATATTCCCCACTGCTGCCTCCCGTAGGAGTTTGGGCCGTGTCTCAGTCCCAATGTGGCTGATCATCCTCTCAGACCAGCTACTGATCGTCGCCTTGGTGGGCCATTACCCCACCAACTAGCTAATCAGACGCGGGCCGATCTTTCGGCGATAAATCTTTCCCCGTAAGGGCTTATCCGGTATTAGCACAAGTTTCCCTGTGTTGTTCCGAACCAAAAGGTACGTTCCCACGCGTTACTCACCCGTCTGCCGCTGACGTATTGCTACGCCCGCTCGACTTGCATGTGTTAAGCCTGCCGCCAGCGTTCGCTCTGAGCCAGGATCAAACTCTCAAGTTGAACTTGAAGCTTTGAACCGGCTGATCACAACGTTTGACGAGGTCCCACCAATCGATCTCCACGCTTCACAGCGCGAAAACCATGGTGTTACCTTTGAAACATTGTCCGCCGAAGTCTTCTCGTCCGATCTCAGAACCAAAAGCCGAAGCTCTCAACCCCGAGACCCGCAAGGACTCCGCCGTCCACGTTTCTCTTTCTTCATCTTTACTTGTCAAACAGCCCGGGACCTCGGTCCCACCCTCATGCGGAGGGGTCGCTCAACCTTTTTCGACGTCGATGAGCAACCGGGTTTTACCGGTTGTGCATCACTCAACGAAAGTGAGGAGCAATATTGGCGCGAATGCTCGCCTCGGTGTGTCCCGAAGCGGCGCCGCGCTCAGTGATCGGGTTTATAGGGGGGGCCGATCGGGGTGTCAACGCCCAATGTCAACAAATCGTCGCATCGAATCATTTTTTTCCGGACAGCAGGAGAACCCCGATTTCTTGCGGACTTCGTGCCCCACTTGGGCCACAATCCTGCGACGATTTGTTAAGCATCGACCTGGGTTGATTTGGGTCCAGCGGGGACTGCCATCGATTCAAGGATGATCCAGATCAAGGAAGCGGCGAGCCCTTCGCCTGATACGGCCGAGACGACATCGAGAGATCCTGAAGAACAATAGCGGTTCGTGGAGTCCGGCTTTCGGGCCAGAGAGTCTCGAACCGACAGAAGCGCGCCATCATTCCGAGCCGTTTGTCTTGGACGTTAAGCCAACCGGCAGCTGAGTGATCTCGGTGCTGACTTTGAACTTGGGGGACGAAGGTTGAGCCATCGGACGTCACGCGGGGGGTACGGACGCGAGATCGGCATGATCGATCTCGGTCATGAGCCGCCGCTATCGGTCGATGGCTCCGAAGCCGCGGTGATCGATCGCCGCCGCGTCTCCGTGCAATGGTTCTCCGGTACGATTCTGACTGGTCTGTGCGGCGCAGCCCTCATCGGCGGCGCCGTTTTTGCGTCGCTCGATGGCGAAATGACCTTCGCGCGCATGCCGGAGCGGATGGAAAGCGCGCTGCGCGGCGCCTTCGGCGCCAACGACCGCGTCGCCACCTTGCGCAAGAGCGACCGCCTGCCGCCGCCGAGCGAAGCCGCCGCGGCGCGCAACGTGGTGCGCATCTCGACCGTTACCCGCGCGGGTTCGCGCGAGCTGATCCGGGTCCGTCCCTACGTCCGGATCTCGGGCAACCTGTCGATGGCGACCAGCGATCTGTCCGCCAAGATCCCGCCCTTCAACGCCCAGCGCCTGCTGAGCGACACCGACAACGACAAGACGGGGTCCGGCGAGGATCCGAACAATCCCGAGGCCGTCGAGCCCGACGCCGAGGTCTCATTCGTGACCAAGGATCTCGCCGCCGTGCTCCCCAAGGCGAAGATCGCGACCTCGGTGGCGCTCGACGAAATCGTCATGCGGGTCCGTGATGCGGCGAACTGGCGCGGCAACAATGGCGGCGTGCGCTACGCCTCACTTGCCAATGCCGCCGCCGACGCGGCCGGCGCGCAGGCCGTCCAAGGCGGCGACCTGAAACTGTCCTATGCCAATGACGGCACCTCGCCCGATCCTTACGCCGGCTTCGAGACCCGGGTGGTGCCGGAAAATGTCACCTTGCTGCCCAAGACCAAGGACCAGATCACCGGCGGCAATCCGCTCGGCGAGCGGGTTCACCTGGTCAAGAAGGGCGATACCGTCGCCTCGATCCTGCGCGACCAGGGCGCGACGCCCGACGAAGCCAAGGCGATCGCCGCCCAGCTCGGCCCGCGCGGCCGTGACGGCGGCCTGAAGGAAGGCGAGAAACTGCGCATCCTGATGGCGCCATCCAGCCCTGCCCCCGGCGCCCGGCTGCAGCCGTTCCGCGTCATCGTCGCCAACGACACCATGATCGAGGCGGTCGCCGCGCTTTCGGACCTCGGACGATACGTCGCCGTCGACGCGCAGAGCATGAACACGGTCACCGAGACCGCCGACAACACCAATGACGAGGAGGATGACGGCACCGGTGTCCGCCTCTATCAGAGCATCTACGAGACGGCGATGCGCAACAAGGTGCCCACGCCGGTCATCGAGGACATGATCCGCATCTACTCCTACGACGTCGATTTCCAGCGCAAGGTGCAGCCCGGGGATTCGTTCGACGTCTTCTATGCCGGCGACGACGACGACAAGCCCGGCAACAACGACAAGACCGAGGTGCTGTTCACCTCCCTGACGGTCGGCGGCGAGACCAAGAAATACTACCGGTTCCAGACCCCCGACGACAGCGTCGTCGACTATTACGACGAGACCGGCAAGAGCGCGAAGAAGTTCCTGGTGCGCAAGCCGGTCAACAACGCGATCATGCGCTCCGGCTTCGGCGGCCGCCGCCATCCGATCCTCGGCTTCGTCAAGATGCACACCGGCGTCGACTGGGCCACCGCCTACGGCACCCCCATTTTCGCCTCCGGCAACGGCGTGCTCGAGAAGGTCGGCCAGGAAGGCGGCTACGGCAAATATATCCGCATCAAGCACAACAACGGCTACGAGACCGCCTACGGCCACATGTCGGCCTTTGCCAAGGGCATGGAGCCCGGCAAGCGCGTGCGCCAGGGCCAGGTCATCGGTTTCGTCGGCTCGACCGGCATGTCGACCGGCCCGCACGTCCATTACGAGATCCTGGTCAACGGCCGCTTCGTCGACCCGATGCGCGTGAAGCTGCCGCGCGGCCGGTCGCTGGAAGGCCCGATCATGGCGAGCTTCGAGAAGGAGCGCGACCGCGTCGACCAGATGATGACCAGCCGCGGCCCCGGTGCGTCGCGCATCTCCGATGCCGGCCCGATCCAGGTGAATCGGTAGCCCTGCCCCTCAGCATGTTCCAAACGCAAACGGCCCGCGCTTGGCGCGGGCCGTTGTTGCCGTTTGAGTGCTGCGGATGTTCGAGATCAGTTCAGCTTGCGCTTCGGGATCGGCGCCTCGAACGTCGCGATCTCCGCCGTACGATGCGCCTTGCCGTTGAAGGTCAGCACATTGCCTTCCGACGAGATGGCGACGTTGTCGCCATCCTTGATGTCGCCGGCGAGAATCATCTCGGCGAGCGGATCCTGCACGCTGCGCTGGATCACCCGCTTCAAGGGACGGGCACCGTAGGCCGGATCCCAGCCCTTGGCGGCGAGCCAGTCGCGCGCGTCGCCATCGAGCGACAGCGTGATCTTGCGCTCCTCCAGAAGCTTCTGGAGGCGGGAGAACTGGATCTCGACGATCCGGCCCATCTCGCTCTTCTGCAGCCGATGGAACAGGATGATCTCATCGACGCGGTTGAGGAACTCGGGTCGGAAATGGCTCCGCACCGTGCCCATCACCAATTCGCGGACCTCGGACGTATCCTCGCCCTCCGGCTGGTTGACCAGGAACTCGGAGCCGAGATTCGACGTCATGATGATCAGCGTGTTGCGGAAGTCGACGGTGCGGCCCTGGCCGTCGGTCAGACGGCCGTCGTCGAGCACCTGAAGCAGCACGTTGAAGACATCCGGATGCGCCTTCTCGATCTCGTCGAACAGGACGACCTGGTACGGCCGGCGGCGCACGGCCTCGGTCAGCGCCCCGCCCTCATCATAGCCGACATAGCCGGGAGGCGCGCCGATCAGCCGCGACACCGAATGCTTCTCCATGTACTCGGACATGTCGAGCCGGACCATCGCGGTCTCGTCGTTGAACAGATACTCGGCGAGCGCCTTGGTCAGCTCGGTCTTGCCGACGCCGGTGGGGCCTAAGAACATGAACGAGCCCATCGGCCGGTGCGGGTCCTGCAGGCCGGCACGCGAGCGCCGCACGGCGGTCGCGACCGCATGCACGGCCTCGAACTGGCCGACGACACGCTTGCCGAGCGAGTCCTCCATGCGCAGCAGCTTGTCCTTCTCGCCCTCGAGCATCTTGTCGACCGGCACGCCGGTCCAGCGCGAGACCACCTGCGCGATGTGGTTGGCGGTGACCGCCTCTTCCATCATCTCGCCGGCATTCTCCTTGGCCTCGATGTCGGCCAGTTGCTTCTCCAGCTCGGGGATGCGGCCATAGGCCAGCTCGCCCGCCTTCTGATACTCGCCGCGGCGCTGCGCGTTGGCGAGCTCGATCCGCAGGCCGTCCAGCTCGCTCTTGAGCTTCTGCGCGTTCGACAGCTTGTCCTTCTCGGCGCTCCATTTCGACGTCAGCGCCGCCGACTTCTCCTCGAGATCGGCGAGCTCCTTCTCCAGCGCCTGCAGCCGCGTCTTGGAGCCGAGATCGCTCTCCTTCTTCAAGGCCTCCTGCTCGATCTTGAGCCGGATGATCTCGCGGTCGAGCGAGTCCAGTTCCTCGGGCTTGCTGTCGACCTGCATCTTCAGCCGCGCCGCCGCCTCGTCCATCAGGTCGATGGCCTTGTCAGGCAGGAAACGGTCGGTGATGTAGCGGTTCGACAGCGTGGCCGACGCCACCAGCGCGGAGTCGGTAATGCGCACGCCGTGATGCTGCTCGTATTTGTCCTTCAGGCCGCGCAGGATCGAGATGGTGTCCTCGACCGTGGGCTCGGTGACGTAGACCGGTTGGAACCTGCGCGCGAGCGCCGCGTCCTTCTCGACATGCTTCTGATACTCGTCGAGCGTGGTCGCGCCGATGCAGTGCAGCTCGCCGCGGGCGAGCGCGGGCTTCAAGAGGTTCGACGCATCCATGGCGCCGTCGGCCTTGCCGGCGCCGATCAGGGTATGCATCTCGTCGATGAACAGCACGAAGGTGCCTTCGGCCGCCGTGACCTCCTGCAGCACGGATTTCAGCCGCTCCTCGAACTCGCCGCGATATTTCGCGCCCGCAATCAGTGCGCCCAGATCGAGCGACAGCAGCCGCTTGTCCTTCAGGCTCTCCGGCACGTCGCCATTGACGATGCGCAGCGCGAGGCCCTCGACGATCGCGGTCTTGCCGACGCCGGGCTCGCCGATCAGCACGGGATTGTTCTTGGTGCGCCGTGACAGCACCTGGATGGTGCGGCGGATCTCCTCGTCGCGGCCGATCACCGGATCGAGCTTGCCGTCGCGCGCCGCCTGGGTCAGGTCGCGGGCATATTTCTTCAAGGCATCATAGGCGTTCTCGGCGGTCGCCGAGTCGGCCGTGCGCCCCTTGCGCAGGCTCTCGATCGCCGCGTTGAGATTCTGCGCGGTCACGCCGCCCTTGGCGAGGATGCCGCCGGTCTCGCTGTTCTTCTCCAGCGTCAGCCCGAGCAGCAGGCGCTCCACCGTGACGAAACTGTCGCCGGCCTTCTCGGCCGCCTTTTCCGCCGCGTCGAAGGCGCGCGCCAGCTCGGGCGACAGATAGACCTGCCCGGCGCCGCTGCCCGACACTTTCGGCAGCTTGCCCAGTGCGTCCTCGGTCGCCTTCAAAATCGCGCGCGAATTGCCGCCGGCGCGATCGATCAGACCGCCCGCGAGGCCTTCGCTATCGTCGAGCAGAACCTTCAGCAGATGCAGCGGCGAGAACTGCTGATGGCCGTCGCGCATCGCCAGCGATTGCGCCGATTGGATGAAGCCCCGCGCGCGCTCGGTATATTTGTCGATATTCATGATGTTTCCCTCAGCCTGCTGTGACGCCCCGAAGGCACGGCTTCAGCATCTTCATTGGGTTTCGGACCGCGCACGTTGACGTCCATCAACGCCGCAACCATTGACGTCGCCGGCTTGCGCCCGGCTTGAGTGGAAATGTGGGAAGGCGGTGCGAAAACGGAAGGGGCCGCTTCACAAATTCGTGTGCCCTGGCCGCGACCAGGGGAATCTCCTATGAGGCGGCATGAGCCAGACCCCTCCCGCGCGCATCGCCGGCCTGTACCGCTATCCGGTCAAGGGCCTTACCCCGGAACCACTGCAAACGGCCCCGTTACGGGTCGGCGAAACGCTGCCGGCCGATCGCCGCTACGCGCTGGAAAACGGCCCAACCGGCTTCGATCCGGCGGCGCCGGTGTGGAAGCCGAAAACGGCGTATCTGATGCTGATGCGCAATGAGCGCTTGGCCGGGTTCAAGACGCACTTCGGCGACGCGACCAACATCCTCACCATCCGCAAGGACGGCGCGATCGTCGCCCAAGGCGACCTCGAAAGCGCCGACGGCCGCGCCGCCATCGAGGCGTTCTTCGCGCGCGAGTTTGCCGACGAGCTGCGCGGCCCGGTCAGGCTGCTGTCGGGCGGTGGCTACGCCTTTACGGATCTGGCGCGCAAGGTGGTCTCAATCATCAACCTCGCCTCGATCGCGGAGATCGAGACCTTGGTCGGCGCGACCGTGCATCCGCTGCGCTTCCGCGCCAATGTCTACGTCGCCGGCTGGCCGGCCTGGCACGAGACCTCGCTGATGGGCGAAACGCTGCGCATCGGTTCGGCGCGGCTCAAGGTCGTCAAGACCACCACCCGCTGCGCCGCCGTCAACGTCGACCCGGACACCGCCGCCCGCGACCTCGACATCCCGCCGGCGCTCATGGCCCGGCGCGGCAACAATGAATGCGGCATCTACGCCGAGGTGATCGCAGCCGGCGACATCGCGGTCGGCGACGAACTCGCGGTCGAGCAGCTGCGGCTGGTGTAGTTCGAGCACTCACCGCATCGACGGTGCGCCCCCTCTCCCGCTTGCGGGGGAGGGCCGGGGTGGGGGCGCCACACGCGAAAATCTTCGTGAGGACAGACTTCCCCGACCCGGATCGCCTCTCCGATGCGACCTCCCCCGCAAGCGGGGGAGGCGCAGAGCGCGCGAGCCGCGAGGGCTCACCTCATCAGTTCAAGTTCGAGAGCTCTCAGTTCGGCATCACATAGGCATACACGCGGCCGCGCGACACCGCGCTCTCGCGGACGCGGTTGCCGTTGTTGCCGGAGATGACGATCGGATTGCCCTGGGCATCGACGCCCGAGACCACGCCGACATGACCGCCGCCGCGGCGGCTCATCACCGCGATCGCGCCGACCTGCGGGCCGGAGACGCGCTGGCCATAGCTCGCAAACGAGCGCGCCATGTCGGAGCCGGTGCCGCGATGGCCGGTGCGCTCCAGCACCATGTTCATGAAGCGCGCGCACCACAGGCTGCGCCGGCCGGTCGGATTGCCGCTGCCGATGTAGCTGCGCGCCGCGGAGACGACGCTGCTGCCGCCACCGAAGCCGCCGGACGAGGCCATGCCGTCGGACGCCGTGCCCGGCATCATGACGCTGGCCTGCGCATCGGCAACGCCGCTCACCTGCACCCGCGCCACGCCGCGCTCCCAGCGCGACAGCCGGGCGACGGAACGCCGGTGGTGATGATGCCTTGCGTAGTGATGGCCGCCGTGGCTGCGGTGGGCATGATGCCCCGAGCCGTGATGCGGACGGGCCGATGCCGGTGTTGCGGTGACGGCGACGACTGCCGCACCCATGGTCAGCGCAACGATGTGAAGCGACCGGCGAAGGGTAGACACAACCATACTCAATCCTTCTGTTACTTCCCCCAGTACCCTGACTTGGCACCCCCTGGTCCTCAGCGCGGCCCCTCTGCAAGCCGCCAGCGGAGGTCCGTAAAATGTTGCGCTGTGACGAAACCATGACCATCGACGGCAAAAGCCTGGCGACGAGAGGGTGATTCCGAGTCTATGTTACGGCGAAAACAAGGCCGTCGATCGGGACGTTGTCGCGTATCGCGCGACTCGTCATCATCAGGCACGCGACACGGGAGGAGCTGACGATGCCCCATGCAACGGCCAAAGATGGCGTTCGCCTCTATTTTGAAGAGGTCGGCGTGGGCACGCCGCTGATCTTCCTGCACGAGTTCGCCGCCGACCACACCAATTGGGAGCCGCAACTGCGCTACTTCGCGCGGCGCCACCGCTGCATCGCCTACTCCGCGCGCGGCTACACGCCCTCGGACGTGCCGGCCGCGCCCGACGCCTATAGCCACGTGCATTTCTACACCGACGCGATCGCCGTGCTCGACCACCTCGGCATCGACAGCGCCCATTTCGTCGGCCTGTCGATGGGCTCGTACTCCGCGCTGCAGGTGGCACTGAACGCACCGGATCGCATCCGCTCGATGGTGCTGGCCGGCGTCGGCTCGGGCTCCAGCCTCGAGCATCTCGAGGCCTTCCACGCCCAGTGCCGCGCCACCGCCGAGCAGTTCGAGACACTCGGCTCGGCCGAGACCGCCAAGGTCACCCGCGAGGCCCCCGGCCGCATTCCCTTCCTCATCAAGGACCCGCGCGGCCATGCCGACTTCTACGCCGCGCTCGCCCGCCACGACGCGCGCGGCTCGGCCAACACCATGCGCGGCTTCCAGGGCAGCAGGCCATCGATCTACACCATGACGGACGCCATCCGCCGCGTTACAACCCCGGCCCTGATCATCTGCGGCGACGAGGACGACGCCTGCATCGCGCCGAGTTTGTTTCTCAAGCAGCATCTGCCGGCGTCCGGGCTAACGTTCTTCCCGAAGTCCGGACATGTGTTGAACCTGGAGGAGCCGGCGCTGTTCAACGCATCCGTCGAGCGCTTTATCGCCCTGGTCGAGGCCGGCCGCTGGGGACCGCGCGATCCAAGGTCGATGGCAGGATAAGGAGGGCATGCTGCTGCTCCGACTACATCTGTCATCGCCCGCGCACTGGATCGCACGGTCAAGCCGGGCGATGACAGCGTGTTTTGCAGCAGCCACTGTGCGTCCAAACGTCCCTCAGATCGCCGCCTCCTCCAGCCCCTGCCGCAGCAGCGGCACGGCGAAGTCGACGAAGGCGCGCAGCTTCAGCGGCAGCCGGGTCTGGCCGTCATAGACGAGATGCACCGGGCGCGGCGCCGGTTCGAAGGCTTCGAGCACGAGCTGAAGTCGGCCGCTGCGGACATGATCGACGACTTGATAGGACAACGCCCGCACCAAGCCCGCTCCCGACAGGCCGGCTTCGATCGCCGCATCGATCGTGTTGACGCCGAGGCGCGCGCGGAAGCTGGCGGGGATCTCGGCGCCGTCGACTTCGAACGGCCAGGTGCCGGGCACCGACACGCTCTGGAACGAGATCACGCCGTGCCGTGCCAGATCCTCTGGCCGCGCCGGGCGGCCATTGGCGGCGAGATAATCCGGGCTGGCGCAGATGACGTGGCGGACGCTGCCGAGCCGGGTGGCGATCAAACTCGAATCCGGCAACTGGCCGATGCGCAGGGCGACGTCGACCTGGTCGTCGAGAAAGTGCGCGACACGATCGGTCATCACGAGATCGACCGCCACGTCCGGAAAGGCGCCAAGGAAGCGCGTCACCACGGGCAGCGCATGCAGCCGGCCGAACATGATCGGCGCCGTCACCACGAGATCGCCCTTGGGCTCGGAATATTCGCCGCTGGCGACACGCTCGGCCTCGGCGACCTGTTCCAGGATCGCGCGCGCCGCTGCGACATAGGACCGACCCGCCGGCGTCAGCTCCAGGCCCTTCGCCGAGCGGATCAGAAGCGAAGCCTTCAGATGCGCTTCGAGCTCGGCCACCTTGCGGCTGACCGTCGCGAGCGGCAGCCCGAGCGTCCGGCTGGCCTTCGACAGACTCCCGGCCTCGGCTGCGGCCAACAGCACCGCCATGGCGTCCAGACGATCCAACGTATCTTTCCAAAAAATGGGAGGCCTCTTCTCGAATCTAGCGACTCGCGCCCGATTTTGGAAGGCATAGAACCAGGGTGACGGGCGGCCAACGAGTCCCGGCCGCCGAGACCAGGAGCTTCCCCATGACCATCCAGACCCGCTTCCGAACCGCGACCGTCCACGGCCGCAAAGTCTTCTACCGCGAGGCCGGCGACCCGACGGCGCCGACGATCCTGCTGCTGCATGGCCTGCCGACCAGCAGCCAGATGTTCCGCGACCTGATCCCCGCGCTCGCCGATCGCTTCCATCTGGTAGCGCCCGACTACATCGGATTCGGCCATTCCGACGCGCCGTCGCGTGCAGAGTTCGACTACACCTTCGACAACCTCGCCCGGCATGTCGCGGGCCTCGTCGACATGCTCGGGCTCGAGTCCTACATTCTCTACATGCAGGACTATGGCGGGCCGGTCGGCTTCCGCCTGTTCACGCAGCGGCCGGAGCGCGTGAGAGGCTTCATCCTCCAGAATACCAATGCCTATATGGAGGGGGTCGGCGAGGCGCCGAAGAAGGTGCTGCTGCCGTTGTGGGAGACGCGCACGCCGGAGACCGAGGCGCCTGCTCGCGAGTTGCTGAGCCTCGACGGCACCAAGTTCCAATGGCTGGTCGGCGCCAAGGATCCCGAGGCCGTCAATCCCGACAACTGGACTCTCGACCAGGCGCTGCTCGACCGTCCGGGCACGCAGGACTACCAGCTCGATCTGCTGGAGAACTACAAGACCAACGTCGCGCGCTATCCGGAGTGGCAGGCGGCCTTCCGCGCCCACAGCCCGAAGACGCTGATCGTCTGGGGCCAGCACGATCCGTTCTTCATCCCGCCCGGCGCCCGCGCCTATCTCAACGACCTCGCCGACGTAAAGCTGGTGTGGCTCGACGCGGGACACTTCGTGCTCGACGAGAACACGCCGAAGGTCGCAGCCGAGATCAAGGCGGTGTTCGCGGGCGAGAGAGCGCGCGCATCATCTGCGGCCTAATCCAACAGGGATCGTCACACCACGGAGTGCTGGCAAGCGCGACAGCCGAGGCTCGAGTCGCGCTCTCGCCCGCGCCGGTCGCTGTGTCCTCCGAGAGGCCGCGGCGTACTGGATGCCCGCTTGCGCGGGCATGACAGCCGAGGCTCCCCACCCTCCTCCGTCATCGCGAGCGCCAGCGAAGCGATCCAGGGGCCACACGGAACGGCGTCACGCGTGGCCCCTGGATTGCTTCGTCGCTTGCGCTCCTCGCAATGACGCCCGAAAGCTCCGGCGTCCTCCTACTCGCCGATGATCTTGATCAGCACGCGCTTGCGCCGTCCGCCGTCGAACTCGCCGTAGAAGATCTGCTCCCACGGGCCAAAGTCGAGCTTGGCTTGCGTGATCGCGACCACGACCTCGCGGCCCATGATCTGGCGCTTCATGTGGGCGTCGGCATTGTCCTCGCCGGTGCGATTGTGGCGATAGCCCGCCACCGGCTCGTGCGGGGCGAGTTCCTCCAGCCATTGCTCATAGTCGTGATGCAGCCCGCTCTCGTCGTCATTGATGAAGACCGACGCCGTGATGTGCATGGCGTTGACGAGCACGAGGCCCTCGCGCACGCCGCTCTCCTTCAGCGCCGCCTCGACCTCACCCGTGATGTTGATGAAGGCCCGCCGGCCCGGCGTCTGGAACCAAAGTTCCTTGCGGAACGATTTCATCGGAACAATTCCAATCTCGTTTGCCATGGCTGCTGATACAGCATGATCGTGTCGGTCCTCGAGTGTGCCGCAGCTCACAGCGCTCAGTTCCGACTTCGCCCACACTGGACACGATGGGGTGCATACTGCAAGTCACGAGGCACAGTCTCGCTCCGTCATACAATCCAAGATTGAACCGAACGTTGCGCGGACAGACTTAACTGCATTGCCGATCTCATTTCGACGATGACAACGACAGCGTGGCGGCTCGCCTTTGGGCGACGACCGTGCAGACCTGATCCGGCTGCAGCCGCTCAATCTCATCGCACGAGAAGCTCGACTTCTGCAGGCCCGGCGCCGATCGCAGCGAGTCGCCATTCAGAGGAGAGAGACAATGAGTTTGCTGCGTATCAATCTGTTTGGCGGTCTTGAAATCAGACGGGTCTCGGGCGAGCAGGTCGTCATCCCAAGCCGCAAGGCGGCAACGCTCCTGGGCTATCTCGCCCTCACCTCTCCGCACGGCATTTCACGCAGCAAGCTTGCCGCACTCCTGTGGGAAGGCCGCTTCGGCGACAATGCGCGCGCAAACCTGCGCCAGGCGCTGTTGACGCTGCGCCGGGTGCTGCCGCAATGCGCCGACGTCATCTCGGCGGAGCGCGACGACATCCGCATCCATCCGAACGCCGTCACCACCGACGTGCAGGAGTTCGAGCTGCTGCTGCAACTCGGCGATCTGGAGACCATGGCCCGCGCCGCCGCGCTGTTCCGCGGCGAGTTGCTCGACGGCATCAGCTCGACGTCCTGCGCGTTCGAGGCGTGGCTCTCCGCCGAGCGTCAACGCTTGAAGACGCGAGCGATCCGGGCGATCGCGGGTCTGCTCGACGTCGGCGGCCGGGAACATGTGGAGATCGCCACGACGTTCTCATTGCGTGTGCTGGCCGCCGATCCGCTGCAGGAGGACGTCCACCGCACCTTGATGCGCTGCTACGCGCAGCAGGGCCGCCGTGCCGACGCCCTGCGTCAATATGACTTCTGCCGCACCATCCTGCGCAAGCAGGTCGGCGCCACGCCGGAGAGCGAAACCGAATCCCTGCAGCGTGAGATCAGGCGCATGCTCCGCGTCTGACGATCGGCGCGACCTTGCTCCATCCGTTCCACACACGATCGATTTTGACGGCACTTTCACGCCCTGCTTGACACTTGCATCACGGCCACACGCGCAACATCGCCCTCGATCGACGTCGCGCAGCAACTACTCCTGATGAGGTCAAGCGGCGCGCCGCTCGAAGATCAGACAACGAGCGAGGAGACTCAACATGAGTGGCATGCAGCAGTCGACTGAAGACTATGGTCAATTGAATCCCGAAGGGATCTTCGGCTCCGTTCTCGGCAGGTTCGCCGGACAAGCGATCGGACGCCTGATCGGCGGCAAGACCGGCCGCGACTTTGGCGGCGCCATCGGTGGAATCGCCGGCGGGTTCGCGCCGTTCTCGGCCGGCCCCGGCACCGAGCAGCCGTCGGAGATGGAGCTGCAGGGCTTCTGGAGCGTACTCAAGAAGATCGGACAGGGCGTCCAGACCGGTCTCAATGTCGGCCACAACCTCGGCATCTTCAGCGCCGGTCCGCAAGCGGCCCCCGCCGCCGCGCAGCCGACCGACATGGAGCTGCAGGGCTTCTGGAGCGTGCTCAAGAAGATCGGTCAGGGCGTCCAGACCGGCCTCAATGTCGGCCACAACCTCGGCATCTTCAGCGCCGGCCCGCAGGCAGCCCCCGCCGCGGCGCAGCCGACCGACATGGAGCTGCAGGGCTTCTGGAGCGTGCTCAAGAAGATCGGTCAGGGCGTCCAGACCGGCCTCAATGTCGGCCACAACCTCGGCATCTTCAACGTCGATCCGCGAGCCGCGGCCGCCACGGCGCAGCCGACCGACATGGAGCTGCAGGGCTTCTGGAGCGTGCTCAAGAAGATCGGCCAGGGCGTCCAGACCGGCCTCGATGTCGGCCACAACCTCGGCATCTTCAGCGCTGGTCCGCAAGCGGCGCCCGCCGCCGCACAGCCGACCGACATGGAGCTGCAGGGCTTCTGGAGCGTGCTCAAGAAGATCGGCCAGGGCGTCCAGACCGGCCTCGATGTCGGCCACAACCTCGGCATCTTCAGCGCCGGCCCGCAGGCCGCCGCGGCGGCGCAGCCGACCGACATGGAGCTGCAGGGCTTCTGGAACGTGCTCAAGAAGATCGGACAGGGCGTCCAGACCGGCCTCGATGTCGGCCACAACCTCGGCATCTTCAGCGCCGGCCCGCAGGCCGCCGCGGCGGCGCAGCCGACCGACATGGAGCTGCAGGGCTTCTGGAGCGTGCTCAAGAAGATCGGACAGGGCGCGCAGACCGGCCTCAACATCGGGCATACGCTCGGCATCTTCAGCACCGGCCAGCCCACCGGCACGATGCACTAGACCGATTGGAAGCAACGATCCGCGACATTCGCAACGCGGATGCAAGCGAGTGAGACGGTGGGCGCGCCGAAGGTCCGCCCACCGCCGACCTGACATGGAGGGAGCGAGGCATGCCGGATCCGAACTCGGAGCAGGAATTCATCGTGCAGGGCGAGCCGGTCAAGTCCGGCCAGCTTGCTGATCATCTGAGCCGCGAGCCCGGCGTGAAGCGCATCGGTCAGGTCGCCCCCGACGTCGTCATCCTGTCGATGACGAAGAGCCAGGCCGATCGCCTCCGATCGACTTTCAGCACGATCGTGGTCGAGCCGAACGCTCCACTGAAACCCTTTGGCGCCGGCTGACTCCAGCCGCGCCCCCGACGATGTCACGAGCGAGGATGAAGGAGCCCGCAGATGGCCGCACGAAGCAAACCCGAAATCTCTGATCAGAAGGATGCGGCCGGCACGGCCGTCAGCGGCACCGGAGCGCAGCCCGGAGCGCAGCAGCCCTCAGCCGAGGCCGCTGCCGCACCGCAGGCCGCAGCAGCGGCGACCGCCGCATCAGCCCCTGCCGCGCAAGGGACCGGTCGCAGCGACGGCGGCAAGGCGGCGCCAGCGACGAGGCAACCCGGCGCAACGATCTCGCAGCGACGGGCGCAGTACATCCTGGCCCCGCGCCAGCAGACGGGGCTTGCGACCTTCAGCGCCGACTTCATCGTCCAGCAACTGACAAACACTCCCGACATCGACGTGGTGAAGACGATTCAGCCGCCGCGACTGCTAGGATTCCAGAGCGCCGACCCGGGACAGGCGCCGCTCGGCCCCATGGTGCTGGCCCGCATGACGCCCGACAAGGCCGACTTGCTCAAGGCCCAGGCGGGAGCGCGGCTCGCGGTCGAGCGCGATGCGCCGCTCACCTACATGCTCGATCCGACCGTGCCGCAGGTGCCGGCGCCGCATCAGCTGCCCAATCCCGGCGTTCTCATTCCCCTGGCCGACGGCTTCTCGACGACGATCGAAGTCATCGGCGAAAGCGGACCGTTGCCCGAGACGGAAGTCTATGTGTTCGGCAGCGTGTGGCCGGTGCAGGGCGTCACCGACGCCAGCGGCCGCGTCACGCTCAAGATTCAGGGCGAGACGCCCGACACCATCCGCTCGATCCTGATCAAGCCGCGGGTCGATTACTGGACCTTCTGGCTCGATCGTCCGCAACTGACGCCCGACAGCGTGAATCGCATCGCGGCGAAGACGCTTGGCGCCTATCTGCGCGGCTTTCCCGGCCAGCAATTGCTGGGATGGGGCCAGCGCGCGATGGGCCTCGATCGCGTTCCCCTCGCCTACGATGGCGCGGGCGTGAAGATCGCGGTGATCGATTCCGGCGCAGCACCAACGCATCGCAATCTGCACGGCGTCACGATCGGCAAGAGCATCGTCGGCAATGATCCCGCGAGCTGGACCATCGATACCATTGGTCACGGCTCGCATTGCGCCGGGATCATCGCCGGCGGGCCGGTCGGCAGCGGCGGCATTCGCGGCTTCGCTCCGGCGGCCGAAATCCATGTCTGCCGGATCTTCCCGGGCGGCCGGTTCAGCGATCTCGTCTCGGCGCTGGACTACTGCATGGAGAACGGCATCGACGTCGCCAACATGAGCCTCGGCGGCGGCGAGCCGTCGCAGATCATCGAGGAGCGGATCCTGCGGGCCAAGCAGATGGGCCTCGCCTGTATCGTCGCTGCGGGAAATTCGTCGGGGCCGGTCCAGTTTCCCGGCTCGACGCCGCATTGCCTGTCGGTCGCCGCGATGGGCAAATGGGGCGAGTTTCCCGAGGACAGCTTCCACGCCCAGCAGGCGCTGGACGGCTTCCGCAGCAGCGACGGATATTTTCCGGCGAAGTTCAGCTGCTTCGGGCCGGAGATCGACGTCTGCGCGCCCGGCGTCGGCATCGTGTCCTCGCTGCCGGCCGATGGATTCGGGGCGTGGGACGGCACCTCGATGGCGACGCCGCATGTCACCGGCCTCGCTGCGCTGGTGCTGGCGCATCATCCCGACTTCAAGGGCCCGTTCGCGACGCGCGACGCGCGACGCGTGGAGCGGCTGTTCCAGATCCTGAAGGAGACGTCGACGCCGCTGCAGTTCGGCGACCCCAATCGTGCGGGAGCCGGGCTGCCGAACGCGATGCGCGCCCTCGGCCTGGAAGCGGCCGTCGCCTCCGCGCCCGCGGCCGATCCCTCGCTCGACGTCCTTCGTCGTCTGCTGGGACTGGCGCGCGGCGAAGCGCAGAACGCCGCGACGTCTCCGACGCTGGCGCCGCAGGCGCCCAATGGCAAGCCCAACGGATCCGGCTCGGTTGCCAGGGGCCCGGCAACGACGACCGGCGAGTGGTCGAGCCCGGCCGCCGGTGATCCCAGTCCGGCGCAGATCCGCGACATGATGCACAAGGTCGGCTTGCTGTAGATTGCCGACGAGGCAGCAGCGACCAAGCCGCATCAGACGTTGTACGACGGGCAGTTTGCGCATGAGCTTCATGCACGAACTGCCCGTCACGTTAGTTGTCGTTAGATATGCGACCACCGTGTGAATGAGTTAAGTCCAGAGGGATTGAAGACGCGCAATCCTCGCCGGATCACCGCGGCGGTCTGCGCTATCAAGCCGCCGCAGCCAGAATCTCTGCCCACGCCTCCGGCGTGACTGCGTAGGGACCAACGGCGCCGCTATGGAATTTGCGCCATAGCGACGGGCGGATCAGCGACGCGCCGAGCGCAGCGATGACGGGAACGAGCGCAAGCGGATCGCCCGCGACTGGCGTCAGTTCCTCGGTTGATCCGGCGTAGTCGCCGCGTGCCGCAATCGCATCGATCGCTTCGCGCAACACCGCGATCCGCGCCCCCGTCTGCTCGGCGGCGCCAAGGATCGCCAGCAGCGTCTGGCGGGTCCGCACGCCGGCGGCCCCGGCCGGACATTCCCCAGTCGCAGCACCAATGGCCGCATCGATCATCGCCGCAACGAGATCCACACCCGTCGCGAAGGCGTTGGCAGGTTCGACCAGCCGGGGATTGACATCAATGATGACCGGTCCGCCATCGGCGATGATCACATCCATCGACAGCCCACCGCGCCAATCCAGCAACGCGACCAGCCGCGACAGCATGACGGCCAGACCGGGCAGCACGATGCTCTGCTTCAGCGACGCTCCGCCACCGACGCCCTCGCGCACGCGAAGGCAGGCATGATGCGCGACCAGCCGGCCGCGGTTGGCAACGGCCTGCACCATTGCGAGCGGCCCTGCCACCTCGGACTGGACAATCAACGCCGAGCCGTCACCAAGTCCAAGCTCGCGCGCGGCTGCATTGAGCTCGGCGGCGTTTCGCGCCCTGCGGACGCCCGAGCTTGCCGTGCTGACGGGGCGCTTCAGAAAAACGGGATAGGCTGCGACGTCACGGAGATCCTCGATCCGCGAGACCATCGTCGTGGGCGGCTGTGGCACGCTTGCGGCTTCGAGCGTATGAAAGGCGGATATCTTGTCTTGAACCCGCGTGAGACTTTTGAACGGCGGCACGATCGTCGCGACCCGGAGCTGCGGCAATCTTGCCGAGAGCACCGTCACCTGTTCCTGCGTGGGAAACAGCAGATCGACCTTTCGCTCGGCTGCAATGCGTTCTGCCGCGGCGAGCCATCCGAACGGATCGCGTCCGAACCGCGGCACGGCGTGAACAGCCCGCACATGCCGGGTGAAGCGCGACAGGCAGATCCGCGTCGAGGACAGGATCTCGACCTCATGTCCGAGCGCGCCGAGGCGCCCGGCGACCTGACGCGACGTGAGGCCTGATCCTTCCGACAGCAGGACGCGCATCCCAGATCGCCTCACGTTCCTGAAGAGAAGAAGTGTCGGAGATCGCGAAAGGTGGCATCGAACCGCGGCCAAATCAATGTTTGTGCTTGGCTCGCGGTCTCGGCGAGCCTTGAGCCGCGTCCATCAGCGATGATTAAACGCGGCGCATCGGTTCGGAGAGTCCGGGATCGACCTGCCAACGCCGCGTGATGTTGGTGACAGGGAGAATGCACGTGATGTCCGCACGACGGGCAGATCGCGCATGACGCTCATGCACGAATTGCCCGTCATGTTAGTTCGTCGCACGAAAGTCCTTGCGCCGTCGGGCAAATCAGGCGCAGATTTCCGCGCGTCCCGCCTCACAGCAAGAGGGGCGTATCGCGGTCGTCACGAACGCTGAGTGTGGGATGCGATGGGCGTGTCGGATTGCGCGTGGGATTGCCCGCGCGGACGAACAATTCCGATGCGCACGGTCAAGTCGCGCGGTCCTGGCATCCCGACGCTGATGTCAAGTTCGTTGTGGTGCTCTGCATCACGCGGACGATGGTGGCCAGAAAGCCCGGCGCACCAGGGAGAACGCGAAGCAGCCGTCAGACCATCGCGCAGGGAGGGCCGGGTGATCTCGGCTGAACCTGTGGTTCCTGCCGCCTGCATTTTTTTCGCAGGCGGGCCATGGGTGCGGCCAGCATCCGGCCTTCCCTGCGCCTCTGCGTTATCCGGAGGCGACGCGTGACGCAAAGCTCGGGCGCGGATGCGCCGCGAGGATAAGGCAGCATGTCTCAGACTAACCGCTCTTTGAAAAGTGGAAACCGCCAACCCCAAGCTCGTCATGGCCGGGCTTGTCCCACGGCTGTCCGGTTCAGACAGACTGGACATGGTGCATGGCGTGGATTCTTCTGC
>NZ_JBNPUE010000038.1:0-7907 GCF_051168015.1 Bradyrhizobium sp. HKCCYLRH3061
CGGAACGTCGTCGTGTCCGCGATCCCGGTCTGCAGATCCTTCACCGTCATCTGGCGGAAGCCCAGCATCCCACGGCCCGTCATATCCACCTTCGCGCCGGCGTAGGAATAGCTTGAACTATATACGCCCCCGACGCCGTTCGATGTGTCGACACGAGAGACCACGTAAAGCGGCATCTGGAGATCCTGCACGGGATACGACGCCGTATTGTCGCGCGTATAGACGTTGGCGTTGGTCAGCGGCAAATACGAAATCGACGTCGTCGTCCCGAGGCCCGTCCGGACCGTCAGCACCATGTCACCGATCAAGCCATTCCCAATGAACACATACTGGTACGGATAACCATTGGCGTCGACCAGCAGATAATCGACCTTGCCGTCGCCGTTGAAGTCCCCGGCGATCGGAAAGTTGACATTCGGCGTAGTGCTATTGATCGGGAATTTCCAGCCGTTGGGCAGGGTCTGGACCTGTCCCGAGAACGTCCCGTCACCATTGTTCATGAACAGGTACTGATAAGGGTAGCCGCCGCAGTCGATCACGACATAATCGGTCCTGCCGTCACCGTTGAAATCGCCTGAAATCGGCAGATAGGGCTGGTTCGCTTTGAAACTCCAACCGCTCGGCAGTGTCTGCGTCTGACCGGTGAAGGTGCCGTCGCCATTGTTGAAGAAGACGTACTGGTAGGGATAGCCATTGGCGTCGATCAGAAGATAGTCGAGCCTGCCATCGCCATTGAAGTCACCGACGATCGGCATGTTGGCGTTCGGCGTATTCTTGTTGATCGTGAACTTCCAGCCGTTCGGCAGGGTTTGCGTCTGCCCTGTGAACGTGCCGTCTCCGTTGCCGATGAAGACGTATTGATAGGGATAGCCATTGGTGTCGATCAGAACGTAATCGATCTTTCCGTCGCCGTTGAAATCTCCGGTGACCGGCGCATTCATGTTTGGCGTATTGCTGTTGTTCGGGAAGCTCCAGCCGTTCGGTAGCGTCTCGGTGATTCCCCTGAATGTTCCGTCACCATTGTTCATGAAGACGTACTGGTAGGGATAGCCGTTGCCGTCGATCATCAGATAATCGGTTCGACCGTCACCATCGAAATCGCCGACGATGGGCGTGAATCTATAGTTCGCAGCAAATTTCCAGCCGTTCGGAAGCGTCTGTGTCTGCCCCGTGAACGTACCGTCGCCGTTGCTCAAGAAAACGTATTGATAGGGGTAGCCATTGGCATCGATCAGCAGGTAGTCCGTCTTCCCATCACCGTTGAAGTCGCCAACGATCGGCGTGTTAACGTTGGGTGCACCACTGTTGGTCTGAAAATTCCAGCCATTCGGCAGCGTCTGGGTCTGTCCTGTGAATGTTCCGTCGCCGTTGTTCAGAAAGACATACTGATACGGATATCCGTTGCTGTCGATCAGCAGATAATCCGTCCGCCCGTCGCCATTGAAGTCGCCTGAGATGGGAATGTACTTGCCGTCGGCCTTGAACTTCCAGCCATTCGGCAGCGCCTGGGTCTGCCCCGTGAATGTGCCGCTTCCGACGCCCGACTGCCAAACGAAGCTCGTTGAAGGAAGACAGGCTCCATCTGCCGCACAAACGGCAACCGACGCGACCTCGCTGCGTTGGGTCGAGTCGCTTTGCTGGTACGATACTCTATAATCCGCGACCAGCGATGCACCCGCGAATGTCTTCACATTGGTGAGCCGGACCAGGGTCTTCATGACCGATCCACCCTGATAGGTCACGATCACGTCGGGACGGCTGGCGTATACGAACTGCACGGAATTGTATGGAGCAACGTTTGCCGCAGCATTTCCGGTGTAGTCGATCCGGCTCGGATATGCCTGCCCGGTCGCGGTGTCGTTCGTGTAGGTGACCGTGAAATAGTTCGATTTGCTGTCGCTGATCTTGTTGACGGCCCATGTTCTCGCCGTCGTCTTGCCCTGTGCGAGAACGAGCGAGTCAGTCGTGCGACCAAACTCCATCACTTGACCGGACTTCGAGTGGACCTCGAACCACGCCGGACCTGCGCCGGCAGCTCCATGTGAAGTGATCTTGTTGTAGCCCTCGATCTCGGTCCGATACTCGGTTCCGTCAGCGCCATAAGCGCCGCTGATTGCGACGAGCCTTTCCCCGTCCATGCAAAAGCGGTCATTGGCATCATAGCTGACCGCACCGAGAACACCATCTTGCGCCGGCGTTCGCGGGCAGCGTCCAATGGAAGGCAGCCCACCGAACGACCAGCCGATCCCAAGCAGTCCGTTCGTTCCCTGGCTGCTCAAGTAGTCCAGCGACAGCGACGGTGCCATGCCCGCCGTTCCCGGCGGCAAGGCAATGGGAATCGAATATGTCGCCCCGCCAGTTTGACCGACCGAGAAGCTTCCGGGTAGCGACATTCCGCCTGATAAACCTAAAGTTGCAATTGCGATCGAAAAAATTGCGCCCAAGCCGATGCTCGCAGCGCCTCTCTTTATCGAAGAGCGATTAGCTCGACAGCCCCGCGTCGATTGACTGAACATCCCTGCCCCCGCAGCATCTGTACAATTCGAAACCTAACAGACGTCATTCGTATCTGACGATCAATGAACATTGAAATCTATTCACAACATGCAGGTGACGATGATCTCAAAATACAACCTGCATCTCCGACTCCTGATGCTGTTCCACAATCACGAGCAAGATTTGTTCGCATGCTGCACCAACGACCGCATTCGACGGCGACGACATTCAACGCTGAGTACAGAGGACTGCAATGACATCCTCGCGCGTGCACGTATTGGCCGAATCATTCTCGTACTTCGCTGCGCTCTCTGCCACGCCGCGAGCTCGTAGCCGAGCTGTGTGAGATTTGCGCCTCCTGCACGTCTGTGGCTCTCGACAGAACCGGACCGACACGCGTTGCAGGCGATCAGATGACCGCACGAACGACACGCGCCGAACGATTGATTTTCGCTGTAGCTTCAAACTGATCTGGCCTGTCCAGCCCCCGCGAAAAAAATATTCCTGTTCTTTTTTTCGGAAAACATGATTATCTAGGCTCATCCCGCCTCGCGAGAGGGGACGTATCGCGGTCGTCACGGACGTCGGGTGCGGGATGCGGTGGGTGTGTCGGGCTGCGCGTGACCTTGTCGTGCGGACGAACGGCTTTCGGCACGCCGGCGAAATCGTATGGTCCTGGCCTCCCGACGCTGAGGCTACGCCGGTGGTGATGATGATCCGCCGCTCACGGGGGCAAGACAGCCCGGTCCCCGGGGAGAGTGCGTATAAGCCGCCCAACCATCGCGCGGGGAATGCCGGGATGTCTCGGCTGAACCTGTGGTTCCTGCCGCCTGCATTTCTTTCGCAGGCGGGCCATGGGTGCGGCCAGCGCCCGGCATTCCCCGCGCCCTCTCCTCTGGAAGGGCGAAACCACCGGCACAGCTCGGACGCCATGCGCGCCGCGGGATAGCATCGCCGCGCCTGAACAAACCACGAACCAAGTCAAAATCTGAAGGGGGGGAGAGGTTTGGTGCGCTCGGAGGGCGGATAGTAAGCATCCGGAGTGGGCCGCAGGCTGGGTCTATTACTCGGGTCGCTGGCGATCGAGCAGCTCCAGCTTCTCCTTGTGCATTCGCACCAGCTCGATCAGGGTTTCGACCCCTTGGTCAGTGAAGGCCTGGACGCCGTCTTCTCCAACGCCATAGAACCCAGATCACGCCGTCCTCGATCTCCATCTCGTTGGCCAAGTCGGTCAGCCAGCCTTCGTCTTCCCCGAGGTCTTTCGCGACTTGGGTGATGGTGGTGACGTGATGAACCTTGTTGACGTGCATGGTCATGCCGCGCGAGCGGAGAGCGCTGACGCCAGTGTCCATTTCCAGGGCAGCAATTCGTCCAGCCGGTGAGCCGGATGAGAGGCGATGCGCGCGAGGACATCGGCGAGCCAGGCCTGCGGATCGATGCCGTTCATTTTGGCCGTGACGATCAGGCTGTACATGGCCGCCGCGCGCCGACCTCCGCGATCGGAGCCGCAGAACAGCCAGGATTTTCGCCCGAGAGCGATGCCCCTCAGACCGCGCTCGGCGGCATTGTTCGAGAGGCAAATCCGCCCATCATCGAGGAACGCGGTGAAGCTCGGCCAGCGCTTGAGGATGTAGTTGAACGCCTTGGCGAGGTCGTGGCCACGGGACAGTCTGGCGAGTTGCTCACGCATGTAGACTTGCAGGTCCTCGACCAGAGGCAGGCTCAGGGCCTGCCGCACCCGAACGCGCTCCTCGGCGCTCGTGCCATTGATGGAGCGTTCGATCTCGAACAACGCATCGATCCGTTGCACCATCTCGATCGCGATGGGCGAGAGCGGGATGTCCTTCTTGCCGGAAGCCTTGCGTCGCGCGTTCTCCTCGATGTCGGCCATGATGAAGAACGGACGCCGGGCGTGCACCCAGCACGCCGCTTCCCGGATCGGTCCAGGTCGGTGCCCCGCCAGATAGAGCTGGCTGTATCCCTCATAGGCATCGGCCTGCAGGATGCCGGCATAGCCTGCCAGATGCGCCTGCGGATGCTCGCTCCTGCGGTCGCGGGAGTAATAGAACATCGCTGCCGGCGGGTCGGCGCCGCCAAACGGCCGATCGTCCCGAACGTAGATCCAGCATCTCCCCGTATCGGTCTTGCCCTTGGCCAGCACCGGCACGGTCGTATCGTCAGCATGAAGGCGCTCGGCCGCCATGACATGGGCTTCGACCCGGCGCAGCAGTGGTTCCAGCGACGCACAGACCGATCCAACGGCATCTGCCATGGTCGACAGCGCGATCGGCACGCCTTCCAAGGCGTAACGCGCGGCCTGGCGGTTCAATGGCTGATGCTGGCCGAACTTCTCGAACATGATCATGGCCAACAAGCTCGGACCCGCCCATCCCCGCGCCACGGCATGGAACGGCGCCGGCGCCTGGCTGATCTTCTCGCAGTCACGGCAGGAGAACTTCTCCCGCACCGTCTCGACCACCTTCCACTGCCGCGGCACGGCCTCCAACGTCCGCGTCATGTCCTCGCCGATCTTGCGCAGGCGGTTGCCGCCGCAGCACGCGCACTCGGACGGCGGATTGATCACCACCCGCTCACGCGGCAGATGCTCTGGGAAGGTCTGGCGCTCCGCGCGCTTGCGCGTAAATCCGCGGACGGTCGTGGTACTGGCCGCGGCTTGCTCGGCGGACAACTCGTCCTCGGTGGCGTCGGCCTCCAGTTCCTCGAAGGTCAGCGCCAATTGCTCGATCAGCCGCGACGAGCGCTCCGACCGCTGTCCGTAGATCTGATGTCTCAGCTTGGCAATCTGCAGCTTCTGCTGGGCGATCAGCGCGCTGTCTTCCGAGGCTTTCGCGCGGGCGACGGCCAGTTCCGCAGCAATCTCCAACCCTCTGGCGCGCTCGGCTGCCAGCGCCTCTTTCAAGGCCGCCATGTCATCGGGAACGGCGTTGCGCTCAGCGTTCATGCAGCGCAGTGAATCACAGATCGGAGGTGTTGTGACTCCCCAAACGCCAAAAGCCGAAGGATTTATTTGGCTCAGCCCGCGCTTTGCGGTCACCAGCTTGCCTGGGGATTTCTCCAGTCGATGCCCTCGAGCATGTAAGCCATCTGCGCCGCCGAGATCGACACCGCACCGTCCGACGCCGAAGGCCAGATGAACCTGCCACGGTCCAGGCGCTTGGCGTACAGCGACATGCCCAGCCCGTCATGCCAGAGAATCTTGACCAGATCGCCGCGGCGGCCGCGGAAGATGTAGAGATCGCCTGCATGCGGATCGCGCTTCAGGCTCTCCTGGACTCCAAGCGCCAGGCTTTGCATACCGCGACGCATGTCGGTGTGGCCGGTCGCGATCCACACGCGTACCCCTGGCGGAATTGGGATCATCGCGTTCGCCCGTCCGCCAACGCCGCGATAGCAGCCTTCAGCGTCCTCTCATCGACGACGCCCGTGATCCGCATCCTGGCTCCGGCCACAAGCTCGATCTCAATCGTGCCGCCGCTGGCAGGCACGACCGGATCAGGTGTCGCTACCGGATCTGCGATGACAGTCGCCGGAACGAAGTCCAGTCGCGGCCCAGCTTCATTCTGTTCCGCGCGGAACAGCCGCCGCCACTTGAGAAGCAACGAACGTGAGATGCCGTACCGCCGGGCGGTTGCCGAAACCTGCCGGCTCCCCTGCAGGCTCTCCATCACGATCCTGAGCTTCTCATCCTCTGACCAGCGTCGCCGCCGACCCGTCTCGACCACTTCAAGCCGCCCGATCCGGGCACTGTCCTTATCTCTGTCCATAAGGACAGTTCTCAGCACCAACACCAAATTGCCAAGGCGGCCCTCGGCGGAGGATTACGGCGGATATGGCGGTCGCGATTTCAATGGCTTGTCTCGCGAGCGGACCGAAAAGGTGCTTTTCGAACGGAGACGTGCACTTGCTAGCGGCAGTATTCTTCAGCATGACCGCCTGTCAATAAATAGATCTAATCGCCAAGCACCAATCGATCCAACCAGCGCTGCGCCATATCTCCGTCCAAAGGACCATTAATTTCTGGCGATGCCATCTCAAAGACAGCATCTGCGATCATCTTTTGATCATTCTTATCAAACTGGATCTCATCAATTAGCTCGATGCGACTTGCCCACTCGACAATTTCCTCTGCACTCAGATCTCCACGCAAGAACCGCTCAAATATTGTGCGCAACGTATTTTTTGTTACCAAAACATAGTGCTTGTCGCCACATTCTATCAAACTCTGATTCAGCTCCTCAATTAAGCTCCCAACAGCCAATATGGTCTTCATAGCTACATCTTTGATTTGACGTGAATCACGTTCTTCATCGCATCAAACGTCGTCTTAAGATACTCAGTGGTCACGCCAGCAGCGTCAATGACTTTTTGGTACACCGCGTACGAGCCCGGCACCCTCCCTGGCACACTGGCCGTGAAGATTACGCTATCGGATCCTAAAGTGTCCACGGCAACGGTACCAGCACCAGCAGGAAGTTTACTCAGATATCTTGCAAGATTTTTAGCTTGCGCGGCAGTTAACTCAACTTCGCTCGTCGCAGCTACAGCTGGAACTGCCTCAGGAATCAGGTCCAGCCCTAAAACTGCCCAACCCCCAAAAGCTATCAACGGAGTGACCAGCGGATAAGTTAGCTCCGGCTTTGCCACAAATGATTCATAAACGTCAGCTTCTGATGCCAAGCTATCGGCATTTTGTGACCATGTAGGTTTCTCTCCTTGGGAACACGTGGTCCAACAGCTTAGATTGTTGAACAGGTAGCCAAAGGCACCAGTGACAGCTCCGTTTGCGAATTTCCCTCCTCCAGCGACTGACGCAAGCCCGCCAGCGGTCGCCTCAAAAATAGTGCCACCAATCTTTTCCCCGAGGTCGTGCTGCGCGTTTGGAAAGATCTGGTTTGTCAACGGCGCAAGTGCAGAGCCGACCGCACCTGACAAAGCGCCCGACTTGCAGTCACCGCCTGAAGCCACCGATGACCCACAGCCGACTAAGGCATGCCCAGCTACATTCGCAAAGTACTTGTCGGTGCCAAATGAGGGCTGATGGCCCGTTAAATTGCCCACGCCATAGAATGCTGCGGCTGTGACGCCTGCTATCAGCCCCGCCTTTAGCACCTGACCTAGGTTACCTCCAGAAAGCCCTGTAGCTATCATCGCCCCGCCCGCCGCCGATGCGACGGCAAGACCGAACGACCCCGCTGCGAGCCCAAGGCCAAGCCCTGGCAGGACCGCATTGAGCATGATCGTCGCGCCGATCTGCAGGATCGCCCTGGCGATGGCATTGGTCTGGAAGAAGTGCGTCACCGCATTCCAGGCGCCGCTGACCGCCTTGCCGACCGCGTTCCAGAAGCAGCCGAGGAAGCAGTGTCCCGACGGATCGGTGAAGGTCAGCGGAT
>NZ_JBNPUE010000039.1:0-5893 GCF_051168015.1 Bradyrhizobium sp. HKCCYLRH3061
CAACTTGCCAAAAACCCACAACAGTTGAGCCTCGCAATATGCGGAAGCTGAACCGGACAGCCGTGGGTCAAGCCCGGACATGACGACCTGCTTTCGTGATGGCGATATGGCTTACTCCGCCGCCTCGCGATGCGCTCGCGCGAGTTGCAGCAACACATCATCCGGCAGGGTTTCGATCGGCGTGAAGTCGCGATGCGCGATGTACTCCGGGCGCGTCGGGGTGCGGATGTGGTTCGAGACGGCGTTCAGCGTGAGATACACGATCTTGCGCGGGTAGGGCGTGATGTTGCCGGCGGAGCCGTGCACAAGATTGCCGTGGAACATCAGCATGCCGCCGGGCTTTCCGGTTGGCGCGACGATGCCGCCTTCCGCGACCAGCCGCGTCACCGTGGCCTCGTCCAAGGTCCACAACGGATAGGACGTGGTCGCCAGATCATGCGAGGCCTCGAGATCGCCGGCATGCTGGCTGCGCGGCACCAGCATCAAGGGGCCGTTGATCGGCATCACCTCGTCGAGGAAGATCGCGATGTTCATCGCGCGCGGCTCCGGCATGCCGTCGTCGCGCTTCCAGGTGCCGTAGTCCTGGTGCCATTGCCAGACATCGCCGGTGAAGGCCGATTTGGCGTTGATCTTGAACTGATGCATGTAGAGTTTCTCGCCGAAGATCTGCTCGATCGGCTCGATCATGCGCGGATGCGCGGCCAGCACGCGGAAGGCGTCGTTGTAGAGGTGGGCGGCAAACGCCGTGCGCGGCGCGCCGCTCTTCTCGCGCCAGACCTCGGGCCTGTCGGCGGCATAGATCGCCTCCGCCTCGCGGGCGAGGAACGCGGTCTCCTCCGGGCTGAACAGCTCGGGCAGGAACAGCCAGCCCTCGCGATTGAAGAATGCAATCTGCTCCGGCGTCAGCTTCATGGCCTTCTCCCTCGCCTTGGTTTCCTCGGATGAGGCGCCCGCTCTTTGCGCCGGGCTGCCCCTGCGCCGTGCTCCCATCCTTTCGGCCTGCCGATGGGCATCACGGCGCTTCCGCTGTCGACATTGGCAGAATCCGGGTGGATCGCAACATTCTCCAAGCCTAATTTGACTGGCAGATGATACGGGGCAGAGCGGCGATGGAGTCCGTCATGTCAGAGCACAGCTTTGCGATTTTCGAAACCGCGATCGGCCCTTGTGCGATCGCATGGGGAGCGCGCGGCATCAATGCGGTGCAACTGCCGATGGGCGGCGTCGCGCAGATCCGCATCCGGATGCAGCAGCGTTACGACGGCATCGGTGAGGCCGAGCCGCCGCCGCATGTGCGGCGCACCATCACGCGGATCACGGCGCTGCTTGCCGGAGAGCCGGATGATCTCAGCGATGTCGACCTCGATCTCGACGGCGTCAGCGCGTTCCAGCGCGGCGTCTACGAGATCGCGCGCCGGATCCCGCCGGGCCGGACCCTGACCTACGGCGATATCGCCAAGCAGCTCGGCGGAGTCGAGCTGTCACGCGAGGTCGGCCAGGCGCTGGGGCGCAACCCGTGCCCGATCGTGGTGCCCTGCCATCGCGTGCTCGCGGCCGGCAACAAGCCCGGCGGCTTCTCCGCCAACGGCGGTGTGGAGACCAAGCTGAAGATGCTGGCGATCGAAGGCGCCGCCGTGAACTATACGCCGAGCCTGTTCGATTGACGGGCGCGGTGACCGGCGCCGCGCCCGTGACTCAGACCGCCTCGCAGGCGAAGCCGTTGCCCTTGCGGGTCATGCGGCCGACCGAGGGCGACGGGAAATGCGCGGTGCAGCACAAGGTCGCCGTGTCGCAATAGCGCTCCAGGAACGAGCGCCGCGTCACCGCCGCCTGCTTCGGGTCGACGTCGAACCTGGGTGACAGCTCCGGATAGCAGAGCTGCAACGGCGAGTGGATGAGGTCGCCTGAAAACACCGCCTCGTCCCGACCTTTGCCCACGGCGACCGCGACATGGCCCGGCGTATGACCCGGCGTCGGCAGCAGGCGGACATGATCGCCGATCGCGAACGTGTCGCTGACGATGTCGGCGCGCTGGGCCTCGATCACCGGGAGCACGCTGTCGGCGAACGGAGGCACCTCGGCCTTGGCGTGCTGCGCGACCCAGTAGTCATATTCGTGCTGCGCGAACACATAGCGCGCCTTGGGGAAGGTCGGCACCCAGCGACCATTGTCGAGCCGCGTATTCCAGCCGACATGATCGGTGTGCAGATGCGTGCACATCACGATGTCGATGTCGTCAACCGACAGGCCCGCGGCCGCGAGCGCCCGCATATAGCCGTCGTCGCTCTTCATGTTCCAGGCCGGCCGTGCCCGCGGCTTGTCGTTGCCGATGCAACTGTCGATCAGGATGGTGTGATGCGGCGTCTTCACCACGTAGGATTGGAAGCACAGGATCAGCATATCCTGCGCGTCGAGCGCATTGGCCGTGCGCAGCATGTCGCGATCGGCGTCCAGGACTTCCGGCGGCAGCTCCGGAAACATCTCGCGCGCCGGAAGGAACGTGGTTTCCTGCTCGATGATGCGATTGATCGTAAGATCGGCGACTGAAAACGTCAGCGTCACGGCTATGCCCTCGACTTGTTAGCCCGCGGGCGGCACCGAGATCTTCACCGACTCGCGCTCCAGCATCTTCTGATGAAAGGCGTCGAGCGCCGGAAATGCCTTGCGCCAGCCGCAATCGGCGAAGCGGAAATCGGCATAGCCGAGCACGCAGACGAGGCCGATCGCGGCGACGTCGAACGGGCGCGTCATCAGGTCGCTCTGCGCATTGAAGCGCGCCATGCCCATCCAGGCTCTGTTCCAGTGGTCGTCGGACCAGGCCCGCCAGCGCAGACCCTCCGGGCGCACCAACGCCTCGTAGCGGCACAGCAGCATGGAATCGAGCATGCCCTGCAGCATCGAATGCTCGCTCTTGACCTTCCAGCGCGACGGGCCGGAGGCGGGGATCAGCTTGTTGCCGCCGGCGAGCTCGTCGAGATATTCGACGATCACGTAGGAATCCAGGATGACGTCGCCATTGTCGAGGATCAGCACCGGCAGCTTCTTCAGCGGCGTGATCTTCGAATATTCCTCATTGGCCTGACCCGGCACCACGGCCGCAGGCACGAACTCGATTTGATCGATCAGTCCGAGCTCGATGGCGGCGATGCGCACCTTGCGGGCGAACGGCGAGGCGGGCGAAAAGGTGAGTTTCATCGGCGTCTTCCTGTTGGCTCGATGCGGATTGTTATCCGTCATTGCGAGGAGCGAAGCGACGAAGCAATCCAGAGCCGCGCGTGACGCCCTGGATTGCTTCGCTTCGCTCGCAATGACGGTGAGGTGACGTTACGCCTCGATGATCTCCTGGCGCTGCTCGCCGAGGCGCTCGATGCCGAGCGTGACGACGTCGCCGACGTTGAGGAAGGTCGGCGGCTTCATTCCCATGCCGACGCCGGGAGGCGTGCCGGTGGTGACGATGTCGCCGGGCAGCAGCGTCATGAACTGCGAGACGTAGGAGATGCACTTGGCCATCGAGAAGATCATCGTCGCGGTGGTGCCGGTCTGGCGGCGCTGGCCGTTGACGTCGAGCCACATCGACAGGTTCTGCACGTCCGGAATCTCGTCCTTGGTGACGAGCCACGGGCCGACCGGACCGAACGTGTCGTGCGACTTGCCCTTGGTCCACTGGCCCAGGCGCTCGATCTGGAAGTTGCGCTCGGAGACGTCGTTGCAGACGGCGTAGCCGGCGACGTGGTTGAGCGCCTCGGCCTCCGAGACGTATTTGGCGCGGGTGCCGATGATCGCGGCGATCTCGACCTCCCAGTCGAGCTTGGTGGAGCCGCGCGGCTTCTCGACCTGGTCATAGGGACCGCACAGCGCGGTGTTGGCCTTCAGGAAGAAGATCGGCTCGGCCGGGATCGGGTTGCCGGTCTCCTTGGCGTGGTCGGAGTAGTTGAGGCCGATCGCGACGAATTTCGAGATGCCGGTCACGGGGGCGCCGAGCCGCGGCTTGCCGGCGACGGCGGGCAGGGAGGCCGGATCGAGCGCGGCGAGCTTCTTCAGGGACTCCGGCGCATAGGCCGCACCGTCGAGGTCCTTCACATGCGCGGACAGGTCGCGCAGCTGGCCGGATGCATCGATCAGGCCCGGCTTTTCCGCGCCCTTCTCGCCGTAGCGAACAAGCTTCATTGGTTTCTCTCCCTCAATTCCTTGGTATTCCAGAGCCCTGTCATGGAGCATGGCGGGGCGAAATTCAACCTCGCGGGCTATGCGCTGCCGCGGCCCGGCACTGCCTGGAAGCGGAAGGTGGCGCCGTTGCGCCGGATATGGCCGGCATCGAAATGGCCGCCGATCACCAGCGCCTCAGTGTCGGCGAAGCGCGAGAACAGCGCCCGGCGCGTGGCGGCCGCCTGCGCCGGATCGGAATCGACCGTCGAACTCCAATCGAGATGCGCCATCTGGCAGGGATGGTGGGCGACGTCCCCGGTCAGCACGGCCTCCGCTCCCTCCGAGCGGATGTGCAGGCTGACATGACCCGGGCTGTGCCCCGGCGTCGGGATCAGCGTGATTTCGTCGGTGATCACATCCTCGCTTCCGACGAGCTCCGCGCGTCCGGCCGCGACGATCGGCTGGACGGAATCGGCGAAGGTCGCGGTCTCGTCGGCGGCCTCGCTGTGATCGCGCCAATGCTCGTATTCCGCGCGGCCGAAGACATAGCGCGCATTGGGAAAGGTCGGCCCCCAGCGGCCGTCGACCAGCTTCGTATTCCAGCCGACGTGGTCGACGTGGAGATGCGTGCAGATCACCATGTCGATGCTCTCAGGCGGAAAGCCGGCCGCGCTTATCGTCTCGAGGAAGGGCATGGTCCGGTTGTTCCAGATTGGCACGCTGCGGCCCTGCTTGTCGTTGCCGAGCCCGGTGTCGACCACGATCCGCATCGTCGGTGTTTCCAGCACCAGGGTGTGGATCGACATCTTCAGCCGACCTTCATCGGTCGCAAAATCGGGCGTGAGCCAGGACAGCTCGCGGATCGTCTCGGGTGTTGCCTGCGGCAGGATGAAGCGGGTGCCGCCGACGGTCTCCAGCTCGACGAATTTGGTGATCCTGACCCGGCCGATCGTCCAAGACATGCGCGCTTCCTCGTCTTATTCTTGATGCCGGTAACGATGCCGCGCGGCTTGTTCCGGCGCAATGGATCAACTGCCCGGAACAGGCGTTGCTGCAGTCCGTCCATGAGGAGAACGCCATGCCAGAGCTGACGATATCGCCCGAGAAGGTTGCCTTCCTGATCGAAAAGGCGCGCGAGTTCGACGTCAAGGAGCAGGCGACCGATGAGGATTCCGGCTCGAATGCCGCCGATGACGACATGGTCGACGTGCTCCAGGACAGCGGCGATGATCCCGTGGTGCGCGAGATCACCGGCTTCATCAACGCGATGACCGAGGATGAGCAGACCGATCTCGTCGCCTTGATGCGGCTCGGTCGCGGCGACGGCGATATCGACGAGTGGGACGAGCTGCGCCGCGAGGCCGCCGGCCAGCGCGACCGCCACACCGCGCGCTATCTGCTGGGCGAGCCGATGCTCGGCGACCTGCTGGCCGAGGGCCTCGATGCGTTCGGCATCGACTGGACCGAAGGCCGCACCACGGCGGATTCGTCGAGCCCGAGCCAGCGCGACGAGGACGAGATCACGAAGCGGTAGGTCTTTGCAGATCAGGGCAGGTAACTACTACGCAATAGTGACCGCAGGCTTTCCAGCTAAGAGTCGAGCGCTCTCCGCGACGCCGGTGCGCTCCCTCTCCCCGTTCTTCACGGGGAGAGGGGTGGGGTGAGGGGCAGCCGCCATTGGCGCTAACTTACCAAATTAGCGCTTGGTATTCTCGTTTTCTTGGCGGCTCTTGGAGATGGCGTTGAA
>NZ_JBNPUE010000040.1:0-4726 GCF_051168015.1 Bradyrhizobium sp. HKCCYLRH3061
AGATGAAACGCCTGACCGCCGATTTCAATCGCGACTGGCCCGACGTGACCCGGACGCGCGAGAGCTTCGTGCTGGCGGAAAGATTTCCAATTGGTTCTTGACTTGGGTGCTTGCTCATCGAGCTGCGGCAGCCATCAATTAGCGAGTGGTCGCCAAAGGCTCGCAATTGTAAGTAATCGACAATGCGCACTCAGACAATAGCCCAGCCTTGTGAGGCCGGTGCTGGATACGGAAATGATGGTCTCACGTGGTCGAGTCCAGCCAGCGAAATATTAAACCCATCTATATCTCCCTCAGGATAGCTTCAATTTCGGGTATCAAGTTTCGCCCGGGGCAGTCGGTAGGGGCATGAAGTTTGTGGATAGTGACGCTGGACGTTGGAAGATTCCAACGAACTAAGAGCCACTTCAAAAGGCCCCGCAATGCCTCTCTTTGCTCTGGGCGTACCGCTTCATGTTCGAAGTCACCCTCGACAGCAATCTGAATGTACCCTCTAGGATCGTAGCCCGTATTAGTGTCACCGGCGAACCTTACATCCCGTCCCTCAGCGATTGAGCCCCTTGCGTCGATATAGAAATGATAAGGTACATCGGGCCAGGATGGTTTTGACTTTGATGGTGAGACTCGACCCGGCGACTGCGAGAATGCCTGCAAGCCGCGCATCTTCGCTTCGATGCTCGTCGAGATGTTACTGCGAACGCCCGTGTGATGTATAATAATACCAATGACAGTCTGGGCTGTCATTCCACCATTTGCCGATTTCGCTCGCCATTGTTCGCGCGAGATGATCTCCGGCTGTGCGCCCTGAGCTTCTGGGGTTCGGTCAGCAGAGGACCGCTCGGTACTGGTCGCGCTGCAATTCGAAAGGGTTGCAGCGAGCGCGAGTAACAAAACAAGCTGCTTCCCCATAGCCATTCCTTCGGGTCTGAAGTTCGAATGGAGCGTATTCGGGTGTTATTAGGAATACCTAGACGATGGTCAGGGCGGCCTAAGCCGGCCGATCGGCACCCAAGTTAGGCGCGATTCAGCAGCTATTTTTAAAGTACGCTGTTGGATATCCGCGCTGCTTGTATCCTTGTGCGGTGCTCTGGGCTGTGTCCCTATTCAGCGGGCCGACTCCAACACAGTACCAGCCGGCGCGGAAGTTGGGATAGTAATTACGAGCATTTGTGTCGATGAGTTGTGCTTGAAGCGCGCCGCTGACTCCACGGGCGACACTTAGATCTTCGGAGCAATATGCTATCGCGTAGTAACCGCACCTGCGGCCTCCTTCCGAGGGCGGGCTCGGCTGCGCAGGGTTGGGTGCTAAAGCGGCGTTGGGCGCCTGAAGCGCAGCGGGTGCTATAGCCGTTGCAGGTCGAGCACTCGAGTTGGCCCTCTCATTTTCAGAGTCGGCCCTTTCCAAGACGGCATTTGCGAAGCAAGGGCTTGAGCCGCTCTTCAACTCCCATACCATCTTGGCTTGAGCATTCGTAGTAAGAATGAGGTAGTAACAGGTAAACCCAGCGCCAGAGATCTGATAGTTTGATCCGCTTTCGCCCCTTGAACTCGTGATGGAGGCCTGACCGAGATTGGGTAAGCTAGCTTCGCGTGTCTGCCCGATCTTGTTGAAGACGATGTGCGGTCCAGGCGGACTGATCGAAACCCACACGCCGTCGAACATTTGCAAGGCATCGTCGGCGAGCGCACTTGCCGAGAAAGCCAATGATACGCTGGTCACTCCGGCAACGAGAAAGACGCGAACGCGCATCGCTCACTGCTCCGCGCTAGGGAGGATCTTTCTTGAAATGCGCAGACGGGAAACACACCGATGAGCCACCTTTGAGCTCCCAGGTCATCTCGCTATTGTTGATCTTGCCGACGAAGTATTGACACGAAAAGCCCTCGCCGGAGACCAGGAAGTTCGACCCGTTCTCGCCGTTTGATACCCGGATGGCCGCCTGTCCTAAGACAGGGAGGCTGGCTTCACGAGAGTTGAGGCCCACCTTGTTGAAGATGAAGTGCGGACCGGGCGGATTGACCGAAACCCAAACGCCGTTGAAAATGTCCAGCGCGTCCGCCCGAGCGTTAGCGGTTGCAAAAACAAGAAAGCACCCGAGAGCGACCAAAAAACAGCGCATTGCGCTTCCCCTTCAGGTTAATATACTAAGCTCAAAAAGCCGTATGCGCGGCATTGCCAAGGCTACAACCACTGCATTAGGATTTCCAGTGTTTTGACGAGGCCCAGACTGAGCATGGAATAAGGGCAGAGGGGGATAGTATGTTGATAGTTAGGGTATGGAAGATTGATTTCTTTTCGAAGCTTCTGGTGGCCGGCCTCTGGGCAGCCTTTTTCCTGCCTCAAGCCCAAGCGCAAACCCAAGGGCTTCTCGATGGTCGGTTGCTCGGCAACTGGCTCAAGAGTGGATCCGGAGACAATATTCGCTTTTTGTCAAATGGTGATTTGAACATTTCGTTTTCGGGGGCGGCAACCGTTTTCAACGGAGTCGGATCGGTCGAGAGGTGTGCCGATGGCGGTGCGAATATTTGCCTGGTCGGGCCGCGTTTTAGGTGCGCCTACCGGTATGCTTTTGCCGGTGAAGGACTAAATCTCTCATTCCGTACGGGTGGGCCGGACGTGGCCTGTAGAGCCGCGGCAGGCGATTACCGGCGGGTGGAGCCCTGAGCGACTGGGGCTACTTCCGATCTGAATTGTGCTCATCGAGCAGATCCGATGGGGCTTTTGATCCATTGGTCCCGCAAAACCGTCCGCTGACGGTTTGAGTGATGGCTTGAGCTATTTGCGCCTGAATTGTCTCCGTTTGAAGATTGATTTCGTCCGCTCGGTTGACGATCACGCCCGCCTCAAGGAGCAGAGCCGGATAGGGAGCGTCCTTCAGCACGGCTAACCGATCATTCAGATAGATCCCGCGCTGCCGATCAATGAGTTTTCGCCCTTCACCGGGAATCTTCATCGCATGGTGCAGCGAAGGCCGCAGTCCTTGCCTGATCAGTTCATCTGCCAAAAGCTGGGCAGCCGCTAAGCTCTCGGCAAACTTAGGAGTGAGCTCAGACAGGAAGATCGAAAAGCCGGAAAATTCGTCGCTGTAGTGGTTTGCTCGTCCGGCGAAGCTCCATTGATGGATAAACAACGGCTGAACTGAATCGTGATGAAGGGAGATAAATAGAGTTGGAGAATAGCGTTTAGCCTGGACGACTCGGTTGAGGAGCTGTTCTTGGCCTATGCCATGTACGACCAGCACGCTCACAAGGTACCCCGACCTTGTAAGTTCTAATGAAACCCTGCGAGCGAGGCTGAGGTTGAACTCAAACTCCGGCACGCCGCGCGCGCTAGTCGCTCCGGGTTGCTCAGGCGTGTGGCCGACGTCCAGCATCACCTTCACGATCGATGTGCAGTGCGGCACGGACACCGACTGTGGTGCTGCGGTGGGTATCAGGGCGATACTGCTAAGGCTGCTCGTGAGAAGCACAGTACGAAGGCAATACAATGCTCGCATGGAGGCCCTGGTCCAAAGCACCGCTTCTAATGCATTTGTCGATGGAGACCGATCCGATCCATCATACGGTTGAGTTCGAAGGAATTGTTAGCAGCCGTCACCACTGCGAAGCCGAGATAAGCAGGCTTTCAACTGGGAAATCCGCCTCGAATAGGCGCTCGCCAAGCAAGTTATATTCGTACCACAGGCATTTCGATCGTTGGACAACCAACTCTTCTCGGTTGCAGCCAATCTTGAAGAGCTTGCCGCGTCACCGTTGCTGCGAGCGTAAGCCTGAGCCGATGTATACAAAGCATCGAGATTTTGATCGAGCTGAGCTAGGCCGTCGTCTGAACAGACAGTTCTTTCCGCCTCATTCAATCGAGCGGAGCAGGAGAAGCTCGGAGAGACGGAGGGGCGAGGCGGTGGCGGAGGCGGCGGTAACGGGGCCGGCGCCGGTACTGGTACCGGGCTATCGGCTTGCTCGAAAGCAGCTGACTTGAAACAGACGTCCCCACCGCTCTTCAGCTCCCAGACCATTCTTGTCCGCTGGTTGGTGGTGAGTATCAGGTAAAAGCAGGTGAATCCTGGGCCCGAGATTCGGAAATTTGATCCGTCTTCTCCATTGGATGGACCTATCGTGGCTTGGCCAAGTATCGGCAAACTAGCCTCTCTTTGACCCAGGCTAATCATATTAAACACGACGTGCGGTCCTGGCGGATTTACTGCCACCCACACACCGTTGAAAATCTGCGTTGGGTCGCCCTGCGCCTGAGCGCCGACGGCTGAGGCCAGGAAGCTCAACGATACCAAGGTAATGGAACGACAAAACACTGTTTGCTCTGAACGTTTCTTCAATTCGGGCACTCAGTCTAATCCGCTCGCCAGCGGCTGATCAAGCTATACTCGACTGGACCGCGTCCGCTCCTCCCGAGGCCGGATCACTATCGCTGCACCATGTCCGATCCTCAAGTGTTGGTCGTCCGAACGCGTAGTTCCCCGCCTATTCAAGGGCTGCCGCGCGAGCGTCGTCCTGAATCGTAGTCGACAACATTGAACATCGGAGCTTCTGAACCTGGCTATGGCATTGAGGTGTATGGTCGTCGCAAGCGTCGCACTCGTCGCAAACCCATCGGCCGCTGCGCCGCCATCAGCCGCGCCGCTCGACGATGGCGCCGCGGTGGAGCGTGCGATCGGCGGCGCGAGATGAAACGCCTGACCGCCGATTTCAATCGCGACTGGCCCGACGT
>NZ_JBNPUE010000041.1:0-2513 GCF_051168015.1 Bradyrhizobium sp. HKCCYLRH3061
CGCAGAAGAATCCACGCCATGCACCATGTCCAGTCTGTCTGAACCGGACAGCCGTGGGACAAGCCCGGCCATGACGACGGAGGTGGTAGTTGCAGGTCGCGCGACAATCTGGAAACCGGACAATACAATGAACCTCCACGCCCTCCTCCAAGCCCGCGCCGCCGCCGGCAAGCCCGTGCGCGTCGCGTTGATCGGCGCCGGCAAGTTCGGCTCGATGTTCCTGTCGCAGGTGCCGCACGTGGCGGGGCTCGAGGTGCCCGTCATCGTCGACCTCGATCCCGGGCGCGCGCGGGACGCCTGCCGCACCGTCGGCTGGAGCGCCGAGCGGATCGAACGCACCGCGTTCAGTCCCGACGGCGCAAAAGCGCTTGCTGACACCATTGATGTCGTCGTCGAAGCGACCGGCAGTCCGGCCGCGGGCATCCGCCACGCGCAGGCGGCCATCAGGGCCGGCAAGCACATCGTGATGGTCAATGTCGAGGCTGACGTTCTGGCGGGGCCGTTGCTGGCCGACGAGGCGCGCAGGGCCGGCGTTGTCTACTCACTCGCCTATGGCGACCAGCCGGCATTGACAGCCGAGCTCGTCGACTGGGCGCGTGCGACCGGCTTCCATGTCGTCGCCGCAGGCAAGGGCACGAAGTATCTGCCGGCCTATCACGACGTCACGCCGGACGGCGTCTGGCAACATTACGGCCTCACCGCCGGCGAGGCGCAGTCGGCCGGGATGAACCCGCAGATGTTCAATTCCTTCCTCGATGGCACCAAGTCGGCGATCGAGATGGCCGCGATCGCCAACGCGACGGGGCTCGACGTGCCCACGAACGGACTGCTGTTTCCACCCTGCGGTGTCGATGACCTGCCGCATGTGCTGCGGCCTCGCGACCGCGGCGGCGTGCTCGAGCGCTCCGGCATGGTCGAGGTGGTCTCATCGCTGGAGCGGGACGGGCGTCCGGTATTTCGCGATCTGCGCTGGGGCGTCTATGTCGTGCTGGAGGCGCCGAACGACTACGCCGCGGACTGCTTCCGGCAATACGGACTCAAGACCGATTCAAGCGGCCGCTATGCGGCGATGTACAAGCCCTATCACCTGATCGGGCTGGAGCTGAACGTCTCGGTGCTCTCGGCGGCCCTGCGCAAGGAGCCCACCGGCCAACCGCTCGGCTTCCGCGGCGATGTCGTCGCCGTCGCCAAGAAGGATCTGCGGGCTGGCGAGATGCTCGATGGCGAAGGTGGCTATACGGTGTGGGGCAAGGTCGTACCGGCCAGGACCAGCCTGCAGCTCGGGGCACTGCCGATCGGGCTGGCGCATCGGCTGAAGCTCGTGAACGACGTCGCGCATGGCGAGATCGTGCGCTGGAGCGACGTCGCAGCCGATGCCGCGGACGAGACCGTGAAGGTACGCAAGCAGATGGAGGCCGCGTTCGCGCGCTGAGCGTGCGCTCCGCTCGCATGACCCATAACGAAAAAGCCCCGACCGACGGTCGGGGCTTGGCGGATCGAGGTGGAGGCAAAGCCTCGGTTGTCAGTTGTCGTCCTCGCCGAAGGCCGCGGCGAGCTTGTCGTAATATTTGACCACGAGATCGATATTGCCCTTGTTCTCGACCTCCGGCGGCTTCGCCTTGAGCGCCGCATTGAGATCGTTGAGGACCTGCTTCTTGTCATCGGGCTTCATCTTGGTATCGGCCTGGACCTGATCGATCTGCTGCTTGATGACGGCTTCGGGACCGATGTACTTTTTCGTCTTCGGATCGATGCCGCCCATCACCAGGCTGATGTTGTCGACGGCGACGTTGAAATCGTCATAGCTGGCGAAGCCGTATTTCTTGGCGACGCCATCGAGCTGCGTCACAACCTTCTGGTCCGGCGGCGCGTTCTCGGGAAGCTTGTCGGTGACGGCATCCATGTCCTTTTGCGATGCCAGCACGTTTTCGATCTGCTTGTCGGTCAGCGCGATCTGCTTGAGCTGCGGCGGCTGGCTGATGGTCGGACCGGGCGGCTGCGCCGGGGAATCCTTGGCGGCCTGCGCGAGGGCCGGAAGCGTTGTGAGGGCCGTCATCGCGGCGCCTGAGCCAGCAATGGCTAGCGCGACGAAGGTGGTCCGGACGAACATGCGCATGAGGATCTCCTGTGGGACAATGTCAGCGACGACAGACAGCGCAGCATTGCGTACGTTCTGGGGAATGAACCGCAACTGAACCCGGTTTTGCGGCTCAATCACACGGTTGTGCTGCCCGCGGCATCGACGAACGACCGCATCAGGACAAACGACAACGCCGCGCTGAGGTTTCAGCGCGGCGTTGTTGTTTTGGGGTGTGAAGAGGGGATGTCCTTTGCAGGCCTGGCAGCGACCTACTCTCCCAGGGCTTGAGCCATAGTACCATTGGCGCTGAGGAGTTTAACGGCCGAGTTCGGGATGGGATCGGGTTCAGGCTCCTCGCTAAGACCACCAGGCCGGCGAAGGACATCGAGGATAAGAAGCAAGCCGAAGATCTCTGTGAGATCTTCGAGAGGTC
>NZ_JBNPUE010000042.1:0-1316 GCF_051168015.1 Bradyrhizobium sp. HKCCYLRH3061
CATTGGCGCTAACTTACCATTTTGCTGCCGGAAATGGATGATTCCTCGGTCGAGTGACTGACGAATCGCTTTCGAACGCCGAATGGCTGCGCACTATCGCTCGGTTGGGCGGCGCTGACCTGCTTGAGCATGAGGCTCGGGAATTTGGGGCTTTCAAACGAGCCCGCAAGGTCGAATGTGCCGTGGATCAGCTGCGGCTGGTGCTCGCGTATTGTTGGGGGACGCGCGGGCTGCGATTGACCGCCGCATGGGCTGAGGCGATGGGACTTGCCTCATTGTCGAATGTCGCGCTTCTCAAGCGGCTATGCAACTCGGCGGATTGGCTCGAACAACTGGTCAGCCGGCTGCTCGTTGGGAGCGCAGGTGAGACCTGCCTGGCCGCGGCGAAAGGCCGACCGGTCCGTCTTGTGGATGCCACGGCGGTGGCAAAAGCCGGCCGCAATGATCGCGAATCCGGCGGCGTATGGCGGATACATTCAGCTTTCGATCTGGCGAGCGAACGCTTTACCGCCTTCGAACTGACGGATGAGAGCGAGGGCGAGGTCATCGATCGCGCCGGTGTCGTGCCGGGCGAAATTCGCGTCGGCGATCGTGCCTATCTGCAGCCCGATCGGCTGGCCAAGGTGCTTGCTGAAAGCGCTGATATCGTAGTGCGCGCCAAATGGAATGGCGCTCGTTGGCTCGACGCCGACGCGAACCGTCTCGATCTCATTGCTCTGCTAAAAAAGTCGCGTGGCAAGGGACTGGTTGATCGGCCCGTCTGGATCAAGGCTTCGGCGAAAGAGCCTATCGCATTACGTCTGGTGGCGATCCGAAAGCCGAAGCAGGCGCGCGATGCCACGATCGAAAAGATCACGCGCCGGGCACGAGACATGGGCCGCAAGCTGCAGCCCGAGACGTTGGTCGCGGCCGAATGGGTCATCATCATCACCTCGCTCGATCGCGATGAATATCCACTTCCAGCAATCAGCAGCCTCTATCGATTGCGGTGGCGCATCGAGATCGCCTTCAAGCATCTCAAGAGCAGTATCGGCCTCGCGCGACCACCGGGCGAGGATCCCAGGAGTGCGAGAGCGCACATCCTCTGTCATCTTCTGCTGGCGCTGCTGACCGAGCCGCTCATCGCGGAACATCTCGGTGACTCTCCCCGCCGGGAGGCCGCGTGAAGAACGGCGTCTGGCGCCTATTGCGCTTGATCGTCGAGGCCCTCGTCGACGCCGTCATCCCCAAACCCGACGTGCAAACGTTGCAGGCCGCTGCGCGGAACATTCAACGCCATCTCCAAGAGCCGCCAAGAAAACGAGAATACCAAGCGC
>NZ_JBNPUE010000043.1:0-1094 GCF_051168015.1 Bradyrhizobium sp. HKCCYLRH3061
CGGCTGGTGCACACGATCAAGGGGACCTGCGGTTTCCTCGGCCTGCCGCGGCTCGAGGCGCTGGCGCATGCCGCCGAGACCCTGATGGGCAAATTCCGCGACGGCATGCCGGTCACCGGCGAGGCCGTGACGCTGATCCTCACCACCATCGACCGCATCAAGGACATCCTGGGACAGCTCGAGGCCAACGAGGCCGAGCCCGAGGGCGAGGACCGCGACCTCATCAGCGAGCTCGAAGCCATGGTCGAGCGCGGCATGGCGGCCATGGCCGCCGGCGAGGCCGCGCCACCGCTCGCGCCCGCGGCGCCCGAACCGCCGCCCAAGCCCGCGGTGACGCAGGGCTCGTTGATCGACCAGACGCTGGAGCGTCCGCTGCGTCCGGGCGAGGTGTCGCTCGACGAGCTCGAGCGCGCCTTCCGCGAGACCGCGATCGAGATGCCGCCCGCGCATGAGAAGGCGCCTGAGCCCAAACCCGCTGCCCCGGCGCCGGTCGCCAAGGCCGGGCCTGCCAAGGCGGAAGCAGAGAAGGCCGAGCCGAAGAAGGCGGCGCGGCCGAAGGCCAATGCCGACGGCGAGGTGCACGAGAACGACAAGGTCGCCAACCAGTCGATCCGCGTCAACGTCGACACGCTCGAACATCTGATGACGATGGTCTCCGAGCTGGTGCTGACGCGCAACCAGCTGCTTGAGATCGCCCGCCGCAACGAGGATACCGAGTTCAAGGTGCCGCTGCAGCGGCTGTCCAACGTCACCGCCGAGCTGCAGGAGGGCGTCATGAAGACGCGCATGCAGCCGATCGGCAATGCCTGGCAGAAGCTGCCGCGCATCGTCCGCGATCTCGCGACCGAACTCGGCAAGCAGATCGAGCTCGAGATGCACGGCGCCGACACCGAGCTCGACCGCCAGGTGCTCGACCTGATCAAGGATCCGCTCACCCACATGGTGCGCAACTCCGCCGATCACGGCCTGGAGACGATGGCCGAGCGCGCCGCGGCCGGCAAGGCCGAGCAGGGCACCATCCGGCTCTCCGCCTATCATGAAGGCGGCCATATCATCATCTGCATCGCCGACAACGGCCGCGGCCTCAACACCGA
>NZ_JBNPUE010000044.1:0-1016 GCF_051168015.1 Bradyrhizobium sp. HKCCYLRH3061
GTGGTCATGCCCAACGCCGTCTTGCCGTTGTGGCATGTCGCGCAGTTGGTGTCGGTCGCGGCATGCTTGAAGGCCGCACCGCCCCAGCTGGTGAAGCCGCCCGAGGCCGCCTTGGCATGGCAACTGACGCAGTCCGCCCCGCCAGTGGCAACGTGGTTCGGATACGACGCGGTTCCGATTGCGCCCTTGGTACCCTGGCCGGTGTAGCTGCCGTTGTGACAGCTGTCGCAGCGTGCCGTCGCCACTGCGGCGTGGTTCATCGTGTAGGTGGCAAAGCTCGCCGCGGTGTTGCTGTGGCAGTTCGAGCACTGCAGCGTCCCGGTCGGGATATGTGGCGGCGTGGTCATGCCCAACGCCGTCTTGCCGTTGTGGCAGGTGGAGCAATTGGTGTCGGTGGCCTTGTGAGCAAACGCGGCGCCGCCCCAGCTGGTGAAGCCGCCCGAGGCCGCCTTGGCATGGCAACTGACGCAGTCCGCCCCGCCAGTGGCAACGTGGTTCGGATACGACGCGGTTCCGATTGCGCCCTTGGTACCCTGGCCGGTGTAGCTGCCGTTGTGACAGCTATCGCAGCGCGCCGTCGCTACCGCGGCGTGGTTCATGGTGTAGGTCGTGAAGCTCGCGGCGGTGTTGCTGTGGCAGTTGGAGCATTGCAGCGTGCCGGTCGGGATGTGCGGCGGCGTGGTCATGCCCTGCGCGGTCTTGCCGTTGTGGCAGGTCGCGCAGCTGGTGTCAGTCGCGGCATGCTTGAACGCCGCACCGCCCCAGCTGGTGAAGCCGCCGCTCGCCGCCTTGGCATGACAACTGACGCAGTCCGCCCCGCCAGTGGCAACGTGGTTCGGATACGACGCGGTTCCGATTGCGCCCTTGGTACCCTGGCCGGTGTAGCTGCCGTTGTGACAGCTGTCGCAGCGTGCCGTCGCCACTGCGGCGTGGTTCATCGTGTAGGTGGCAAAGCTCGCCGCGGTGTTGCTGTGGCAGTTCGAGCACTGCAGCGTCCCGGTCGGGATATGTGGCGG